>NZ_JWMA01000104.1 GCF_000812465.1 Cupriavidus sp. IDO | reverse complement strand
CCCGCCCCCCCTGCCGCTGTCAGCGCAGGACGGCCAGCAGCTTGCGCGCCGTAGCCTCAGAGGAAGCCGGGTTCTGGCCGGTAATCAAGCGGCCGTCGACCACCGCGAGGCTCTGCCAGTCGTCCGCTCTTTCGAACAGACCGCCAAGCCGCTTCAGTTCATCCTCCAGAAGAAACGGCACAACATTGGCGAGCTGAACGGCTTCTTCCTCCGTATTCGTGAAGCCCGTTACGCGCCTGCCCTTTACGATTGGCTGACCGTCGGCGACAACGTGGCGCAACACGGCGGGCGCATGGCAGACGGCAGCGACCGGCTTCCCGGCGTTGTAGAACGCCTCGATCAATGCGATCGAATTCTTGTCCTCGGCCAGATCCCACAGCGGTCCGTGGCCGCCCGGATAGAACACCGCGTCATGGTCTCCCGCCTTCACGTCAGCGAGCCGGACCGTGCTGGCCAGGACCGCCTGGGCAGCCTTGTCCTCCTTGAATCGCCTTGTCATCTCGGTCTGGCCTTCAGGTGCGTCGCTCTTCGGGTCAAGCGGCGGCTGCCCCCCCTTGGGAGATGCCACCGTGACCTTTGCTCCGGCATCGAGGAATGTGTAGTACGGGGCAGCAAATTCTTCGAGCCAGAATCCGGTCTTCTGGCCCGTATTTCCCAGTTGATCGTGGGAAGTCAATACCATCAGGATCTTCTTCATTCTCTTGCTCCACGGATTGGTTATGCCGGCCGGGCGCCGGGTATTGCCTCCAGCCGGACTCACGACTTGTGTGCCTGGCGATCAGTGCATGGATTCCTGCCTTCGGCCTCACAGCGGACCTCCGGCGGACAAGTTCCTTTGCCATGCCAGCCACGTCCTCCAGCTTAGGCGGATTTGAGCGTGAGATACGGGCTAGGAAGCTGCAGACCCTGCAATGACAACATGGCCACTTTCTGGCGCAAGAGGCCGTGGCCCTGACCTCCGGCTGCAGCGGCAAATGCCGGAAATCAACGAGGGGGGCCGTTGCAGCGCCCCTCGGAACCACGATCAATGCCCCGCGCTCTGGCCGCCGTCGACGTGCAGGATTTCGCCCGTGACAAACGGAGCGGAATCAAGATACAGCACCGCATCCACGATGTCGCGCATTTCGCCCATATGCCCCATCGGGTGCAGGGCACCTAGCGCCTCGTGGGTTTCCGGCGCATGCATCGGCGACTTGATGATGCCAGGCGCGACGGCGTTGGCGCGAATGCCGGTCCTTGCATACTCGATCGCCAGCGACTTCGTCGCAGCGTTAAGACCACCCTTCGTCAGCGATGCGAGCACCGACGGCACACCGTTGATCGCATGGTCGACCAGGCTTGTGGTGATGCTGACCACGTGGCCGCTCCGGTTCTTCTCCATCTCGGCGATGGCGAGCTGCGTGATATGGAAAAATCCGGTCAGGTTGATGCCCGTCGCCGCCGCGTAGTCTTCGGCCGTATAGCTGGTGAACGGCTTCGCGACGAAGATGCCTGCGTTGTTGACGAGCGTGTCGATGCGGCCGAACTTTGCCAGCGCTTCGGAAATGACGCGGCGAGCCGTGGCCGGATCTGCGATGTCGCCTGCCACCGCCAGGATGTTAGGGTCCTCGGACGGCTTGATGCTGCGAGCCGTCGCGACAACGCGGTGGCCGCGCTCCCGGAATGCCTTGACCAGTTCCGCGCCGATGCCTTGCGATGCGCCCGTAATGACAACGACCTTTTGTGCTGCACTCATTTTCAAACCTCAATGTAAGTTGACTCGGCCTTCTTGCCGATCGGGCCGACGGCGCCGATGGGTACCAATCTAGGCCATTCATTCGGGCCTTCGAAGGCACACCAGGAACAAACAGTTTTGCGTGGCAGGTACAAATGAAGCGAGGCACCGCGCTTCGTGCGAAGCGGCCGTCACAGGCTTGCGCGTCAGCGTAGCGCTTGTCGCCCTGCACCAGCGGCGCGTGCCGCCGGCGCAGACTCAAAGGCAAGGCTACCCGGCAACTTCGATGACAGCGTCCGCGAAGGCGGTCGGCGCTTCCTGCGGCAGGTTGTGCCCCACGCCATTGATGATTCGGTGCTTGCGTTTGCCCGAGAACATCCGTGCATAGGATGTGCCATCGGTGGCCGGCGCAACGCCGTCCGAGTCGCCGTCAAGCGTGATGGTTGGCACGGCAATGACCGGGCCTTGCGCCAGCCGCGCTTCCAGCTCGTCGTACCGCGTCTCGCCTTCAGCCAGGCCGAGTCGCCAACGGTAGTTGTGAATGACGATGCTGATGTAGTCCGGATTGTCGAAGGACGCAGCGGTGCGGTCGAACGTCGCCTGGTCGAATGCCCATTTCGGCGAGTTGGCCTTCCAGATCAGATCTGCAAACTCGCGCCGGTTGGCTTCGTAGCCCGCCCGGCCGCGTTCCGTGGCGAAGTAGAACTGATACCACCAGCCGTGCTCCACCTTTGGTGGCAGGGGAAGCTTGTTACGTTCACGGTTGTTGATCAGGTAGCCGTTCACGGAAACCATCGCTACGCAGCGCTCGGGCCACAGTGCCGCGATGATATTGGCCGTCCGTGCACCCCAGTCATAGCCGGCAAGGATCGCCTTGCGGATATTGAGGGCATCCATCAGCGCGATGATATCTAGCGCGACTGCTGACTGCTGGGCATTCCGGAAGGTCTCGCCGGAAAGGAAGCGCGTCGTGCCATGGCCACGCAGATGCGGGACAATCACCCGGAATCCGGCTGACGCCAGCAACGGGGCCACGTCGACGAAGCTGTGAATGTCGTAGGGCCAGCCGTGCAGAAGGATGACCACGCGGCCATCGGCCGGTCCGGCTTCGGCGTAGCCAACATTCAGCACGCCCGCGTCGACCTGCCTGATCGCACCGAACGATGTATGCGTGCCCGGCCGGATCGCGGGCAGATCCGCTGCTTTCCTGCTGCCGGATTGTGCGCGCGCGGAACCGGTCAGGCCAAACTGGCTGGCTGCGATGCCGACGGCCGCCACACCGAACAGTCGCCGCCGCTGTTGATTGACGTTTCCTGACATTTCTCTCTCCCCCCAAGGGATGGGTACAAGCCTTTAAGTTACGGCGTTCACGTATCTGCGGCGTGTCCGGATCCAGGGCAATTGAATGCCAACGTAGCCATCTGTCGCCCAGGTACATTGGGTTACACGCGAACGGGATTCGGTGAGGCCGGGACAGGCGATTCCTTACATCGCGAATCGACTGAAGTTACCGTCGCCGTGCTGCTTCCTTCAGATCGACACGACTGGACAGGCCATGGATGGCGACTCAGGCAGGCATGGGCTCGCGGCTGAAAGCTTCCAGTTCGCGTGCGAGGCTCTGCGCCGCCAGCCTGACAAGTGCCCCGCCCTTTTCAGGTGTCGCCAGTCCCGGATCGGAGCCGATGCGCCCGTCGGGATAGCGCGCACGGAAGTCGAGCGCCTCGCGGATGGGGCCTGACGGGGCAATCTTCGGCGCATAGTCCGCGTACTTCCTGGCGTCCGGGAACGCCCACTGGGTGATCGCGACCTCGGAAGGCGTGGCGTGCGAGCCATGGCCGGTCGGGAACTGTTCGCGCGCCAGCTCGCCGACGCCCTCCAGGTCCCACCAGTTGCAGAGCTTCAGGGCAAACCCCGCGCTGCGCCGGGCGAAGCTGGCTTCGGCATAGACTTCGGAGAACGCCGCTTCGATCGATGCCACGTTGCCGCCGTGGCCATTGAGAAACAGGATCTTTTCGAAGCCGTGCCCCGCCAGGGAGCGGATCCAGTCCCCAAGCGCGGCGATGAAGGTCGACGGGCGCAGTGAAATGGTTCCGGGGAATCCGAGGTGATGCTGGGCCATGCCGATATTGAATGTCGGCGCTACCAGGATATCGGCCGCCTTCTCCGCTTCGCGCGCGATGATTTCCGGGCATAGCCAGTCGGTGCCCAGGAGTCCGGTCGGACCGTGCTGCTCGTTGGAGCCGATGGGGACCACAATGGTGCGGCTGCGCGCGAGGTACTGCTCGACTTCAGCCCAGGTTGAGAGATGTAATAGCATTTGGCGCTCCTTTCTTGACCTGGTCCTGCCGGACCTGATGCAATGGCTTGAGTGCTCAGCGCCCGGGTTCGGGCATGGGACGATGAGCGTGCTGGTTGGAGAGGGATTCCCGTCTCGCGGGAAGCTTGTTGGCGAGGAGGATCATGGCGGCGATCAACGGCAGCGCGGCCATAAGGAGCACGCCGAGATGGAGGTTTCCGGTCGCCGTCTTGGCCCAGCCGATGATGGCGGGACCCCAGAAGCCCCCCGACAATCCGATCGTGTTGATAAGGGCAATGCCGCCGGCTGCCGCGGGCCCCTTGATGTACTCGGCCGGCATGGCCCAGAACACCGTGTAAGCCATCCACAGTCCGGTGGTGGCGAGCGTCAGCAGAACCAGCGAGACGAGCAGATTGCCGTCCGCCAGGATCGACGCGGCGAGCAGCACACCGGCGGCCAGTGCCGGTACCGCGCTGTGATAGCGTCGTTCGCCCACGCGGTCGGACCTGCGGCCCATGAAGTACATGCCGAACGCTGCGGCAACATACGGGATCGCCGAATACCAGCCGAGCTGCACCGTATCGGCCACGCCCTGTGCCCTGATCATGGTCGGCAGCCAGAAGCTGATGGCGTAGATGGTCGCAATGATGCAGAAGTAGGCAAGGGCAAGCACATAGACCCGCGCGTCTTTCGCCACGGCCAGGAAGGAATGGTTGTGCGCGGCGACGGGCCCGAGCTCGGCGTCGAGCAGCCGCCGTTCCTGCTCGCTGAGCCACGCGGCTTGCGCCGGGCGATTCGGCACGAACCACAGCGCGAGGACGCCGAGCACGATGCTGGGCAGGCCCTCGACGAGAAACATCCACTGCCAGCCGGCCAGGCCGGCGTGGCCGGCGAGCGCGGTCATCAGCCACGCCGAGACGGGGCCGCCGACGATGCCGCCGATCGGGCCGGCCAGGAAAACGATCGCGATGGCGCGGGCCATGCGTTGCGGGCCGTACCAGCACGACAGGTAGTAGATCATTCCCGGGGCGAATCCTGCCTCGAAGACGCCGAGCAGGAAGCGCATCGCATAGAACATTGGCACGTTGCGCACGAACAGCATGCAGGCGGACGTGATGCCCCACAGGATGAGGATGCGGCTGAATGTCTTGCGCGCCCCTACGCGGGGCAGCAGCAGGTTGCTCGGCAATTCGAACAGCACATAGCCAAGGAAGAAGATGCCGGCCCCCACACCGTATGCTGCGTCGGAAAAGCCCAGGTCGCCTTGCATCTGCAGCTTGGCAAAGCCGATGTTGACCCGGTCCAGGTAGGCGAACAGGTAACAGGTCAGCAAGAATGGCAGCAAGCGCCAGTTGATTTTGCTGTAGAGCGCCGTGGCGTCGTCGACAGCGTTCGGGGTGGGAATTGCCAGCATGCCAGTCTCCGGGGTTGTTGCGTGTCAGTTCGCATTTCTATGGCCTTGATATTGGCAGCGGCGGCTGTGCCAACAAAGAGCAACTAAGTTCACGCTTCGTTCCCTTTTGGGCAACGCACCGTGCTGGCGTGCCTGCTACGGCGCACCAGCACGCAGGTTTGTCTCGCCGGATGCCGCACAGCGCACGCCGCGCAAGGCGAATCGGGTTCATGTATCGTTACTTCTCGAACAAACGGGTGAGCGGGTGTTTCGACATGAGAGAGATCAATCAGCAGCGGCTGCGGTATTTCCGTGAAGTGCTGGCGCACGGAACCATCCGCGGCGCTGCAGAGAGCCTCAATACCTCCCCCTCCGTTATCACCCGTCAGATCAAGCTGCTCGAAGAGGAGCTTGGGGCAACACTGTTTGAACGCGAGCCGCGTGGCCTCAGGCCCACCGCGGCCGCGGCGCACCTGCTCGAGTTCTGGCGGGGCTATCGTTCCCACCAGGAAAAGCTCGAAGACCAGTTGCACTCGCTGAAGGGCTTGCAGCAAGGTGAGGTCCGGCTGGTCCTGAGCGAGGGCTACGTGGATCTGCTGGTCAACGAAGTCCTCGCCCACTTCTGCGCCCGGTACCCCAGGCTCGATATCAGCATGGACATCCTGCCGGTGGACGGCGTGCTGGAGGAAGTTGCGGAAAGCCGCGCGCATATCGGCCTTGCCTACAATCCGCCGCCGCATCCGCGCGTCGAGTACCGTGCGAGTTCACCGCAGCCCGTGGTACTGCTGGTCCGGCCGGATCACCCGCTGGCGCTGCGCGGCGGTGCGGCCAGCGTCCGCGACCTGCTGTCCTACCCGCTGGCGATGATGCCGGCGTCGTTCGGGATCGGGCATGCGGCAAAGATGGTCGAGTTCGCCGAGAACATCACGATCCGCGCGACGCTTGTCAGCAACTCACTGACGGCGCTGAAGCAATTCGTCGCGTACGAGAATTTCATGACGCTGATCGGTGAATTCGCCGCGTATCGCGAGATTGCGGCCGGCAGCCTCGCGGTCGTGCCGATCGACCATCCGTTGTTCATGGGCACCCAGGCAAGGTTGCTTGTGAAAGCCGGCAGGCCACTGCCGGCGGCAGCGCTCGAACTGCTGGAGCACATAACGCGGCACATGTCGATGTTTTCCCACTGCGCCACCAGCCAGGGCGATCAATGACGGCACCCGTTGACCCAGCATGGTCCGCGATTTGTGACGCGGGCGGCCCGCCGCCAGATTTCGTCCCGGTCATGTCAGACAAAGCCGCACGCCGGTTCGGAACAAGGCTGACATCACAACGCTGCCTGCGCTCCTAGACTGGCCTTGTCATCGCACGGCCAGCCCGGCTTTGTGCGATATCCGCCGCACCTGTGAATTCCCTCCGGGTGCGATCCGACAATCACTCTGCGAGGTTCTCTATGCAACCGAAACAGTCCGTTCGCCTTACCCCCGTTCTTGGTGCCCTGGCAGCAGGACTGGCAGGCCTTGCCTGCGCCAGCGCCTTTGCCCAGACGCCGGCAGCGCCGGCCGCACCGGCCGGCGCCCAGGGCGTGCCTCCCGGCATGACCCAGATCCAGCCACCCAAGGACCCGCTGGTGGAACGCCGCGAAGCGCGCAAGCAAGCCTCGGACGAGTACAAGGCCAAGAAGAATGCCGCCAAGGGCGAGTACAAGCAGGACGTCGGCGCCGCCAAGCAGGAACGCAAGGCTGAAGACAAGGCAGCCGATGCGGCAGCCAAGCAGGAAATGGCTGCGCCTAAGCAATAGCGCCCGTCTCGATGTCACCGGTGGCCGGCATACGCCGGCCACCACCGTTGCACCCTCCTCCGCTATCCCTCCTTCCCCTTTGCGGCTCCCGGGCTCCTCCCGCTTGCAAGAGCCGGGATCGCGCCTAGACTCGAAAAGAGCGAGTCGCGCGTCTTGCTGCACGACTTGCATTTCCCGCCATGCCCGCTTTCCGCCCGCACCATTGGTTGAGAGGCCTCCTCCTGTCCGGCCTGATGGCTGCGCTCAGCCTGTGTGGCTCCGATGCCGTAGCGCAGCAGAAGGCGGCTCCTGCTTCCGCCCCCGCAGCAACGCCTGCTGCGAACGCGCCTGCCAGCAAGGCAAGCTCCGCCACGCCGCGCGGCATGAACCTTGCCAACAAGCCCCGGACGGGCGACTTCGACGCGATGGTCAACAGCCGCGTCATCCGCGTGCTGGTGCCATACAGCCGCACCCTCTACTTCAGCGACAAAGGCCACGAGCGCGGACTGACTGCACAGCTGGTGCGGGACTTCGAGCGATACCTGAACAAGACCTACGCCGAGCGCCTGGGCAAGCGCCCGCTCACCGTCATCATCATTCCCACCACCCGCGACCGCCTGCTGCCCGACCTGGCGGCGGGCCTGGGCGACATCGCTGCCGGCAACCTGACCGAGACCGAAGCGCGCCTGAAGCAGGTCGACTTCGCCGCGCCGCGTGACCGCAAGCCGGTGCGCGAACTGATCGTGACCGGACCGAAGGCACCGGCGCTGAAAAGCCTTGACGACCTGGCCGGCAAGACCGTGCATGTCCGCCGCGCCAGCAGCTACTACGAAAGCCTGACGGCCCTGAACGACAGCCTGCGCCGCGCCGGCAAGGCGCCGATGAAGCTGGTACTGCTGCCCGACGCCCTCGAAGACGAAGACGTGCTCGAGATGGTCAACGCAGGCTTGCTGCAGATCGTCGTGGTCGATGACTGGAAGGCGGAGATGTGGGCGCAGATCCTGCCTGACATCAAGGTGCGCAAGGACCTGGCGGTGAGGGAAGGCGGCTATGTCGGCTGGGCTTTCCGCAAGAACAGCCCGCAGTTGCGGCAGGCGATCGACGATTTCTATGTCAACCACGTCAAGAAGCACGGCGTGGCGGACTACCTGCTCAAGCAGTCCATGCGCCGGATCAAGCAGATCAAGAACAATACTGACGACGCCGAGTACAAGCGCTTCCAGCAGACCCTTGGCTTCTTCGAGAAGTACGGCAAGGACTATCGCTTCGACCCGCTGATGCTGGCCGCGCAGGGCTTCCAGGAATCGCAGCTCAATCAGAAAGCACGCAGCCGCGTGGGCGCCGTCGGCATCATGCAGATCATGCCGGCCACCGGCAAGCAGCTCAATGTGGGCAATATCCAGATAGCGGAGTCCAACATCCATGCCGGCGCCAAGTACCTGGACCAGCTGATGACGAAGTACTTCCCCGACGCGCATTTCTCGGAATCCGCCCGGCCGCTGTTCGCCTTCGCCAGCTACAACGCCGGGCCGGGCAATATCGCCAAGATGCGCAAGGAGGCGGCGGCGCGCGGACTGGATCCCGACAAGTGGTTCAACAATGTCGAGATCGTCGTGGCGGAAAAGATCGGAATCGAAACCACCACCTACGTGCGGAATATATTCAAGTACTACGCGGCGTACCGGCTCATGCAGGAAATGCAGGCGGCGCGTGAGCGGGCAATCAAGCAGGTCCAGCAATAGCTGCCCGGTCGGCCCCAGGGTCTGTTCATCCGTCGGCCAGCCCGCTGCTGTCGATATAGTCGAGCGCCTCGCGTACCGCGCGCCGGGCCTTGATGACGTAGCAGACCTGGCGCTCGCGGATGGCCAGCGTCACCACTTCGGCCTGCGCCAGTTCCTGGAACAGGTGGGCAGCACGCGGCAGGCTCAGTCCGGCCAGTTGCGCCAGGATGGCGGCGGGCAGCCCCTCCTCGCCGGCTTCCAGCAGCGCGCGGCAGATCGTGGCCCGTGCGGGCTCGGTCATCAGGGCAAGCGTCAGCGCGCTCTCTTGGGTCTCCATGGCCACACCTCGATCCTCTGGCGTTGTGCTCTGCCGCCCGTGGCGGGCGGCTGCCGGGCCTCTGCAGGCGCCGTTTTCCAACGTTCTACGCGGCTCGCAGGGCAAAGGCAATAGGGCCACCTACGGGCTGCGCGATTACAACACGCAGCCGTCCGGCCCGCACACGGGCGAATCCGCGGCCCCGGCTGCGTCGCTCACGGGCAAGCGCTGCGACAGCATGGCCTGCCACGCGGCGGGCTGCCCCAGGTACTGGCCGAAGTCGAGCATGGTGAAGCGTCCGCCATCTTCCAGCGCAAACGTGGGGAACCCGCGGCCGCCAAGGCTGCCGAGCAGGCGGCGGCTGTCTTCGATATGGCGCGCGGTCACGGCACCAGCGCAAGCCTCATAGGCGGCGCTGAAGGCGTCCGGCGCAATGCCGAGTTCGGCGGCCAGCGCTTCGAGCACCGGCCGCTGGGCAATGCGGCGACCCTCGACGTAGTGCGCGCGCTGGATGCGCTTTAGCATCGCCAGCGCCAGGCCTTCCTGCGTGCCCGGCGCAGCCTGGACCGCACCGGCGGCGAGAATCGCCGTGATCGGCGGTTCCGAATCGAATACGGCGGTGGTGTCGCGCAGCAGGCCATCGAAATAGGCGTCGCCGAATGGCTGCCCGGTCAGGGCATGGATGCGCCGGTCGTGCGGCATCACGTAGTTGCGCAGGGCCGGCGTCACCGGCTGGCGCTGGGCGCCCACCATCATGCCGCCGGCGTGCAGCGCGATGGAAAGCCCGGACACGGCCTGTGCCGCCTCGACCAGCGGGGCAGCGGCGTAGCACCAGCCGCAAAGGGGGTCGTAGATATAGTGGAGCGTGGCGTTCTCAGTCATGCCTCCATGATAGCGCCGGCGCAGTATCGGTATCGTCACTCGCGCGGCGCCGGCGGAAATAATCCGTAATACGCCGCCGTACCGCCTGCTGCAGTGGCGAACTATGCTTATGTGAGTGAAAAGCATGCCGCCAGTCCCCTTCCAGCATCGCAAGCGCATCCTGATTGCCGCCGCCGGCATAGCGTTCCTGGCGGCGTGCTGGCTCGCCGCAATCGCGCTGGCACGCATGCGGGCTCCGCGCGCGGCCGCGCCCGCCCCGCCGGCAATCGCCGTTACGACGGCGCCGGTGCGCGAAGAAACCGTACCGCTCAGCTTGGCCGGCGTGGGCACGGTCCAGGCCATGGCGACCGTCACGGTCAAGCCGCGCGTGGACGGCGAGCTGGAGCGCGTGGGCTTTGTCGAGGGCCAGGACGTGAAGGCCGGACAGGTGCTGGCGCAGATCGACCCGCGCACCTTCCAGGCACAGCTCCAGCAGGCGCAGGCGCAGAAGGCGCGCGACGAGGCGCAGCTGGCCAACGCGCGGCTGGACCTGCAGCGCTATGAAGAACTGATCCGGGTGGACTCCACCACCAGGCAGACCGTCGATACCCAGCGTGCGCTGGTGGCCCAGCTTGCCGCGGCCGTGAAAACGGATGAAGCGCAGGTCAGCCTGGCCCGCGTGCAGCTCGACTACACCACCATTACCGCGCCGATTTCTGGCCGGGTGGGCGCGCGGCTGGTCGATCCCGGCAATATCGTCCACGCAGCGGATACGACCGGACTCGTGGTGATCCGCCAGATCGACCCGATCGACGTGGTGTTCACGCTGCCCGACGACACGCTGCGCCGCATCAACCGCGCCGTGCTGGAAAGCAAGACGCCGCTTCCGGTCTATGCCTACGAGCGCAGCAGCGACGAGCAGCTCGGCCAGGGCGGCCTGATCCTGGTGAACAACACCATCGACACCACCAGCGGCACCATCCAGCTCAAGGCGCGCTTCCCCAATCCGTCGCATGCGCTGTGGCCGGGCCAGTACGTCAATGCGCGGCTGGTGCTGGGAGAGCTCGAGCGCTCGGTGACGATCCCCGCGGCGGCGGTGCAGCGCCGCGAGGCGGGGCCGTATGTCTACGCGGTCCAGCCGGACCAGACCGTGCGCATACAGCCGATCGAGGTGGCCGAGCTGCAGGGCGGGCTGGCCGTCGTGTCCAGGGGGCTCAAGGCCGGCGAGCGCGTGGTGGCGGACGGCCAGTACAAGCTCAAGCCGGGCGCGCGCATCACGGAAGCGCGGGCGAACGCCGGTAGCGCTCCCCAGGGCGCGGCAGCACGTCCATGAGTGTTTCGGCCAACTTCATCCGCCGGCCCATCGGCACTTCGCTGCTTGCGCTGGCGCTGCTGCTGGTGGGCGTTGCGGCGTGGCCGCTACTGCCGATCGCGCCGCTGCCGCAGGTGGACTTCCCCACCATCCAGGTATCCGCCACGCTGCCCGGGGCCAGCCCCGAGACCATCGCATCCAACGTGGCGCAGCCGCTCGAGCGGCAGTTCTCGCTGATTGCCGGGCTCACGCAGATGACCTCGACCAGCGCGCAGGGCAATACGCAGATCACCCTGCAGTTCGACCTCAACCGCAGCATCGACGCCGCCGCGGTCGACGTCCAGGCGGCCATCAACGCCGCCGGCGGACAGCTGCCCAGCAACCTGCCGAGCCCGCCCACCTTCCGCAAGATCAATCCGGCCGATTCGCCCATCCTGGTGCTTGCCGTGCAGTCGGAAGCGCTGCCGCTGACCGTGATCAATGACTTTGCCGACAATATCCTTGCGCAGCAGATCTCGCAGATCCCCGGCGTGGGGCTGGTCAATATCGGCGGGCAGCAGAAGCCGGCCGTGCGCATCCAGGTCGACCCCGAGAAGCTGGCTGCGCTGGGCCTGAGCCTGGAGGACATTCGCGGCGTGATTGCGGCGACCACCGTGAACCAGCCCACCGGCAGCACCGAGGGCGCGAGCAAGGCCTTCAGCGTGTACACCAATGACCAGCTCACGCGCGCCGCCCCGTGGAACGACATGCTGCTGGCCTACCGCAACGGCGCGCCGGTGCGCGTGCGCGACGTGGGGGTGGCGGTGGACGGCCCCGAGAACGCGAAGCTCGGCGCCTGGGGCTTCGGTGGCGCTGCGGCGCCGGCAGACAGCGCCTTCCAGAACGGGCGTGCCATCATCCTGGCCGTCACCAAGCAGCCCGGCGCCAACGTGATCGCCACGGTGGACCGCATCCGCGCCGCCCTGCCGCGGCTGCAGGCGTCGATCCCGCCGTCGGTCGTGGTCAATACGCTGGCCGACCGCACCCAGACCATCCGCGCCTCGGAAGCCGACGTGGAATTCACTTTGTTGCTGACCGTGGCGCTGGTGGTGATGATCATCTTCGTGTTCCTGCGCAATGTGCCCGCCACGCTGATCCCGAGCGTGACCGTGCCGCTGGCGCTGCTCGGCACAGCGGGCGGCATGTACCTGCTGGGCTACAGCCGCGACAACCTGTCGCTGATGGCGCTGACCATCGCGGTGGGCTTTGTGGTCGATGACGCCATTGTGATGCTGGAGAATATCTACCGGCACGTCGAGGCCGGCATGTCGCCGATGGACGCGGCGCTGCAGGGCGCGGCGGAGATCAGCTTCACCATCGTCTCGATCTCGGTATCGCTGGTGGCCGTGTTTATCCCGCTGCTGCTGATGGGCGGCATTGTCGGACGCCTGTTTCGCGAGTTCGCGATGACGGTGACGCTGACCATCGCGTTATCGGTGGTGGTGTCGCTGACCCTGACGCCAATGCTGTGCTCGCGCTTCCTGCGCCCGCATGAAGCCGCGGCCGGCAAGCCGCACGGGCGCCTTTACCAGTGGTTCGAGCATGCCTTCGACCTGATGCTGTCCGCCTACCAGCGCGGCCTGGACCGCGTGCTGCGCCACCAGTTCGCCACGCTGTGCGTGTTCCTGGTGACGGTGGCCATCACGGTCGGGCTCTTTGTCTACATCCCCAAGGGCTTCTTCCCGCAGCAGGACACCGGGTTCATGTTCGGCGTTGCCGAGTCGGCGCAGGATGCGTCGTTCCGCTCGATGAACGCACGCATGGTCGAGCTTGCCGATATCGTGCGCGCCGACCCCGACGTGGCCGCGGTCGGCATGAGCGCCGGCCAGAACACCATCAACACCGGCAACTTCTTCATCAGCCTGCGCCCCAGGGACGAAGGACGCACCGTCACGGCCGACCAGGTGATCGCCCGGCTGCGCCCGCAGCTGGCCAGGGTGGAAGGCGCCAACCTGTTCCTGCAGGCCGGGCAGGATATCAATGTGGGCGGCCGCCTGTCGCGCACGCAGTACCAGTACACGCTGACCGACGCCAACCTGGACGAGCTCAACCTGTGGGCACCCCGCATCCTGGAGCGCTTCCGCGCCCTGCCGCAACTGACCGACGTCGCATCCGACCAGCAGAATGCCGCGGCCGCCGCCGTGCTGACCATCGACCGCGCGCGCGCCTCGAGCTTCGGCATCACGCCGGCAATGATCGACGCCACGCTCTACGATGCCATCGGCCAGCGCCAGGTGGCGCAGTACTTCACGCAGATCAACAGCTACCACGTCATCCTGGAAGCCATGCCGCGCCTGCAGGAAGACCCGCGGCTGTTTCACCGGCTCTACCTGACCTCGCCAATCACCGGCGAGCAGGTTCCGTTGTCGTCGTTCGTCTCGGTCGACACCAACCGCACCGCTTATCTCTCGATCAGCCACCAGGGGCAGTTTCCGGCGGTGACGATCTCCTTCAACCTTGCGCCGGGCACCGCGCTTGGCGATGCGGTCAAGGCCATCAACGGCGCACTGGCCGGCATGGGCCGCCCGCAGGCGCTGACCGGCAACTTCCAGGGTACGGCACAGGCCTTCGGTGCTTCGCTGGCGTCACAGCCATACCTGATCGCCGCCGCGCTGATCGCCGTGTATATCGTGCTCGGCCTGCTGTACGAGAGCTATATCCATCCGCTCACCATCCTGTCGACGCTGCCGTCGGCGGGCGTGGGCGCCCTGCTGGTGCTGCTGATCGGCGGCTACGATTTCACCGTGATCGCGCTGATCGGCATCATCCTGCTGATCGGCATCGTCAAGAAGAACGGCATCATGATGGTGGACTTCGCGCTGACCGCCGAGCGCGAACAGGGCCTGTCGCCGCGCGACGCCATCTACCAGGCCTGCCTGTTGCGCTTCCGCCCGATCATGATGACCACCATGTGCGCGCTGCTGGCCGGGCTGCCGCTGATGCTGGGCCACGGGGCCGGTTCGGAGCTGCGGCGCCCGCTCGGCTACGCAATGGTGGGCGGCCTGGTGCTGTCCCAGGCGCTCACGCTGTTCAGCACGCCGGTGGTCTATCTCTACCTCGATCGTGCGCACTACTGGTACACGCGCCGCAAGGCGGCGCGGCAGGCGCGCAAGGGCGGCAGCCCCGCGTGAAAGATCTCCTAGGTAACCTCGATAACGCCGTTCATCGTCTCGTGCCCCGATCCGCAGAAGATGTCGCAGAGGAACTCGTATTTGCCGGCGGCACGCGCCGTGGCCGGCAGGCGCACGGTCATGCCCGGCGGCACGTCGGCCCGCACGCCGAAGTCCGGCACGCTGAAGCCCATGATCACGTCCTGCGCCGTCAGCTCGAACACGACAGACTCGCCGGCCCGCAGCGGGATGTGATCCGGGGTGAAGATGAATTTGCGCGCATGCACGCGGATGACGCGCGGCGCGGCCGCATCGCCCCGGCCGGAGCCGGCCAGCAATGCCGCCCCGAGACCGAGCATCCAGCCCAGCGCCGCGCGCCGTCCGACAATCGATGAAATCATGGTGGGCTCCGGTTCAGGTTGCGATCGGTTGCTCGGCCAGCGCGAACGAGCCCGGCGCCGCTTTCGCTTCGATCTCGCGCCAGCCCAGCCCGCGATACGGCTGCGCCGCGTCCCAGGGGACCGGCAGGCGCTGCGGCTGCGAACCCGGGGGTGGCAGCGGGAACATCAGCGAGCGTGCGGCGTGATGCGCAATGTGGCCGGTCATGTGGTGATGCTCCTGATGGATATGGCCGTAGAACACGGTCACGTTCGGATATGGCATCAGCGTGTCGATCACCTGCGCGCCATCGCGCGTGGCCCAGTCCCATTGCGGATACAGGTCGAACAGCGGTCGGTGCGTGAAGACCACGATGCGCGCGCCCTTTGGCTGGTGCGCCAGGTCGGCGGCCAGCCACGCGCGCTGCGCATCCCCGACCCGCCCGGCCGGATCGGACACGTTGTCCAGCACGATGAAATGCACGCCCTTGTGATCGAAGGTGTAGTGCGTGGGCCCGAACAGCTCCTGGTAGGCGGCGCCCGCATCGAGGCTGGCGTCGTGCTCGCCCGGCATCAGATGGACCGGCTTGACCTTCAGGCCGGCAATGATCGACTGGAATTCGCGCATGCGGCGGCGTCGTTCCTGCGGGTCGTCGGTGGTGTGCGTGAGATCGCCGGTGAACATGATGAAATCCGGCGGCTGCGGCAGCGCATTGACGGCGGCAACCGCCTTGGGCAATGTGCCCCGCGCGTCGGGATTGGGCGGCCCCTGGAAGCCCCAGTGCGCGTCCGACAGCTGGACAAAGTAGAAATCCTCATCTCGCCCGTAGGCCCAGCCGGGCAGTCCCGAGGCGAATACCGCACCGCCGGCAGCGCCGGCCAGCCTCAGGAAATCGCGTCGCTTCAGTGTGTTCATGATGCCTCCGTCGCACAGTTTTTTCGCATTACCTGTCATACCGGCGCGCACCGGAATTTATTCCCGATGACAGCGATTCGCTAAAAATAGGCTGCAACGGGAATAAACTGACCGAAGCGTCGGTATACCGGTAGATGCGCCACCGGGACCGGCGCCCAAACCGACCAAGGCACGCATGCATCCCGCATCCGACGAACGCCACCGCTTCGACGAACTGGTGCTCCCCCACCTGGATGCCGCCTACAACCTCGCCCGCTGGTTGTCGGGCAGCGCCAGCGATGCCGACGACGTGGTCCAGGAGGCCTTTTTGCGCGCATACCGGCTGTTTGGCAGTTTCCACGGCGACCAGCCACGGCCATGGCTGCTGGCGATCGTGCGCAATACCTGGTTCACCGCCTGCCAGAAACGCAAGGCGGGCGGCGAGGTGTGCGCCTATGACGACCTGCACGAGAACCAGCCCCTCCCGGCCTGGCACGATGGCCAGGACAGCCCCGAGCAATGGCTGCTGCGGCAGGAAGACGTGAGGCTGGTACACCGCGCGCTGGAGCAGTTGCCCGTGGCATTCCGCGAAGTACTGGTCCTGCGCGAACTGGAGGAACTGCCCTACCGCGATATCGCGCGCGTGGCGGATATCGCCATCGGCACGGTGATGTCGCGGCTGGCGCGCGGGCGGCGGATGCTGGCGGCGGCAGTCACCGCGCTGCGGCATGAGGGAACTACACAAGCGCCGTCACGTGCCCACGCACCATCCGGCGCGCTGGCGCCGGCACAGCGCCCCGCCGGGGAGACAGGCCATGGACTGCAATGACGTTTGCGAACTGCTTCCCGCCTGCGCCGATAACGAACTCGGTGCGGCGGATAGCCTGCGCCTGGAGCAGCACCTGGCGAAATGTGCCGCATGTGCGGCGGAACTCAGCCGCCTGCGCGCGCTAAGCGCGGCTGTGCGTCAAGGCGCCACCTATCACCATGCGAGCCCCGCGCTGCGCGCCCGGCTCGCCGCGGCACTGCCGGCACCCGCCACGACGCCCACCGACCAGGCGAAGCGCCCGCGCTGGCTCGACTGGTTCGCCTGGCGCCCGGCATTCAATGCCAGCATGGCGGCGGTGACGGTGGCATCGCTGGCGTTCGGGCTGACGCTGTTCATGCAGCAGGAATCGCCACAGGACGCCTTGGCCCGCGAACTCGTCAGCAGCCACGTGCGCGCGTTGATCGCCGACCACGCCATCGACGTCGTCTCCACCGATCGCCATACAGTCAAGCCGTGGTTCAACGGCCGGCTTGACTACGCGCCGCCGGTCCATGACCTGGCGGCCGAGGGCTTTCCGCTCGCCGGCGGGCGGCTCGACTACATCCACGGGCAACGGGTGGCGGTGCTGGTCTACCGGCGCAACCAGCATCCGATCGATGTCTTCGTGCTGCCCGGTGCGGGCAAGGGGAAACCGGATGCCGATATCGAAGGCGCGCTGGCCCGGCAGGGATATCAGATCGAGCGCTGGCAGGCGGGGGGCATGGACTACTGGGCGGTGACCGATGCCTCGGCGGCCGACCTGCGCCGCTTCGGCAAGGCGTGGCGCATGGCCGACGGCGCGCAATAAGAACCCATTTCATAATGGGTTCTAAAGCGCGCCGCCAGCCACGGCAGGCGAAACGCTTACGCCATCACAAACGGCAACTGCCGCTGGCGCTTGCCGGTCAGCGTGAACAGCGCGTTGGCCACGGCGGGGGCAATCGGCGGCACGCCCGGCTCGCCAAGGCCGGTCGGGTTGTCCTGCGAAGGCACGAAGAACACCTCCACCACCGGCGCATCGGTAATGCGCGGCGGCGGATAGTCCGGGAAGTTGCTGTTCTTCACCGCGCCGTTCTCGATGTCGAGGGCAAACCCGGGCTTGATCATCGCCAGCCCGAACACGCAAGCGCCCTGGATCTGCGCCTCTGCCGACATCGGGTTGACCACCCGATTGGCATGCACGCCAGCCGTGACACGATGCACGCGCGGCTCTCCCTTCACTACCGACACCTCGACCACGTAGGCCACCGCCGTATCGAACGACTCATGCAGGGCCACGCCCCAGGCATGGCCCTTGGGCAGCTTGCGCTTGCCGTAGCCAGACTTCAGCACCGCCAGCTGCAGCGCGGCGCGATGACGCGCGTGCTTCGCTTCATCCAGCCGCGCCAGGCGGTAGGCCACCGGATCCTGTTTGGCGGCGGCGGCCAGCTCGTCCGCCAGCGTCTCCTTGACGAAGGCCGTGTGGGTATTGCCGACCGAGCGCCACCACAGCACCGGCACGTCGACCTGAGGATGGTGGACGGAGAGCTGCAGCGGCAGGTTGTAGTCGTTCTCCACGATGCCTTCGGTCATGGTCGCGTCCACGCCGTTCTTGACCATGAAGGACTCGAACGGCGTGCCCTTCAGGATCGACTGCCCGACGATGGTGTGCTGCCAGCCCAGCACCTTGCCCTGCGCATCCAGGCCGATGCGCGCGCGGTGCACGTGCAGCGGACGGTAGTAGCCGCCGCGGATATCGTCTTCGCGGCTCCACATCACCTTGAGCGGCTCGGTGTGGCCGCTGGCGATCCATGCGCGCAGCACGTTGGCGGCTTCGACGACGTAGTCGGACGTCGGCACCGCGCGCCGGCCAAAGCCGCCGCCCGCCATCATGGTGTTGAGCGTGACCTTGTCCGGGCTCAGCTCCAGCACGCGTGCAATGGCGGCCTGGTCCACGGTCTGGAACTGCGAGCCCACCCACACCTTGACGCTCTGCGCCTTCTTGCCCGTGATCTCCGCCTGCATGGTGCAGTTCAGCGGTTCCATCGGGGCGTGCGCGAGATACGGGAAGCGGTAGTCGGCCTCGATCTTGCGCGCCGCACCGTTGACGGCGGCGCCGATGTCGCCCTCGCCGGCACGCGCCACTGTGCCGGGCTGGCCGGCAAGCTTCGCGTATTCGTCGAACAAGGCCTGCGACGAAACCTTCGAGCCCGTGTCTTCCCATTCGATCTGCAACGCATCGCGCCCCTGCTTGGCCGGCCAGTAGCCATCGGCCACCACCGCCACGCCGGTACCGCCGCGATCCACCGGCACCAGCATCACGTCGCTCACGCCCTTGATGGCGCGCGCCTTGTCGGCATTGAATGATTTGACCTTGCCGCCAAAGCGCGGCGGACGCGCCACCACCGCGACCATCATGTCCTTCAGGCGCGTGTCGATGCCGAACGCGGTGGTGCCCTCCAGCTTGCCGCGCGAATCCAGCCGCGGCGTGGGCTTGCCGATCAGCCGGAACTGCGACGGGTCCTTGAGCGTGACCTGCTGCGGCACCGGCAGCGCCATCGCAGCCTGCGCCAGTTCGCCGAAGGTGGCGCGGTGGCTGCCGGACGTGATCACGCCCTGCTCCACCTTGCAGCTGGACGGGTCCACCTTCCACTGCTGTGCGGCTGCCGCCACCAGCATCGCGCGGGCGCGGGCGCCCAGTTCGCGGTATTGCTGGAAGGAGTGATTGAGCGCGGTCGAGCCGCCGGTCATCTGCAGGCCAAAGGCCGGATCCTTGTAAGCATCGCCTGCGGGCGCGAGCGCGCCGCGCACGTTGCCCCAGTCGGCATCCAGTTCGTCGGCCAGCGCCATCGGCAGCGCGGTATGCACACCCTGGCCGAATTCGAGGCGGTTCACCGCGATGGTGACCGTGTTGTCCGGCGAGATGACGAGAAACGCCTGGGGCGGCGAGGCCGGCGCCTTGGGCGCGGCTTCCTGTGCCGATGCCAGGGCCGGCACCAGGCCCAGCGCAAACCCGCCGCCCGCCAGGCCGGTCAGCTTGAGAAAGCCGCGGCGGTCGAGCATGGCCGCACCCTCGCCGGGCACAGGGCCGGCACTGCCGCCTTGGCCACCGGCCAGGGCTTCGATTCCACGAATACGCATGACTGGTTCCTCCGTGCTCAGCCCAGCGCCCGGGCGGCATCCTTGATCGCCGCGCGGATCCGCTGGTAGGTGCCGCAGCGGCACAGGTTGCCCGCCATGGCCTGGTCGATGTCGGCATCGGTCGGCCGCGGCTTGGCACGCAGCAGGCCGACGGCGCTCATCACCTGGCCGTTCTGGCAGTAGCCGCACTGGGCCACGTCATGCCTGAGCCAGGCATCGAGCACGGCGCGGCCGACTTTATCGGTGCTTACACCTTCGATGGTCGTGATGCGCGCGCCGGCTGCCGCGGAGACCGGCGTAACGCAGCTGCGCGTGGCCTGTCCGTTGATATGCACGGTGCAGGCGCCGCAGGCGGCCATGCCGCAGCCGAACTTGGTGCCGGTCATGTCAAGGTTGTCGCGCAGCGCCCACAGGAGCGGCGTGGAGGGATCAACGTCGACTTCCTGCGACTTGCCGTTGATATTGAGGGTAGTCATGGGGGACACTCCTTGGGTGCGTTGCCCGCTGGTCGTTCGCCACTTGCAATCCGCGCCAGGGCGGGAAGCGGTGGAGCAGTGAGGATAGTGCAATTCCGGTCACCTTGCCTCGCGCCGCCCGGCTTGCACGAACTTTGTGCGAACGGCCGTTGTCAGTCTGGGAGTCAGGTCTTTCCGATTTCCGCTGCCGAAACAGTGTCCCTCACTATTCCAGATCGATCGATTTCGACGCTCGACAGCATCCAGGCGCTGCGCGGGCTTGCCGCGGCCTATGTCGTGGTCTACCACTCCGGCCTGACGCTGGGCGGGCCGGATGCCCCGGTGCTGGCGTGGATCACGGCCAACTTCATCAAGCGCGGGCATGTCGGCGTGGATGTCTTCTTTGTCATCAGCGGCTTCATCATCGCCTGGGTGGCCGTGCTGGCCCGGCCGCGGCCGGAGTCGGCGCTGAGCTTTGTCATCCGCCGCGCCTGCCGGCTGGCGCCGCCGTACTGGACGATGTCCGCGCTGCACGCGCTGCTGCTCAATCCGGTGACGCCGGCGGTGTTTGCCGCGTCGCTGGCCTTTATCCCGACCGACGCCGCTCACGCGCCCTACTATGGCTATCCCGCGCTGTACGTGGGCTGGTCGCTCAACTACGAGATGGCATTCTATGGCGCGTTCGCGCTTGGCCTCTGGCTCGCGGGCAGGCGTGCGCTGCTGGTCGTGCTGGCGGTGTTCGCGGTCACGACGCTGCTGCTGCCATGTTGGCGATTTGGCGGGCTGGTGGCCGATCCGGCGCAGGGCTACCCGTTTGCGTCGCCATGGATGGCAATGGCGAGCAATCCGCTGGTGCTCGAGTTCCTGCTGGGCTGCATGCTGGCGTGGGCATATTCGCGCTGGCGCCACCGGCTGCGGCCTGGCCTGGCGCTGGTCATGCTGGCGGCCGGCCTCGCGTGGTTCCTGGCGTCTCTGGTCATGGTGGGGCCGGACTTCAGCCTGTCCGGCCGCGGCCTGCCCGCCGGGGCAATGCTGGCCGGCCTGGTGGCGGCCGAACACACCGGCATGCTGCGCGTGCCACGCTCGCTGGTGTGGCTGGGCGAGCTGTCGTACGCGCTCTACCTGACCCACCCCACCGTGATCGAGGCCGTCAAGCGTCTGACGCCCGAGCTCGCGCCGGACCAGTACGGCATGCAGCTGGCCCGCTTCGCGCTCGATGCCGGCCCGGCGCTCGGGCTGGCCTGGCTGCTGCACCGCTGGGTCGAACTGCCGGGCATTGCAGCCGGGCGGCGCTGGGCGCGGCGCGGGAACTGATCGCCGGCAGCACCGCATCAGCGCGACGGCAGGCCACTCAGGTACAGGTAGACGGCAGTCAGTTCGGTGTCATTCATGCGGCCGAAGGAATCGAACGGCATGACGCGGCTCACTTCGCTGCCGTCGGGCCGTTTGCCGCTGCGCATCATGGCGATAAACGCCGAGGCATGGCCATAGCGCGCCATGGCGCCTCCCGAGACCGGGCGCAGGTCCGCTGCGGGCGGCCAGTCCGGCGGCGCGCCCGCGATCTTGCCGCCGCGCAATTCGGGGCCGTGGCAGCCCAGGCAGGCATTGGCGACATAGCCGCCGTACTGCGCGGTGGCGGCCTGCGCCATCGGCGGCGAGGCCGGCAGGCTGTGGTCGATCTTTGCGGCAGCATCGTTGATCACCCCCACGCCATACAGCGCGCGCACAAACCACGGCAGCCGGATATCGGCCGGCGCCCCCATGCCGGGCGGCAGGCTGCGCACGTAAGCCACCAGCGCGGCGAGGTCGTCGTCGCTCAGGCGGTTATAGTCCTCGCTCGGCATGATCAGCAGCGGGCGGCCGGTAGGCGCCACGCCGTGGCGAATGCTGCGTACCCAGTCGACAGGCTGGTAGCGCGCCATCTCCGGATTGCCGCTGGTCAGGTCCGGCGCGCGTACCGTCAGGCCGCCGGGATCGTCGAAGACCTGGCGCCCGCCGGCGCCGGCGCCGTGGCATTCCATGCAGCCGCGCGACTCGTACAGGTACTTGCCTTGGGCAATGCTCGCGGCGTCATCCCGAAAGGCCACCGGCGCTACGTCGACTTCCACGGTGCGGCTGGCCTTGCGCTCGCCGACCAGCACGGCACCATAGATCGCCGCGGCCACAATGATGCCGACGCCGACCAGCCCCAACGCTGCCATGCGCAGAACTCGTGCCATGCCTCTTCCCCCCACATGCCGCGCACGTGGCACGGATGCGCCGATTGCAGCCAATGGGCGCATGTCTGTCTGTTGGGCAGTACACATAGGGGCGCGGCACACCGGTCTGGCCGGCCGCCGCTCAGGCCAGTCCGGCCGGGGCGCGGTCGATAAAGCCAGTCATGGCCTGCAGCCTCCCGTCCGCGGACACGGTAGCGAAGTCGGTTCCCACTACCAATGCAGCTTCGCCGGCCGGGCCGAGTTCCCAGGTGAAGCGCAGGTGGCCGCCATGCGCGTCGACCGGCGTCACGCGGGTAAAGCGGAAGCCAGGAAAGCGCGATTGCACCGCAGCAATCATCGCGTCGATGCCGGCATGCCCGTCGCCGCGCATCAGCGGATCGACGTAGCTGGCCGATTCGGTCCAGGTATGCCCGATCAGTTCGCGGCGGCGCGCGGCGTCGGTCTCGTTCCAGGCCGCGAGGTAGCGGTCGGCCAGGGCGGTCAGGTCGGTGGCGGCGAGGTTGGCAGACATGGCGTTCTCCTTGAGGATGGCGGGTGAACAGCAGGAATGACTGCATGATGGGCGCCGCCGTGCGGCGGCGCGATTACCCGTGAGGTCATCGTGCCGGCTGCCTGCATGGCGGCCGCCCCTACCAAAAAATCGCGGTCAGCACCAGTGGTAACAGGGCCCCCACCTGCCCCCTGTCTTTCGCCTGGCCGGCATGGCCGCGCCGCTACAGTGGTGACTACGCTGGCCAGGGGTCCGTCCGCGTGCGCCCGCCACCCGGTCGCGCGCCCCGCCTCGCCAGTTCCGGCATCTCAACCCGATCCGCACAGCCAGAGTAAAGCCTTTGTCCATGACGCCCGACACGGCAGCCCCCTCCCTTTCCGCCCCGCCGCGCCGCTGGCAGCCGTTACTGCTGACCGGGCTCGGCTACTTTGTCCTGGCCGCCGCCGGTATCTGGCTGGCGCGCCTGCCGGGCAACGTCGCCGCGCTGTGGCTGCCGAACGCGTTCGGACTGGGCGTGCTGCTGCACCGTCCGCGCTCCGAAGCACCGTGGCTGCTGGGCGCCATGCTGGCCGCGAACCTGCTGGCAAACGGCCTGGCGCATGACAGCCTCGCCGTGGCGCTGATGCTGGCCGCGGCCAACCTGATCGAGATCGCCTGCTCCGCCCGCCTGCTGCGCCTTGTCGCCGCGCATGTCACGATCGTGCGCGCCGGCCCGCTTGCCAGCTTTGCCGTGACGCTGGGGGTGGCGGGCATGGTCGGCCCGGCCCTGGGCGCCTTCGTCGGCGCGACCGCGGTTTCCTATGCCTATGGCAGCAGCTTCGCGACCGTGTGGTGGACCTGGTGGCAGGCCGGCGCGCTGGGCATGGTCGTGCTGCTGCCGCTGGTGCTTGCCGTCAGCTACGTGCGAGTGCGCGCCACCTTTGCCCGCCCGATGCGGGCGCCGCTGGCCGGCCTGCTGGCGCTGAGCCTAGCAACCGGCGTGGTGGCGCTGTGGCAGGGCCATGATCCCTTTGTCGCGATGTCGCTGCCGCTGGTGCTGGTGGCACTGATGGGCAATCCGTTTGCCACGGCGCTGCTGTCCCTGCTGGCAACGCTGTCGGTGGAAGCGCTGTCCGTGCTGAACGATGCGCACCGGTCAGTGCCGCTGTCGGCGGCGCTGATCATGGTGTTCCCGATCTGCATCGCCTTCCTGACTGAACAGAACCGGCACGGGCGCGCCAGCCTGCGCAGCAGCGAGCGCCGCTTCCGCCAGGCCATGGAGCACTCGGCCATCGGCATGGCGCTCACCGGGCTGGACGGGCACTGGGAGACGGTCAACCGGGCCATGTCCGAGCTGCTGGGCTACAGCAGTTCGGAATTGCGCGCGATGACTTTCCAGCAGATCACGCATCCGGACGACCTGTCCGCCGACCTGCGCCAGCATGACCGGCTGCTGGCCGGCGAGATCGAGTCCTACCGCATGGAAAAGCGCTTCCGGCACAAGGACGGCAACTACCGCTGGGCGCTGCTGGCGGTATCGCTGGTGCGCGACGAGCACAGCGGCCGCCCGCTGCATTTCATCGCGCAGGTGGAAGACATCCACACCCGCAAGCTGGCGCAGGAACAGCTCGAGCAGTTGTCGCGGCGCATCCAGCTGGCGGTGGAAGCCGGCGGCGTCGGCATCTGGGAATGGGATTTCACCAGCGCCGGCATTACGTGGGATGCGCGCATGCACGCCCTGCACGGGACCGACCCGGCGCGCGGCGCGCCGGTGCTGGCGCAGTGGATTGCGATGCTGCACACGGAAGACGTCAGCCGCGTCAGCGGCGAGATGCGCCAGGCCATTCGCGGCCAGCAGCCGTTCGATACGGAGTACCGCATCGTGCGTCCCGGAGGCGAAATCCGGCATGTGCGCGCCATGGCCATGGTCACGCGGCATGAGGACGGCAGCGCCCATGCGCTGGTGGGCACCAACTGGGACATTACCGAGCAGCGGCACCTGACCGCCGCGCTGTTCGAGGAAAAGGAGCGGCTGCAGATCACGCTGCGCTCGATCGGCGACGCGGTGATCTGCACCGATGCCGGCATGCGCGTGTCGTTCATGAACCCGATCGCCGAGCAGCTCACCGGCTGGACCATGGCAAGCGCGTCGGGCCTGCCGCTGGAGCAGGTCTTCCGCATTGTCGACGAAGAGACGGGCCTGCCTATCCCCAGCCCGGTCGAAGCCTGCCTGCAGACGCTGGCCCCGGCCTACCTGCAGGAAGGCGCGGTGCTGCAGAGCCTGACCGGCGAACGCCACGACGTGCAGGACTCGGCCGCGCCGGTGCTGACCAGCAACGGCGGCGTGCTGGGCGCGGTGCTGGTGTTCCAGGACATCACCACCGCCCGCGCGCTGCAGCGCGAGCTGGCGCATTCGGCCATGCACGACGCGCTGACCGGCCTGCCCAACCGCACCTGGTTCGAAAAACGCCTGCGCGAGGCCTGCGAAGCCGCGCGCCTGCAGGGGCATCACGGCGCGTTGTGCTTTATCGACCTGGACCGCTTCAAGATCGTCAACGACACCGCCGGCCACGGTGCCGGCGACGTGCTGCTGCGCGAGCTGAGCTATGTGATCCGCAACCGCGTGCGCCCGGACGACCTGCTGGCGCGCCTCGGCGGCGACGAATTCGCCCTGCTGCTCAAGGATTGCACCGTGGACCAGGCCGAGCAGGTCTGCCACGACGTCATCGACGCCATCCGCAGCCGGCGTTTCCCGTGGGACGGCCGCGTCTACGACGTGGGCGCCAGCATCGGCATTGCCGCCATCGACCACGAAGTGCCGCCCGTCAGCGAGCTGATGAGCCGCGCCGACGTGGCCTGCTACGCCGCCAAGGCGGCCGGGCGCAGCCGCGTGTCGGTCTATCGCCGCGACGAGAGCGATGCCCGCCGCCATCACCGGGAACTGGAGGTTGCGGCCGGCATCCACTCGGCGCTGGAAGGCAACCGCTTCCGCCTGTTCGCGCAGGAGATCCGGGCGCTGCAGCGCTGCGATACCGACAAGCAGCACGTGGAGATCCTGGTCCGGATGGTGGACGAGGACGGCGAGATGATCCTGCCGGGCGCCTTCATTCCGGCCGCCGAGCGCTACGACCTGATGGGCCATATCGACCGCTGGGTCATCCGCAATGTGCTGGGTGGCTATGGCGAGCGGCTGCGGGCTGTGCCGGGGCTGTCGGTGTCGATCAACCTGTCGGCGAACTCGCTGGACGAGCCCTTCCTGCTGCCCTTCCTGCATGCAGAGCTGCAGGCGTCGGCATTGCCGGCGCACCGCATCCGGCTTGAAATCACCGAAACCGCCCTGATCAACAATATGGCCGCGGCGACCCGCGTGGTGTCGGAAATGCGCAGCACCGGCTGTACGGTGGCGCTGGACGATTTCGGTTCCGGGCTGTCCTCGTTTGCCTACCTGAAGCAGTTCCCGGTCGACTTCCTGAAGATCGACGGCAGCTTTATCCGCCAGCTTGCCGACAATATGGTCGACCGCGAAATCGTCAGCTCGATCAACGACATCGGCCACCGGCTGGGCGTGCGCACCGTGGCCGAGTGGGTCGAGGACGAGCGCACCCTGAACGTGCTGCGCGCGATCGGCGTGGACTATGCGCAGGGCTACGCGATCGGGCGGCCGGTGCCGCTGGATGCGTTCCTCGAAAGTTGCAGCAACGGCACCCGCAGCGCGGCCTGAGGCGCGTCCGGAACCTTGTTTTCTGGCCCGGCGCGTGACACTGACAAGCGTCCGGGCCAGGTCATTTTCGCCCCAAAAAGCAAGGGTTAACACCTAGCCATGCGTTCGGATTCCCGAACGCGATCCGCCCGCCGCCGTACGGATTTACGGACAGTGCGTCGGACGCACATTGGATTCCCCTTTGTTTTCAGCGAGTTGCAGAGCCGCCCGGCGGCCCTGCAGCTGGCACGGCTCGTGCGATATAGGCCGCCGCTTACAGCGACAACAGGTCGGCCGGCGCGATTCCCCGTCACGCCGGCCCATGCCAAAAAACAAAGGAGGAAACACATGTCTGACCCCGCCTTGCCTCACCGCGCGTCCCACCCGTTCGCCGCACGGGCGAACCCCTGGCACCTGTTGCCCCGCTGACTCCGCTGGCTGAACCGGCCCCTCGCCGCTCGCGGCCGCCAATGCCGCCAGCCTTCCTAGCAATACAGCTGTCCGGCCCTTTCCGGGGACCGGGCGCAAGGCCTGACCCACGATGAAACTGAATCGACTGCCCACCCTGATCTTCATTGCGATGTTGCTTGGCGTGCTGGTCGGCACCGCCGCGCACAATATGGCGCCGGATGCCGCCACCGCGAAATCCATCGCGGACCATCTGTCCATCCTCACCGACGTGTTCCTGCGGATGATCAAGATGATCATCGGGCCGCTGGTATTTGCCACGCTGGTCGCCGGCATCGCCGGCATGGGCGACGGCCGCGCCGTCGGCCGCATCGGCCTGAAGGCGATGGCCTGGTTCATCGCCGCCTCGATCACCTCGCTGCTGCTGGGCCTGGTGATGGCCAACCTGCTCCATCCCGGCCATGGCATGAACCTGCCGCTGCCCGCCGCCGATGCCGCTTCGAACCTGAAGACCGGCGCGCTGAACCTGCGCGAATTCATCGCGCACATGTTCCCCAAGAGCTTCGTCGAAGCGATGGCCACCAACGAGATCCTGCAGATCGTGGTGTTTTCGCTGTTCTTCGGCTTTGCGCTCGGCACCGTCAAGGACGGCGTGGGCAAGCCCGTACTGCAAGGCATCGAAGGCCTCGGCCACGTGATGCTGAAGGTCACCAACTATGTGATGGCGTTCGCGCCGGTGGGCGTGTTCGGCGCCATCTCCGCGGTTATCACCGCGCAGGGCCTGGGCGTGCTGACCGTCTACGCCAAGCTGCTGGGCAGCCTGTACCTGGCGCTGGCGCTGCTGTGGATCGCGCTGATCGCCGGCGGCTACTTCTTCCTGGGCCGCGACATCTTCCGCCTGCTGCGCATGATGCGCGCGCCGCTGATGATCGGCTTCGCCACGGCCAGCAGCGAATCGGCCTACCCGAAGGTGATCGAGCAGCTGACCCGCTTCGGCGTGAAAGAGCGCATCACGGGCTTCGTGCTGCCGCTGGGCTACTCGTTCAACCTGGACGGCTCGATCATGTACACCTCGTTCGCGGCGCTGTTCGTGGCCCAGGTGTACGGCATCCAGCTGTCGCTCAGCCAGCAGATCACCATGCTGCTGGTCCTGCTTGTCACCAGCAAGGGCATCGCCGGCGTGCCGCGCGCCTCGCTGGTAGTGGTCGCCGCCGTGCTGCCGATGTTCGGCCTGCCGGAGGCCGGCATCCTGCTGGTGCTGGGTATCGACCACATCCTGGACATGGGTCGCACCGTGACCAATGTGCTTGGCAATGCAATTGCCACCACCGTCGTCGCCAAAAGCGAAGGCGCCATCGGCGCGCCGGTACTGTCCGACGAGGATGAACCCGTCGCGGACACCACCACCGGCCTGGCACCCGCTCAGGTTGTGGCGAGCAAGTAAGCCAGTCTGCTCCGCCAGCGTGCCAGGGCCCGGCTGCCGATCAGGTAGCCGGGCCTTTTTTCTAGTTCTTCGCCGATTTGTGGGGCTGGGGTCTTGAAGGGGCCGCTGCTGGTGCGCCTGAGGTTGGTGGCTGCGGCTGGCCGCTGTCGAGAGTCGACGGCCTCAGGTCTCGCCCCTGAAGGGGCTCACTACGATAAGACTGGCCGTCTGCCGAGGACAGTAAGGCGCTTTTTGCCTCCTTTTTGGCGCCGTCAAAAAGGAGGTCGCCGGCTACTCCGGCGAAACAGCAGCGCTTCCAAGAACCCAATCCCGATATCCGGCGAAGAACCTTTTTCCATGGCCGAGCTACCGGTAGTCCGGTCCCGCCTCCCGGGTGTGGTAAAAGTACGCAGCCTCGGCACCGGAAGCCGCCATCGAACCGCCTCGCATCCTTCCGCGCCGGGCCGCCTTGCCATCTGCCTTACCAAACACTTCATGACCGGCCCGCTCGATTCCGCCAGCGACCAGAACCGCCCACCCTCTTTCCGCCTGCCTCATGCGCTGCGCGGCGCGGCGCCGCTTCTCGCCCTGCTGGCGCTGGCGGCCATCGTCGGCGTGGCGGGCTGGCTTGGCTACCGCCTCAGCTACGACACCGCGCTGGCACGGCAGGCCGAGCGCGGACAGGTGCAACTGCGCCTGTATGCGCAGGCGCTGGAAAGCGAGCTGGCGCACTACGACTACGTGCCGAGCCTGCTGACGCTGGACCAGAACATCAGCGCACTGCTGGCGCGCCCGGGCGATCCGGCCCGCGTGGCGAAGGCCAACGAATACCTGTCTGCCCTGAACACCCGCGCCGGCACGCGCGTGGTGTACGTGCTGGATGCGCACGGCAAGGTGCTGGCCACCAGCAACTGGCAGCGCCCGGACAGCTACCTGGGCGAGGACCTGAGCTTCCGCCCCTACTTCCAGTCCGCCATCGACGGCCAGCTTGGCCGCTTCTACGGCGTGGGCACCACGCGCAGCGAGTCGGGCTACTACCTGTCCGCGCCGCTGGGCAACCGCGACAAGCCGGCCGGCGTGGCCGTGGTCAAGATCGGGCTGGAGCCACTGGAAAACCGCTGGCAGGGCGCCGACAGCCAGATGCTGCTCGCCGACGAGAACGGCGTGGTGATCCTGGCCTCCGACCCCTCCTGGAAGCTGGCGGCGCTGCGCACCATTGCGCCCGAGACCCGCGACCGTCTGGCGCGCAGCCTGCAGTACAACCGGGCGCCGCTGCCGCAACTGCCGCTGGCGACCGTGCGGGTGCTCGGCAACGGCAGCGATGCGCTGGTGCGCCTGCGCCAGGGCCCGCCGATGCTGGCGCAGAATGCCGCGCTACCCGGCACCGACTGGCAGCTGACACTGCTCTCTAACACCTCGCAGGCGCGCGTTGCCGCCCTCAACAGCGCCGCGCTCGCCGGCGTGCTCACGGCGTTCGTGCTGCTGCTCGCGGCCGCCTGGAACGTTCGGCGCCGCATCGTCGGCGAACGGCTGGCCGCGCGCGCCGCGCTGGAAGCCGCCAACAGCGAACTCGAACGCAAGGTGGCCGAACGCACCGCCGACCTGTCCTCCGCCAACCAGCGGCTGCAGGCCGAGGTGGCCGAGCGCATCCGCACCGAAGCCGTGCTGCGCCAGGCGCAGGACGGTCTGCTGCAGGCCGGCAAGCTTGCCGCGGTGGGCCAGATGTCGACCGGCATTGCGCACGAGCTGAACCAGCCGCTGGCGGCGCTGCGCACGATCTCCGGCAATACCTGCAAGTTCATGGATCGTGGCGACTACGCCACCGTCCGGGCCAACCTCGACACCATCATCGGCCTGGTCGAGCGGATGGGCCGCATCACCGGCGCGCTCAAGTCGTTCGCGCGCAAGGGGGGCAACGGCAAGCGCAGCGCGGTGCTGGCCGAGGCCGTCGACAATGCGCTGTTCCTGCTCGATACCCGTGTCGAAGCCGCGCATCCGGACCTGCAGCGCGACATCGACCCGTCGCTGGCGGTGGCGTGCGACCCCAACCGGCTGGAGCAGGTTCTGGTCAACCTGATCGGCAACGCGCTGGACGCCGTGGCCGGGCGCGCGGCGCCGGTGATTTCGCTGCATACCAGCGTGACTGGCGACATGGTCCACCTGACCGTGCGCGATAACGGCCAGGGCCTGTCCGAAGAAGCCTTCTCGCGCCTGTTCGAGCCGTTCTTCACGACCAAGCCGGCCGGAGAGGGACTGGGGCTGGGCCTGACGCTTTCGGCCGGCATCCTCAACGAGAATGGCGGCAGCCTGTCCGCCACCAACCATCCGGACGGCGGTGCTTGCTTTACGCTGGTGCTCCCGCTGGCCCGCCAGGATGTGACGCATGCCGGCTGAACTTACCGTTCTGATCGTCGAGGATGACGCCGACGTCCGGCTCGGCTGCGAGCAGGCGCTGCGGCTCGAAGGCATCGCCACGCGTGGCGTGGGCAGCGCCGAAGCCGCATTGCGCGAAGTTGGCGCCGGCTTTTGCGGCATCGTGGTCAGCGATATCCGCCTGCCCGGCATCGACGGCATGGCGCTGCTCTCGCAATTGCGAGAACGCGATCCGTCGCTGCCGGTCATCATGATCACCGGCCATGGAGACGTGGCGCTGGCGGTGCAGGCGATGAAGCAAGGCGCCTATGACTTCCTGGAAAAGCCGTTCTCGCCCGAGCAGCTGGTCGATGCCGCGCGCCGCGCGCTGGAGCAGCGCAAGCTGGCGCTGGAGGTAGCCGAGTTGCGCGAGCGCCTCGCCGGCCGCGAGAAACTGGAAGCCCGCCTGATCGGGCACTCCCCCGCCACCGAACGCCTGCGCCGGCTGATCGCCGACCTGGCCGGCACCTCCGCCAACGTGCTGATCCACGGCGAGACCGGCACCGGCAAGGAACTGGTGGCGCGCTGCCTGCATGAGGCCAGCCAGCGCCACAAACGCCACTTCGTCGCCATCAATTGCGGCGGCCTGCCGGAGCAGTTGTTCGAGAGCGAGATCTTCGGCCACGAGGCCGGGTCGTTCACCGGCGCCGCGCGCAAGCGCATCGGCAAGATCGAGCACGCCGAGGGCGGCACCCTGTTCCTCGACGAAATCGAAAGCATGCCGATGCCGCTGCAGATCAAGCTGCTGCGGGTGCTGCAGGAGCGCGTGGTGGAGCGGCTGGGCTCCAACCAGCCGGTGCCGGTCGACGCCCGTGTGGTGGCAGCCACCAAGGCCGACCTGAGGACCCTGTCCGATGCCGGCCAGTTCCGTTCGGACCTGTACTACCGCCTGAACGTGATCACGCTGGAATTGCCGCCGCTGCGGGAGCGACGCGAAGACGTGCCGCTATTGTTCGAACACTTCGTCGCACAGGCCGCGCTGCGCTTCGAGCGCGAAGCCGTGCCGGCCAGCCCGGCCGAGCTGGCCGCGCTGGTCGCTTATCCGTGGCCGGGGAACGTGCGCGAACTGCGCAACCTGGCCGAGCGCCATGTGCTTGGCCTTGGCTGCAACCCCGGACATGGGACCGACACGCCCGCCGCGCTGCCGCTGGCGCAGGCCGTCGAACAGTTCGAGCGGGCCCTGATCGCCGACGCCATGCGCCGCCACGACGGCAACCTCAGCCGCGCCAGCGAGGCGCTTGGGGTGGCCAAGACCACGCTGTTCGACAAGGTACGCAAGCACGGCCTCTGATCTCTGCCGTGTACGGGAACCACGCTCGGGCAGGCCTGTCTCCATACAGGAACGCCAATCTCCGCGCGCAAGGTGTGACCGATATTCGACTTACACCAATGTGCGCCAAAGTACAAAAATGTGAGTCAAATGTTGTTTCTTCTCACTTATATTATGTGCACTAAGGCATATTATTGGCTTCCGTAAAACCGGAGTCCCCGGGCGCACAAAAGTGACAAAGATCACAGGCATCCGCGGAATAACAAAAACGGCAGATAAGCAGCAATCAGCAACTGCAGCCCGATCGGCAGGGGAGCGGATCGGCACACAGGGTCACGAAACCATTGGCAGCCGGCATATCGAACGCGGCGCAACCGCCTGGCGCACAACGCGTCGGCCGGCGTCCGCGGGCGCGGCTGCCATCAGGACTACGGGTGATTGGATGAAACTGGATCCGGCACTGGCCGAAAAGCCTTACTACAGCACGCGTACAGCGGCGAAACTGCTCAATGTGTCGTTGGGCACCGTTCAGAAGATGGTCGAACGCGGCGAGCTTGGCGCCTGGAAGACCAATGGCGGCCACCGCCGCATTCACAAGGAGACCGTGCATCGCCTGCTGGCGACCCGCATCGGGCAGGAGACACCATCCCCACACGGGCTCGACCTCGTGGTATTCCATCCAAACCACCAGGAAGCACAGCGTATCCACAGCCAGCTGGCCAAGTGGGGCCTGCCGCTCAAGAGCGTGGTGGTGGACGACGTGCTCGACACGGTCATCACCTCGGTCAGTTCGCATCCGCGCGTAGTGCTCTACTACGTGGACGAACTGAACGACGCGGAATCCGCGACCATCGAAAAGCTTCAGAACTTCTTTGCCAGCCAGCATGTGATCTTTGCCGTCATCACCAACCGGCAGGCTTATGAAGGCGTGGCGGACGCGCTGCAGCATTGGGGCATTATGGTGTTTCTGAAGACGCCGTCGCTGGAGGAAGTGAAGGGATTTCTGCGTGCGCAGTTGATGATGGGGCGGGCTGGGTGATTGAGGTGGTGGCGACTTGCTCGAGAAGGCCGATTTGAGGTTGGTGGCTGCGGTTTGGCCCTGTCGTTGCTCTAAGGCCCCGTTTCGCCCGGCAGGGCGAAACGGGGCGGTCGACCATCGACAGCGCCAAACCGCAGCCACCAACCCCAGCCGCAAACCCTCAAGCCACCGCCACCTCCCTCACCCCAACCTCGCCGCCAGCCTGCGCCTCAGTCATCCAGCCATAAAGATTACGCGGATCCGGCGGCATCGCCACCAGTTCGATATGCTGGCCGGCATGGTGCGCATGGGATGCCGCATACAGCCACCGCAGCGCCGAATAATCTTCCAGCGCAAACCCCACCGAATCGAATATCGTCACCTCGTCCGCCGCCGCGCGTCCGGGCGCGTGGCCGGCAAGCACCTGCCACAGCTCGGTCACGGGCGCGTCAGCCGGCAGTTGCTGGATTTCGCCTTCGAGCCGCGTCTGCGGTGCGTACTCCACCACGATCCGTGCGCCCTCCAGGATGGCCGGATGCAGCTCGGTCTTGCCCGGGCAATCGCCGCCAATCGCATTCAGGTGTACGCCTGGCTGCACCATGTCCGGCGTCAGGATGGTCGCGCGGGTCTTGTCGGCGGTGACGGTCGACACGATATCGGCGCCCGCCAGCGCCGCGCGCACCGACTTCACCGGCACGATCGTCAGGCCGGGCACACCGGCCATGTTGCGGACCAGCTTTGCGGTGGCATGGGGATCGATGTCGTAGGCGCGGATCTCGCTCACGCCCAGCAAGGCATGGAACGCCAGCGACTGGAATTCCGCCTGTGCGCCGTTGCCGATCAGCGCCATGGTGGCGGCGCCGTGCCGCGTCATGGCGCGGGCGGCCAGCGCCGAGGTGGCTGCCGTGCGCAAGGCAGTGGCCAGCGTCAGGTCGGCCAGCATCAGCGGAAAGCCGGTCTCCACCTCGGCCAGCATGCCGCAGGCCATCACGGTCGGCATGGCGTGCTGTGCATTGCGCGGATGCCCGTTGACATACTTGAAGGCGTACTGGACGCCGTCGGTGACTGGCATCAGCTCGATCACGCCGAGCGGCGAATGGCTCGCGAGCCGCGCGGACTTTTCGAATGACTCCCAGCGCAGGAAGTCCTGCCGGATGTGGTCGGCCAGTTGCACGATGGCGGCCTGCACACCGATGCCGCCCACCAGGCGGGCGACGTCGGTGGCGTCCAGGAAGCGCGTCATGGCGGTTTCTTTCATGATGGTTTCCTCGCTAATTCATTCCTCGCTCGTTCATGCCAATGTCAGGCGGCGGCGGCCGCGCCGGCCGCGGCCGTCACGCCGCTGCTGCGATCCAGGCGCAGCGTCATGCAGTAGGCGCCCCCGCCCGACAGCATGAACGGCGACAGGTCGACTTCGCGCAGGTGGTAGCCGCGCCCGCCCAGCTCCGCACGCAGGTGCGGCGTGGTGCGGGTCATCACGACCTGGTCGTGCAGGTTGACGGCGTTCACGCTGAAATGGCGCAGGTCGTCCTCGGTGGCCTCGATGCGCAGGTGGGCCGGCACGCGTGCGCGCAGGTCGCGCAGCGACGCTTCGGTAAAGGCAGGCGGGTAGTACAGAACCTCGCCGCCCGACAGCGGGCAGAAGCACACGTCCAGGTGATAGCTTTGCTCCGTGGCCAGCTCCAGCGCGACCACCTCGCGGTCGAAATGCGCGGACATCGCGTCCGCCGCGACACGCGAGGATCGCGGGCCGAATCCCGCCCAGAAATGCCCGCGGCCGGCATCCCAGATGCAGTCGCCGGCGCCTTCCTGGTAACAGCCTTCAGGCAGCGTCGTCACCTCGTCCAGCAGGCCGCGCTGGCGGAGGTTCTCGAAGATCTGTTCGAACGGTACTTCCTCGCCGCGCCGCTGCGGATAACGGAACCGTGCGAGCACGGCCCGGCCGTCCAGCACCACGGCGGCGTTGGCCGGGAACACCATGTCGGGCAGCCCGGGGGCGCCCGGCGCGGCCTCGACCGTGAATCCGGCTTGCTGCAGCGCAGCGTGCAGCGATTCGAAGGCACGCGTGGCATTGCGGTGCATGCCGCGCGGATCGCGCGCCCAACTGGCCGGATCCATCCACGGATTGATGCTGTAGGACACGTCATAGAAAGTCGGTTCGACAAGCAGGATCGTGGGGGTAGTGATCACGGCGGCTCCTTTTGAAGGTGATGGGTTGCGGGGCTTAATCGCGCTTCGGTTGCGCTTCGGTTGCTTGAATTCTCGTGCAAGGTCGGGTTAACTAATAGCCAGCAACTTGCGCAAAATGCGCGCAGCATCTTGCAAATCGCCAGCACAATTCAGCGCTTTGCAAGATACGCATCGATAACCCGAGAAAACGCCCCGAATGGATGCCACCGATCAACAACTGCTCGCCCTGCTGCGCGACAACGCGCGCACGCCCGTCACGGCGCTGGCCCAGGCCCTGCGCGTGTCGCGCGCCACGGTCCAGAACCGGATCGACAAGCTGGAACAGGAAGGCGTGATCGTCGGCTACACCGTGCGCCTGCGGCCGGAGGCCGAGGCGCACCGGATTCGCGCATGGATGACGGTGGCGGTGGAAGGGAACAAGGCGCGCACCGTGCTGCAGGCACTGCGCGGCGAGCCCAACGTGCAGGCGCTGCACACCACCAACGGACGGTGGGACATCATTGCCGAGCTGCGGGCCGATACGCTGGAGGCGTTCGACCGCACGCTGGACCGGATCCGGCTGATCGATGGCATCAGCGCCACCGAGACCAGCATCCTGTTGTCGACCTACAAGCTATAGCTAAGCAGCTGTCAGGCGGCTGCCGCGCCGCGCAGGCGCTCGCGCCTGGACTCCTCATGGAAGACATGGCCGCTTGGCCGCAGCAGGTCGCGCAAGGAGACGATGCCGACCAGCTTCATGGTTTCGTGGCTTTCCACCACGGGCAGCCGCGCGACGCTGAGTTCGGCCATGCTGCCCGCTGCCACGCGCGCGGTCTGTGCCGGCACCAGCACCTGCGCCGCGGCGGTCAGCAGATCGCGGCAGCGCAGCCCGGCCGGGACCTCGCCGGCGGCTACCCCGCGGATAGCGGCGCGATCAAGCATGCCCAGCACGCGCGCGCCGGACACCACCGGGTAAGCCCGGTGCGCGGCATGCTCGCCGAAGTAGCGGGCGATGGCCTCGGCCACCGGCAGGTCGGCGTCAATCGACACCACGTCGCGCGTCATCAGTTCGGCCACATGGGCGCGCTCGAGCGGATCGACGCCGTACTCCCTGTAGATATGCAGGCCGCGCCGTGCAATCTTTTCGGTCATGATCGAGCGCTTCATGGTGAGCACCGAGAAACCGTAGGCCACGGCCGTGGTCAGCAGCAGCGGCAGCAAGGCCTCGGTGTCGTGCGTCAGCCCGAAGGCGAACACGATCGCGGTCAGCGGCGCGCCGAGCACGCTGCCCAGCACGCCTGCCATGCAGACCAGCGCCCACATCTGCGGCGAGCCGCCCGGCAGCCACGGCGCCAGGACCACGCCCAGCCCTGCGCCGAGCATCAGCAGCGGCGCCAGCACCCCGCCCGAGGTGCCTGAGCCCAGTGCCGCGATCCAGATCAGCGCCTTGACCGTCAGCAGCGCCACGGCCACGCCAACGGCGATGTGGTTGTTGAGCAGGTCGCCAATCACGTCGTAACCCACGCCCAGGGCGCGCGGCTCGAAGTAGCCGCCGATCCCGACCAGCAGGCCGCCGATGGCCGGCCACCACATCCAGTGCAGGGGCAGGCGCCCGAAGGCATCTTCCGTCCGGTACAGGGTCAGCGTCAGCGCGGCGCCCAGTGCACCGCACAACAAGCCGGCCACCACGCAGGAGCCAAGCGCGATGGTGCTGGCGGGCGCGGTCTGCAGCGGGAACAGCGGGCCGGACTCAAAGAAGAACGGACGCAGGAAGCCTGCCACCGCGCAAGCCAGCGCCACCGGCAGCAGGCTGCGCGGGCGCAGTTCGAACAGCAGCAGTTCGATCGCCAGCAGCACTGCCGCCACAGGCGTGCCGAAGATAGCCGTCATGCCCGCGCAGGCGCCCGCCACCAGCAGCGACTTGCGCTCGCCGGCCGTGAGGTGCAGGTATTGCGCCAGCAGCGAGGCCAGCGAGCCGCCCGTCATGATGATCGGCCCTTCCGCGCCAAACGGTCCGCCGCTGCCGATCACGATGCCGGAAGACAGCGGCTTGAGCACGGCCACGCGCGGCGACATCTTGCTCTTGCCGAACAGCACCGCTTCGATGGCCTCGGGAATGCCGTGGCCGCGGATCTTGTCGCTGCCGTAGCGGGCCATCAGCCCGACCACCAGCCCGCCGATGGCCGGCACCGCAATCACCCATGCGCCCAGCGCATGGTGTGCCGGCGAGCGATCGGCCAGCGACAGGGACTGGTAGAAGAACAGGTTGGTGAAGAACCGGATCAGGTTCAGCAGAACGTCCGCGGCCACGGTGCTGATCGCCCCGATCAGCAAGGCAATGGCTGACAGCATCAGCAAGCGCCGGTTGACGGTGTAATCGCGTTTCTCGAAATGCATTGGGGGCGAACTCCTGGCTTCCTTATTTTGCGGCATAGCAGCAAAACCGGCCGCCGCCTGAGGCGGCCAAATATATCACCACGTGATATATTGCGCGAACCATTCCAACGCGCCCCCGTTCCCGAATGCCCAGCGCCCCCTTTACCTCCAACTTTGCGCAGACTGCCCGTGCCTGGCTGCGCACATTCGTACCCCTTCCGATCTCTGCGAGCCGCCGCGAGCGCATCAAGAGTTGCATCGGCGCGCTGCTGGGACTCTTCCTTACCGAATGGATCAGCCGCCAGACTCTGGGCGGATTCAACCCGTGGTTCGTCGCGCCGATGGGGGCTTCGGCCGTGCTGCTGTTCGCGGTGCCGTCGAGCCCGCTGGCGCAGCCCTGGTCGATCATCGGCGGCAACCTGGTTGCGGCGCTGATTGGCGTGGCCTGCGCGCGCTGGATTTCGGACCCGGGACTGGCGGCCGCCACGGCGGTCGCCCTGGCGATTGCGCTGATGTTCCAGTTCCGCTGCGTGCACCCGCCCAGCGGTGCGGTCGCCATCACGGCGGTGTTTGGCGGCCCGGCGGTCCATGCGCTCGGCTTCGGCTTTGTGGTGGTGCCCGTCCTGTTCAACTCGATGCTGCTATTGCTGATGGCGCTGGCCTTCAACAATCTGTCGCGGCGCCGCTACCCGCACCGTCCGCCCGAGCCCGCGGTGCAGCATCACACCCGCGACGTGCCGCCCACCCAGCGCGTGGGCTTCACCCGCGCCGACCTGGATGCGGCGTTGCAGGCGCGCGGCGAGTTCCTCGATATCGAAGAAGATGATCTCGAGGCCATCCTGGTAGCGGCGCAGTTGCGCGCCTACCGGCGCCGTTTCGGCAACGTGCTCTGTGCCGACATCATGTCGCGCGATATCGTCACCGTACGCCCCGAGCAACCCGCCAGCGAAGCCTCGCACCTGCTCGCGCGGCACCGCATCAAGGCGCTGCCGGTGGTGGACGAGCACCGCAGGCTCGAAGGCATCATCACCCAGAGCGATTTCTTTGCCGCGCAGCGCGACACCGGCGCGCGCCGGCTGGCCGGCACCGTGCGCCAACTGATGACGCGTGCCGTGGTAACGGCCCGCGCCGACCAGCCCATGGTCGAACTGGCCCAGGCGTTCTCCGACGGCGGGCTGCACCATGCACCGGTCATCGACGAGCATCGCCACGTGGTAGGCATGGTCACGCAATCGGACCTGGTTGCAGCGCTGCTCAAGGACGGCGCGATGGCGGCGGCGGACTGATCCGCCGCCCCACCTGGGCTTCCCGATCCCCCACGGACGCAGGCCGGTTGCCCGCGTCCGGCCCTCGCCCCTCCCTCCCCCGGCACGCCCGTCCGCGGCGCGCAGCCAATTGCCGCAAGGCGCTGTTCAATGTCACCCGGCTATGGCACTGTAAGTTGCGTCGGTGCGGCGCAACAGAACCGCCCATGGCGTCTGCTGCACTTGCGAACTTGTAACAAGACACTGGCTGGCGCGCGACCGACCTAGGCTATATTTACGGCGTTTCCGTCACACCGGCTGCCTGAGGAGGTGCCCCCAATGAGTTCAGGCCAACTAATTGAAAAGATCGCCGCGGTCTTTGCGCTGATCATCCTGATCGGCGGCTCGCTGCTGGTGCTGGCGCCATTCACCACCGCTTTGCTGTGGGGCGCGATCCTGGCCTTCAGTTCCTGGCATCCTTATTCGGTCCTGTCGCGCTGGCTTGGCAACCGGCGCAGCCTGGCCGCGCTGATCTGCGTGCTGCTCGCGTCCGTGGTCGTGCTGGGCCCGTTCGTCTATGCCGGCGCCAGCTTTTCGGCGCATATCGACGAGCTCTCGGCCCTGGTCGACCGCTATGTCGAGCAAGGCATCCCCCAGTTGCCGGACTGGCTGAGCAGCCTGCCCTATGTCGGCTCGTACCTGCAGTCTTCCTGGAGCCAGCTGGGCCACGCCGATTCCGAGATGGTGGCCAACCTGCGCAAGCTGATCGCGCCCGTCGGCCATGTGCTGCTGGGCGCCGGCCTCTCGATCGGCGCCGGGCTGGGCCAGCTGGCGCTGTCGATCATCCTGGCGTTCTTCTTCTATACCGGCGGTGAATTCGCCGTGGCCTGGCTGCGCGCGGGCATGCGCCGCATCGCCGGCGAACGCGCCGACCACCTGCTGTCGCTGGCCGGCAGCACTGTCAAGGGCGTGGTCTACGGCGTGCTCGGCACGGCCTTCATCCAGGCTGTGCTTGCCGGCATCGGCTTCTGGATTGCGGGCGTGCCGGGCGCGGCCATCCTCGGCTTTGTCACGTTCTTCCTGTCGGTGATCCCGGTCGGGCCGCCCCTGGTCTGGCTGCCGGCCGCGCTGTGGCTGTACCACACCGGGGCCACCGGCTGGGCCATCTTCCTGGTGATATGGGGCGTGGCAGTGGTGAGCATGGCGGATAACATCGTCAAGCCGCTGCTAATCAGCAAGGGCACCGGGATGCCGCTGATATGGATCATGATGGGCGTGCTCGGCGGCGCGCTGGCGTTCGGCTTCCTCGGCGTGTTCATCGGCCCGACCCTGCTGGCGGTGGCCTATGCGCTGCTGCGCGACTGGACCGTCGGCTCCTACAGCGGTGTAGCGATGGGTGAACCGTCACCGGTTGCGCCCGCTGAGACCCTGCCCGCCACCACCGACAACCCCGACGTGCCCGCCGTGGCCCCGGGCAAGCATACGGGCTGAGCCGCCTCACGCATGCAAGACCACGAAACGCCCGCGCCCGCCGATCTCTCGTCGCCCGCCGCGCTGCACGGGCTGGTGGCCTGCGAATACTGCGACGCGGTCTATGAGCGCACGGTTGTCGCCCCGGGTGAACGCGCACTGTGCCTGCGCTGCGGCGGGCAGCTGTATCGCGAGAGCAGCCAGGCCTATCGCCGGCTGCTGCCGCTGGTACTGACGGCGCTGATCCTGTTCGTGATCTCCAACGCCTTCCCGATCGTCGCGATGGACCTGAAGGGCGTGCGCACCGAGACCACGCTGCTGGGCGCCGTGCAGGCGCTCTACGCCGACCAGATGGGGCTGGTGGCCGTGCTGGTCTTTGCCACCACGATCTTCGTTCCGCTGTCGGAGATGCTGATGATGGCCTACCTGCTGGTGCCGATGGCCGGGCACCGCATGCCGGCCGGCTTCGACCGCATCGTGCGCGGCATCCGCCAGACGCGCCCGTGGGGCATGATCGAGGTGTTCATGATCGGCGTGCTGGTCACGCTGGTGAAGCTGTCGACCATGGCGCAGGTGCTGCCGGGCGTTGCCCTGTGGTCGTTCGGCGCGCTGGTGGTGGTGCTGGCCGCGATGCTGTCGTTCGACCCGCGCGATCTGTGGGACTACCTCGAAGCGCCCGAGGCCAGCGCCGCGCAAGCGCGAGACGAGCCATCCCCATGAGCCATACGCCAGAACCGTCCCGCCCTTCCGGGCCACGCCTCACCGCGCGCGAGCGCCTGGAGCGCTCGCGCCGCCTCGCCGCCGGCGTGGTGGCGGAGCTCACCGATGACGACGAACGCACGCCGATTGCGCAGGTGCCCACCGCCACCACGCTGGGCCTGCTGTCCTGCCACGCCTGCGACCTGGTCAGCCCGCGCACGCTCGAAGGCGAGCCGTGCCCGCGCTGCGGCGCGACCCTGCACCACCGCAAGCCGAACAGCGTGGCGCGCACCTGGGCCTTCCTGCTGTCGGCCTATATCCTCTATATTCCGGCCAACCTGCTGCCGGTGATGGTGACCCAGTCCATCCTTGGCACGCAGAAGGACACCATCCTGTCTGGCGTGCTCTACCTGTGGCTGTCGGGATCGCACCTGCTCGCGGGCGTGGTGCTGATCGCCAGCATCATCGTGCCGCTGCTGAAGATGCTGATCCTGACGCTGCTGCTGCTGTCCGTCCATTTCCGCTCGACCTGGCGCATCCGGCAACAGACCAAGCTCTACGGGCTGGTCGAAGTCATCGGGCGCTGGTCCATGCTCGACATTTTCGTGGTGGCGCTGCTGGCCTCGCTGGTGCGGGCCGGCGCACTCGCCACCATCATCCCCGGAGGCGGCGCGCTGGCCTTTGCATCGGTCGTGGTGCTGACCATGCTGGCCTCGCTGAGCTTCGATCCGCGCCTGTTGTGGGATTCGCTGGAACAAAAAGATGCCCGACACTGAAATCCCGACACCCTCGCCCTCGGCGCCGCCGCCGGGGCTGCCCCGGCCCGAACACCGCCGCCGCGCGCGCTGGCTGCCTTCGCTGGTCTGGCTGATCCCGATCGTTGCCGCCGTGGTCGGCATCTCGCTGCTGGTGCATACGCTGGCGTCGCGCGGGCCCGAGATCACGGTCACCTTCCGCTCCGCCGAGGGGCTGACACCGGGCAAGACCGCGGTGCGCTACAAGGACGTGGATATCGGACTGGTGAAGTCCGTGCGTCTCGCCCCTGACCGCTCGCACGTGGTGGCGATGATCGAGCTGACCAAGGATGCTGAGAGCTTCGCCGTGGCCGATTCGCGCTTCTGGGTGGTGCGCCCGCGCTTTGCGGCCAGCGGCGTGTCGGGGCTGGAGACGCTGCTTTCGGGCGCCTATATCGGCGTGGACGCGGGCAAGTCGGCGGAACGCAGGCGCGACTTCAAGGGCCTGGAAGTGCCGCCGGTGGTCACCACGGATTCGTCCGGCAAGCAGTTCGTGCTGCGCGCCTCGGACCTGGGCTCGCTCGATATCGGCTCGCCGGTGTACTACCGCCGGGTGCAGGTCGGACAGGTGGTGGCCTACCAGCTCGATCCGAACGGGCGCGACATTACGCTGCGCGTGTTCGTCAACAAGCCCTATGACAAGCTGGTGACGGCCGATACCCGCTTCTGGCACGCCAGCGGCGTCGATCTCAAGCTCGACGCCGGCGGCCTCAAGCTGTCCACGCAGTCGCTGGTGACCGTGCTGCTGGGCGGCGTCGCCTTCCAGGCGCCGGACAATTCGCCGACCACCGACGCGGCGGCGGAGAACACGCAGTTCCTGCTGGCGAGCGACCAGAGCGATGCGATGAAGGAGCCCGAGGAACTGGCCCCGACGCTGGCCGTGCTCAACTTCGACCAGTCCGTGCGCGGCCTGTCCCCCGGTGCGCCGCTGGACTTCCGCGGCGTGGTGGTAGGCCAGGTCCGCTCGATCGGCATCGAATACCAGCGTGACAAGAAGGCCTTCCGCATGCCGGTGGTGGTGGAGTTCTATCCGTCCCGCATGGGCTTCCGCCAGCGCGACGTGCAGGACCAGAACCAGCGGCGCGCCATCCTGGAGGGCCTGCTCAAGCGCGGCATGCGCGCACAGCTGCGCACCGGCAACCTGCTGACCGGCCAGCTCTACGTGGCGCTCGATTTCTTCCCGAAGGCCCCCCCGGCCACCGTCAACCTTGACGCGCCGATTCCGGAACTGGCCACCACGCCGGGCACCTTCGACCAGCTGCAGGCCCAGGTGGGCGACATCGTCAACCGGATCGACAAGGTGCCGTTCGACAAGATCGGCGAGGACCTGCGCACCGCGGTTGCCAGCACCAACGCCATGCTGGCCAGCGCCGACAAGCTCGTGCAGCAGCTCCACGGCGATGTTGCGCCGCAAGTGCTGGCCGCGTTGCAGGACGCGCGCAAGACGCTGAACTCGGCCAACGGCACGCTGGCCTCCGACGCGCCGCTGCAGCAGGACACACGCCGCATGCTGCAGGAGCTGACCCGCACCGCGACCTCGCTGCGCACGCTGACCGACTACCTCGAACGCCATCCCGAAGCGCTGCTGCGCGGCAAGACGGAGTAAGAATGATGACTCGCATCCACGCCGCACGCCGGCCCGTCCTGCTCGCTGCGCTGGCGCTTGCCCTGCTGGGCGGCTGCGCCTCGCCCGAGCCGCGCTACTACACGCTGGCGCAGGGCCCGGCCGCCGCCGCTGCCGGCGCCGCGATCCCGACCGACAACCCGATCTGGATCGAAGTCGCGCCGGTGCGCGTGCCCGAACGCCTTAACCGGCCGCAACTGGTCGTGCGCGACGCCAACGGTGGCGACGATGCCACGCTGCGGTTGCTGGACCTGGCACGCTGGTCATCGCCCCTGCCTGACGAGCTGCGCGACGCGCTGTCGCAGCGGCTGCAGGCAAACCTGGGCGCGGTCGACACCTACCAGCAGGGCCTGGCGGACGTCACGCCGGTCTATCGCATTACCACGGAAGTGACCCGGCTGGATGCCGACCTCGGCCAGCGCGCTGGCGCCAGCATCAACTGGACGGTGCGCCGCCTGCCGGACGGCAAGGTGGTGGCCGGCCGCACGCAGGCCGAGCTGCCGGCGCCGGGCTCGGTCGATGGCGTGGTGGCGGCGTACCGGGAAATCGTGTCGGGCGCCGCGAACGAGATCGCGTCGGGGCTGCGGTCGCTGCGGCAATAGGCGGCGTCGATAAGGGGGGGCGCCAGGCCGCGCGATCAGTCGTTCGCGTCCCAGTTCGATCCATCGCGTTCGCGCCGGGCGGCGGCCTCTGCTGCCCGCCGCCGCGCCCTTTCCGCGATCGCCTCCAGGCACTCCTTCGCACCTCCCGCCACCAGCCGCACCGAGCAGGCCAGCATCAGGTTCTTGGCCAGGCCGAAGTCTTCCACCACGAAACCGCGCGCGTCGAGCGCCATACCGTCAGCGTCCTTGCTCACCGCAACGCGGTCCAGCAGCGTGCCGGCGTCGGCGCTGTAGGCCCATACGGGCTTTTGCAGGGCCACCGCAAATCCGACTTCGAACGCCGTGCCGGAATCGGGCTCGCCCGGGCCGCGGAAATCGTCCAGGTTGGCCATGACCATGTCGGCGCGGCGGATCAGGGCCAGGTTGGCGTCGTAGATCCAGCGCGCGGTTTCGGGGCCCGGCATGCCGGCGGGCGCTGCCTTGTCGAGCGGATAGAGGCCTTCGAAGTCATACGCCGCGCACAGCGCCTTGAGCTGCTCGCCGTGGGCAAGCGCATCTTTGCGGAAGACATCGAAACCTGCGAGGTAGATGGTTTTCATGACGAAGCTGCGGAACACGCCGGCGAATTGAAGGAATGGCAGGGAGCATAACCCGGCGGGCGCCCGCAAAACCGTGGCATACCGCTCTAAGTGACGCGGTCACGGCAGCCCGCCAGCATGGCCTGCGGTCTTGCGCTACCATTTGCCGGCCGGATTCCAGCCCTCATCCCCTCCCCTGGCTTTCTTCATACCCATGTCCGCTCCCCAGATTCTCCAGGTCGGCCCGCTGGCGCCGCAGACCAACCATACGCTGCAGGAACAGCACGGCGCGGCAGCGCTGTGGCAGCAGGCCGAGCCGCTGGCATGGGCGCGCGAGCATGGCCGGCAGGTGCGCGTGGTGGTGACGTCGGCCCGCCACGGCTGCAGCGCGGCACTGATCGCCGCGCTGCCGAAGCTCGAAGCCATCGTCAGCTTTGGCGTCGGCTACGACTCCATCGCGCTGGACGCGGCCCGCGCACGCGGCATCCAGGTCAGCAATACGCCCGACGTGCTCAATGACTGCGTGGCCGACCTCGCCTTCGGCCTGCTGATCGACGCCGCGCGCGGCATTGCCTTTGGCGACCGCTTCGTGCGCGCGCAGCGCTGGCCGCAAGGCGGCTTCCCGCTCACCACGCGCGTTTCCGGCAAGAGGCTCGGCATCCTCGGCCTGGGCCGCATCGGCAAGATCGTGGCGCGGCGCGCGAGCGGCTTCGACATGGAAATTGCGTACCACAACCGCCGCCCGCGCGACGGCGCGCCGTGGCGGCACGAGCCGGACCTGAAGGCGCTCGCCACGTGGTCGGACTTCCTTGTGGTGACCTGTGTCGGCGGGCCTGAAACCGCCGGGCTGGTGTCGCGCGAGATCATCGATGCGCTCGGGCCGAAGGGCATCCTAGTCAATGTCTCGCGCGGCAGCGTGATCGACGAGGCGGCCATGGTCGAAGCACTGGCCGGGAAGCGCCTTGGCGGCGCCGGGCTCGACGTGTTCCGCGACGAGCCCAATGTCCCGCCCGCGCTGCTGGCGCTCGACAATATCGTGCTGGCGCCGCATATGGCCAGCGGCACGCACGAAACCCGTGCCGCCATGACGGCGCTGACGCTGCGGAACCTTGAGGCATTCCTCGCTACCGGCAAGGTGGTCACGCCAGTCATCTGAAGCCCCGCCCCGCGCCCTATACTTCAAGACGCCGGCCGCCGGGCCGGTGTCAGGAGGCAATATGGGACGCAAGTACATCGATTGCCGCGACTACCCGAGCGAGAACAACTGCACCGTGGCGCTGAGCGCCGACAGTGAAGGCGAACTGCTCGAAGCCGCGGTCCAGCATGCCGTGGCGGTGCACCAGCATCAGGACACCCCTGAGCTGCGCGCCCAGTTGAAAACCTTGTTCAAGGACGGCTCCCCGCCGGCCTGAACCCGGGTCGGCGCGCCGGAAAGGCGGCGCGCCGAAATCCGCTTCCGTTTCCCGCTGCCAGCCGGCACAACGGCCGCCCGGTATGCGGCGCCGCTGATACGCCACTTCCGAGTTCCGGAATACCCAGGTCACGCGTCATGGCGCATCATTGACGCCCCGCTATATACAGACTTATATTGCGCCTGACAGTACATATCAGGCCTCGCGGCGGCATATTCCCTTGCCCGCCCTCCTTAACCCCAGGAATCGCCCAATGTTCAGCCGACGTCTCGCCCGCTCCGACCGCCCTGCTTTCGCGCGCCGCGCCGCCCACCTGGCCAGCGCCGCCATTGCCGCGCTCGCGCTGGCTGCGCCGCCCGCCTTCGGCGCCGACCTGGTCGTCTCCGCCGCCGCGAGCCTGACCAACGCATTCAAGTCGCTGGCCGAATCGTACGAGCGGGGCCACCCCGGCACCAAGGTCGTGCTGAACTTCGGGGCGTCGGACGTGCTGATGCAGCAGATCGTCAAGGGCGCGCCGGCCGATGTCTTTGCTTCGGCCGACCAGGAGGCCATGAACAAGGCCGAGGCCGAGAAAGTGGTTAATCACGCCACCCGGCACGACTTTGCCGCCAACCAGGTGGTGCTGATCGTGCCAGCCGACAGCAAGCTCAATATCAGCGCTCTGCAGGACCTGGCCCGGCCCGAGGTGAAGCGCGTGGCCTACGGCAATCCGGCATCCGTGCCGGTGGGCCGCTATACCAAGGGGGCGCTGGAAGCCGCCGGCCTGTGGGACGCCGTGTCCGCCAAGGGCGTGCCGGCGCAGAACGTGCGCCAGAGCCTGGACTACGTGGCGCGCGGCGAGGTCGAGGCAGGCTTTGTCTTCGCCACCGATGCGGCCGTCATGCCGGACAAGGTGAAGGTCGCCGTGCGCGTGCCGAGCCGCACGCCGGTGACCTATCCGATCGCCGTCACGAGCCAGACGAAGCAGGCTGCGCCGGCCGCGAGCTTCGTCAGCTACGTCATGTCGCCGGAAGGCCAGGCCATCCTGGCGCGCTACGGCTTCCAGAAGCCCTGACTGGGACGATCGCCATACCATGGACGCCGTCTGGGTACCGCTGCTGCTGTCGCTCAAGGTGGCAGGCTGGGCCACCGCGCTGAACACCGTGCTGGGCGTCGCCACCGCCTACGCGCTGGCACGCTGGCGTTCGCCCGCGCGCGACGTGGTCGATGCCGTGCTGACGCTGCCGCTGGTGCTGCCGCCTACCGTCCTTGGCTACTACCTGCTGGTGCTGGTCGGGCGCCGCGGCGTGTTCGGCGAGTGGCTGGACAAGCTGGGCATCGAACTGGTCTTCACCTGGCAAGGCGCGGTGCTGGCCTCGACCATCGTGGCGTTTCCGCTGGTGCTGAAATCTGCGCGGGCCGCGTTTGAAGGCGTGGACCATCAGCTGGAGAACGCCGCCCGCGTGCTGGGCGTGCCCGAGGCCGGCATCTTCTTCCGCGTCACGCTGCCGCTGGCCGCGCGCGGCATCGTTGCCGGCGTGCTGCTGGCCTTTGCCCGCGCGCTGGGCGAGTTCGGCGCCACGCTGATGGTCGCCGGCAACCTGCCCGGGCGCACCCAGACGCTGTCGGTCGCCATCTACGAAGCCGTGCAGGCTGGCGACGACAACACCGCCAACCTGCTGGTGCTGGTCACGTCAGTCACCTGCGTGCTGCTGCTGGTGGTAGCTGGCAGGCTGGTGCCCGCTGCCGCGCGCAATCCGGCCGAAATCTACGAGCGCGGCCGCCTGCGCCGTTCCCGCGCGTCACAGTGAGCCGCCCATGAGCATGCAAGTCAGCATCCGCAAGCGCATGACCTCGGCCGACCGCCAGTTCTCGCTCGATATCGCCTTCGACTCCGACAGCCGCCGCATTGCGTTGTTCGGCCCTTCGGGCGCGGGCAAGAGCCTGACACTGCGCGCGATTGCCGGGCTGCTGATGCCGGACAGCGGCCGCATCGTCCTTAACGACCGCACCCTGTTCGATGCCGACGCCGGCATCAACGTGCGTCCCCAAGAGCGCCGAGTGGCCTACCTGTTCCAGGAATATGCGCTGTTCCCGCACCTGACCGTGGGGCAGAACATCGCGTTCGGGCTCTCGAAAGGATGGCGCAATCCGCGCCGCAACGGCACGCATCCGGAGGCCGTGCGCTGGATCGACGCCTTCGGCCTGCGCGAGATCGTCGGCAACTATCCCGCGGAAATCTCGGGCGGGCAGAAGCAGCGCGTGGCGCTGGCGCGCGCGCTGGTGGCGCGGCCCGACATCGTGCTGCTGGACGAGCCGTTCTCCGCGCTGGACCCTGCCCTGCGCAGCCGCATGCGCGCCGAGCTGCGCGCGCTGCAGGCCAGCCTCGACGTGCCGATGCTGGTGATCTCGCACGATCCGGCGGATGTGGAAGCGCTGGGCGACCACGTGCTGGAAATCCGCGACGGCCGGATCTTCGGCAGCGGTACCAGCAAGCAGCATCCGCCGGTCTACGCGCCCTTGTCGGCGCGCGTGGCCTGAGCCTCGCGCAGCAGATCCACGTACGCGCCTTCGATCAGGCTGCCGGCATCGATGCCGAGCTTGCCCAGCAGCACATGGGCCTCGGCAATGCCGTCTTCCACGCTTTCATCGTCGGCCAGCACGACCTCCAGTTCGAGGAAGTCGCCAAGCCCTTCCACGCGGTCAAGGTGCACGCGCGTGCGGCCAGCCATGAACAGCGTGCGCACTTTGCGCACGCGTCCGCCCTGCCCATGCGCGGCGGTCAGCGCCGCGCGCAGGGTGTCGGGCGCTGCCGTGGGCGAGAGGATGTAGAAGCTCTCTTTCGGCCCGGCTTCGTCTGCGCGTGCGTAGAAGATCAGCTCGCCGTGTCCCGAACCAAATGCCCGCAATTTCAGTCGTCCGTTGGTGCAGGGGAAGAAGGTATCGTCCTGGTGGATCAGTTCCGGGCCATGATCTGCGATGCCGGCCGCGCGTGGCTGGATGGCTTCCACGCTGGGGATTCGCGCCTTGATTTCCACGTTTCTTGACATGATGCCGGGGCCTTTCAGCTCACACCCAATATCACGCTGGACGCCTTGAAGATCGCCAGCGCCCGCACGCCGGGCGCCAGCCCGAGTTCATCCACACTGCCGTTCGTGATGATGGCAGCGACCGTGCCGCCGCCGTCCAGGTCGAGCACGACTTCCGCATTCACCGCCCCCGGCACCACGCGGGAGACCACGCCAGGCAGCTGATTGCGCGCGGAGAGCCGCGCCGCCGGGTCAGGCAATCCGATCAGCACCGACGATGCCTTTACCAGCGCAAACGCTTCCGCGCCCTGCTTCAGTTCCAGCGTCTCGACGCTCTCATGCGTGATGGTCGCCACGATCTTCTGGCCGCCCGGCAGGGCCAGCGTGACTTCATCGTTGACCGCGCCGCCGTGCACACTGGCGACGTGGCCGAAAAGCTTGTTGCGGGCACTGGTCTTGATCATGAATCGCCTTATCAGGTGGAGATCGTCGGCTGCCGCTTCGCCAAGACGGCCGAGGTGGGCCACGAAGCGCCGGTGCTCGTCCTCGAGCGCGCGGTAGGTGCGGATGAGCTGCTGGCCTCGCTCGGTCAGGTGCGTGCCGCCGCCGCCCTTGCCGCCTGCCGCGCGCACGACCAGCGGCTCGCCGGCGCTGTTGTTCATCGCGTCGATGGCATCCCACGCTGCCTTGTAGCTGATGCCGACCGCGCGCGCAGCCGCAGTGATGGAGCCGTGTTCGCCAATCGCTGCCAGCAGGGCAATGCGATCCTTGCCGCCCCAATCCCGTGAGCCGGACCGGAACCAGATCGCGCCTTCGAGTTCGAGCATTGAAAGCATGGCGCTACCTGCGAGGCAGCGCGCCAGAGTCGGAATGCAGCTATGGTAATCCCAACGATCCTGGCGCGGTGCTGTGGCTGGCGCAGCAAGGCATGACCGCCAGCGACATCCAGGCGATGCTGTACCAAGACTCTGGATTGAAAGGGATTTCGGGGGTCAGCAGCGACATGCGTGCGCTGCTGGCAAGCGAAGAACCGTGCACACGGCTCGCGATCGATTTCTACGCATACCGTGCCGCGCAGGAAATCGGCAAACTGGCGGTCACGCTGGGGGGGCTCGACGGCCTGGTCTTCACCGCCGGCATCGGCGAGTGCGGCAAGCTGTAACGGCCTGGGAAGCAGGCGGCCGGCCGCCCGCCGCTCAGTCTTCCAGGTAGTGCGCGCGCAGGCGCTGGACATCGATGCCCAGCCCGCGCGACAGGTAGGCATCGATGTTGCCGTAGGTGCGCTCGATGGTCTGCACCGAGGCGGCGAGATAATCGGGACGAACCTCAAGCAACGGCATGATGACCTCGGGCCGGATGCCGAATTCGGCGATGCGGGCCAGCGCGGCCTGGTTGAAGCGCTGGTTGCGGCGGTTCGATTCGAGATAGTTGGCAAGGATGTCATCCGGTGCCACGCCCAAGGCCGACAGCAGCAGCATCGATGCAAAGCCGGTGCGGTCCTTGCCCGCCGTGCAGTGGAACATCAGGGTCTTGCCCGACTGCGCGGTCTGCATGAAGCCGCCGAACGCATCGCGATAGCGCACCGGGAAATCGCGGTAGACCTCCAGCATGAACGCATCCACCTGCTCCGGCGTGCTGTCGCGCAGGCGCGGCATCAGCACGTCCATCGCCATGCTGCCCTCCAGCACCGGCACGGCGACCCAATTGAAGCGCTCGCCAAAGCCGGTTTCGTCCGGAGACTTCTCCCCGGGCGAACGGAAGTCCACCACGATGTCGAGACCGAGCGCATCCAGGCGCTCGATATCGGCGCTGCTGGCCAGCGCGGGATTGCCGCTGCGATAAAGCCTGCCCCGGCGCACGCGCCGGCCATCGGCGCCCGCCAGTCCGCCGAGGTCGCGCGCGTTGCTGATGGTCTCGAGTCCCAGTTCGCCGTCAATTGCCGCGGGGGCTTGCGGCACCACCGCGTGAGCATGCATGCCGGAACCCATCGGGAATCCCGTCCATGCGAACCATTGCCTGATCATTGTCTGTCTCTTCTCTGTAACGGCCGTCCAGGCGCGCCACCAGCTTCTACACGGTCATCGCGCTGGCCGCGACGCCGGCCCACGCCCACGGACGCTCCGGGTCACCCGAACGCACCATTTCCACATCGCGTATGTCGGCATGCGCTGCCAACGCCTTGCGCAGCGTTTCGGCATCCAGGCCCGCTTTCAGGCCACAAACTAAAACCTTCCTCACCGCTCAATTATTTCAGATCGCCCCGACGTATGCATCACCTTGCGCAACCAGACCGCAGGTGACGCGGAAGAGTCGGCCGCATCTGGACATCATCCGGCGATCTGGCGCAATCGCGAGCAGCTCGCGCAATCGCTGAAGGTGCCCGTGCCGCTGCCGCAAGCTTGATGCCAGTGCCCTGCGGGGCTGGCACAATACGCGGCATGAAGCGCCTCATTTCCACCTTTTTCAAGCTGGCGCTGCTGACGGTAGTCGGCGGCGCGCTGCTTGCCACCGTTGCCGTGCTGGCAGCGAACCGGCAGTTGCCATCGCTTGATGCACTGACTTCGTTCCGCAGCACGCCTGACTACGTTCCCATCGGCCGGTTTCCACGCGAGCTGACGGAAGCCGTAGTGGCCATTGAAGACGAGCGCTTCTATCTGCATGACGGCATCGACTACGTTGGCGTCATCCGTGCGGGCGTCGCGAATCTCTCTGACGAACTCTCGCAGGGCGCATCCACCATCACCATGCAGGTGGCGCGCAATTTCTTCCTGTCACGTGACAAGACCTATACCCGCAAGCTGTACGAAGTGCTGCTGTCCTATCGCATCGAGCATGCGATGAGCAAGGATGAGATCCTTGAGCTGTACATGAACAAGATCTACCTTGGACAGGGGGCGTATGGATTTGCCGATGCGGCGCAGACCTACTTCGGCAAGCCGCTTTCCCGGCTGACGCTGGCGGAGAGTGCGATGCTGGCCGGGTTGCCCAAGGCGCCGTCGGCGAACAACCCGGTGGTCAATCCGCGGAGGGCGCGGCAGCGGCAGGCTTATATCCTGCATCGGATGCTGGAGTTGGGGAAGATTTCGCGTGGTCAGTATGCCAGTGCGTTGTTGGAGCCGTTGAGGTTGAGGTGATGGGGCATTACGGTCGCGGGTCGTTCTTGGCAGGCGCTTTTTGGTTACTTTCTGGCGCCGTCAGAAAGTAACTCGCCCGGCAGGGCGAAACGGGACCGTCGACCTACGACAGCGCCAAGCCAGAGCCAGAGCCAATCAATTACTCCAAAACCCCCCGATACCTCCCCACCGCCTCCCTCACAATCTCCATCAGCCCATCACCGCCATCAGCATCCACATGTCCAAGCAAGGCCCGCCGCATCCGCGGCTCCCAGAACCGCTTGATATGCCCGGCGATATCCGAGACCGCTTCCTCGCGATCCGGCATCGCCTCGAAAAAGCTGCCAATCTGGTTGGCCATGGTGATGAGGTTGTCGATCTTCATGCCAGACTCGCTTCGTGTTGCAGACGTTGGGGATGCGCGTAGACGACGTGGCCGCCTGCGCGGACAAAACCGGCGAGCGTGATATTGGCCTGCTCGGCCAGGCGCACGGCCAGCGCAGTAGGCGCCGATACCGCCGCCAGTAGTCCCGCGCCGATGGCGGCAGTCTTCAGCACCATTTCATAGCTGGCACGGCTGGTCACCAGCACTGCGCCAGTGGCGATATCCTCGCCGCTGCGTGCAAGTGCTCCGGCGAGCTTGTCGAGCGCATTGTGGCGGCCCACGTCTTCGCGCACCATCGACACATGCCCGTCGGCCCGCAGCCAGGCGGCGGCGTGCGTGGCACCAGTGTGGCGCTGCAAATCCTGCCGCAGCTGCAGCTGCACGAACGCAGCCTGGATCACGTCGGTATGAAAACTGGCGTCGCTCTGCACCGGCGCCGGCATACGCATGACCTGCTCGAGCGATTCAGTTCCGCACAGCCCGCAGCCGGTTCGCCCAGCCAGCGAGCGGCGGCGCTCCTTCAGGCCCATGAACGACCGCGAAGCGATCTCCAGCCGCACCGCGATGCCATGCTCGCGGGTTTCGATCTCGATGTCGTAGACGTCGCGCGGACTGGCCACGATGCCTTCGCTCAGGCTGAAGCCGAGTGCAAAGTCTTCCAGGTCGGCCGGCGTCGCCAGCATCACCGCATGCGAGATGCCGTTGTATTCCAGCGCAACGGGCACTTCCTCGGCCACTTCATCGGGACTGAGCACGATCTCGCCCTGCCGCCAGCGGCTGACGGCAAAGGTGCTGTGCGTGGCCGGCGCACTGGCATCCACTACCGCGGGCTCCACTTCAGGAGATTGCATGCAGCGCATCATGATACGTTCCTCCGCTCAGCCCGCGGCGGCTTGCGCCGGGTCCGCGCTGGCAGCTTCGAGCAGGCGCAGCTGCTCCGTATTGAAGTCGTGATACTCGCGCTGCCATGCCGACGGCTGCGCCACCGGCATCACCTGCACCGCGGTCACCTTGTACTCGGGGCAGTTGGTGGCCCAGTCCGAGTTGTCGGTGGTAATCACGTTGGCGCCCGATTCCGGGAAGTGGAAGGTGGTGTAGACCACGCCCGGCTGCATGCGCTCGCTGACGATGGCGCGCAGCACGGTATCGCCTGCCCGGCTCTGCACGCCGACCCAGTCTCCGTCCTTGATGCCGCGCTCCTCCGCATCATGCGGATGGATCTCCAGCCGGTCCTCCGCATGCCAGTGGACGTTGTCGGTGCGCCGTGTCTGCGCGCCCACGTTGTATTGCGACAGGATGCGGCCGGTGGTCAGGATCAGCGGGAAGGCGCGCGTGATCTTTTCGGTGGTCGGCACGTACTTGGTGATGATGAACTTGCCCTTGCCGCGCACGAATGCATCGATGTGCATGGTCGGCGTGCCTTCCGGCGCGTCGGCGTTGCAAGGCCACTGGATGCTGCCCAGCTCGTCCAGGCGCTTGTAGCTGACACCCGAGAAGGTCGGCGTCAGGCGCGCGATCTCGTCCATGATTTCCGAAGGATGCTTGTAATCCATCGGGTAGCCGAGCGCATTGGCCAGCAGGATGGTCGCCTCCCAGTCGGCGTAGCGTGCCTTGGGCGGCATCACCTTGCGCACGCGCGAGATACGGCGTTCGGCGTTGGTGAAGGTGCCGTCCTTTTCGAGGAACGACGAGCCCGGCAGGAATACGTGGGCGTACTTGGCGGTTTCGTTCAGGAAGATGTCCTGCACCACGATGCATTCCATCGACGACAGCGCCTCCGACACGTGCTGCGTGTTCGGATCGGACTGGACGATGTCCTCGCCCTGGCAGTACAGGCCCTTGAAGCTGCCGGCCAGCGCGGCTTCGAACATGTTCGGGATGCGCAGGCCCGGCTCGGGGCTGATCTCGACATTCCACGCGGCTTCGAACAGGCCGCGCGTGGTCGAGTCCGACACGTGGCGATAGCCCGGCAGCTCATGCGGGAACGAGCCGATATCGCACGAGCCCTGCACGTTGTTCTGCCCGCGCAGCGGATTCACGCCCACGCCTTCGCGGCCGATATTGCCGGTGGCCATGGCGAGGTTGGCGATGCCCATCACGGTGGTGGAGCCCTGCGCGTGTTCGGTCACGCCCAGGCCGTAGTAGATGGCCGCATTGCCACCGGTGGCGTACAGGCGGGCAGCGCCGCGCAGTTGTTCGGCCGGAATGCCGGTGACTTCGGCCATCGCCTCCGGCGAATTCTCCGGCAGCGAGACAAAGTCGCGCCACTGGTTGAAGGCGCGATCCTCGCAGCGCTCGGCAATGAACGCTTCGTTGAGCAGGCCTTCGGTCACGATCACGTGCGCGAGCGACGTCACCAGCGCCACGTTGGTACCCGGGCGCAGCTGCAGGTGATAGTCGGCACGGATATGCGGGGAATCGACCAGGTCGATGCGGCGCGGGTCGACCACGATCAGCCTGGCGCCGGCGCGCAGGCGCTTCTTCATGCGCGAGGCGAACACCGGGTGGCCGTCGGTCGGGTTGGCGCCGATGACCATGATAACGTCGGCTTTCTCCACCGACTTGAAGGTCTGCGTGCCGGCCGATTCGCCCAGCGTCTGCTTCAGGCCATAGCCGGTCGGCGAATGACACACGCGGGCGCAGGTGTCGACGTTGTTGTTGCCGAAGGCGGCGCGCACCAGCTTCTGGACCAGGTAGCCCTCTTCATTGGTGCAGCGCGACGACACGATGCCGCCGATGGAGTCCTTGCCGTGCTCGGCCTGGATGCGCTTGAACTGCGACGCGGCATAGTCGATCGCTTCTTCCCACGACACCTCGCGCCAAGGGTCGGTAATCTTCGCGCGAATCATCGGCTTGAGGATGCGGTCCTTGTGCGTGGCGTAGCCCCAGGCAAAGCGGCCCTTGACGCATGCGTGGCCTTCGTTGGCCTTGCCGTCCTTGTACGGCACCATGCGCACCACCTCGTTGCCCTTCATCTCGGCCTTGAACGAGCAGCCCACGCCGCAGTAGGCGCAGGTGGTCACGGTGCTGTGCGAAGCCTGGCCCAGCTTGATGACCGAGGTCTCGGTCAGCGTGGCGGTCGGGCAGGCCTGCACGCAGGCGCCGCACGAGACGCAATCCGATTCCATGAACGACTGGCTGGTGCCGGGCGAGACGCGCGAATCGAACCCGCGGCCGCTGATGGTCAGCGCGAACGTGCCCTGCGTCTCTTCACAGGCGCGCACGCAGCGGTTGCAGACGATGCACTTGGAAGGATCGTAGGTGAAGTAAGGATTGGATTCGTCCTTCTTCATCTCGGTGTGCGTGGCAATCGGCTTGGCTTCCGGGCCGCCGTCGTTGTAGCGCACTTCGCGCAGCCCCACCACGCCGGCCATGTCCTGCAACTCGCAGTTGCCGTTGGTCGGGCAGGTCAGGCAATCGAGCGGGTGATCGGAGATATAGAGCTCCATCACGCCGCGGCGCAGGTCGGCCAGCTTGTCGCTCTGGGTCTTCACCTTCATGCCCGCTTCCACCGGCGTGGTGCAGGAGGCGGGATAGCCGCGGCGCCCTTCGATCTCCACCAGGCAAAGGCGGCACGAGCCGAATGACTTGAGGCTGTCGGTGGCGCACAGCTTGGGCACGGCGATCTGGGCTTCCATCGCGGCGCGCATCACCGACGTGCCGGCGGGCACGGTGACGCTGACGCCATCGACCTCAAGGGTGACCAGTTCGGTGGCTTCACTGGCGGGGGTGCCGAAATCGATTTCGTTGCGGGCGTTCATGACTGGTTGTCTCCCGATTCTTGTGTGGACCCGGCGCTCAGGCGGCCTTGGCGGGGTTGGAGGCGAGGCCGAAGTCCTCGGGGAATTCGTTCAGTGCCGAGAGCACCGGGTACGGCGTCATGCCGCCCATCGCGCAAAGCGAACCGTTGAGCATGGTGTCGCACAAGTCGCGTACCAGCGCGACATGTTTCACCGGCTGCTCGCCGGCGATGATGCGGTCCATCACTTCCACGCCGCGCGTCGAGCCGATCCGGCACGGCGTGCACTTGCCGCAAGACTCGATCGCGCAGAACTCCATCGCATAACGGGCCTGCTTCGCCATGTCGACGGTCTCGTCGAACACCACGATGCCGCCGTGGCCCACCACGCCGCCGAAGGCGGCATAGGCTTCGTAGTCGAGCGGCACGTCGAAGCGCGATTCCGGCAGATACGCGCCCAGCGGGCCGCCAACCTGCACCGCGCGGATGGCGCGGCCGCTGCGCGTGCCCTGGCCGTAGTCGATCAGCAGTTCGCGCAGCGTGACGCCGAACGCCTTCTCCACCAGGCCACCCTGTTTGATATTGCCCGCCAGCTGGAACGGCAGCGTGCCGCGCGAGCGCCCCATGCCGAAGTCGCGGTAGAACTGCGCGCCGCGCGCCAGGATCACCGGCACCGTCGCCAGCGAGATCACGTTGTTGATCACGGTGGGCTTGCCGAACAGGCCTTCCAGCGCCGGCAGCGGCGGCTTGGCGCGCACCACGCCGCGCCGGCCTTCCAGGCTCTCGAGCAGCGCGGTTTCCTCGCCGCAGACGTAGGCGCCGGCGCCCTTGCGCACTTCGAGGTGGAAGCGCTTGCCGCTGCCGCGGATATCGTCGCCGAGCCAGCCCGCCGCATTGGCGATGCCGATCGCGCTTTCCAGCACGGCAATCGCATGGGGGTATTCGGAGCGGCAGTAGATGTAGCCCTGCTCGGCACCCACAGCGAGGCCCGCGATGGTCATGCCTTCGATCAGCATGAACGGGTCGTCTTCCATCACCATGCGGTCGGAGAACGTGCCCGAGTCGCCTTCGTCGGCATTGCAGACGATGTACTTGACGGCAGACTTCGCGCCCAGCACGGTCTTCCACTTGATGCCGGTCGGGAACGCCGCACCGCCACGGCCGCGCAGGCCTGAGTCGGTGACTTCCTGCACGATCTGCGCAGGCTCCATCGCCAGCGCGCGCTCCAGGCCGGCATAGCCTTCGTGCGCGCGGTAGTCGTCGAGCGACAGCGGATCGGTGACGCCGACGCGGGCGAAGGTCAGGCGCTCCTGCTTCTTCAGGAACGGGATCTCTTCGGTCAGGCCTTGCGACAGCGCGTGCGAGCCACCTTGCAGCAGGCCGGCGTCGAACAGCGCGGGCACGTCAGCCGCGCTGACAGGACCATAGGCCACGCGGCCGGCATCGGTCTGCACCTCGACCAGCGGCTCCAGCCAGAACATGCCGCGCGAGCCGTTGCGCACCACGCGCACGCTTTCGCCGCGTGCGGCGGCTTCGCGCGCAATGGTGCGGGCCACATCGTCTGCACCGAGGGCCAGCGCGGTGGAATCGCGCGGCACGAAGATGGTGGTAGTCACGGCGCTCATGCCCGGGCCTCCGTCTGTTCAGCCGAATGGTCCTGCGCGTCGCGCAGCGAGCGGATCAGCGCATCGAAACGCTTGGGGTCAACGTAGCCGTGCAACTGCTCGCCGATCATCATGGCCGGGCCGCAGGCGCACTGGCCGAGGCAATAGACCGGCTCCAGCGTGACCTGGCCGTCCGCGGTGGTTTCATGGAAGCCGCAGCCGAGCGCACGCTGTGCGTGATCGGCCAGCGCCTCCGCCCCGACCGACTGGCATGCTTCGGCGCGGCAGACCTGCACCACATGGCGGCCAGCGGGCTGCTGGCGGAAGTGGTGGTAGAAGGTGATCACGCCATGCACTTCGGCGCGCGACAGGTTCAGCGCGCGAGCGATCACGGGGACGGCGTCGTCCGGGATGTAGCCCTGCGTGTCCTGGATTTCGTGCAGGATCGGGAGCAAGGCACCCGGCATGTCCTGGCGCGCCGCCACGATCGCAGCAATGCGCGCGGCGTCGGCCTGGGCCGGTGCGGGAGTGGCGATATCTGGCATGGCGTCTCCTGTGGGGCTCGCACGATCCGGCAGCGCGGCCTTTTATATGCTATTTTTTTCCTATTTACGGGCTTCTGGGTGTGGCGTTTTGCCCGTGGAACCGACTATATGAGAGTGTCGGCAGGCCATCAATAAGCTATTTTGTACATATGATCCGCATCTCGATCCATCCGCACCTGCAGATCCGGGACGATGACAGCCCCGGCGGGGAGCCGCTTGACGTATCGCGGCTGGTGGCCCTGCTCGGCCATATCGAAGACTCGGGCAGCATCAGCCAGTCGGCGCAGGCGGTGTCGTTGTCGTACCGCTACGCCTGGGGCATCCTGCGCGACGCCGAGGCCCTGTTCGGCGGCCCGCTGATCGACAAGACACGTGGACGCGGCAGCGCGCTGACGCCGCTGGCGCAGCAGCTGGTGTGGGCCAGCAAGCGCATTGGCGCGCGGCTGTCGCCAACGCTGGACAGCCTGGCTTCCGAGCTGGAGATCGAGCTGAAGAAGCTGATGGACCAGTCCGATCCGGCCGTGCGGCTGCACGCCAGCCACGGCTTTGCGGTGGCGGCACTGCGCGACTTCCTCGACGAGCAACAGGTGCGGCACGACTTGAAGTACTGCGGCAGCGTGGAGGCCGTGGCGGCGCTGGCCGAGGGCGCGTGCGATATCGCGGGCTTCCATGTCCCGGTCGGCGAGTTCGAGCACGCCATGTGGTGGCACTTCACCACGTGGCTCAAACCCGACACGCATTGCCTGGTCCACCTGGCGGTGCGCAGCCAGGGGCTCTTCGTGCGGCCGGGCAACCCGCTCGGCATCCGCACGCTTGAGGACCTGACGCGGCGCGAAGTGCGCTTCGTCAATCGCCAGGTTGGCTCCGGCACGCGCCTGCTGCTGGACCTGATCCTGGCCGCGCACGGCATCGATCCGGGCCACATCGAGGGCTACAGCAACGGCGAGTTCACGCACGCGGCAGTGGCGGCGTATATCGGCAGCGGCATGGCCGACGTGGGGTTCGGGGTGGAGACCGCGGCGCGGCGCTTTGGCCTGGAGTTCGTGCCGGTGCTGAAGGAGCGCTACTTCTTCGCGATCGAGAAGACGATGCTGCGCAGCAGTGCGCTGGCCGGCGCGGTGGACGCGCTGACCAGCGAGGCCTTCCGCCAGCGCGTGAACGCGCTGCCGGGCTACGATGGCTCGCTCACCGGGACCGTGCTCACGCTGGAGGAAGCCTTTCCGGAATACAGCAGCGCGCTGCGCGGCTAGCGCACCAGCAAGGAAAGACGGTCAGGATGATCGGCCCAGTCCTCGTGGCCGGCAACGGGGCCCTTGGCCTTCAGCAGCGGCGGCCAGTCCGGGCGGCGCGACAGCTCGGCGTTGAGGGCAAGGAAGTGGCGCTGCTCTTCGGGCAGGTCGTGCTCGGAATAGATCGCCCCTACGGGGCAGAGCGGCACGCACATCGAGCAGTCGATGCACTGGTCGGGATCGATCGCGAGAAAGTTCGGGCCCTCGTGGAAACAGGACATCGGGCAGACTTCGACGCAATCGGTGTGGCGGCACTGGATGCAGGCATCCGTCACAACAAAGGTCATCGAGGTGGGGCAGCAGTGGAGAACGGGAGTCCTGCGCCGAAGGTGCAGGACAGGCACAGATGTTAGCCCGGCAGGCTGCCAAGCAGGGCGGCGGGCATTGTCCGAGTCTTTGACCTCCTCCCCGGCCTAAAGACCGGAGATTCCTACGGCGCTCATCCCGGCATCGAGCCGGAATGAGTCGCTTCGGTGGGTTCCTGCTGCTGGTGGCATTCCTGCACCACTCACTTCACAGGCTAACCGGGCGTGTCCCGCCCTTAGAACATTGATCGCGCCGACTACATCGGCGTTTTCCTCGAAGCCGCATTCCATGCACTTGAACCGGGCTTGCGCCTGCCGGTTGCTCGCCGATACATGTCCGCAGCACGGACAGGTTCGGCTCGTGTTCTGCGGTGGCACGGCGACCAGCCAGCCGCCGTTCCATGCCAGCTTGTAGTCCAGTTGGCGGCGGAACTCGAACCAGCCCTGATCGAGGATGGATTTGTTCAGGCCGGACTTGGCCCGAACTTGCTTTCCCGGTTGTTCGGCGCTGCCCTTAGCGGACTTGGACATGTTCCGCACCTGCAAGTCCTCGATACACACCATCGCGTGTTTTTGGCTGATCGCGGTTGAGGTCTTGTGCAGGTAGTCGCGGCGGGCATCGCCGATACGGGAGTGAATGCGCTGGACGCGGGCTTTCTCCTTCTTCCAGTTGTTGCTGAATTTCACCTTGCGGCTCATGGCCTGCTGCGCTTTACGCAGCGCAGTCTCCTGCCGCTTGAAACTGTTGAGCGGCGCGTAGAACGTGCCGTCCGAGAGGGTGGCGAAACGCGCCACGCCCATATCGATACCGACCGCACCACCCTGCGGGACAGGCTGCGCCACTTCCCGCTCAGTCTGAATGCTCACATACCACTTGCCGCCCGACTGGCTGACGGTGATGTTCTTCACCGCACCGAGCACGTCCCGGCTGTTGCGGTAGCGCAGCCAACCAAGCTTGGGCAGGAACAAGCGACTGTTTCCCTGATCCAGCTTGATCTGTTTCGGGTCGGGATACCGGAAGCTGTCCGCCTGGCCTTTCTTCTTGAAGCGTGGGAACTCGGCTCGCTTGGCAAAGAAGCTGGTGTAGGCCCGCTCCAAATCCTTCAAGGCCTGTTGCAGCGGGTGAACGGGGGCCTCGGCCAGCCATGCCGTTTCCGTGCTGTTGCGCCAAGCTGTGAGTTCCTTACAGAGCCCGACGTAGCCGAGCTTCTTCTCCCCTTGCTCGTAGCGCTGCTTCTGCAGCGCCAGTGCCTTGTTGAATACGAACCGGCACGACCCGGCGAAGCGGCGCATGTTGCGCTGCTGCACGCCGGTCGGCATCAATTCGTATTTGAAGGCTTGAAGTCGCTGCATCGGCCCATCATACTCTTGGTCTATGAGCGATAGCAATGACATTAGGCACGGCAGACATTGCATTTTTAAGATGCATGTCCATTTGGTCTTTGTGGCGAAATATCGCCGCAAGGTGTTCGATGGCGACGCTATTCAGCGGCTTCGCGCCATCTTTGCTAACGTCTGCGCCGACTTCGAGGCCGACCTGATCGAGATGGACGGGGAGGACGATCACGTCCACCTGCTGGTGGAGTATCCACCAAAGGTGGCGGTATCGAATCTGGTAAACAGTCTTAAGGGCGTGTCCAGCCGCCTGCTGCGCAAGGAAAGACCTGACATCCAGAAACGCTACTGGAAAGGCGCGCTCTGGTCGCCGTCCTACTTCGCTTCATCCTGTGGCGGCGCACCAATTTCCATCGTGCGCCAGTACATCGAGCAGCAGCAAACTCCACACTAAAACCCAACGGCAAGGACGGCTACGCCGTCCGCACTATCCTTCCCCGTCCTGAAGGATTCCTGAAGGACGGGGCTTGCCGCGCACCGGGTCAGCATCGGTTTGTTGTTCATTGGCCGCCAGCGACTGTATCGACAGGCGGCTCACCGAGGAGCTGATCACCGACGGCGTCACCGTTGGCATGATCTGCGGCAGGCCGGTGGTATTGGTCAGCTACAGCGACACCGATTGGCCGCTCAGGCCCGCGATGGAGAACTGCACGTCGGCGGCAGCGCCGGTGCCGTTGGCGCGGGTCCAGATTCCGACACCTGAGCCCGCATAGCTGGCCGGCGTTGCCGCGCCGCAGCCGGTGCAGGCCTGATCGAGGCCCGTGATCACCAGCGGCGTGCTGGCCTGGGGAGGCGCCGGCGGGGCCGGGTCCGGCTGGGCAGGCGTAGTGGGCGCGGTTGCGGCCGGCGTGCCGGACGCGCTGGCCGACGGCGAATCCCCACCGCCTCCGCCACAGGCGGCAAGCGCTGCCGCAGCCAGTATCGAGGCAAGGGGGCCCAGGTATGAACGACTACCAATACTGCTCATCAGAACACTCCAGAATCCAGAAAAATGGGCACCCGCATGGTGCCGCCGTACCGATGAATATCGGCGCGGCAAAGCAACGCTTTAGCCACTTTTTATGATTGACGCACCTCACGCTGCGCAGTTGCGCAAGCGTGGCGGGAGCGGATTATGGAGTCGGAGGCGCCAAAAAAGGCGCAGCCTCTGCACTTTAGTGCAGTTCAGAACACTTCTGGCACGATCATGTTTCCGGGCACGGGCTGGCGGGTGTAGTCCGGACGCCGCTCCCGCTCGGGCAGCTCGATGGCTGGCTGCTCGACCTCCTCGTAGGGCATCTGCCCGAGCAGATGATGGATGCAGTTCAGGCGCGCCCGCTTCTTGTCGACCGCCTGCACGATCCACCACGGTGCCTCGGGAATGTGCGTGCGCTCCAGCATGATTTCCTTGGCGCGCGTGTAGTCCTCCCAGCGGCGGCGCGACTCCAGGTCCATCGGGCTGAGCTTCCACTGCTTGAGCGGATCATGGATGCGGCCCAGGAAGCGCAGGTGCTGCTCTTCGTCCGAGATCGAGAACCAGTACTTGATGACCTGGATGCCGGAACGCACCAGCATGCGTTCGAACTCCGGCACCGAGCGGAAGAATTCTTCGTACTGCTCGTCGGTGCAGAAGCCCATCACGCGCTCGACCCCCGCGCGGTTGTACCAGCTGCGATCGAACAGCACGATCTCGCCCGCGGCCGGCAGGTGCGAGACGTAGCGCTGGAAATACCACTGCGTGCGCTCGCGGTCGTTGGGCGCCGGCAAGGCCGCAACGCGGCAGACGCGCGGATTCAGGCGCTGCGTGATGCGCTTGATGACGCCGCCCTTGCCGGCCGCGTCGCGCCCCTCGAATAGGATCACCACCTTGTGGCCGGCGGCGACCACCCAGCTCTGCAGCTTGACCAGCTCACCCTGCAGCCGGAACAGCTCGCGGAAATACTGTTGCCGTTCGGCATGTTCGCCGGGCCCATCCGGCGCGATCCCGATGCTGCCGTCCGGCCCTCTCACGAAGCTGCGGTCTTCCAGCTCCAGTTCGAGCTCTTCGTCATAGTAGTCAGCCACCTCGCGGTGGATGCGGCGGACCAGCGCCTCGTCTTCGTATCGCATCGCTCGCTCCCAGGCGTCTCTTCTGCCGCCCGATGCTAGCGCAATTGCGTGGCAGTCCTGTGAAAGGCGTCGGAATTCACCGGCGCTCCTTGCGAAAGGCCCAGCGCCCGGCGAGCACGGTAAAGGCGGCAACCAGCGCCACCAGCACCCAGAAGCCGTGCGGATGGTCCGCCAGCGGAATGCCGCCCACGTTCATGCCGAAGAAGCCGGCCACGATGTTGATCGGCAATGCCAGCACCGTCACCAGCGTCAGCGTGAACAGGGTGCGGTTGGTCTGTTCGTCGAGCTTGGCGGCGATCTCTTCCTGCAGCAGCTTGATGCGCTCGACCAGTGCGGCAAGGTCGTTCAGCACCAGCGAGAACTCTTCGGTCGATTCGCGCAGCTCCTGCAGGTCAGCGTCGCGCATCCACGCAGGCGGCCGGTTGAGCAGGCGAAACAGCGCGCCAGGCTCGGGCGCGAGCAGGCGCTGCAGCCGCACCAGGCCCCGGCGCATGGCGCCAAGGTCGGCACGGTTGTCTTGCAGCCGTTGCGACAGCAACTGGTCTTCGATCTGGTCGACGTTGATGCCGGTCTCGCGCACGATCTGCACCAGCACGTCGGCCTGGTCGCGCAGGAGATGCACCAGCAGGTCCAGCGGCGAGCGAAAGCCCTCGCCCTGGCGCACTGCGGCACGCAGCTTGTCGACGGAACGCAGCGGCCGCGCGCGCTGTCACCAGCAAGCGGCGGTCGGCACAGGCCCAGAGCGTGGAGATATCGGTGGACGTCACGCCAAAGTTGTAGATGACGTCATTGACCACCGCCAGCAGCGCCGCATCCTGGCGCTCGATGCGTGTGGAATGCGAGCCCTGGCGCAGCGATTCGAAGAAGTCCTCCGGCAGCCCGAGCTGGCCCTTCATCCAGCGCTCGCAGGCGCTGTGCGACAGGTTGAAATGCAGCCACAGGAACTCGTCGCCGGGATCCCCGCCCTGCAACCAGGTTGCGGCGGCGGGCGAGTCAATCGGTTGCGCCGGCTGGCCTGCCTTGAAACGGAATCCGTTAACCAGTCCGACGGGATCGGAACCATAGCCGGATTCGACGGTGGCAGATTGCATGCGTGACCTCGCTTGCCGGAAATCAGGAAGCCGGACACATTAGCATGGCCGGATGACAATCCGCCGCGCACGGACTCTTACGCACCACACTGTGGAAACTTCTGCATGCCTGGCGATGCGGAAGGACACGTGGACCCAATGGTTGATGTGGAATGGCGCCCTATACTGGAAACCGCCTGACAGGACATCAGGAGAACGTCATGGATCCTCTGCAAGCCCGATCGTGGGCCGTTGCCGTGTTTGCTGCTTTGGCAGCACTCGCCGCAGGCATCGGCAATGCAAACGCCACGACAAACCGCCAGCCGGTCACCAACTCAGCGTCAGTGAGCGTGCCATCCGTGGTGGAACTGGCCGTTTCCAGGCCAAAGGACTGCGACCCGCATTGTGGCGGCGAGCGGCAGCCTGAATCAAACGGAGTCGCCTGAGTGGCGGCGTTTTCACTAACGAAGACGATGCTCGAATTCGCATGGGGATGCCGGGAGGCCCGGCGGGGGCCTTCCTGACTCCCCGTGCGGTACATCTCACGGGATTCGCGCATAAGCCTGGCGCACACAGTATCCATGAAGCCCTGCACCATGCGTGCCTTGCGAGCCTGCTGCGCCCTCAGCGCACTTGGCGCCGCAGCCATCGCGCCCGCGCCGGGCACAGCGGCTGCGCGGGACTACGCATACACCATCAATGTCCAGGTGCGCGACGGCAAGACCGTGCAATGTGCGGTCAACCTGCCGCCGCAACCGCCGGCCGTACCGACACCGCCACTCAGCGCCGATGAGCGCGTGGAAGCCGAAGTGCTGGCAACGCAGCGCCTGCGCCTGCTGTCCGGTCCGCGCGCGCCGTATCCGACGCCATATACCGCACCGGCGGTGAGCTGCTTCGCGCTTCCCGGTTAAGCGGCCTGGTCAGGCGGCCAGCGGCAGGCTGACCGTCAGCGTGACGCCCTTGCCACCGATGCCGGGTGAGAGGCCGACCGAACCCTGCGCCGCCAGCACGATCTCCTTGACGATCGCCAGGCCCAGGCCGCTGCCTTGCTGGTGCGGCTCGGCGTTGCGGTAAAAGCGATCGAATACCTTGGGCCGCGCCTCGGCCGGAATGCCAGGCCCGTCATCGCTGACGGACAGCGTGGCATAGCCATCCGCCGTGGACAGAGCGACGGTGACCTGCCCGCAGTCGGGCGTATAGCGGATGGCATTGTCGACCAGGTTGGAGACCATCGACGCCAGCAGCCATTCCTGGACGCGCACCTGCGCACCGCTGACCGCCAGGTCCGCACCGAGATCGATATGCTTGCGTTGCGCCAGCATCACGAGGTCCTCCAGCACCGTCGTGACGACCGGCACCAGGTCGGCGGACGCATTGCCGGCCTGCCCCCCGGCGGTCTGCGCTTCGGCCTGCGAGAGCAGCAGCAGCTTGTTAGCCAGGTCGGTCATGGCCTGCGTGCTGCCCTCCATCGAACAGAGGATCTCGCGCAGCTTGCTGTCGTCGCGCAACTGCGAGGCGTATTGCAACTGCGCACCGAGCACCGCGAGCGGGGTGCGGATCTGATGCGCGGCATCCGCGATAAAACGCTTTTGCTGCAGCACGTATTCGTTCAGCCGCTGGATGCACTGGTTGATGGCCTCGACGATCGGACGCAGCTCCTGCGGCAGGTCGCCCGGCCTGATCGGCTGCAGGTCCATCGGATCGCGTCCCGCCACTTCATTCCTGACTCGCACCAGCGGACGCAACTCCACCGTCAGGCCACGCGCCACCAGGAAAATCGCCAGCATCAGCAGGACGATCTCGCGCGTGAGCGCGGGCACGCTGAGCGTTTGCGCCAGGTCCCGGTTTTCTCTCAGGGTCTGGCCGACTGCGATGGTGACCTTGTGCGCGCGGCCCGAGTTGAACATCCGGCGCGATATCTGCACCACACGTACCGGCAGGCCCTGGAAGGTGGAGGCATAGAACACGGGCGAAGCGGCGCCCGCCAGCGGGGGCTGCGCGAACACAGGGTTGCCGGCCAGGATCAGCCCGGTGTCGTCCACCACGCTGTAGAAGACCTGGTCACCGAAAGGCGAGTCGAACAGCGACAGGGCTGCGGGTGGCACCTGCACCACCAGGCGGCCGTCGCTCCAGTGGACCTGGCCTGCAATGACTTCGGCCGATGCCCGAAGCGCGCGGTCCTGCACGCGATTGGCGGTATCGACCCCGCGCAGATAAGACGCAATGCCGCTGCCCACCACAAAGATGGCCATCGGCAACAGCAGCCAAAGCAGCAGCCGCGCGCGCAGGCTGTGGATCATTGCTTCTGCTGCAGCAGGTAGCCGAGCCCGCGCAAGGTCACGATGGCGGCCTGGCAACCCTCCAGCTTCTTGCGGATGCGATGGATATAGATCTCCACCGCATCCTCGCTGGCGTCTTCCTCGAGCGCGTAGATACCCTCCATTAGCGTCGTCTTCGACACGGTCTTGCCCAGGCGCTTGATCAGGATCTCGAGCGTCGCGTGCTCCTTGAGCCGAAGCGCCAGCGGCTCGCCACGGACATGGAACTGGCGCGTATCGTTGTTGTAGCTGAGATCGCCGCAGGTCAGATCCGACTGCTTCTCGCCCGCCTGCCGGCGCGCCAGCGCCTTGATGCGGGCCACCAGCTCGCGCACTTCGAAGGGCTTGACCAGGTAGTCGTCGGCGCCGAGGCCGAGGCACTCCACCTTTTCATCGACCGAGCCGCTGGCCGTCACCATCAGCACCGGCACGTTGTTGTGCCGGGCACGCAGGCGGCGCAAAACGCTCTTGCCGCTCAGGCGCGGGATCTGCAAGTCCAGCAGCACCACGTCGTAGTGCTGCATCTGCAGCAACTGGTCGGCCACTTCCCCATCCAGCGCGGTATCGACTACGAAGCGGTCCTCCTTCAGCAGCCTGGCGAGCCAGTGGATCAGTGAAACGTTATCTTCGATCAGCAATACCTTCATGAACTGTTCTGGCGGTCGGGGCGGTCGGGGCGGGCTCGCGGCTTACTTTTAACGCCGCACGCCGGTTTCGGATGCCTCGGGATTTCCCCTAGCACCGGGGAAAGCTGCGTGAAGGATTGGGCTGCCTAGAATCAGATTTGGCTGCGACCCTGCGCCGCATCCACACCGAGATCAAAAACACAAAGGTTGGAGACAGGCATGAAAGGAATCCGAAAGGTTGCACTGGCCACGATGCTGGCAACGCTCGCGGTGTCTGGCACCGCACTTGCGGCCGATGGCAAGGTGACGATCATGGTCGGCGGTGCGACCAAGATCATCTATCTGCCAGCCAGGCTGACCGAACAGCTTGGCTACTTCAAGGACGAGGGACTGGACGTCGAAATCCAGTCACAACCGGCGGGCGTCGATGCGGAGAACGAACTGCTGGCCGGCGCCGTGCAGGGTGTGGTGGGCTTCTATGACCACACCATCGACCTGCAGAGCAAGGGCAAGGAAGTGCAGGCCGTGGTGGTATTCGGGCAGGTGCCGGGCGAGGCCGAGATGGTCGCCACCAAAGCCGCCGGGCAGATCAAGAGCATGGCTGACGTCAAGGGCAAGACCCTTGGCGTGACGGGACTGGGATCATCGACCAACTTCCTGACCCAGTACCTGGCGTTCCGCGCCGGCGTCCAGCCCAGCCAGTACACCGTGCTGCCGGTGGGGGCGGACAACAGCTTCATCGCCGCGATCCACCAGGGCCGCATCGATGCCGGCATGACGACCGAGCCGACCATTTCCCAGTTGCTCAAGACCGGCGAAGCGCAGGTGCTGGTAGACATGCGCACGGCCGAAGGCACCACGCAGGCGCTGGGCGGTCTCTACCCCGCTTCCAGCCTCTACATGCAGCGGAACTGGGTAGACAGCCACAAGGACCAGGTCCAGAAGCTGGCGCGGGCCTTCGTCAAGACACTGCACTTCATCAAGACGCATACGGCCGACGAGATTGCGCAAAAGATGCCCAGGGACTACTACGGCAACAACCGCGAGCTCTACGTCAAGGCGCTGGGCGCATCGCTGCCCATGTTCACCGCCGATGGCCGGATGCCGGCCGGTGGCCCGGAAACCGTCCTGAAGGTGCTGGCTTCGTTTGATCCTACGGTCAAGGGCAGGCATATCGAGCTGTCCCGTACCTATACCAACGCTTTTGTCGACCAGGCGAAGTAGGCCGCCCGGCACCGGCCCCGAGGATTCTTCATGACAACCCCAGCATCGCAGGACGCGCCCGCCATCGAGTTCGAGCGCGTATCCTGCCGCTTCATTTCGCCGGATGGCTCCGCCACGGTAGCCCTGCGCGATTTTTCGATGACCGTCGGCAAGGGCGAGTTCGTAGCCCTGGTCGGGCCGACCGGCTGCGGCAAATCGACCACGCTCAGCCTGATCACAGGCCTGCTGCGGCCGAGCGCGGGCGAGGTGCGCCTGATGGGCAAGCGGGTCGACGGCATCGATCCGCGCATCGGCTTCGTGTTCCAGGCCGACGCGGTTTTCCCGTGGCGCACCGTGCTGCACAACGTCGCGGCAGGCCCGATGTTCCGCGGCAGCTCGCGCGACGCCGCCTACGCGCTGGCCGAACAGTGGATCCGCAAGGTCGGGCTGGACAAGTTTGCCAACCACTACCCGCACCAGCTCTCGGGCGGCATGCGCAAGCGCGTGGCACTGGCCCAGACCTTTATCAACAACCCCCAGATCCTGCTGATGGACGAACCCTTCAGCGCGCTCGACATGCAGACCCGCACGCTGATGCAGGATGAACTGCTGCAGCTGTGGTCGCAAACCGCGGGCTCGGTGGTGTTCGTCACGCACGACCTGGAAGAAGCCATCGCCATGGCCGACCGGGTGCTGGTCCTGACCGCGCGGCCGGCCACGCTCAAGCGGGTCTATGAGATCGACCTGCCGCGCCCGCGCGTGACTTCCGAGATCCGCTATGACAAGCGCTTCGTGGAACTGTCGCGCGAGATCTGGGCCGACCTGCGCGAAGAAGTCCACATCGACTGACGGCACTCCTGCCAACCAATCCAACGAGCAAGACAATGGAAGCAGACCTTGCATACGCCGCGCAGGACGAGGCATTCGAACTCCAGGCACGGGCCGCCGCACGCCGCCGCTACTGGCTCATCGTCACGCTGCGCGTGGTGCTGCTGGTAGCCGTTCTGGGCGGGTGGGAGCTCGCCGGTCGCCTGCAATGGATCGATCCGTTCTTCTTTTCCATGCCGTCGCTGATCGCGGAGCAGATCTACGACTGGTTCGTCAACGGCACGTCCCAGGGGCCGCTGCTGACCCAGGTGGCAGTCACGCTCGAAGAAACCGGCCTCGGTTTCCTGATCGGATCGGTGGCCGGCGTGCTGTGCGGCATCGCGCTGGGACGCAACAAGTTGCTGGCCGATGTGTTCAGCATCTACATCCAGATCGCCAACTCGATTCCCCGCGTGGTGCTCGGCTCGATCTTCGTGATCGCGCTGGGGCTGGGGATGGCGTCGAAGGTGGCGCTGGCCGTGGTGATGGTGTTCTTCGTGGTGTTCGGCAATGCCTTCCAGGGCGTGCGCGAGGCCGACCGCTACCTGATCGCCAATGCCCAGATCCTGGGGGCCTCGAGGCGGCAGCTGACCTTTGCCGTGGTGGTGCCGTCCGCGCTGAGCTGGATCCTGGCCAGCCTGCATGTCAGTTTTGGCTTTGCCCTGGTGGGCGCGGTGGTTGGCGAGTTCCTCGGCTCCAAGCAAGGCATCGGCCTGCTGATTGCCACCGCGCAGGGGGCGTTCAACGCCAGCGGGGTGTTTGCAGCGATGATCGTGCTGGCGGTGGTGGCGCTGGCTGCGGATTATCTGCTTACGCGGTTGGAGAATCGGTTGCTTAAGTGGAAGCCTAGTAATCTTGGGTGACTGGGGTATCTGGATTCTGGATTCGTATATTTGGTGTTGGTGCCTACGGCTTGGCGCTATCGAAGGTCGACAGCCTCAGGTTTCGCCCCTGAAGGGGCGACCTACTTTTAGACGGCGCCCAAAAGTAGGCAAAAAGCGCCGTCTTGCCCGCCGGGCGGGAGCTTTATCGTAGTGTTCGACGGTTTTTGTACGGGTACGGGCTTCAGGGCATAGCTACGATGCCTGCCGCGTTGTGACGAGACGGCGCGAGGCATTGACAGGCCGTCCTCCCGACCTCGTGAGAGCGGAGTGGCACGCAGCTTGAGCCCCATCACTCTGCGAAGCTCCATCGCGCACCACGGTTGTGGTCCAGAACCTCTTGCCGTAGGCAGCCCGCTCGATCACGGAGCCACTCCGCTCTCACGAGGTCGGGAGGACAGCGCCGTTCCCGGCGTTGCCTCTGGCGATCTGCGCGGCAGGCAGTCCAGCTATGCCCTGAAGCAAATACCCGTACAAAAACACGCGCACACTACGATAAGACTGGCCGTCCGCCGAGGACAGAAGGCGCTTTTTGCCTCCTTTTTGGCGCCGTCAAAAAGGAGGTCGCCGGCTACGCCGGCGAAACAGCAGCGCCCGCCAAGAACCCAGACCCGCAATCCAGCGAAGAACAAAAAAACCCGGCCTATAGCCGGGAACAAGGAAAGCCCAGAGCACCCACGGCGCACCGCGCCGCAGCCATATCAGAACCGCGTCCGCATACCCACCGCAAACTCGCTCTGATGCGAGAAGCCGTTGGACTGGGCCGCATGATAGCCATGCTGCAGGAACATGTAGTCTGCAGCGAGATAGACCTCGGTACGCTTGGAGAAGTGGTAGAAGACCGAGCCGTAGATCGTATTCTTGCGGCCGCTGTCGGTGGCGGTCGACGCGGTGGTGTCGGTGAAGGCGTTGAGCGTGAAGCCGCCGGCGTTCAGTGCCGCATTGCCTGCCTTCATCATCTGGTAGCCCAGTTCGTAGTCGAACGCGCCTGCTGGTGCCACCTTGAGCGATACCGTGTAGGCATCATCCTTGCGCTTGCCCAATGCACCCTGGTCGGCGGTGTAGTGGAAGTAGCCGGCATTCGCGCGCACGATGCCCCAGACGTAGTTGCCGCCGACCGAATAGGAGCGGTGCCAGAGATCGCCCAGCTTGGCCTGCGTATAGAAGCTTGAGACGTGGAAATTGGTGCCGTTGTAGCCCAGCGTCACGCTTTCCGTGGTGCCGCGCGAAGGGTTGCCCGGCACTTCGCCGAACTGGTAGGCGGCACCGGCAGTCAGGCCGTTGGTGAATATCTTCTTCCACACCACGCCGTTGTTCATGCGCGTGCCGGTGGCACTGCCCGCGTAGAAGACCAGCTGCTTGAAGTTGTTGTTGTTCGTATAGCCGCCCTCGTCGGTACTGATCACGGCCGATCCATACGGGTCGGCGTAGATGCCGGAAGCGATCGGGTCTCGTGCCAGCGCATCCTGGCGGCCGAAGGTCACCTTGCCGACGGTGTCGTTCTCGATCCCGACCCAGGCGTCGCGGTTGAACAGCACGCCCGGCGTATCCATGGCGCCATCAAAGCTCTGGAATTCGCTCTCGAGCTTGAAGATGGCCTTGGTGCCGCCGCCAAGGTCTTCGGCACCTGTCAGGCCCCAGCGGTTGCCGCTGAACCACGCGGGCTGGTGAAAGCCCGTCAGGCGGTGGCCCTGTGCATCGGCATTGCTGATGGTGCTCAGCGTCGTGTCGATCAGGCCATACAGTGTGACGGATTGCGCGTGGGCCTGGCCGGCGCAGACGGCGCCGACCGCCAGCGCGAGCGCGGTGTACTTGCTCTTCAAGATGTTCTCCTCGGATCTCTTGGTTGTTGTGGAAAGCTCAGTGCTGGCCGCCGGCAAACTGCGTGCGCGCCCACGGGCGATCAGTGCGAGGAATCGTAGTCCCGCGAAGCCTTCATCGAGCTTTCCTGCCGTGGCGCTTTGGACTCAGGGGAAACACTGACGTGACATCGCTTCGGATGTCTCCGGCGCTCAGTCCTGGCTAAGTCATCGGCGTTAGGCTCTGCTGTCGCGCAATGCCGTGCCGGCGCCCCACTGGCCGAAGCCATCATGGAAACACTCAACCGAAACCTCTTTCTGCTGATCAATGCGCCGGATCATCCCGGTGCGCCGGCAGTGGCAGCCGCCACGTTCTTTGCCGAGTATGCGATCTGGATCCTTCCCGCCATGGTGGCGATCGGCTGGCTGCGCGGTGGCGAATCCTTCCGGAAGGCCTTGCTCGCGGCCACCGTATCGGGATGCCTGGGATTGCTCGCGAACCAGCTTATCGGGCTGTGCTGGCAGCATCCCCGCCCTTTCATGACCGGACTGGGGCACACCCTGATTCCGCACGCTCCGGATTCGTCCTTTCCCAGTGATCACCTGACGCTGCTTTGGGCGGCAGCGTTCAGTCTCATGATGACCATCCGCTCAAGGGTGGCGGGCCTGGCGCTGGCCTTGCTCGGGATCCCGGTGGCCTGGGCCCGCATCTACCTGGGCGTGCATTTCCCCTTCGACATGGCGGGATCCGCCGTGGTCGCCCTGCTGTGCGCCTGGATTGCGCAGTGCGCCGGACGATGGCTCGAAGCGCCTCTTTACCGGGTCGCCATGAGCCTCTACAGCCACTTGTTCGCCGCGCTGATCCACCGGGGCTGGGCGCGGCCCTGATCTGCTATGGCTGTCCTAAGTCTTGCCGGCCAGACTGTGCACCGCCGCCCCAGCGATGGGGCAATCCGTCCCGGAGAAAAGCATGAGCACATTGAATACGCGATCCCCGGCTGCACAGAGCCTCAGCAAGGTGCCGGAAGTCACCCTGGTTTTCTGGATCATCAAGATAGCGGCAACCACGCTCGGAGAGACCGGCGGCGATGCGTTGTCGATGTCCCTGAATCTTGGCTACCTCGTCAGCACGGCGATCTTTGCCGTGATCTTCCTGATCGCGGTATCGGCACAGATTTCATCCACGCGCTTTCGCCCTGCGCTCTACTGGGTAACCATCGTCGCCACCACAACCGTGGGCACGACCCTGGCTGACTTTGCCGACCGCTCCCTCGGTATCGGCTATGCCGGCGGAACCACGCTGCTGTGCGTCTTGCTGATGCTCTCGCTGGCGACCTGGTACCGGACGCTGGGAACCGTATCGGTCGACACCGTGAAGTCTCCACAGGCCGAGATGTTCTACTGGGTGACGATCATGTTCTCCCAGACGCTCGGCACGGCCCTGGGCGACTGGACCGCAGATACGGCCGGGCTCGGCTATCTGGGCGGCATGCTGGTGTTCGGTGCGCTGCTGGCAGCGCTGGTCGCGGCCCGATACTGGACGCGCATATCCCGCACCGCGCTGTTCTGGGCAGCCTTTATCCTGACGCGCCCGCTCGGCGCCGTGGTGGGCGACTTCCTCGACAAGCCGCTGCATGCCGGCGGACTGGCCATGGGCCGCTTCTCCGCTTCGGCCGCGCTGATGACGCTGATGGTGGCCTGCATCGTGTTCTTTCCGCAGCGGGCGGCGGCGCGCGCGGGACACTGACCCGTTCTCCGCGGCATGGCTTCGATCTGCATTTTGGAGGCGATATGATGTGGAACCCGGAGACTGCCATCCCGCCGGACGGGCAGCATTCCGCAGGCAATGGAGAATGGATGCGCGTACTGCTGGTCGAAGACGATCCGATGATCGGGCAGGCAATCCGGGAAGCACTGCAAGATGCTTCCCACGCCGCCGACTGGGTCAGCAACGGGCAAGCGGCGCTTGATGCGCTCGCCTGCCAGGACTACGACATCGTGCTGCTCGATCTCGGCCTGCCGGGCAAGAACGGCATGACGGTGCTGGCTTCGCTTCGCGCCCGCGACAACCCAGTGCCCGTGCTCATCATCACCGCGCAGGACGACCTGGACGACCGGATCCGGGGCCTTGACGCCGGCGCCGACGACTACGTGCTCAAACCGTTCGAGATGACCGAATTGCTCGCCCGCATGCGCGCCGTATGGCGGCGCAAGGGCGGCGTGGCGGCACCGGTCCTGAGCAACGGCAAGCTCTCCCTCGATCCGGCCACCAGGCAGGCGACTGCCCGGGGCAGCGATGCCGTGCAGCTCACCAACCGCGAGTTCGCGCTGCTGCAGGCCCTGCTGGTCCGCCCGGGCGCCATCCTCTCGCGCAGCGAGCTCGAAGAGCGCATCTACGGCTGGGGCGAGGAAGTGGAAAGCAATGCGGTCGAATTCCTCATTCACGCCCTGCGCAAGAAGCTGGGGAGCGACGCCGTCAGGAATGTCAGGGGCGTGGGATGGATGGTCTCAAAAGCAGGCTGAAGGAGTCGGTCCGCCTTCGCCTCTCGCTCTGGCTCTCGCTCGCCATCCTCGCGATTGCACTGGTGGCCGGGGTGTTTTCCTTTGCAGCCGCCTTCCGGGAAGCCAACGAGCTGCAGGACGACATGTTGCGCCAGGTCTCCACCCTGTTCGACCGCCAGCACCTGCCAGTACCCCACCTTGGAGACACCGGGCGGCTGCCGCACAGCGACGAGGAAGCGCGCGTCATCGTGCAATACCTGCCGCAGGCCGGCGCCGGTAACGGCAGCCCGGAAGCCGGCATGGCGTTGCCGGCAACGCTCGCGGATGGCTTGCAAACCCTCAGCATCAGGGGTGAGCACTTCCGTGCGATGGTCCGAACGCTTTCCTCGGGCGAGCGCATCGTCGTGGCGCAGGAAACAGGCATTCGGGACGAGATCGCCCGGGATGGCGCGCTGCGCACTATTCTCCCTTTCCTGGTGCTCGTGCCCGTGCTGCTCCTGATCGTTGCCAGGCTGGTGGGCCAGATGTTCCGGCCCATCGCTGTGCTCTCGGCCGAGATCGACCGGCGCGGGGAGCAGGAACTGCACCCGTTGCCGCAAGAGCATGTGCCGACGGAAGTCCGTCCGTTCGTGGTGGCCATCAATCGCCTGCTGGGCCGGGTCTCGCAATCGATGGAAGCGCAGCGGCGCTTCGTCGCCGACGCCGCGCACGAACTGCGCTCGCCGCTGACGGCGCTCTCGCTGCAGGCGGATCGGCTCGCCGGCACCGAGATGTCAGAGACCGCCCGCGCGCGGCTCGCGACACTGCGCCAGGGCATCGAGCGAGGCAGGAACCTGCTGGAGCAGTTGCTGAGCATGGCCCGCGCGCAATCCGCCGTGCCTGTGCCGGCGGTCCCGCTGTCAGTGCTGCGGATCTACCGGCGCGTGCTCGAAGACCTGATGCCGCTGGCCGAGGCCAGGCACATCGACCTGGGCGTCGAAGGAGCATCCGATGCGCAGGTGCTGGCCAGCGAGGTCGACCTGCTCACCATCGTCAGGAACCTGCTCGACAATGCAATCCGCTATACGCCGGCCGGCGGGCGCATCGACCTGTCCGTGCGGTCGCTGGCGGGAGAGGCGATCCTGCAGATCCAGGACACTGGCCCCGGCATTCCGCCTGAGGAGCGAAGCCGCGTGTTCGATCCCTTCTACCGGGTGCTGGGCAACGAGACGATGGGTTCAGGGCTTGGCCTGTCCATTGTCCGGACGATCGCAGACCGCATCGGCGCACAGGTCAGCATTGGCTACACCGACGAACCTGCGCAACGCGGGTTGAGCGTGACCATCCGGATTCCGCAGGCACCGGCTTCAACCGTCGTGGCTGCCGTGGATGCCTGAACTCGGGCATGGCTCGCAAAAAAAGAGCCCGCATACGGCGGGCTCTGCTTCCAGTCATTTAGCCGTGACCTGCGGCGCTGCGCTGAACGTCTTGTTGGAAATCTTCCATACACCGTCGATTTCCAGCAGGTTCATGTAGTCGGTGAAGGTCACCTCCGGATACTGCAGCACGACCTTGGCCGTGCCGGCATTGCCGACGACGTCGAAGTGGGTGATGAAGCGTTTGCGCTGCGCTTCATCTGGTGCGGGCTGGCCCTGGAAGCGGGCCGAGAACTCGTCAACGCTCAGCGAATGCAGCACGCCGTCGCGGAATGAATTGATCCGGGCATCCGGATGGAAGGCCTTGCGCATGTACTCGGCCTTGCCGGTGATGTGGCCCTTCAGGTAGTTCTCGATCGGCTCGAGTGCCGCTACGTGTTGCGACGTCAGGCCTGTTTCACAGAATGTCATTTCGTCCTCCGAACCGATGGTGGGCTTGGGCCATGGCCCTCCCGCTGCTCTTCAAAGAGCAATGATTGTATTCTAGTTTTGCGTACAAAAATAGAGACAAGGGCGTCTGCTGTTGCCCCCTCAGCCTTGAAGGCGGAGCTATTACGGCAGCGGAGAGTGCTGGCGTGGTCGCCTCTGCCAATACAGTGCGGAGGTCTGGTACCGGAAACAACAAAGCCCCGGACCTTCTACGGTGCCGGGGCTTGCTCTACTGCGCGAGTTGGGCGATCGACGCGACGTCGACGCCAATCAGGCGGCGATGCTCCGAGGGCCGATCGTGGCTTACTCGATACGCATCTGAAACACGTCGATCAGCCAGCGAAGTTCTTGCCGGCGAAGTCCCAGTTCACGACGTTCCAGAATGCCTCGACGTACTTCGGACGGGCATTGCGGTAGTCGATGTAGTAGGCGTGTTCCCACACGTCGCAGGTCAGCAGTGCCTTGGCGTCGGTGGTCAGCGGGGTGGCGGCGTTGGAGGTGGACACCAGGTCCAGCGAACCGTCGGCCTTCTTGACCAGCCAGGCCCAGCCCGAGCCGAAGGTGCCCACGGCGGTCTTGGTGAATTCTTCCTTGAACTTGTCGAACGAGCCCCACTTGGCGTTGATGGCGTCAGCCAGCGCGCCGGTCGGCTGGCCGCCGCCGTTCGGCTTCATCGATTCCCAGTAGAAGGTGTGGTTCCACACCTGGGCGGCGTTGTTGAAGATGCCGCCGGACGACTTCTTGACGATCTCTTCCAGCGTCGAGTTTTCGAACTCGGTGCCCTTGATGAGGTTGTTCAGGTTGGTGACGTAGGTCTGGTGGTGCTTGTCATGATGGAACTCCAGGGTCTCCTTGGAGATGTGCGGAGCCAGGGCATCATGCGCGTACGGGAGCGGGGGGAGCTTGTGTTCCATTGTTCTGTCTCTGTGGGTTGGGGTTGCGGGTGAGGAACTGCCGATTGTAGGGGACTTGCCAGACCCGCGCAAACCGCGGCGCAATGCCCCCTGGCCTCATCTTAGTTTGTGCCGGGCACTGGATGGAACGATTCCGGAGCGTGCCCGGAAACGACCAGAAAGAACGATCAGAAATCCGCCAGCTTGGGCTGCACGCCCGCGATGGTGATATCGGCCACGCCCTCTGCCAGGCGGGCTTCCACCACGCTGCCGGCACGCAATTCCGCCGGCGATCGCAGTGCCCTGCCGCGCTGGTCCAGCAGCACCGCGTAGCCGCGCTCCAGCGTACGCTGCGGCGCAAGCAGCTCCAACGCGCCTGCCGCCCGTGCCAGGCGCTGCGTGGCCCGCTCATGCTGGCGCGCGGCGGCTGCCTGCATGCGCTGCGACAAGCGCGCCACGTCAGCCTGCGCCGCCACGGTATCCGGACGACACGCGGTCCAGCGCATCGCCAGCAATTGCTGGCGATGGCGCTGCGCGACAATCGTGTCACGCAATGCCGAGCGCAAGTGTCGGGCCAGATTGTCGACCTGCGCGCGACGCTCCTGCAACTGCGCCTGCGGGCTACGCAACCTGCGCGCCAGCCAGTCCAGGTGCTGGGCGCCCCGGTCCAGCTGGCGACGCATGGACTGTGCCAGCGCGTGGCTCGCCCGGCTCGTCTGCAGCAGCAGTTGCGCGCGGTCCGGACTGACCAGCTCCGCCGCGCCCGTCGGCGTGGGCGCACGCACATCGGCAACGAAATCGGCAATGGTGAAATCGGTCTCGTGGCCCACGCCGGAAATCACCGGCAACACGCAGCGCGCAATCGCCTGGGCAACCACTTCCTCGTTGAAGGACCACAGGTCTTCGATGCTGCCGCCGCCGCGGCACAGGATCAGCACGTCGCATTCGCGGCGCGCGCCGGCCTGGTCGAGCATGTCGGCGATCTTTTGCGCGGCGCCGGCGCCCTGCACCGGCACCGGATAGACCATCACCGGCACATGCGGCGCGCGCCGGCGCAGCGTGGTCAGCACGTCGCGCAAGGCCGCCGCCTGCAGCGAGGTGACGATGCCGATGGCCCGCGGATGGTCCGGAATCGGCCGCTTGCGCTCGGGTGCGAACAGCCCGGCCTGCGCAAGCTTTTCCTTCAGCCGCAGGAAAGCTTCGTAAAGATTGCCGAGTCCGGCGCGGCGCATGGCCTCGACGCCCAGCTGCAGTTCCCCACGCGCTTCATACATGGTCACCAGCGCGCGCACCTCCACCGCCTCGCCTTCGCGCGGCGCAAAGTCGACATGCTGGTTGCGGCCGCGGAACATCACGCAGCGTATCTGCGCCCGCGCGTCCTTGAGCGAGAAATACCAGTGGCCGCTGGCCGCGCGCGTGAAGTTCGAGATTTCGCCCCGCACCCAGGCCAGCGGGAAGTTGCGTTCGAGCATCGTCGCAATCGCGTGGTTAAGCTCACCGACGGGGATGGCTTCGCGAGCGCCGCGGGCTGCCAAGGACGGCATTTCGCGGGAAAAGTTCTGCGGGTCGGGCATAGCGCACAGCCGTGCGAGCGGCGTGGAATGGACATGTCCACAGCATAACGGGTCTGTCAAGGGGGTGGCGCTGATGGCGGCACGCTTCGCCGGAAGCCGCATGATCTGGTACAAGCCTTTGATTCTTAAGATTTTTCCGCCGGAAACAAAAATTAGGCAATATAACCAAAATCCTTTCGCGTCAAACACTTACCGGCCGCGCCCCAGGCTTGTTCACAAAGTTATCCACAGGAATTCTGAATAAAACAGCCGTGGGAGGCGCAATTCGGGCTCATGTGGCGTCCGGCAACCGTGCCATGTCCGAAATGCGGCGTCCGAGGCGATTGCGTCGCTGGCTTGCGTCTGGCGCAAGCGGGAATATCACCATCCCTCCATCTGCCCAATATTTAAGCAGCGGCGGCCGGCCCCTTAGCAATCAATTAGTTACAACGCTTCTCCCGGGCTTATCCACAGGCGCTCCACAAGACTCTCCCGCCAGGATGTGGAAAATACGAGACTTTCCCCACAGACGGCGTCGGCGCTGCCCTGTAAGGCCGCAAAGCGCCTCCTGCACATTCTTTGAGCAGCAGGAGGTGTACCCTTTCCAATCAACCACTTAGCGGTGTTCTCAGGCCGGTTTCCACAGGCCGTCCACAATCCTGTCCCGCATTGGTGTGGAAAGCCTGATGCCCGCCACCTGTGCCCACCTCATTTTGACTGCCCCTGCAGCGCGTGACGGCCTTCAGCATGGTTCGGACAAGGTCTGCATGATTTTTAGGCAGCCGCCACATTAGCCTTGCAGATCAATGGCTTAAGATTCTTGTCAGCCAGCTTTCCACAATCCATCCACAACGCTGTCCCGTACTGCTGTGGAAAGCTGCCGCCAGCACGGCGATGCGCCGCCGAGACAACGCCTGCCCGTGTCTTGCCGCGCGTCATGGCGCGGGTTAGAGTGGCGCCTGATTTTTTCGAGCAATGCCGGTGCGCACATGGTCCCCGACCCGCAGCGCAGCCAAGGCTTGCCGTATACGTGGTTGGGGTTGTCTGTCTCACCTGTTGTCGATCCGGGGGTCCAAGTGTTTTCCATCATTCAAGCGGCCGGCTGGCCGATCTGGCCGCTGTTGCTCGCCTCGATCATTGCGCTCGCACTGATCGTCGAACGTTTCCTGACGCTCAAGCGCAGCAAGGTGCTGCCCGCCAGGCTGTACGACGAGGCGCTTTCCGCTGCCCAGCAGCGCCGCGCCACGCCGGAAGTCGTGAACACCCTCGAACAGAACTCGCCGCTGGGCCGCGTGCTGGCCGCCGGCCTGCGCCACGTGGTGCTGCAACCGCATACCTCGCGCGATGCCGCCAAGGAAGTGGTGGAGGAAGCTGGCCGCGCGGTCGCGCATGACCTGGAGCGTTACCTGAACGCGCTCGGCACGATTGCCTCGGTGGCGCCGCTGATGGGCCTGCTGGGCACCGTGATCGGCATGATCGAGATCTTCGGCAGCCAGGGCGGCACCGGCGCCAACCCGGAACAGCTTGCCCACGGCATCTCGGTGGCACTCTACAACACGGCCTTCGGCCTGATCATCGCCATTCCGGCGCTGATCTTCTGGCGCTACTTCCGCCGCCGCGTCGATGACTATGTGGCCGAACTGGAATTCCGCGCCACGTCGTTCCTCGATGCCATCCTGCCGCAGCGCCGCGCCTGAACGCCATGCAATTCCGTTCCCGCCAACGGCGCGAAGAGCCGGAGATCAACCTGATCCCGCTGATCGACGTGCTGCTCGTGATCCTGATCTTCCTGATGATCACGACCACGTACTCGCGCTACACCGAACTGCAGATCCAGTTGCCGACCGCTGACGCCGAGCGCGCCCAGCAGCGGCCGCAGGAGATCGTGGTGTCGGTGTCGTCGCGCGGCGTGTATTCGGTCAACAAGCACGTGATGGAGCAAAAGGACGTCACCAGCCTGGCCGACCAGCTGCGTGCCGCCGCAGGCCCCGCCACCAATGGCCAGCCGCCCGTGGTCATCGTCAACGCCGACGCGCAGGCGTCTCACCAGGCGGTGATCAACGTGATGGAAGCCGCCCGGCTGGCGGGCCTGTCGCGCCTGACCTTCGCCACCCAGAGCGCGCAGCCGCGCTGAGCGGTACTTGTCCAGCCAGGCCCGGCCGTCCCGCCGGGCTTGCGGCATGCGCCGGGCAATGCCCATAATGTCTGAATCTGCCGGCACTGCCGCCGATGCGCGGGCCCTGCCCGCCGTCCCACCAGCCACCGCCCTCCAGCGTCCATGCCCGCTCCCCGCCACGCCCTTGCAGACTTCGTAACCGCCCAGTGGCAGCGCCGCGGCTGGTTTGCCTGGGTGATGTTGCCGTTCTCGCTGCTGTTCGGCGTCGTGGCGCGGATTCGCCGGCTTGGTTATCAGCGCGGCTGGTTCAAGTCGACCCGCCTGCCGATGCCGGTGGTGGTGGTCGGCAACGTGACCGTGGGCGGCACCGGCAAGACGCCGGCCGTCATTGCGCTGGCGCATGCGCTGGCCGAAGCCGGGCTCCGGCCGGGCGTGGTCTCGCGCGGCTATGGTGTACAACTCAAGCACCCGCGCCGCGTCAAGCCGACCTCGCAGGCGTCGGATGTCGGCGACGAGCCACTGCTGATCGCGCGCGCCACCGACGTGCCGGTCTGGGTGTTCCCGGACCGGGCCCTGTGCGCGCAAGCCATGCTGGTATCGCACCCGGGCGTGAACGTGCTGCTGCTCGACGACGGCCTGCAACACTATCGCCTGCAGCGCGATTTCGAGATCGTGATGTTCGATTCCCGCATGGGTGGCAACGGCCTGCTGCTGCCGGCCGGCCCGCTGCGCGAGCCGCTTTCGCGCCCGCGCGATGCCACGCTGATCAACGACCCGAACTTCCGCGCCACGCCGGATCGCCCCGATGTCTATGGCATGCGGCTCGAGCTCGACGACGCCTGGCAGCTGAACGACCCGACCATGGCGCGCCCGGTCACCACCTTCATCGGCCGGCGCGTGCTGGCTGCAGCCGGCATCGGCAACCCGGAGCGCTTCTTCGCCAGCCTGCGCAGCGCAGGGCTGGAGCCGAAGACGCTGCCGCTGCCGGACCATTACGATTTCGCCGACGACCCGTTTGCCGACAATCCGGCGGCGCTCGATGCCGACATCATCCTGATCACCGAAAAGGATGCCGTAAAATGCGAGCGTTTCGACGACCCGCGCATCTGGGTCGTCCCCACCACGCCCGTGATCGACGCGGGCCTGATCGATAAAATCCGCAGCGCCGTGCTGGCGCGCGTCCCGGCAGTGCCGGCCGCCGGAGCTGCCATGTCCATGGCGCCCACTGGCGAGCACAAGGCGGCGGCCGGACTCAACAAGGAACACCAAGATGGACAACCGGCTGCTTGAAATCCTGGTCTGCCCGCTGTGCAAGGGCAAGCTGGAGTACAACCGCGCCGCGCAGGAGCTGATCTGCCACGTAGACAAGCTGGCCTATCCGATTCGTGACGGGATTCCGGTCATGCTGGCCGACGAGGCCCGCCAGTCGGTGCCGGGCCGCGTGATCGACCCGGCCGCTCCGGCGGACAACGCGGGCAACTGAACGTCGCGCATCATGAGCATCCCGGCATTTACCGTCGTCATTCCCGCGCGGCTGGCCTCGACCCGGCTGCCCGACAAGCCGCTGGCCGACATTGGTGGGCGCCCGATGATCGTGCGGGTGGCCGAGCGCGCGCATGCGTCGTCGGCGCAGCGCACCGTGGTGGCCACCGACGCCCCGGCCGTGGCGCAGGCGTGCGCCGCGCATGGCATCGAGGCCGTGCTGACGCGCGCCGATCATCCGTCGGGCACCGATCGCCTGGCGGAAGTGGCTGCGCAGCTCGGCCTGGCTGACGACGCCATCGTCGTGAATGTCCAGGGCGACGAGCCGCTGATCGATCCGCAACTGATCGACGAAGTGGCGCTGCACCTGGCGCACCATGCCGACTGTGCGATCGCCACGGCGGCCCATCCGCTGCATGACGTGGCGGAGGTCTTCAATCCCAACGTGGTCAAGGTGGTGTGCGACGCCGCCAGCCGCGCGATGTACTTCTCGCGCGCGCCGATCCCGTGGTCGCGCGACGCATGGTCCGGCGTGCCGGCCGTGCCCGCCGCCATGGCGCAGGTGTCGCTGCCTGCCATGCCGGTGCTGCGTCATATCGGCCTGTACGCCTACCGTGCCGGTTTCCTGCGCCGTTTCCCCACCCTGGCGGCAGCGCCGGTCGAGCAGACTGAAGCGCTGGAGCAGCTGCGCGCCATGTGGCATGGCGAGCGCATCAGCGTGCTGCAGACCAACGCCGCCCCGGCGCCGGGCGTGGACACGCCGGCCGACCTGGAGCGCGTGCGGGCGCTATGGGCACAGACCATGGCACAGGAAGGCCCCTGACCGGACCGGCCTGCCCGCTCCGGTTCATACTGCTGCAACCGAATCAGCGGGCGGATTTCAGCCCGGAATTGCAGCGCGTCATGGCATAATGCTTGCCGATAAGAGCCGTCGGGCAGGCGCAGTCGAGCGCGTCGTCCGGCCAAGGCTCGGTGGGGAGATAAAGATAGAGCCCGTCCGGTGACCCGCGCCGCCTCCCGGCAAGCGCTACATCGGGCGTCAGCACGGCCTGCGCAGTAAGTCTTGCGTCAAGTTACGGCGTTACCCTCCTTCTGATCTTCCCCGCCACACCAGATTCAAAACTCTGAGGACCCGTAAATGCGTTTGATCCTGTTGGGCGCGCCTGGCGCCGGCAAAGGCACGCAAGCCAAGTTCATCTGCGAGAAGTTCGGCATTCCGCAAATTTCCACCGGCGACATGCTGCGCGCCGCGGTGAAGGCCGGCACGCCGCTGGGCGTCGAGGCCAAGAAGGTCATGGATGCGGGCGGACTGGTGTCGGATGACATCATTATCGGCCTGGTGAAGGACCGCCTGAAGCAGGACGACTGCAAGAACGGCTATCTGTTCGACGGCTTCCCGCGTACCATTCCGCAGGCCGAAGCCATGAAGGACGCCGGCGTGGCCATCGACTACGTGCTGGAAATCGACGTACCGTTCGACGCCATCATCGAGCGTATGAGCGGCCGCCGCGTGCACGTGGCTTCGGGACGTACCTACCACGTCAAGTTCAACCCGCCCAAGACCGAAGGCATCGACGACGAGACCGGCGAAGCCCTGATCCAGCGCGACGACGACAAGGAAGAAACCGTCAAGAAGCGCCTGGACGTGTACTCGCAGCAAACCCGTCCGCTCGTGGACTACTACTCGGAATGGGCTGCCAAGGGCGATGCTGCCGCCAAGGTCGCGCCGCCGAAGTACCGCAAGATTTCGGGCCTGGGCGACGTGGACAGCATCACCACGCACGTGTTCGAGGCGCTGAAGTAAGCGCAGCCTTCCATCAGTCCACAGAAAGCGACCTTCGGGTCGCTTTTTTGTTTGGGCTTGCACATGCGCCGCCGCTCCGTACAATACGATTCGAATTGACGTTTACGTAAACGACAACCCACGAACGAGGAGACAGCAGATGGAAATCCAGGGCAACGTATTCATCGTCACCGGCGGCGCCTCCGGCCTGGGCGCGGGCAGCGCGCGCATGATCGCCGAGGCGGGCGGCAAGGTGGTGATCGCCGACCTGAACGAAGCCACCGGCAAGGCGCTGGCGGCGGAGCTGGGCGGACAGTTCGTCAAGTGCGACGTGACCTCCGAGGCTGACGGCCAGGCGGTTGTAGCAGCCGCGCAGACATTGGGCCGCCTGTCCGGGCTGATCAACTGCGCGGGCATTGCGACAGCCAACAAGACGGTCGGCAAGAACGGGCCGCACCCGCTGGATGCCTTCGACAAGACCATCCGCGTGAACCTGATCGGCACCTTCAACATGATCCGGCTGGCCGCTGCGGCGATGGTGCAGAACACGCCCGACAGCGAAGGCGAGCGTGGCGTGATCATCAATACGGCATCGGTGGCGGCTTTCGACGGGCAGATCGGGCAGGCTGCCTATGCGGCATCGAAGGGCGGCGTGGTTGCCATGACGCTGGCAATCGCGCGCGACCTGTCGCGCGACGGCGTGCGCTGCATGACGATCGCCCCGGGTATCTTCGAGACGCCGATGCTGCTGGGCATGCCGCAGGAAGTGCAGGACGCGCTCGGCAAGATGGTGCCGTTCCCGCCGCGCCTGGGCCGCCCGGCCGAGTATGCCAAGCTGGCCAAGGCGATCATCGGCAACACCATGCTCAACGGCGAAGTGATCCGCCTGGATGGCGCGATCCGGATGCAGCCCAAGTAAGCCTCTGATGCTGCTGCCGGTCTCATGCCGGCATCAGCATCACCAGCATCAGCCCCGGCGCGGCCGCGGGTACCAGCGTCAGCTGTTCGAATTGCAGCGGACCGCGCGCCGGGTGCCGGAAGCCGCGACGCCCGCCCTCCCGATCCTCCACATCCTGCGACAGCCAGTCGGCGCGAAACGCCGGGCTGTCTGCCATCAGTCCCTCGATCAGTGCGCGCGTCGGCGGATCCTCCGCAAAGCGGATGCTGTGGGCGCGGAATTCCGCCACCAGCCGGGCCGCGCGGTGCGGCCAGTCTTCGACCAGTGCCTGCAGCGCCGGCGACAGGAACATGGCGCGCAGCAGGTTGCGCTCGTGGCTGCCGGCGTCCAGCCAGCCGACGAACAATTCGGCGGCGGCAGCGTTCCAGGCCAGCGCGTTCCATTGGCGGTCGAGCAGATAGGCCGGTCCGTTGATCGCCTGCACCGAGGCCAGCACCGCTGGCGGCACCGCCTCGTCTTCCGCCTGCCGCGGATCGCGGCGTCCGGCCAGCTCGAACAGATAGGCCCGCTCGGCCCGCGACAGGCGCAGGGCAGCCGCTAGGCTGTCCAAGGCACGCGCGGACAAGGTCACCGGCCTACCCTGCTCCAGCCAAGTTACCCATGTCGCGCTCAGACCGGCGAGCTGCGCCACTTCCTCGCGGCGCAGGCCGGGAGTGCGGCGGCGGCGGCCGGGAGAGAGACCGACCTCGCCGGGAGACAGCCGCTCGCGGTGGGCGCGCAGGAAGGCGCCCAGCACGGCTTCGCGGCTGGCTTCATGGGTAGCGGGAGCGGTTACGGATTGGAGGTCGGCGTCGGCCTGCATAGACTGGTGCCTGTTATACCAGGATAAATTGCTGACTTGTACCGGGAAAATGGCCCGCATACAGTACGTGACACCCGCTTAGCGGGCAAGTCCCCGTCAACGAGAAAGCCGGCAGATCGCCCGGTTCAGGAGCAGCCATGCAACAACAGGAACTCGTCGCCGCGCAATTCGGCGCCACCGCCAGCGCCTACCTCACCAGCGCCGTGCACGCCCAGGGCGCGGACCTGGAACACCTGAAGCAAGAGCTGGCGGCGCTGATTCCCGAAGCGAAGCGAGGCCAGAGCAGCGTGCTCGACCTGGGCTGCGGCGCCGGCCACGCCAGCTTTGCGGCGGCGACGGTGGCGGCGCAGGTCACGGCCTATGACCTGTCGGAAGACATGCTCGCCGTGGTCGCCGGCGCGGCCCGGGAGCGCGGACTGGCCAATATCCGCACCCAACAAGGCGCTGCGGAGGTGCTGCCGTTCGCCGACGCAAGCTTCTGCGCCGTGGTCTCGCGCATGAGTGCCCACCACTGGCGCGACGTGCCGGCTGCCCTGCGCGAAATCCGCCGCGTGCTCAAGCCCGGCGGCAAGCTGATCCTGATCGACATTGCCGGCGCGGAAGATCCGCTGCGCGATACCTGGCTGCAATCGGTCGAGTTGTTGCGCGATCCTTCACATGTGCGCGACTACACCGGTCCGGCCTGGCGGGCAATGCTCGAAGCCGCCGGTTTCGGGGCCGATCGCATTGCCGTGTCGCCGGTATGGCGAATCGGGATCGAATTCGAGAGCTGGGTCAGGCGGATGCGCACACCCGCGTTGGCGGTCGAAGCGATTCGCCATCTTTGGCAGGTGGCGCCGACCGAAGTGCGTGAGCACTATCGTGTGCAGGCCGATGGCAGCTTCGACCTGGAAGCACTGATGGTAACGGCCGGCTGACGGGAGGCTGACCGCTCAGGCCGCTGCGTCCATCATCGGCGGCTCGGCCCGGACGGTCAGCTTGCGTACCAGGTCCCAGACCGCTGCTGCCGCCGGCGACAGCGAGCGGTCCTCACGCCGCACCATGACAATGCGGCGTTCCTCGCACGGCACCAGCGGCCGCCACACCAGCGGCGACGCGGCCGGCAGCGGCAGGGAGAACGACGGCAGCACCGACGCCCCGATCCCCGCCTCCACCATCCCGAACACGCTGGCCGAGTGGCCGAGCTCCTGCACCACCTGCGGCACCACGCCGTGCCGGCCGAACACGCGGTCGATCAGCGGCCGGCTGCCCGAGGCAAAGTCCAGCAGCACCAGCCGCATGCCGTGCAGCGCCGCCCATGGCACCGACTCGGACTGCGCGAGCGGATGGTCGCGCCGGCACACGAAGCAGAACGGATCGGTTGCCAGCGCTTCGATGGTCAGTCCGTCCTGCACCAGCGGATCGATCAGCACGCCGAAGTCCACCGCGCCGGCCCGCACCTGCTCCAGGCCGTCGGCCTGCACGTTGTCGCGCACGGTCAGGCGGATTTCGGGGTATTGCGCCGCGCAGGCCGCCACGTACATCGGCATCAGGCGTGCCGAAATGGTAGGCGCGCCGGCTATCACCACGCGTCCGCGATAGCGCTCACCAAGCTGGCGGGTTTCCTCGAGCGTATCGTCCAGCTGGCCAAGCAGCCGTTCCAGCGCGGGCGCCAGCGCATGGCCTGCATCGGTCAGCACCACTTCGCGCGTGGTGCGGTCCAGCAGGCGCACGCCAAGTGCCTCTTCCAGCTCAGCAACACCACGGCTTACCGCCGGCTGTGTCAGCCCCACCACATCGGCGGCACGGCTGAAACCGCCGCTGCCGGCCACCGCCAGGAACACCCGCAACTGCCGGAGTGTGTAATTCATGCAACGATCAGATAAATGGATTCGATAAATGAATTTGCATTCTAGACCTGGGTAACGTCCAATACTAGGCAAAACCCTAACTAGCAGCAGTCATGTCTCGTATTCTTTCGAAACTCAAGAAGCTCTATGACCTGATCGACGGCTTTGTCCTGATCATGCTGACGGCCATCGGCATCGCCCTGATTGCCCCGGAAATCGGCTCGGGAAAAGGGCCACTGCACCTTGGCCTGGTCACCAGCCTGGGCGTAGCGCTGGTCTTTTTCCTGCACGGCGCGGCGCTGTCGCGCGACAAGCTGGTGGCAGGCGCGAAGCACTGGCGGCTGCACGTGTTCGTGCAGGCGTTCACTTACGTGGTGTTCCCCGTCATCGGCCTGCTGCTGATGCTGTCGCTGCACAACACATTGCCGCCCGATCTGCTGCTCGGCGTGTTCTACCTGTGCGCGCTCCCGTCGACGGTGTCCTCTTCTGTCGCGATGACCTCGATGGCGCGCGGCAACGTACCCGGCGCGATCTTCAACGCCACCATCTCCGGGCTGATCGGCATGGCCGTCACGCCGCTGCTGATGGGGCTGGTGATCAGCGCCAGCGGCGCCTCGATGCCGCTGGGCAAGGCCCTGACCGGCGTGGCCCTGCAACTGCTGCTGCCGTTCGCACTCGGCCAGCTGCTGCGCCCGCTGATCGGCAGCTGGCTGGCCAAGCGGAAGCAGGTCACCAACAAGATCGACCGCGGCGTGATCGTGCTGATCGTTTATTCGTCGTTCTGCGATGCGACTGCCGCCGGCCTGTGGCACCAATATCAGTGGCAGACCATCGGCGCGGTGATGGGCTTGTCCGCCATGCTGCTGTTCGTGGTGCTCGGCACGACCACCTTCACGGCGCGCCGCCTGCGCTTCTCGGTTGAAGACGAGATCACGGCCGTGTTCTGCGGCTCCAAGAAGAGCCTGGCCAATGGCATTCCGATGGCCAAGATCCTGTTCGCCGGGCATCCGGCGCTGGGGCTGCTGGTGTTGCCGCTGATGGTTTATCACCAGTTGCAGTTGATTGTGTGCTCGGTGATTGCGGCGCGTTATGCGAACCGAGATGCGCTGGTGGAGGATCGGGCGGCGGCTCGGGCCTGACTACCGCGCATCGCCAAGAAAAAACGCGTTCTTTTGGTTCTTCACCGATTTGTGGGGCTGGGGTCTTTGAAGGGGCTGCTGCTGGTGAGCCTGAGGTTAGTGGCTGCAGCTGGCTGCTGTCGAGGGTCGACGGTCTCAGGTTTCGCCCCTGAAGGGGCGACCTACTTTTGGGCGCCGTCAAAAAGGAGGTCGCCGGCTACGCCGGCGAAACAGCAGCGCTTCCAAGAACCAAACCCCGCAATCCAGCGAAGCACTTTTTTTCGGCCGCGTCCCTCAAACCGACGGATTCTTAGACAACGGCGGATTCCGCGCAAAATAAGCCCGAATCCCCCGCAGGATCGCATTGGCCAACTGCTCCTGATGCGCATCGTCATTCAGCTTGCGCTCTTCCTCAGGATTGCTGATAAACGCGGTCTCGATCAGGATCGACGGAATATCCGGCGCCTTCAGCACGGCAAACCCGGCCTGTTCCACGCTGCCCTTGTGCAGCCGGTTGACGCCGCCGATCTCCGACAGCACCGCCTTGCCGACCTGCAGGCTGTCGTTGATCTGCGCGGTGGTGGACAAGTCCAGCAGCACGCGCGCGACCTGCGCATCCTTGTTGCCCATATTGGCCCCGCCGATCAGGTCAGAGGCGTTTTCCTTGTTCGCGATCCAGCGCGCCGCGGTGCTGGACGCCCCGCGCTCCGACAGCGCGAACACTGACGCACCCTTTGCCTCCGGCGACAGGAAGGCATCGGCGTGGATCGACACGAACAGGTCGGCCTGCACGCGGCGCGCCTTCTGCACGCGCACGTTCAGCGGCACGAAGAAATCCGCATCGCGCGTCATCATTGCGCGCATGTTCGGCTGCGCATCGATCTTGGCGCGCAGGCGATGCGCGATCTGCAGCACCACATCCTTTTCGCGCGAGCCCGAGACACCGATCGCACCGGGATCTTCGCCGCCGTGGCCCGGGTCGATTGCTACCGTCAGCAGGCGACGCATCTTGAAAGGCCGTTCGGCAGTGGGATTATCCCGCGCGACCGGCGGCACGACCGGGGCATTGGGCGTCGGGATGACCGGGGTCGACGGCTTCGGCTTTGAGGCAACCACCGGCGGCACCGGCGCCGTGCTCGGCGGAATCTCGCCCTTCTCGTCGAACTTGCGGACCAGCGCACCGATGGCATCTTCCTCGGCGCCGGCCGGCGCACCCGCAATGTTGTCGGAGCCCGACGACGGCGCACTGGTGGCAAAGCGGCGCTGCTTCTCTTCGGTGTCGCGCACCAGCTTCCAGAGCGGATCGGGCGGGTTGACCGGGTAGAGGTCGAATACCAGGCGGTTGCGATACGCGCCGATCGGCGCCAGCGTGAACACCTGCGGTGCGACGTTTTCCTTCAGGTCGAACACCATGCGGACCACGCGCGGGCGGTTCTGGCCGACGCGCACGGTCTGGATATAGGGGTCGTTGGGGGTGATCTTGGCGACCAGCTCGCGCAGCGTGGGCGAGAGGTCGAGGCCGTCGATGTCCACCACCAGCCGGTCCGGGTCGCGGATCATCTGATGGACGGCGGCCAGTGGCGTATCGGATTCAATCGTGACGCGCGTGTAGTCTTCGGCCGGCCAGACTCGCACCGCCACGATGCCGGCGCCAAAGACGATCTGCGGCCCGGCGAGCGTCAGCACGGCAGTGCCGGCGCCCAGCTTCAGGCATTGCGCCATCCACTTGCGGCGTGCCTGCAGCACTCCGTCGGGTCCATCGGGGCGGTCGGTGGCGAGTCGCTTGATCAGCATGCGTTAAGCAGGGTAAGTCCAGTGGGAGTATAGGCGCGCAGCGTGGCGGTGCGCCGCTCGCCGGCCTCGTCGGGGCCGGCCATGTCCGATTGGAGCAACAGGTGCAGGTCGGGTTCCCCAAGCAGGCGGCCAGCCTTTTCCGGCCACTCGACCAGGTTGAAGGCCGGCTCGGCAAAGCAGTCGCGAAATCCGGCGTCGATCCATTCCTCGGGATCGGCAAAACGATAGAGGTCGAAATGATAGACGGTGAGCGCCGAGCCGTCGGCGCGGGCCACTTCGTAAGGCTCGCACAGCGTGTAGGTCGGGCTGCGGACCTTGCCGGCGTGACCCAGCGCGCGCAGGATCGCCCGCGACAGCGTGGTCTTGCCGGCGCCGAGATCGCCGGACAGCTGCAGGTGCACGGTGCGCGGCGGCATCGTGCGCACCGTGCCGGCCAGCGCGGCGCCAAGCCGCGCGGTGGCGGCTTCGTCAGGCAGCGTCAGGGTGCGTTCTTCAAGCAAGGGCATTGCGTACAATTCAGGGATGATCGACCGAGCAGCCGAAGCGCCAGCCGCCCCCACTCCCCGTTCCGCCGGCCGCTCCGCCGGCGCTTCCACCGGACCATCCGCGGCATCTTCCAGGCCGGAAACCGCCGCGCAAGCGGCAGGCCCGGCCCCGCTGGAGACGCTTGCGGCATCGATTCGTGAATGGGGCGCCGAGCTGGGTTTCAGCTCGGTGCGCATCGCCGATGTCGATCTCAGCCATGCCGAGCCGGGACTGATGGCGTGGCTGGCGCAGGGCTACCACGGCGACATGGATTATATGGCGAACCACGGCCCGCGGCGCGCCCGTCCGGCCGAACTGGTGCCCGGCACCGTGCGTGCCATCGTTGCCCGCATGCCCTACCTGCCAGCCGGCGGCGAGGCCAACTGGCGCCGCCACGAGCTGGCGCGGCTGGGGGACCCTGCCACGGCGGTGATTTCCCTCTATGCACGTGGCCGCGACTATCACAAGGTGCTGCGCAACCGGCTGCAGCAGCTGGCCAGCCGCATCGAGACGGCCATCGGCGTCTTCGGCTATCGCGTCTTCACCGATTCCGCACCGGTGATGGAAGTGGCGCTGGCGAGCCAGGGCGGACTGGGCTGGCGCGGCAAGCATACGCTGCTGCTCGATCGCGACGGTGGCTCGATGTTCTTCCTCGGCGAGATCCTGGTGGACATTCCGCTGCCCGCCGATCCGCCCGAGGCATCCCACTGCGGCAATTGCCACCGCTGCATCGACATCTGCCCGACCGGCGCCATCCTCGCACCTTACCGGCTCGACGCACGCCGTTGTATTTCTTACCTGACCATCGAGCACAAGGGCGCGATCCCCGTGGAATTTCGCGCACCGATGGGCAATCGCGTGTACGGCTGCGATGACTGCCAGCTGGCCTGCCCGTGGAACAAGTTCGCGCACCGCGCGACGGTGCCCGACTTCGACGTGCGCAATGGCTTCGATGCGCCGGACATGATCGGACTGTTCCTGTGGACCGAGGCCGAGTTCAACCAGCGTCTGGAAGGCAGCCCGATCCGCCGTATCGGCCATGAACGCTGGCTGCGCAACCTTGCCGTGGGGCTCGGCAACAGCCTGCGCACGGCCTTGTCAGGCACTAGGCCGGAAGATGCCGCGCTGGCCACCCGCATCCGCGAGGCGCTGGAAAGCCGCCGCGAGTCGGCCTCGCCGATGGTGCGCGAGCATATCGACTGGGCGCTCGCGCAGGGCACTATCCCTGACTCACAAGCGCCAGCCATAGAGGTGTCGTGACGATGGCCGCCACGGTCATCACCGAAATCGTCGCGGCCACCATCGGCCCGTTGCCGCCCATGCGCACCGCCAGGATGTAGGCGCTTGAAGCCGTCGGCAGCGAGGCATAGAGCACCACGATCTGGTACTGCAGTTCGGTCAGCGGCAGCAGCCGGCCCACCAGCCAGGCCAGGCAGGGCATGGCGAGCAGCTTGATGCCGCTCCACCACGCGACCGGTCCGACCGTGCCGGTCGCGCCGCTCATCTGCAGCCCGGCACCGACCGTCATCAGGCCCAGCGCGGTCGAGGCCGAGCCCAGCCGGTTTAGCGTCATCGCCACCACTTCGGGCGGGTGCAACCCGATCAGGTTGGTCAGCAGCCCGCCGGCCGTGGCCAGGATCAGCGGGTTGCGCGCCAGTTCGCGCCACAGCCGCGTTTCCCCATGCCGCGCCAGCGCCCAGACCGCCGCGACGTTGCACAGCGGCACCGTGCAGCCCACGATCACCGCCATCATTGCCAGCCCCTCGCTGCCACCCAGGCGCGAGGCCAGCGCCAGCCCGATGTAGGAATTGAAGCGGAACGCGGTCTGCAGGCCCGAGGCAAAGCTGATGTCGTCCGGCCGCAGCACCCATTTGACCGCGTAGCCGCCCACCATGCCGAATGCCATCACCAGCAGCGCCAGGCCGAGCATGGCCGAGGTCGAGGAGAAATCGAACACTGCGCTGTTGGTCGATTGCAGCAGCAGCGCGGGAAACAGCACGAAGTAGACCAGTCGCTCCACCCCTCCCCAGAAGGCGCGGTCAAAGGGGGAATAGCGCACCAGCAGCCAGCCGATCAGGATCAGGCTGAAGTCCGGCACCAGCAGGAGAGCAGATGACATCTTGTCTTTATTGTTCTATTGGCAACAGCGAGGGTCGCCGTGCATGTCGGGGATAACAATCGGCACGGCCGTGAGCAATCCCCCTGGCAGAGGGATTGGTGTGAAAAATGTGCAGATTAGGGCAGATACGGATAGGTATTTTTCCAGAATTGCGCGAGCATGGCATGCCAAGTTGTATGTCTGCCCTATGTTGCCCCGCCGTACCCCTTCCCGGTCGTCGTCCCCGTCGTTGTACGCGGACACCGCCCACCGCCTCCGTCACCAGCTCGCCACGCTGTGCATAAGCGTGACGCTGGGCGCGCTGTTGCCCGCGGCTGGCGCCAGCGTGATCGAGGGCATGCGGTTCGATGACGCGGCGCGCGTGGGCGGCAAGGAATTGCAGCTCAACGGCACCGGCCTGCGCGCCGGCCTCGTGCTGAAGGGTTACGTAGCCGCGCTGTACCTGCCCGAGAAAGCGCGCAACGCCACGGTGGTGCTGGGCACGTCCGGATCCAAGCGCCTGCAGCTGCGGATGCTGCGCGAAACCGACCCGGTGACGTTCGTCAAGGCCATGCAGAAGGGCATGCGCCAGAATCACAGCGAATTGCAGCTGCAGATGCTGTCCGCCCGCCTGGTGCAGCTCGAGCAGACCATGGACCAGGTCGGCACCGCCCACAAGGGCGACGTGATCAACATCGATTTCTCGCCGGACAGCGGCACCGTGGTCGCCATCAACGGCACCCCGCGCGGCCGTCCGATCCCCGGCGAGGATTTCTATCAGGCAGTGCTGCGCATCTTCCTTGGCGATAACCCGGTCGACCGAGACGTCAAGCGCGGCCTGCTAGGTGGATGAGGCTGTTTCAGAATGATTCTGGCGTCGTTGCGCGGCCTTGCCGTACTACTTGTACTGTCTGCGGCCGCGCGCCTAGCCAGAACCGCTTCGCTTCATTCTGAAACAGCCTCACAACTACTTTGACGTTGCCGGTGCGTGGCCGCCACCTGCGGCCATGCGACGGCGTTTCTGTTTCCGGGTCCCACCCCTGCCCGGACTTTCCTGACGGGAGACATGATCTCATGCAAGCTGGCAAAACCGCCCTGACCCTGGCCCTGGCTGCCGCGGCATCGTTCGCGCACGCGCAGAGCTTTCCCTCCAAGCCGATCCGGCTGATCATTCCGTTCGCCCCCGGCGGGACCACCGACATCGTCGGCCGCGGCGCCGCCGACCAGATGAGCCGCATTCTCGGCCAGCCGGTGGTGGTGGAAAACCGCGCCGGTGGCGGCGGCTCGATTGGCGCTGACGCCATCGCGAAGTCGGCCCCGGACGGCTACACCATCGGCATCTCGACGGTGTCGACCATGGCGGTGAACCCGGCGTGCAACCCGAAGCTGTCGTACGACCCGATCAAGGACTTCAAACCCATCACCAACCTGGCCAACGTGGCCAACGTGATCGCGGTCAATCCGAACTTCCCGGCCAAGAACTACAAGGAGTTCCTGACCGTGCTGAAGGCCAACCCGGGCAAGTATTCATACGCGTCGTCGGGCACCTGCGGCTTCGGCCATATGCTGGGCGAGCAGTTCAAGGTCTCGACCAAGACCTTCATGGTGCATATCCCCTACCGCGGCGCGGGCCCGGCGCTGAACGACGTGCTGGCCGGCCAGGTGCCGATCATGGTCGACAACCTGCCGTCATCGATGCCCTACATTAAGGCCGGCAAGCTGCGTCCGCTGGTGGTGGCCTGGAACAAGCGCCTCGACTCGCTGCCCGACGTGCCGACCTTCGGCGAAATGGGCCTGAAAGAGCCGAACGATCCGGCCTGGTACGGCCTGGTGGCACCGGCGGGTACGCCTGACGAAGTCATCAGGAAGCTGAACGAAGCAGCCGTGAAGGCACTGCAGGACAAGGACTTCCAGCAACGCCTGCGCACCGCCGGCGCCGAGCCGTCGGGCAACTCGCCGGCCCAGCATGCTGCGGAAATCAAGAAGGAATACGACAAGATGAAAACGCTGGTGAAGGTGCAGAACATCAAGCTTGAGCAATAAGCTTCACGCCTGAGAAGCCTGCAGGGGCCGCCGCGAGGCGGCCCTTTTTTGTGTCCGGGCACACCTCGAGCCAATCGGCGCCCGGGCGAGAAAAAGCACTAAAATCCAGACTTCGCCCCACCACAGCCGCCATGCCAGCCAATTTCGATGCCATCCTTTCCGCCCCGTTCGGCAAGATCGGCGTGCGCACGGACGGCGCGCTGATCCGGGAGATCCAGTACCTGCCCGAGAGCACGATGAGCCGCGCGCCGGAGAACGAGGTGACGCGCCTGCTCGCCGCGCAGCTCGACGCCTACTACGCCGATCCCGACGCGCGCTTCGACCTGCCGCTCGCGCCCGCCGGCACCGCATTCCAGCGCCAGGTCTGGCAGGCCATCTGCGCTGTCCCGCGCGGCGCGGTGACGACCTACGGCGCCATCGCCAAATCCCTGGACGCAATGCCGCGGGCCGTCGGCCAGGCGTGCGGCCAGAACTGCTTCCCGATCGTGATTCCCTGCCATCGCGTTATTTCCGCCAAAGGCATTGGCGGCTTCTCGCATCATGCCGAGGACGGCTTCTTCCTCGACGTGAAACGCTGGCTGCTGCGCCATGAGGGCGCGATGCTGATATGACCGGAATCAGGAAGACCGCCGCAAGCAAGGCGAAGACCACCCGCCCCGGGGCTCGCAAGGCGGCGTTGGACGAGGCAGACGCGCAAGCCGGGAGCGCCTCTGCTTCCGATCTGGCACTGGTCGGCCGGTTCTGCGACGCGCTGTGGCTCGAAGACGGCCTCTCGCGCAACACCATCGACGCCTACCAGCGCGACCTGTCGATGCTGGCGCGCTGGCTGCCCCATGCGGGACACGGCAACCTGCTGGCGGTCGACGACGGTGCGCTGTCAGCCTACTTTTCCGCGCGCCATGCCGAGACCCGGGCCTCGTCGGCCAACCGGCGGCTGGCCGTGTTCCGGCGCTTCTACCAGTGGGCGCTGCGCGAGCGCATGATCGAAGCCGATCCCTGCATCCTGCTGCGTCCCGCCAAGCAGCCGCCGCGCTTTCCGAAGACACTCAGCGAAGCCCAGGTGGAAGCGCTGCTGGAAGCGCCCGACACCGCCACGCCGCTTGGCCTGCGCGACCGCACCATGCTGGAGCTGATGTACGCGAGCGGCCTGCGCGTGTCCGAGCTGACCCAGATGAAGACCGTCGAGATCGGACTGAACGAGGGTGTGGCGCGCGTGGTCGGCGGCAAGGGCGACAAGGAACGGCTTGTGCCGTTCGGCGCGCAGGCCGGCGACTGGCTGCGCGAATACCTCGCCAAGGCACGCCCGGCCCTGCTCGCCGGCCGCGCCTGCGACGCCCTCTTCGTTACGCAGCGCGGCGAGGGCATGACGCGCCAGGCATTCTGGCACCTCATCAAGCGCCACGCGCGCGATGCCGATATTCACGCGCCGCTGTCGCCGCACACGCTGCGGCATGCGTTCGCCACGCACCTGCTCAATCACGGCGCCGACCTGCGCGTCGTGCAGCTGCTGCTTGGCCACGCCGACATCTCCACCACCCAGATCTACACGCACGTGGCCCGCGAGCGCCTGCGTGAGCTGCACCAGCATCATCATCCGCGCGGCTGACAGACGCGCACGCACCGACATGAGCAAATCGAAACACGTCTCCGAAACTCCGGCCACGCAGTTCCTGCGCAAGCAGGGGATCGCGTTCGGCGAGCACGCCTATGAATACGTCGACCACGGCGGCACCGGCGAATCGGCGCGCCAGCTTGGCGTGCCCGAGCACGACGTGGTCAAGACCCTGATCATGGAAGACGAGCGCGCCCAGCCGCTGGTGGTGCTGATGCATGGCGACTGCTCGGTCTCGACCAAGAACCTTGCGCGCCAGATCGGCTGCAAGAGCGTACAGCCCTGCAAGCCGGAAGTGGCGCAGCGCCACAGCGGCTACATGGTCGGTGGCACTTCGCCCTTCGGCACGCGCAAGCGCATGCCCGTGTACGTGGAATCGAGCGTGCTCGAACTCGAACGGATCTATATCAACGGCGGCCGGCGCGGCTATCTCATCAGCATCGACCCGAAGGCACTGCCGGCGCTGGTTGAAGCCAAGGCGGTGCAGTGCGCGCTGCCTGAGTAGCGAAGCCGTCGCAAGGGAATTGGGGAGTTTACGGACCGGACGAGGCCTAATCGGCAACCAAGCGAAGCCGCCGCCGCGATACAATCGCGCCAGCCCGAAAACACCCCACTCCACATGGCCAACCTGCTTTTTGCCCTCGCCGCCTACCTGATCGGTTCGATTTCCTTTGCCGTCGTTGTCAGCAAGCTGATGGGCCTGCCCGACCCGCACACCTACGGATCCGGCAATCCCGGCGCCACCAATGTGCTGCGCTCGGGCAACAAGAAGGCCGCCATCCTCACGCTGATCGGCGACGGGCTCAAGGGCTGGCTCGCGGTCTGGCTGGCAGGCCGCTTCGGGCCCGCCTATGGCATGGATGACACCGGCCTCGCCATGGTTGCGCTGGCCGTCTTCCTGGGTCACCTGTTCCCGGTCTTCCACCGCTTTGCCGGCGGCAAGGGGGTTGCCACCGCGGCGGGCATCCTGCTGGCGATCGATCCGATCCTGGGGCTGGCTACGCTGGCCACCTGGCTGATCATCGCGTTCTTCTTCCGCTACTCGTCGCTGGCAGCACTGGTCTCGGCCATCTTCGCGCCGTTCTTCTATGTGCTGATGTCAGGCATCGACGTCATGGCCGGCGCGATCTTCGTCATCAGCGTGCTGCTGATTGCGCGCCATCGCCAGAACATTGCCAAGCTGCTGGCGGGCAAGGAAAGCCGGATCGGGGAAAAGAAGAAGGTCTGAGCCGGCATGCGTGGCGCCGGCTCGATGTTGATGCGCTGATGTCGATGCGCCTGATTCGACGCGCCTGGTTCGACGCGCTTACGCCGCCTGCGCCATCGCACCGAACGGAAACACCATCTCTACCCGCAGGCCGCCTTCGTTCCGGTTGACCAGCGTCAGCTTCCCGCCGGCCTGCCTCACCAGGCGATCAACAATCGCGAGCCCCAGCCCCGAATGGGCGTTGCCGCCACGGGCCGGGTCCAATCGCACGAAGGGCATGGTCACGCGATCCATGTCGCCATCCGGAATGCCAGGCCCCTCGTCCTCCACCACCATCTGATAGCCCTCTGCCGTGCGCGACGTCGCCACGCACACCGGCGGCTCGCCATACGCATAGGCGTTGTCGACCAGGTTGCCGACGATGCGGTCCAGTTGCGTGGCAATCATCCGGAAGCCCTCGCCCGCTTCCAGCGACAAGACCACCTTGCGCTCCTGCTCGGCCAGCGACGCCGCCAGTTCGGAAACGCGCTTGTCCACCGGCACCGGCCGCGCGGTGGGCTCGCTGCTCTGCGCAAAGCTCAGGAATTGCTCGACGATGGCGGACATCGAATCGACATCGCGGGTGACACCCGCCGCCGCCTTGGGATCGGCCAGCATCTCGGCGCGCAGGCGCAGCCGCGCCAGCGGCGTCTTCAGGTCGTGCGCGATGCCGGCCAGCATGGTGTTGCGTTCCTGGTCGATGCGCGTGAGGTCGGCCATCATGCGGTTGAAGCGCACGATCAGCTGGCGCAGTTCATGCGGCCCCCGTTCGCGCAGCGGCGCCACCGGGTGCTGGCGCGAGAGCTGCTCGGCCGCGGCGGCCATGTCGCGTACCGGGCGCTGGATCTGCCATGCGATCAGCAAGGCAAAGATGATCGCCACGCCCACCACCAGCATCACGCCCGGCACCAGCCGGTTGTCCGGCGGCGGGTTGTGCACCCACAGGATCGGCATGGCGATCCAGTCGGCGCGGCTTGGCAGCTTGATCCACAGCCGCGGCGTGGTTTCGTCCTCGATGCGGATCTCGGTGCCTTGCGGCAGCCTGGCGGTGAACTGCTCGACCAGCCGCCGCGAACGGCCTTTCGGCGCCGTCGTGTGCTGTTCCGCAGAGGCCGAGCTGGCCACTTCGACCAGGCTGGGCAACCTGGCAGGTGGATGCGCATCCAGTGCGCGTTCAATGCTGCCGAGCTGGAACAGCATCTGCTCGACGGAGTAGTCCACCTGCTGCTGGCGGCGGTCCATGCGCAGGATTGCCAGCCACGAGAAATGGCTGATCACCAGCACGGCCGCGATCAGCAGCGCCATGCGGCCGAACAGGGTATCGATACGCAACTTCATATATATGGGAGTCTTGTCTGGCGGCCCTCGCGTGGCCAGTTGCAGCTTACTGCGGAATTTCCTCGGCTTCGTCCGGCACGAAGGTATAACCCCGGCCGCGCACCGTCTGGATATAGCGCGGGCGCTGCGCGTCCTCGTCGAGCAGGCGACGCAGGCGCCAGATCTGCACGTCGATGCCGCGGTCGCTGATGCCGCTGGCGGTGCCGTACATCAGCTCCACGATGCGCTCGCGCGACAGCACCTCGAGCGGATGCATCAGCAGCAGCTTGAGCAGCGCGAACTCGGTATCGCTGATCGACAGCGCACTCCCCGCGCGCAGCAGCGAGCGCTGACGGAAATTGACGCGGAACGGCCCGAAGGCAATCGACTCGCGATCCTCCGGCGCCGCCGCCGGCCGTGCCAGCTTGCGCCGCAGCACGGCATTGATGCGCGCCAGCAGTTCGCGCGGCGAAAATGGCTTGCCGAGATAATCGTCGGCGCCGATCTCCAGCCCGACGATGCGGTCGATCTCGTCACTGCGCGCCGTGAGCAGGATCACCGGGATGTCGTCGTTCTTGGCGCGCAGGTTGCGCAGCGCGGTCAGGCCGTCGACCTTCGGCATCATCAGGTCGAGCACGATCAGCGCCGGCCGCTCGCGCTCCAGTCGCGCCTGCAGGCCGTCGCCGTCATGCAGCACGGAAACCGCAAAGCCCTGCTGCGTCAGGTACTCGCGCAGCAGGTCGCGCAGTTCAGGATCGTCGTCGACGACAAGGATCTGGGTAGGCTGGTTCGTTCGCATAGGCACATGATAGTCAGGCCGGCCCGCCGGGAAGCCGAAACGGACTTACGGTTTTGTTTCCGGAGGTTACACCCAGCCCGCTGGTAATCCTCTGTAATAAATAAGGGTTCTCCCGTAACACGAGGGGCCGGCGCGGCACATTATCCTTGCCACATAGCATGACCGTCGTGCCGGGATGGCCCCGGCCCCACCGGCGCCATCCCCTGCGCCAACCCCTCTGCGCAAACGGCGAGTGCCGGTTTTGTTGCGGTACATTGCTGCATCCTCGCGTCCCAGCCCGTGCGAACACTGCCGGCGCGCCTTGCGCGCGCCGCCTCCAGGATTCCGGAAATGTCCAACCCCGAACAAGGCCAACAGCTTCCTTCCCCGCCCCCCTCCCCGCCCCCCCACGCACCCAAGGGTCCCGCCCCGTCGTCCCGGCGCAAGCTGATTGCCGCGGCGCTGATCGTGCTGCTGGCCGGCGGCGGCTGGTACTGGTACAGCCACCGCGACCCGGCGTCCGGTGCGAAGACGGCTGGCGGCAAGGCCGGCGGCGCCAGCGGACCCGGCGCGCAGGGCGGCCGTGGCGGTCCCGGCGGGCCGGGCGGGCCGGGCGCTGCGCGCGCCCCGGTGGTGGTGGCAACGGTCGCCAGGCGCAATATGGACGTCATCCTGAACGGACTGGGCAACGTCACGCCGGTCGCCAACGTCACAGTGCGCGTGCAGGTCTCCGGGCCGCTGCTCAAGGTGCTGTTCAAGGAAGGCCAGATGATCAAGGCCGGCGACGTGCTGGCAGAAATCGACCCGCGCCCGTTCCAGGCGGCGCTGGACCAGGCCGTCGGCCAGCTCGCGCGCGACCAGGCGCTGCTGCAGAATGCCCGGCTGGACCAGAAGCGCTACCGCACGCTGCTGCAGCAGGACTCCATTTCCAGCCAGCAGGTCGACACCCAGGACGCGCTGGTCCGCCAGTACGAGGGCGTGGTCAAGACCGACCAGGGCAATGTGGACAATGCACGGCTGCAGCTTGGCTACACGAAGATCGTCGCGCCCGTCTCGGGCCGAATTGGCCTGCGCCAGGTCGACCCGGGCAACATCGTCAACACCAGCGACACCAACGGCATCGCGCTGATCACGCAGATCCAGCCCATCGCGGTGCTCTACACCATCCCCGAGGACAACCTCCCGGCGGTGCTGAAGAAGCTCAATGCCGGCGAAAAGCTGTCCGTGCAGGCCTGGGACCGGCAGGTGCGCAACCAGCTGGGCGAAGGCACGCTGCTGACCACCGACAACCAGATCGACACCACCACCGGCACCGTCAAGCTCAAGGCCGTGTTCCCCAACGCCGACGGCATGCTGTTCCCCAACCAGTTCGTCAACGTGCGCACTCGCGTGGACACGATGGAAGACGCCACCGTGATTCCGGTGGCGGCCATCCAGCGCGGCCAGCAAGGCACTTTCGTCTACGTGGTCGATGACGCCAGCAAGGTAAAGGTCCAGGTCGTCACGCTGGGACCGGGCGACGGCAACCGCAACGCCGTGCTCAAGGGCCTGGAACCGGGCCAGCGCGTCGTGGTGGACGGCGCCGACCGGCTCAAGGAGGGCATGACCGTCGAGGCCGTGGACCCGGCGGCGCGCGCCGCCGCGCTGGTGCCGGCCAGCCAGCCGCGCGGCCGCGGCCGCCGGCGCGAGGGTGGCGGATGGGGCGGCGCCAGCGGCGCGCAGGGCGAACAAGGCGCCAGCGGGGCCGGTGCCCCGGGCGAACATCGCCGCAACCGCAATGCAGAAGCCAGCGGCGCGCAGGCGGCGCCAGCCAGCAGTGCCGACGGACAGGCGTCCCGCCGCCAGCAGTAAGGAACCGGCATGAACCCCTCTCGCCTCTTCATCGAGCGCCCGGTAGCCACGGCGCTGCTGATGCTGGCCATCCTGCTTTCCGGGCTGGTGGCCTATCGCCTGCTGCCGCTGTCCGCGCTGCCCGAGGTGGACTACCCGACCATCCAGGTCACCACGCTTTATCCGGGCGCAAGCCCGGACGTGATGACCTCGTCGGTGACGGCGCCGCTGGAGCGCCAGTTCGGCCAGATGCCGGGGCTCAAGCAGATGTCGTCGTCCTCGTCGGGCGGCGCCTCGGTGATCACGCTGCAGTTCGAGCTGACGCTCTCGCTCGACGTGGCCGAACAGGAAGTGCAGGCCGCCATCAACGCCGGCGGCAACCTGCTGCCGTCGGACCTGCCGATGCCGCCGGTCTACAGCAAGGTCAATCCGGCCGACGCGCCGATCATGACCATCGCGATGACGTCGGACACCATGCCGCTGCCCAAGCTGCAGGACATCGTCGATACGCGCGTGGCGCAGAAGATTTCGCAGATCCAGGGCGTGGGCCTGGTGACCATCAGCGGCGGCCAGCGGCCGGCCGTGCGCATCCAGGCCAACCCGACGGCACTGGCTGCGCTGGGCATGTCGATCGACGACCTGCGCACGGCCATCGGCGCGGCCAACGTCAACGGCGCCAAGGGCAGCTTCGACGGCCCGGCGCGCGCCTCCACCATCGACGCCAACGACCAGCTCAAGTCCGCCGACGAGTACCGGCAGATCATCGTCGCCTACCAGAACGGCGCGCCGATCCGCATCACCGATGTGGCGGATATCGTCGACGGCCCGGAAAACAGCCGCCTCGCCGCATGGGCCAATGCCAGGCCGGCCATCGTCCTGAACATCCAGCGCCAGCCCGGCGCCAACGTGATCGAGGTGGTGGACCGCATCAAGACGCTGCTGCCGCAGCTGCAGAATGCGCTGCCGGCTTCCGTGCACGTGCAGCTGCTGACCGACCGCACCACCACCATCCGCGCGTCGGTGCATGACGTGGAGTTCGAACTGCTGCTGGCGATCGCGCTGGTGGTGATGGTGATCTTCGTCTTCCTGCGCAACGTGCCCGCCACCATCATCCCGGGCGTGGCGGTGCCGCTGTCGCTGGTCGGCACCTTCGGCGTGATGTACCTGGCGGGCTTCTCGATCAACAACCTGACGCTGATGGCGCTGACCATCGCCACCGGTTTCGTGGTCGACGACGCCATCGTCATGATCGAGAACATCATGCGCTACATCGAGGACGGCGATTCCCCGATGGAGGCCGCGCTCAAGGGTTCGAAGCAGATCGGCTTCACCATCATCTCGCTGACGTTCTCGCTGGTGGCCGTGCTGATCCCGCTGCTGTTCATGGGCGATGTGGTCGGGCGCCTGTTCCGCGAGTTCGCCATCACGCTGGCGGTGTCGATCCTGATTTCTGCGGTGGTCTCGCTGACGCTTACGCCGATGATGTGCGCGCGCCTGCTCAAGCACGTGCCGGAAGAGGAGCAATCGCGCTTCCACCGCGCCTCCGGCCGCTTCTTCGACAACGTGATCCACCGCTACGGCGTCGCGCTCGACTGGGTGCTGGACCGGCAGGCGGCCACGCTGATCGTGGCGGTCGCCACGCTGGTGCTGACGGTGCTGCTCTACCTGGTGGTGCCCAAGGGCTTCTTCCCGGTGCAGGACACCGGCGTGATCCAGGGCATCACCGAGGCATCGCAGACCACCTCGTTCGCGGCCATGGGCCGCAAGCAGGAGGCCGTGGCCAAGGTGGTGATGGAAGACCCGGCGGTGGAAAGCCTCTCCTCCTTCATCGGTGTCGACGGCACCAACACCACGCTCAACGCCGGGCGCCTGCTGATCAACCTGAAGCCCAAGGGCGAGCGCGATTCGATCGACGTGGTCACGCAGCGGCTGCAGCAATCGGTGGAGAAGCTCGGCGGCGTGTCGCTGTACACGCAGCCGGTCCAGGACCTGACCATCGAAGACCGTGTGTCGCGCACGCAGTACCAGTTCACCGTCGAGGACCCGGATCCCGCCACGCTGGCGACCTGGGTGCCCCGGCTGGTGGAGCGCCTGAAGCAGGAGCCCGAGCTGCGCGACGTGGCCAGCGACCAGCAGAACAACGGCCTGCGCGCCTATGTCGAGATCGACCGGGACGCCGCCGCGCGCTTCGGCATCACCACCGCGGTGATCGACAGCGCGCTGTACAGCGCCTTCGGCCAGCGCCTGGTGTCCACCATCTTCACGCAGTCCAGCCAGTACCGCGTGGTGCTGGAAACGATGCCCGGCTTCCGCACCAGCCCGCAGTCGCTGGCGGAGCTGCGCCTGCCATCGTCGTCGGGCGGGCAGGTGCCGCTGGGCGCCTTTGCGCGCATCACCGAGCGCACCGGCCCGCTGGTGATCAACCACCAGGGCCAGTTCCCGGCCGCGACCATCTCGTTCAACCTGGCGCCGGGCGAATCGCTGGGCGCGGCGGTGGACAAGATCACCAAGGTGGAACAGGAGCTGGGGCTGCCGATCTCGATGCAGACCGAGTTCCAGGGTGCCGCGCTGGCGTTCCGCGCCTCGCTGTCCAACACGCTGTGGCTGATCCTGGCCGCAGTGGTGACGATGTATATCGTGCTGGGCGTGCTGTACGAAAGCACCATCCACCCGGTGACGATCCTGTCGACGCTGCCGTCGGCTGGTGTCGGCGCGCTGCTGGCGCTGCTGGTGGCGCAGCAGGACCTGGGCATCATCGCGATCATCGGCATCATCCTGCTGATCGGTATCGTCAAGAAGAACGCGATCATGATGATCGACTTCGCGCTCGAGGCCGAGCGCGAGGGCGGCATGGCGCCGCGCGATGCGATCTTCCAGGCCTGCCTGCTGCGCTTCCGCCCGATCCTGATGACGACCATGGCGGCCCTGCTGGCGGCGCTGCCGCTGATGCTGGGCACCGGCATCGGCTCCGAGCTGCGCCGCCCGCTGGGCGTGACGATGGTGGGGGGCCTGCTGGTCAGCCAGGTGCTGACGCTGTTCACCACGCCGGTGATCTACCTCGCCTTTGACCGTATTGCCTACCGCATCAAGGACTGGCGCAAGCGCCGCTTCGGCGATCCGGAAGAAGGCGGCACCGGCGACGAGCCGCCGCCACCCACGCTGCCGCAGGAGCCGGGGGCGCGATGAACCTCTCCGCCGCCTTCATCCACCGGCCGGTCGCGACCGCGCTGCTGACCATCGGCATCCTGCTGGCGGGCCTGGCCGCGCTGCGCCTGCTGCCGGTCTCGCCGCTGCCGCAGGTGGACTTCCCGACCATCTCGGTATCGGCTTCGCTGCCCGGCGCCAGCCCGGAAACCATGGCCGCCACCGTGGCCACGCCGCTGGAGCGCGCGCTCGGCACCATTGCCGGCGTGACGGAAATCACCTCCAGCAGCTCGCTGGGCTCGACGCGCGTCACGCTGCAGTTCGACCTGTCGCGCAATATCGACGGTGCGGCGCGCGACGTGCAGGCGGCCATCAACGCCTCGCGCGCCACGCTGCCCACCAGCCTGCCCAGCAACCCGACCTATCGCAAGGTCAACCCGGCCGATGCGCCGATCATGATCATCGGGCTGACTTCGCCGACCATGACGCGCGGCCAGCTCTATGACGCGGCCTCGACCATCCTCGCGCAGAAGCTGTCACAGGTGGAAGGCGTGGGCCAGGTCACCATCGGCGGCGCATCGCTGCCGGCGGTGCGGGTGGAGCTGAACCCGACGGCGCTCAACAAGTACGGCGTCTCACTGGAAGACGTGCGAAACACCATCAGCGCGACCAACGCCAACCGGCCGCTGGGCACGCTGGAGAACAACACCAATAACTGGCAGGTCTACGCCAACGACCAGGCGATGAAGGCGGAGGACTACATGCCGCTGATCATCCGCTACGCTACGCCGGGCACATTCTCGTCGGCCTCCGCGGGTGCGCTGATCGCCAGCACGGCGAACGCCACCGCCAGCGGCGGCGTCACCACCAAGGTCGTCAACGGCGTGACGGTGACCACGCTCACCACCAGCAGCGGCACCACCACGATCACCAGCGGCGCGACCGGCGGCAAGGGCGCTACCACCGGACCCGGCTCGTTTGCCGTGCCGGTGCGTCTGTCGGATGTGGCCAACGTGATCGATTCGGTGCAGGACATCCGCAACGCCGGTTCCGCCAATGGCAAGCCGTCGGTCCTGCTGGTGCTCAACCGCTCGCCCGGCGCCAACATCATCGAGACGGTCGACCGCGTCAACGAGATGCTGCCGAATCTGCAGAAGATGATTCCGGCCACCATTTCGATGGACGTGATGATGGACCGCACGCCCACCATCCGGGCCTCGCTGCGTGAAGTCGAGCACACGCTGATGATCTCGGTGGCGCTGGTGATCATGGTGGTGTTCCTGTTCCTGCGCAACGTGCGCGCCACCTTCATCCCCAGCGTGGCGGTGCCGGTTTCGCTGATCGGCACGTTCTCGGTGATGTACCTGGCGGGGTTCTCGCTGAACAACCTGTCGCTGATGGCGCTGACCATCGCCACCGGCTTCGTGGTGGACGATGCCATCGTGGTGCTCGAAAACATCTCGCGCCATATCGAGGAAGGCATGAAGCCGCTCGCGGCCGCGCTGCGCGGGGCGCGTGAAGTGGGCTTCACGGTGCTGTCGATGAGCCTGTCGCTGATTGCCGTGTTCATCCCGCTGCTGATGATGGGTGGCATCGTGGGACGCCTGTTCCAGGAGTTTGCGATCACGCTGTCGGTAGCCATCCTGGTCTCGCTGGTAGTGTCGCTGACCACCACGCCGATGATGTGCGCACGCTTGCTGCGCCCCATCGAGCCCGAGAAGGAAAGCCGCTTTTTCCGCGCCAGCGAACGCGTCTTCAAACGGCTGCACGACGGCTATGCCCGCACGCTGGATGTGGCGCTTCGCTACAGCGCGGTGGTGTGGCTGGTGCTGCTGGCCACCATCGCACTCAACGTCTGGCTGTACGTGATCGTGCCCAAGGGCTTCTTCCCGCAGCAGGACACCGGGCGACTGATCGGCTTTATCCGCGCCGACCAGGCGACCTCGTTCCAGGCCATGCGCGGCAAGCTCGACAGTTTTATCAAGATCGTCCAGTCCGATCCGGCCGTGGTCAATGTCACCGGATTCACCGGTGGCTCGCAGCGCAATACCGGGCAGATGTTCGTCACGCTCAAGCCGCTGACGGAGCGCAAGGAGACGGCCGACGCCATCATCGCGCGGCTGCGCGTGAAGCTGGCCAAGGAACCCGGTGCGAGCCTGTTCCTGCAATCGGTGCAGGACATCCGCGTGGGCGGCCGCCAGAGCAGCTCGCAGTACCAGTTCACGCTGCAGTCCGATGACCTCAATGTGTTGCGCGAGTGGGAGCCCAAGGTACGGGCCGCAATTTCCAACCTGAAGGGGCTGGAGGACGTCGATACCGACACCAACGACAAGGGCCTGCAGACCTCGGTCATCATCGACCGCGATACGGCGTCGAAGCTGGGTGTCACCGCGCAGCAGATCGATGCGGTGCTCAACGATGCCTTCGGCCAGCGGCTGGTGTCCACCATCTACCATCCGCTCAACCAGTACCGCGTGGTGATGGAGCTGAGCCCGGAATACCTGCAGGGGCCGCACGCGCTGCAGGATATCTACGTGGTCACCGGCAACGGCCGCCGCGTGCCGCTGTCGGCCTTTGCGAAGGTGGTGCCGACCAGCACGCCGCTGGGCGTCAACCACCAGGGGCAGTTCGCGGCGTCGACCATTTCGTTCAACCTGGCCGAGGGCTATTCGCTGTCGCAGGCGACCGATGCGGTCAAGGCGGAGATGGCGCGCATCGGCGTGCCGGAGACGCTCCAGGCCAATTTCCAGGGCGGCGCCAAGGCGTTCCAGGATTCGCTCAAGAGCCAGCCGATCCTGATCCTGGCGGCGCTGATCACGATCTACATCGTGCTGGGCGTGCTGTATGAGAGCTATGTGCACCCGCTGACGATCCTGTCGACGCTTCCCTCCGCCGGCGTCGGCGCGCTGCTGGCACTGCTGGCCACGAAGACCGATTTCAGCATCATTGCGCTGATCGGCGTGATCCTGCTGATCGGCATCGTAAAGAAGAACGCGATCATGATGATCGACTTCGCCATCGACGCCGAACGGCGCGAGGGCCTCTCGCCGCGTGATGCGATCCACCGCGCCTGCCTGCTGCGCTTCCGCCCGATCCTGATGACGACCATGGCTGCGCTGCTGGGCGCGGTGCCGCTGGCCATCGGCCATGGCGACGGCGCGGAGCTGCGCGCGCCGCTGGGCATTTCGATCGTCGGCGGCCTGGCGGTAAGCCAGCTGCTGACCCTGTACACCACACCGGTGGTCTACCTGACGCTGGACCGCTGGCGCCTGAAGGTCAAGGCATGGCGCCAGCGCCGCCGCGGCGCGCCCGGCCAGACAGCGAGCGGCCTAGAATCCTGATACACGACCATGAACGCTTTCTCCCGACTCCTTACCCTGGGCGCACCGATCCCGCTGGCGTGCGCGCTGCTGCTCGCCGGCTGCGCGGTCGGCCCCGACTACAAGCGGCCCGACGCGCCGGTCTCGGCCACCTTCAAGGAAGCCCCTGCCGACGCCGAGGCCTGGACCGGCGAGTGGAAGACCGCCGAGCCGCAGGACGCCAACGCGCGCGCGCAGTGGTGGCAACTGTTCGGCGACAGCCAGCTCGACGCGCTGATGTCGCAGGTGCAGGTCTCCAACCAGAACATCAAGGCGGCTGAAGCGCGCTACCGGCAGGCGCTGGCATCGCTGCAGGCTGCGCGTGCCGGCTTCTTCCCGACGCTCGACGCACAGGCCGGCGTGTCACGCGCACGCGGCGCCAGCGGCAATACGCTCAACGGACAGAGCGCCACGCTGTCTGCCAGCTGGGAAATCGACGTGTGGGGCCGCGTCCGCCGCCAGGTCGAAAGCAGCGAAGCGAGCGCACAAGCCAGCCAGGCCGACCTGGCGTCGACACTGCTGTCGACCCAATCCACGCTGGCGCAGAGCTATTTCCTGCTGCGCATCGCCGATGCACAGAAGGCGCTGCTCGATCGCACGGTGGCCGACTATGCCAGGTCCCTGCAACTGGTGCAGAACCAGTACAAGGCAGGCACCGCGCAACGCTCCGACGTGCTGCAGTCCGAAACGCAGCTCAAGAGCGCGCAGGCGCAGCAGATCGATATCCAGATCACGCGCTCGCAGCTTGAGCATGCCATTGCCATCCTGATCGGCAAGCCGCCGGCCGAAGTCGCGCTCGGCGAGACGGAATTCACCAACACGCTGCCGCGCGTGCCGGTGGCGGTGCCGTCGCAACTGCTCGAGCGCCGTCCCGATATCGGTGCCGCCGAGCGCCGCATGGCGGCGGCCAACGCGCAGATCGGCGTGGCGCAGGCGGCCTACTACCCCACCCTGTCGCTGTCAGCCAGCGGTGGCCTGACCGCCAGTACGCTGGCGCGCTGGATATCGCTGCCGGACCGCATCTGGTCGATCGGCGGCAGCCTGGCCGGCACGCTGTTCGACGGCGGCCTGCGCAGCGCAGTCAAGGCACAGGCGGTGGCAGCCTACGACGAGACCGTGGCCAGCTACCGGCAGACCGTGCTGACGGCCTTCCAGGAAGTCGAAGACAACCTCGCTTCGCAACGGCTGCTGGAGCAGGAAGCCACGGTGCAGAACGACGCGCTGCGTTCGGCGCGCGACGCGCTCGCGCTGGTCAACAACCGCTATCGCGCCGGCACGGCCAGCCTGCTCGACGTGCTGGTCGCACAAACCACGGCGTACACGGCAGAACGCACGGCGCTGACCATCACCGGCCGGCAGTACACGGCCAGCGTGGTGCTGGTGAAGGCGCTGGGCGGCGGATGGCATCCGGGTCCACTGACGCCGGAGGGCGGGGATACGCTGGGGCAGCGGTAGCTAGGACGCCGCAGGCGCCCGCGGCAGCGGCTGGCTGCGGATGCGCTCGCGCAGCCAGGTGGCGGCCTTGCCGAGCGGCCGCTGCTTGTGCCAGACGATTTCCATCGCCACCGGCCAGTCCTGGTCCTGGAACGCCAGCGGCGGCGACACCAGTTGCGCGGCCGCCGGCGAATTCGCCACCACGTGCCAGGGCACGAAGGCCCAGCCGAGCCTGCGCTTGATCAGCTCGACGATGACCCACTGGCTTTCCACCCACCAGACGTCGGCCGCCACGCGCAGGCGCATCTTCTCCTCGCTGTCGGTGCGGGTCGCCACCATCAGCTGGCGATAGCGCTTGAGCTCTTCCCAGTCCACCCGCTGCGCGGCCAGCGGATGGTCGGGCGCGCACAGGATCTGCATCGGCACCCAGCCGAGCGCGTGGAAGGCCAGCTCGGGCGGCAACACCTCCTGCCGCCACATGATGCCGAGATCCGCTCCGCCCTCGAGCACCAGCCGGCTCACGTCCTCCATCAGCGGGAACAGCAGCTCCAGCTCCACCGCGGGGAAGCGGCTGGAGAACTCCTCCAGCAGCATGCCGAGCGTTTCCTCGGGGTAAAGCTCGTCCACGGCCAGCACCAGCCGGGTTTCGACGCCCTCGCCCAGGCTCTTGGCCACGCCGCGGAAGTGCTCGCAGCGCTCCAGGATCACGCGCGCTTCCGCCAGCAGGCGCTCGCCGGCCGCAGTCGGGACTGGGTAGCGGCCGGAGCGGTCGAACAGCGCGTTGCCGAGATCGATTTCCAGGTTGGCCACGGCCGCGCTGACGACCGATTGCGCCTTGCCCAGCCGGCGCGCCGCCGCCGAAAAGGAGCCCGTCTCAGCGGCGGCGACGAAGGCCTGCAGTTGTTCCAGAGAGAGACTCATGATTGGTCTGGCCCTTTCGTCTATCTGTTTTGGCGATACTACCTAACTTGGCAATCCCTGCAAACCAGATAGACTCGGTCCCATCGTTTTGCCGTGCCCCCAAGGGCAATCAAGCAGGAGAATCCAATGCGCAACACCCGGGACCGTATCCGCCACGCCGTCGGCTTTGAAGTGATCGGGCTGCTGGCCTTCGCCCCGCTCGCGAGCTGGGTATTCGGCTACGAGCTGCACCAGATGGGCCTGATCGGCGCGGTCGCCTCGCTGATCGCCGCCGGCTGGAACTACGTGTACAACGTGATGTTCGACAAGGCCATGCTCCGGTTTACCGGCCAGCTGCGCAAATCGGTCTTCGTGCGCGTGCTGCACGCCATCCTGTTCGAACTGGGGCTGCTGATCGTCTTCCTGCCGTCGGTGGCGTGGTACCTCGATATCAGCCTGCTCGACGCCCTGATCATGGATATCGCCGTGGCCGGCTTCTACATGGTCTATGCGCTGATCTACAACTGGCTCTACGACATCGTCTTCCCCATCCCTGCGCTCAAGGCCGGGACCAAGCCAGAGAGCGGCACCGCGCTCGGCTGACGCGCCCCGTACACCACGCGGCCACCAACGGCCGCGGGTTTTTCCCGACGTCTTCGCGCCTTGCCGCGCCGGAACGGATTGTTATACTCAATAACAAATTCCGATTCGACCGGCAGGCGGCGCGCAGGTGCGTCCCGCAAGACTGGGGGAGACCACATGAAGATCGCAATCGCCGGCGGCGGCATCGGCGGCCTGACGCTGGCGCTGCTGTGCCACCGTCACGGCATCGAAACCGAAATCTGGGAAGCCAGCGAATCGCTGCGCCCGCTGGGCGTGGGCATCAACCTGCTGCCGCACGCCGTGCGCGAACTGTACGAGCTGGGGCTGCGCGATGCGCTGGCCGAGATCGCCGTCGAAACCTCATCACTGTCCTACTACAACAAGCTGGGCCAGCGCATCTGGCACGAGCCGCGCGGCCTGGCCGCCGGCTATGACTGGCCGCAGTTCTCGATCCATCGCGGCGAATTCCAGATGCTGCTGCACCGCACCGTGGTGGAACGGCTCGGCGCGGACCGGGTGCATACCGGGCATGCGTTCGAGACGGTGCTCGGCACCGGCGCACGCGCGGGCGAACCGGTCACCTTCCGGCTTCGCCGCCGGCACGACCAGGCAGAGGTGGAAGCCAGCGCCGACATCCTGGTCGGCGCCGACGGCATCCACTCGGCCGTGCGCCGGCATTTCTACCCGAGCGGCGACGCGCCGCGCTTCTCGCGCCGCATGCTGTGGCGTGCTGTCACCGAAGCACCGCCCTACCTCGACGGCCGCTCGATGTTCATGGCCGGCCACCAGGACCAGAAATTCGTCGCCTACCCGATCTCGGAGCCATTGCGCCGGCAAGGCCGCTCGCTGGTCAACTGGATCGCCGAGCTGCGCGTGCCGGACCATGTGTCCGACACGCCACCGCGCAGCGACTGGAACCGCCAGGTCGACAAATCTGTGTTCCGCGAAGCCTTCGCCGGCTGGCAATGGGACTGGATCGATATTCCGGGCCTGATCGACGGCGCCGAAGCCATCTACGAATTCCCGCTGGTCGACAAGGATCCGCTGCCGCGCTGGACTTTCGACCGGGTGACCCTGCTGGGCGACGCCGCGCATCCGATGTATCCGATCGGCTCCAACGGCAGCGCGCAGGCCATCCTCGATGCGCGCTACCTGGTCGACAGCCTGCTCGGCACCCGCGACAGCGCCTACGCGCTGCGCGAGTACGAAGCCGAACGCCTGCCGCGCACCGCCGGCATCGTGCTGCGCAACCGCATGAACGGGCCGGAGCAGGTCATGCAGCTGGCCGAGGAACGCGCGCCGCAGGGCTTCGCCGATATCGGCCAGGTGATTCCGCATGCGGAGCTCGAAGCGATTGCGCTGCGCTACAAGCAGCTGGCCGGCTTCGACCGGCAATCGCTGCAGCCGGCGCGGCGCTGACACTTCGCCAATACAAGAACAAGACAAAAAACGAATGAGAGGAGACAACATGAAGCCCCTGAATGCATCGCTCCGTAGCGTGGCAGCGGCGGTTCTGGCCTGTACCGCCGGCGCCGCACTGGCCGATGTCACGGTAGGCGTCAGCCTGTCCACCACCGGCCCCTCAGCCTCGCTCGGCATTCCGCAGAAGAACTCGATGCCGTACCTGCCCGAACGGATCGGCGGCGAGGCCGTCCGCTATATCGTGCTGGACGACGCCTCGGACCCGACCCAGGGCGCGAAGGTGGCGCGCCGCTTTGTCTCGGAAGAGAAGGTCGACATCATCCTCGGTTCGTCCGCCGTGGCACCTTCCATCGCGATCGCGGAAGTGGCGGACGAAACCCAGACCGTGCAGCTGGCGTTCTCGCCGATCGAGCTGAAGCCGGGACGCGGCGAGTGGACCTTCCGGCTCGCGCAGCCGGTGCGGCTGATGGCCGAGGCGGTGGCCACCACCGCGCGCGCCAACGGTGTCAGGACCATCGGCTTCATTGGCTTTGCCGACGCCTACGGTGAAACCTGGCTGAGGGAGTTCACCACTGCCGCTACCGCCAACGGCATCAGGCTGATCGCCACCGAGCGCTATGGCCGCGCCGACACCAGCGTGACCGCGCAGGCTATCAAGCTGATGGCTGCCAGGCCCGATGCGATCCTGATCGCGGGCGCCGGCACCGGTGCGGCGCTGCCGCATACCACGCTGCGCGAGCGCGGCTACACGGGGCCGGTCTATCACACGCACGGCGCGGCCACCAAGGACCTTATCCGCATCGGCGGGCGCGCGGTCAACGGCGCCATCCTGCCCGCAGGGCCTGTGATCGTGCCGGAGCAGCTGGCCGACGGCAATCCGGTGCGCAAGCCGGGGCTGGATTACGTGGGCCGCTACGAGAAGCAGTTCGGCGCCGAGAGCCGTACGCAGTTTGGCGCGCACGCATATGACGCCGGCCTGGTGCTGCAGCGGATCGTGCCGGTGGCGCTGAAATCGGGCAAACCCGGCACGCCGGCATTCCGCAAGGCGCTGCGCTCGGCGCTGGAAAGCGAGCGCGATATCGTCGTATCACATGGCGTGCTGAATTACAGCCCGCAGGATCACTATGGCTTTGACCAGCGTGGGCGCGTTATGCTGACGATTGAGAACGGCAACTGGAAATTGCTCAAATGAGTTCCGACGCCCCCGTCGTACCCCCTGCTCCGGCCCGCGCGGCCAACGGCGGAGGCACCCGGCGCAAGCCCCGCGACCCGCTTGCCCCCGATCCGGCCAGCGCCGGCGCGGGACTGGAAAGCGGTTTCGATCCGCATGTGCCGAATATCGACTACGGCGTGCTCGACAGCCTGATCGGCTACGCCATCCGGCGCGCCCAGATCCGCATCTACGAAGACTTCGTGGCGTCGCTCGCGCAGTGGCAGATCACGCCGCCGCGCTTTTCGGCGCTGGTGATCATCTCCCGCAATCCGCACCTGAAGCTGACCGAGCTGGCGCGTATCCTCGGTATCGCCCGCTCGGGCGCCGTGCTGCTGGTGGACGCCCTGCAGGAGATGAACCTGGTGGCACGCCGGCCGGCGGCTGGAGACCGCCGCGCCTACAGCCTGGTGCTGACAGCAGCGGGCCGGCGTACGCTGGAAGCTGCAACACAGGCCGTCATCCGGCACGATGCGCATGTCGGATCGGTCTTATCGGAAGACGAGCAGGCCACGCTGAAGGCGCTGCTGGCAAGGCTGGCACCGCCGCGCACGGACTAGGCGCGGCTGCATATTCGCGTCATCCGATTGACCCGGGCCATGCGTTAACATGGCCGCCATGCCAAAAAGAATCAGAATCACCCGAATTATCCGCAGCCTGCTGCCGCTCTGTGCAGCCGCCCTGCTGCTCGCCGCCGCTCCGCCCGCCGCAATCGCCAAACCGCCCGCGGCAAGGGCAGCCAAGGCTTCCGCCAGCGCCGATGCCGGCATTGTCCGTGCCGGCGTACCCGTCCAGGTTGCCGCCGCACTGCGCAAGGCCCATGTCCCCGCCTCGGCCGCCAGCTTCTACGTGATCAAGGTCGGGGCACCCGCGCCACGTGCCAGCTGGAATGCGCAGGCACCGATGAATCCGGCGTCGACCATGAAGCTGGTCACGACCTTTGCCGGGCTGCAGCTGCTGGGTCCCGACTACCGCTGGCAGACCTCGCTATACGCCGACAACCAGCCGGCCGGCGACGGCACCGTCAACGGCAATGTCTACCTGCGCGGACGCGGCGATCCCAAGCTGGTGCCGGAGGAGATGGCCAAGCTGGTGGCCAGCGCGCGCGTTGCCGGCGCCACCACCATCAACGGCGACCTGGTACTGGACCGCAGCTACTTTGCCGACGGGCTGGAGGGCAACGGCACCATCGACGGCGAAGTGCAGCGCGCCTACAACGTGAACCCCGACGCGCTGCTGTACGCCTTCAAGACGCTGTCGTTCACGTTCACGCCCGATCCGGCCAGCCAGACGGTATCCGTCGCGGTCACGCCGGCGCTGGCGCAACTGAAGCTGGACAACCGGCTGGCGCTGACCAACGGCCGCTGCGGCGACTGGCAGGCGCACGCCACCCCGAGCGTGGCCGCGCAGCCGGACGGCACCGTGCTGGCATCGTTCGCCGGCGACTACGCTGCCGACTGCGGCGAGCACGTGCTCAATATCGCCACGCTCTCGCATGCCGAATTCACCTGGGGCGGCTTCGTTGCCGAATGGCAGAACGCCGGGGGACGCTTCACGCACCTGCCGGCCCTGCGCAGTGGCAAGGTGCCGCGCGGCGCGGTGCTGCTGGCGCGGCATTACGGGCAGCCGCTGGGCGAGATCGTGCGCGACATCAACAAGTATTCGAATAACGTCATGGCGCGCCAGCTGTTCCTGACCATCGGCGCGGAGATCGACCGCAGCGGCCCGGCCAGCACCGAACGCTCGGCCCGCGTGGTGCAGCGCTGGCTGAGCCGCCAGGGACTGGACATGCCCGGACTGGTGCTCGACAACGGCTCGGGCCTGTCGCGCGAGGAGCGCATCAGCGCCTACGACATGGCGCGCCTGCTGCAGCAGGCACAGGCCAGCAGCGTTGGCCCGGCGCTGGTCGATTCGCTGCCCATCCTGGGCGTGGACGGCACGCTGCGCAACCGGCTCACGCGCGCCAACGCCGCCGGCAATGCCTACCTGAAGACCGGCACGCTGCAGGACGTGCGCGCGCTGGCCGGCTTTGTCGATTCGCTCAACGGCGAGCGCTACGTGGTGGTGAGCTATATCAACCACCCCAATGCATCGCAGGCGCAGGAAGCCCACGACGCGCTGATGCAGTGGGTGTATCGCGGCGCACCCTAAGAACCCGTTTCACAATGAAGAAGGGGCGCGAAAGCTGCTGCCGGGGGGGCGTAGGGCCAAACCAACGCTGCCAGCCATTTTGTTAAGCGCTCGCTTACCAGATGGCGATCCGCCCCTATAATGGCTGCTTGCCGCCGCCACAAGACGGCCGGCACATTCTCCCAGGCCCGATCCGGGCCTCGCATCGCCCCCGAGTCCACCGCTGACATGACATCCCGACAACCATCGGTCTGGTTGCGCTTCTGGCATCGCTTCGCACCCGCCGAACGCGCCGGCTTTATCGAAGGCGCACGCTACTTCGCCCCCTCCCTGCCCGCCGTGTTTTCCTGGGGCCTGGTGACGGGCGTGGCGATGAGCAAGTCGGTCATGACGGTACCCGAGGCCATCGGCATGTCGCTGCTGGTCTACGCCGGCTCGGCACAGCTGTCAGTGCTGCCGCTGTTCGCCGCCGGCCTGCCGCTGTGGACGATCTGGCTGACCGCGGCCATCGTCAACCTGCGCTTCGTCATCTTCAGCGCCGCGCTGCAGCCGCATTTCAGCTACATGCCGCTGCTGCGGCGCACGCTGCTGGGCTCGTTCAACGGCGACCTGCATTTCGTCTACTTCATGCAGCGCTACAGCGCGCCGGGCTACGAGCCGGGCAAGGAAGGCTATTTCTGGGGCATGGCGCTGACCAACTTCGCGATGTGGCAGGTCTCGTCGATCCTCGGCATCGTGCTCGCCAGCGTGTTCCCCGACAGCTGGGGCCTGGGCCTGGCCGGCACCATGGCGCTGATCCCGGTGATGATCGCGACCATCAATTCGCGCTCGACGCTGCTGGCGGTGGTGGTCTCGGCAATCCTGGCGTTGCTGTGCTTCGACCTGCCCTACCGCCTGAGCCTGGTCGTGGCCGTGGTGGGCGCCATCGCGGCCGGCATGGCCAGCGATGACCTGGCCGCGCGCGCCACGCTGCGCGGCATCCGGCGCCGCAAGATCGCCACGGCTACGGCGGCCGAAACGCGGCCGGGAGACCAGCCATGAGCCATCTCGAAATCTGGATCGCCCTGTTCGGCATGGCCGTGGTCACCATCGTGACGCGGGCGCTGTTCCTGATGGCCGGCGAGCACGTGACCGTGCCGGACCGCATCCAGCGCGCGTTGCGCTATGCGCCGGCCGCGGCGCTGGCCGCCATCATCCTACCGGACCTGATGACCTGGAATGGGCATTTCACCCTGTCGGTGTCCAACTACAAGCTGGTGGCCGGGATCAGCGCGGCGATGTTCTACCTGCTGACGCGGCGCATGGTGGGGATGATCCTGGTCGGGATGGCGGTCTATACGGCGCTGAGGCTGATAGGTTGATGGGCTGAGGCGCTGGTCCGCCTAGCCCAGCCCCAACCCCACCCCCAGGCGCGTCAGCAGATGCGCGAGTTGCGCCTGCGTTGCCGTCCCGGTCTTGGTAAAGATCGCCTTCAGCTGCGTCCGGCTGGTCTCGCGCCGGATGCCGAGCTGCTCGCACGCTTCCGGCAGGCCGATCCCGGTGGTCAGCAGCATGGCCAGCCGGGTCTCGGCCGGCGTCAGCGCGTACAGCTCGCGCAATACTGCCTGCACGCCAGGCGAAGCCCGGCCGGCCTCATGCACGGCCACCAGTACGGTTGGCCGTTGCCAGTCGATGGCCAGATGATGCGCGGCCGGCAGTGGCAGCAAGACAACTTCGGCCTGCCGGCCTTCCGCGTCGGTCGCCCGCAAGGCTTGCGCGGGCTGGAGGCTGGCAGGGTCGCAGGCAGTGCGCAGCGCCTCGGCAAACGGGCGCGACAGGCGCCATTCGTCCGAGCGGCCCAGCACTGGCGCAACCAGCGTGCCGCTGGCACCGCCCACGCCGGAGGTGCCGGCCGGCGCCAGCCGCCGCACCCACGGCTCGCCGGCGCGGTTGGTCAGCAGCGCCTTGCCGTCCGCGTTGAACACGATCACGCCAAACGGCAGGCGCTCCAGCAACTCCGACGACACGTGGGCGAGCGCCGAAACCCGATGGGTCCGTTCGCGCAGCGCCATCGCGTGGCGCACGTGGGGGATGGCCCAGTCGAGGGCCCGCGCGTCGTCCGGCGAATAGCTCTCTCGCCCCTGCGGCCGCTGCAGCGACAGGAAGACCTCGCAGTGCGGCTGGCGTTCGACCAGGCAGGCCATCAGCGACGACAGGCCGAACTGCCGGAAGAACTCGCCATAGAACGGCAGGCGGCGCATGGCCTGCTCGCCGAGTTCGCGGGAATCGATGTACCAGCTCCCCACCGCCATCTGTGACGCAAACGGCAGGCCCGGGTCGAGGGACTCATAGTATTCGCGATAGGCCGCCACTTGTTCGGGCACGGGATTGACCACCTGGTTGACCAGCACCCGCTCGCGCACGGTATCGAGCACCACAAGCGAGGCGTGGACGCTGCCGCTGGCCCGGCACAGCGCCCCCAGGCTGCGTTGCCAAGCGTCGGCATCGAAAATCCCCTGGTACAGCGCGCGAATGGTGTCGTGTATCTCCGTCTCCTTCATTGCCTTCCCTTTCTGTACTGCCCGCCTGTGCCGGCGTGGCAATGACATCGCGCCGCCTTCGTGGGGCGGCGAAACAAACGCTGGTTCAGGCGCCTTCCAGCGCGGTAGCAAGGCGGGACAGCAGGTGCGTAAGCTGCGCCTGGCTGGCGGTGCCGGTCTTGTGGAAGACGGCCTTGAGCTGGGTGCGGGCGGTTTCGTGCCGGATATGCAGCTGCTGGCTGACCTCCGGCAGGCCCTGTCCGCCGGACAGCTGGACGGAGAGCCGGATCTCCGCGGGCGTCAGGCCATAAAGCTCGCGCAACACCGGCGCCAGCAGAAGCGGCGCGGTGCCTGCCTCATGGACGATCACCAGCGCCGCCGGCTGCTGCCAGTCGCCGGCAAAGACATGCGAAGGCGGCAACGGCAGCACGATCACCTGCGCGGTGGCGCCCTCGCTGTCCGTGGCGCGGGCCGCTTGGGCGGCAACGGCGCGCTGCGGATCGCAGGCGGCCTGCAGCATGTCGCCGAACGGCCGCGACAGCGTCCAGTCCGACACCTTGCCGGCCGGAACCAGCCGGCGCGCCCAGCGCTCGCCCTTGCTGTTGCTCAGCAGCACCTGGCGCTGCGGCGAGAACACCAGCAAGGCGAAAGCCAGCCGCTCGACCAGCTGCGCCGACAGGCGCGCCAGCATCGACAGGCCCAGCGTGCGGTCGCGCATCGCCATCGCGCTGCGCATATGAGGGATCACCCAGCTCAGCCCGCTGGTGTCGTCCGGCGAAAAGACCGGCTGCGACATCGCGCGCTGCATCGAAAAATAGACCTCGTAGTGCGGCCGCCGCTCGACCAGGCAGGCCATGTATGAGCGCAGGTCGAAACGCTCGAGGAAATCGCGATAGAAAGGATGGCGCGCCATGGCGCCTTCACCCAGCTCGCGCGCATCGATATACCATTCGCCCGGCTTCATGCGCGGCGCGAATTGCTTGGCCGGATCGATGGTCTGGTAGCTGGATTCGTACTGCGTGAACAGCTCCGCCACCGGATTGACGATCTCGTTGACGGTGATCTGGTCACGCACGGTGTCCCAGACCAACATCGATGCGTGGGCCGTGCCGGCCAGCTCCGTCAGGGTGTGCAAGCTCTGCTGCCACGCTTCGGGATCAAGAATGCCCTCATACAAGCCACGGATCGCTCCGTGCATGTCGGCTTTGTTCATCTGACTTCCCCTGCATTCGCGACAATTCCCGCTGCCGGCCATGCATTCCACGCCGGCATGCTTGTTCTTATGGCCGGTAGCGCCGGCTCTGGCGTTGCTACGTGTCTGTCTTTGCAGACTTTGCAAACATTAACCCAGTCTTAAGAGATTGGGGGAGATACCGGTGACCCCGCTTTGGTAGGGGAAGGTTGTGCTCCGCAGGGCATGTGGCCAATGCCTTGTGCGCCACAGCGCACAAGGCGGGTGTGCGAATGGCCCCAAATCGGCAAAGCGTTGACCGCGATCAGGTAAAATGCGTGATTCCCCCGATTTTTCAGCGAAATCTCGCGCCATCACACCGCCATGACCTCAGTCCTGCGTCTTTCCGATCTCATTTCCCAAGGCAAAATCTCCGGCAAGCGTGTGTTCATCCGCGCCGACCTGAACGTGCCGCAGGATGACGCAGGCAACATCACCGAAGACACCCGCATCCGCGCCTCGGTGCCCGCCATCGAGGCCTGCCTGGCCGCCGGCGCCGCCGTGATGGTCACGTCGCACCTGGGCCGCCCGACCGAGGGCGAGTTCAAGCCCGCCGATTCGCTGGCCCCGATCGCCGCGCGCTTGTCCGAGCTGCTGGGCAAGCCGGTGAAGCTGGTGCAGAACTGGGTCGATGGCGTGCAAGTGGCGCCCGGCCAGGTCGTGCTGCTGGAAAACTGTCGTGTCAACAAGGGCGAGAAGAAGAACAGCGACGAGCTGGCCCAGAAGATGGCGAAGCTGTGCGACGTCTATGTGAATGACGCCTTCGGCACCGCCCACCGCGCCGAAGCGACCACCCATGGCATCGCCAAATACGCCCCGATCGCCTGCGCCGGCCCGCTGCTGGCCGCCGAGATCGATGCGCTGGGCAAGGCCCTGGGCCAGCCGGCACGTCCGCTGGTAGCCATCGTGGCCGGCTCCAAGGTGTCGACCAAGCTGACCATCCTGAAGTCGCTGGCCGACAAGGTGGACAACCTGATCGTCGGCGGCGGCATCGCCAACACCTTTATGCTGGCCGCCGGCCTGAAGATCGGCAAGTCGCTGGCCGAGGCCGACCTTGTCTCCGACGCCAAGGCCATCATCGACATCATGGCCGCCCGCGGCGCTTCGGTGCCCATCCCCGTCGACGTGGTGTGCGCCAAGGAATTCAGCGCCAACGCCGCCGCCGCCGTCAAGGATGTGAAGGACGTGGCCGACGACGACATGATCCTCGACATCGGCCCGAAGACCGCGGCCATGCTGGCCGGGCAACTCAAGGCCGCCGGCACCATCGTCTGGAACGGCCCGGTCGGCGTATTCGAATTCGACCAGTTCGGCAATGGCACCAAGGTTCTCGCCGAGGCAATTGCCGACTCGAAGGCCTTCTCGATCGCCGGCGGTGGCGACACGCTGGCCGCCATCGCCAAGTACGGCATTGCCGACCGCATTGGCTATATCTCGACCGGCGGCGGCGCCTTCCTGGAATTCCTGGAAGGCAAGAAGCTGCCCGCATTCGAAGTGCTGGAACAGCGCGCCGCAGGCTAAGGTATCCGCAGGGCCCGCGGCGCCGCCGGGGCCCGAACCAGGGAATCCCAAGCACATGACCCGTTCTACCAAGATCGTCGCCACCATCGGCCCCGCCTCCAGCTCGCTGGAAATCCTCACACGCATGATTGCGGCCGGGGTCGACGTGATCCGGCTGAACTTCTCGCACGGCACCGCCGACGATCACATCGAACGGGCCCGCCTGGTCCGCGAGGCCGCGCGGGCGTGCGGGCGCGAGGTCGCCATCATGGCCGACCTGCAGGGCCCCAAGATCCGCGTCGGCAAGTTTGAAAACGGCAAGATCACGCTCAAGGCGGGCGACCCCTTCATCCTCGATTCGGCCTGCCAGCTCGGCAACCAGGAGCGCGCCGGACTGGACTACCAGGACCTGCCGCGCGACGTCGGGCCGGGCGACCTGCTGCTGCTCAACGACGGCCTGATCGTGCTGGTGGTGGACCGCGTGCTGGGCACCGAGATCTTCACCACCGTGCGCGTGGGCGGGGACCTGTCCAACAACAAGGGCATCAACCGCCAGGGCGGCGGCCTGTCGGCGCCGGCACTGACGGCCAAGGACATGGAGGACATCAAGACCGCCATGGCCCTGGGCGCCGACTACGTGGCGGTGAGCTTCCCCAAGAACGCCACCGATATGGAAATGGCACGCCAGCTGGCCGCGGTGGCAGGCCAGCCGCACGGGATCAGGGCCCGCATGATCGCCAAGATCGAGCGCGCCGAAGCTATTCGCCCGGGCGTGCTCGAAGAAATCCTGCAAGCCTCCGACGGCATCATGGTGGCCCGTGGCGACCTGGCCGTGGAAGTGGGCAATGCCGCGGTGCCGGCGCTGCAAAAGCGCATGATCCGGCTCGCCCGCGAGGCCAACAAGCTGACCATCACGGCCACGCAGATGATGGAAAGCATGATCGTCAACCCGGTGCCGACGCGCGCCGAGGTGTCCGACGTGGCCAACGCCGTGCTGGACGGCACCGACGCCGTGATGCTGTCGGCCGAAACCGCCGCCGGCCGCTACCCGGTGGAAACCGTCGAAGCCATGGCCGCCGTCTGCGTCGAGGCCGAGAAGTCCGAGGTGGTGCAGCTCGACACCGACTTCCTCAACCAGACCTTCTCCCGCATCGACCAGTCCGTGGCCATGGGTGCGCTGTTCACGGCCTATCATTTGCAGGTGAAGGCAATTGCCGCGCTGACCGATTCCGGCGCCACCGCGCTGTGGATGAGCCGTCACCGCATCCATGTGCCGATCTACGCGATGACGCCGAACCTCGCCTCGCAGCGCAAGATGCAGCTGTACCGCAACGTAGTGCCGCTGCCGCTGCAGTCCAGCGCCGACCGCGATACCGCGCTGGAGCAGGCCGAAGAGCTGCTGCTCGCGCAAGGCGTGGTGCAGCGCGGCGATTTCATCGTGCTGACCATCGGCGAGCCGATGGGCCAGCCTGGCGGCACCAACACCCTGAAGATCGTCAGGGTCGGCAGCTAATGCTGAGTGTGCCGCGCCGGACAGTGGCGTCCGCAGTGACGCGTGAACATGCTGCCACCGGCTGGCAGGGCGATGACCGCCGACGGAAGAATACGTAGAGACATCCCATTTTTATTTAGGAGTTAGACATGCCACTCGTATCGATGCGCCAGCTGCTGGACCACGCAGCCGAGAACAGCTACGGCCTGCCGGCCTTCAACGTCAATAACCTCGAACAGGTCCAGGCCATCATGCAGGCCGCCGACGAGGTCAACGCTCCGGTGATCATGCAAGCCTCGGCCGGTGCGCGCAAATACGCCGGCGAGCACTTCCTGCGCCACCTGATCGAAGCCGCGGTGGAAGCCTACCCGCACATCCCGGTGGTGATGCACCAGGACCACGGCCAGTCGCCGGCCATCTGCCAGGGCGCGATCGACCTGGGCTTCTCGTCGGTGATGATGGACGGCTCGCTGCGCGAAGACGGCAAGACCCCGGCCGAGTACGACTACAACATCGACGTGACCCGCAAGGTGGTGCAGCTGGCCCACGCCGTCGGCGTGACCGTGGAAGGCGAACTGGGTTGCCTGGGCTCGCTGGAAACCGGTGAAGCCGGCGAAGAAGACGGCATCGGCGCCGCAGGCGTGCTGGACCACTCGATGCTGCTGACCGATCCCGAGCAGGCCGCCGACTTCGTCAAGGCCACCCAGCTCGACGCGCTGGCCATCGCCATCGGCACCTCGCACGGCGCCTACAAGTTCACCCGCAAGCCGACCGGCGACATCCTGGCAATCAGCCGCATCAAGGAAATCCACGCCCGCATCCCCAACACGCACCTCGTGATGCACGGCTCGTCGTCGGTGCCGCAGGAACTGCTGGAAGAGATCCGCAAGTTCGGCGGCGACATGAAGGAAACCTACGGCGTGCCAGTCGAGGAAATCCAGGAAGCCATCAAGTACGGCGTGCGCAAGATCAACATCGATACCGACATCCGCCTGGCCATGACCGGCGCGATCCGCCGCTTCTTCGCCGAGAACCCGAGCAAGTTCGACCCGCGCGAATACCTGAAGCCGGCACGCGAAGCCGCCAAGCAGGTCTGCAAGGCACGCTATATCGCCTTCGGCTGCGAAGGCCAGGCCAGCAAGATCAAGTCGGTCAGCCTGGTCGACGTCGCCCAGCAGTACAAGGCGGGCAAGCTGGCGCAGGTCGTGCAGTAATGTCTCTTGTCCGCCATCCACGCAAACGGATGGCGGATCGCAGTTCCGGCCGCCGCGGCACGCTTCCAGCGCCCGGCGGCTTCGCCGTTTTATTGGAACCACCATGTCAAACGCTCTCTACCAGTCCTCCATCACTTCGCTGCCGCTGCTGGGCCACGGCAAAGTCCGCGACAACTACGCCGTCGGCGACGACAAGCTGCTGATCGTCACCACCGACCGCCTGTCGGCCTTCGACGTCATCCTGGGCGAACCGATTCCGGCCAAGGGCCGCGTGCTGAACCAGATGGCGAACTTCTGGTTCAGGAAGCTCGCGCACATCGTGCCGAACCACGAGACCGGCATTGCCCCGGAAACCGTGGTCAGCCCGTCGGAAGTGGAGCAGGTGAAGGGCCGCGCCGTGGTGGTCAAACGCCTCAAGCCGATCCTGGTGGAAGCCGTGGTGCGCGGCTACCTGGCCGGCAGCGGCTGGAAGGACTACCAGGCGACCGGCAAGGTCTGCGGCATCGAACTGCCCGCCGGCCTGCAGAACGCACAGAAGCTGCCCGAGCCGATCTTCACGCCGGCCGCCAAGGCCGAAATGGGCGAGCACGACGAGAATATCTCGTTCGGCGAAGTCGAAACCCGCATCGGCGTGGCCCTGGCGCGCCAGATGCGCGATATTTCGATCCGCCTGTACAAGGAAGCCGCCGAGTTCGCCGCCACGCGCGGCATCATCATCGCCGACACCAAGTTCGAATTCGGCCTGGACGAGAACGGTACGCTGACCCTGATGGACGAAGTGCTGACGGCCGATTCCTCGCGCTTCTGGCCCGCGGATTCTTACCAGGTCGGCACCAACCCGCCGTCGTTCGACAAGCAGTTCGTGCGCGACTGGCTCGAAGCCGTGCGCATCGACGGCAAGCCGTGGCCCAAGACCGCGCCGGCGCCGAAGCTGCCGGACGACGTGGTCGAGAAGACCGCGGCCAAGTATCGTGAGGCGCTGACGCGGCTGACGGGCGAGGAATTGCAGTAAGACTATTTCGTCATTCCCGCGAAGGCGGGAATCCAGCGTCTTTTGCGCTGCGTTGAAGCCAAAGACAAAGTCACTGGGTTCCCGCCTTCGCGGGAACGACAACAGAAGGAACAGATAACGTGAGCAAGCAAGACAAGCCAGTGGTCGGCGTAGTCATGGGCAGCAGTTCCGACTGGGACGTGATGCAGCACGCCGTGGCCATGCTGAAGGATTTCGGCGTCCCGTTCGAAGCACAGGTGGTCTCGGCGCACCGCATGGCCGACGACATGTTCCGCTACGCCGAAACCGCGCGCAGCCGCGGCATCCGCGCCATCATCGCCGGCGCCGGCGGTGCGGCCCACCTGCCGGGCATGATCGCCGCCAAGACCATCGTGCCGGTGTTCGGCGTGCCGGTGCCGTCCAAATACCTGCGCGGCGAGGATTCGCTGCTGTCGATCGTGCAGATGCCCAAGGGCGTGCCGGTTGCCACCTTCGCCATCGGCGAGGCCGGCGCCGCCAACGCTGCGCTGCACGCGATCGCCACGCTGGCCACCACCGACGAGGCGCTGGCCGGCGCGCTGGAAGCGTTCCGCGCGAAGCAGACCGAAGCCGCGCGCGCGATGACGCTGCCGGTCTGACGCGATCCACTCCAAGCCATAACTGATACCCAAACCCGCTGCCGGAAGCCACGAGCATGCCAACCGATATCCATCCCTACCTGGTCGAAGCCCATACGCCGGAGTCGCGCGCCGAATTCGGCGTGGACAACCCCAGCGCGCCCATCCTGCCCGGCGCCTGGCTCGGCATGCTGGGCGGCGGCCAGCTCGGCCGCATGTTCACGCATGCTGCACAGGCCATGGGTTATCGCGTTTGCGTGCTCGACCCGGACCAGGACAGTCCGGCGGGCGCCGTGGCCGACAAGCACATCTGTGCCGCGTACACCGACGAAGCCGCGCTGACGGAAATGGCCAGACTGTGCCCGGCCGTCAGCACCGAATTCGAGAACGTGCCCTCGCTCTCGCTCGACCGGCTCGAACAGCTCGGCTCCTTCGTGGCGCCGCGCGGCTACTGCGTGTCGATCGCGCAGAACCGCATCGGCGAGAAGAAGTTCTTTGCCTCGTGTGCAGAACGCACCGGCGTACCGACCGCGCCGCACTGGGTGATCCAGCATGACGCTGACGTGGATCAACTGCCCGACCACGTGCTGCCCGGCATCCTGAAGACCGCCCGCATGGGCTACGACGGCAAGGGCCAGGCCCGCGTGAAGACGCGCGAGGACGTGCGTGCGGCCTGGAAGGCCATGCAGCACGTGCCGTGCGTGCTGGAACAGATGCTGCCGCTGGCCTATGAAGTGTCGGTACTGGCCGCGCGCGCCGCGGACGGCACCACCGCCACCTGGCCGCTGGCCGAAAACGTGCATCGTGACGGCATCCTGTTCTCGACGGTGATGCCGTCGATCAGCGTATCCGCCGACATCGCCGATCGCGCCCGCGCGGCTGCCGCCACCATCGCTACCGAGATGGGTTACGTCGGCGTGCTCTGCATCGAATTCTTCGTGCTGACCGATGGCTCGCTGGTCGCCAACGAAATGGCGCCGCGCCCGCACAACTCCGGCCACATCACGATGGACGCCTGCGAAACCAGCCAGTTCGAGCAGCAGGTGCGCGCCATGGCCCGCCTGCCGCTGGGCAATACGCGCCAGCATTCAGCCGGCAAGATGCTGAACCTGCTCGGCGACGTGTGGTTCGAGTTCGGCCTGGAGCGCACGCCGGCCTGGGACGAAGTGGTGGCCCAGCCCGGCGCCAAGCTGCACCTGTACGGCAAGAACGACGCGCGCCCCTCGCGCAAGATGGGGCACGTCAACTGCGTCGGCGAACATGCGGAAGCGGCCGAAGCCGCCTTCGCCGCCGCCGTGCAGGCGCTGCATATCGCGCCCTGAACACCCCGCTCCAACGCTCCGCCTGCCACACCTGAGGAAACCGATGTCGTCGCGCATGCCCACGGCCGCCGAACTGGACGAAGCCGTCCGCCTGCTGGAGGCCGGCCAGCTGGTCGCCTTCCCCACCGAGACCGTCTATGGCCTCGGCGCCGACGCCGAGAACCCCGAAGCCGTGGCGCGCATTTTCGCGCTCAAGGGCCGGCCGTCGAGCCACCCGATCATCGTCCACGTGGTGGATGGCGCCGATATCGGCTACTGGGTCGACGAAGTCCCCGAAGCCGCGCAGAAGCTCATCGACGCCTTCTGGCCCGGCCCGCTCACGCTGATCCTCAAGCGTGCCGCGCATATCCACGCCGCGGTAGCCGGCGGCCAGGACAGCATTGGCCTGCGCTGCCCCTCTCACCCGGTCGCACAAGCCCTGCTGGCGCGCTTCAAGCGCGGCCGCGGCGGCATCGCGGCGCCCTCGGCCAACAAGTTCGGCCAGGTCAGCCCGACCACGGCGCAGCATGTGCGCGACGAGTTTGGCGATGCGGTCTATGTGCTGGAAGGCGATGGCGTGGAAGTTGGCATCGAATCGACCATCGTCGATTTGTCTCGCCTCGACCAGGGTATCGGTCCTGTCCTGTTGCGCCCCGGTGCGATCACCCCGGCGATGATGGCCAAGGTGCTGGGCGAAGCCCCGTTGCCGCCGGATGCGGCGGCTCCGCGTGCGTCAGGTACGCTGAAGGCTCACTACGCACCGCATACGCCGTTGGAACTGGCTGACGCCGCGTCCCTGACCGCCCGGCTGGCCACCCTCCCCGCCGATGCCCGCGTGGCATGGGTGGCACGCGCGCCGCTGGAGGATTCGCGTTGTACGTGGGTGCAGGCGCCGGCCGATGCCACGGCTTATGCGAGGGAGCTTTACCGGTTGCTGCGCAAGCTGGACAAGCAGGGATTCACGCGGCTGGTGTTTGAGCCGCTGCCCGAGGGGCATGAATGGGCCGGGGTTCGGGATCGGTTGCAGAGGGCTGCGGCGGCGTTTGGTGGTTAAGCGGTCAGGGGCTTGGCTCCCCGATTGGTGATGGGACTGAGGGTAGTGGCTGCGGTTGGGCGTTGTCGGAGGTCGACGGCCCCGTTTCGCCCTGCCGGGCGACCTACTTTTGGGCGCCGTCAAAAAGGACGGTCGCCGGCTACGCCGGCGAAACAGCGCATCCAAGAACCCCGACCTGCAATCCACCGAAGAACAAAAACCCTAGCCGTGCCGATCCCTCAATCGATCGAAGCCCCTACCGTCTTCACCACCCCCGCCCATTTCTGCCGATCCGCCTTCACCGTCGCCTTGAACTGATCCACAGTCTCGATCCGAGGCGAGTTGCCAGCGTCAATCAGCTTCTGACGGATCGCCGGCGTTTCCAGCGCAACCTTCACCGCATCATTGAGCTTGCGGGTCACCTTCGGATCAAGTCCTTTCGGCCCGAAGAAGCCAAACCAGATCGTGCTGTTGAACCCCGGCAACCCGCTTTCCCCGATGGTCGGGACTTCCGGGATGACCTGCACGCGCTGCTTCGTGGTCACGCCCAGCAGCCGCACCTTGCCTGCACGATATTGCGGCAGCACGCTCTGGACCTGGTTGAAGATGCAGCAGACCTCGCCCTTGAGCACAGCCTGCAGGGCGTCAGGACCACCCTTGTATGGCACGTGGACCATATCGAGGCCGGCGCGTGCATTGAATTCCGCGAATGCCAGGTGCGTGCCAGTGCCATTGCCGGTGGACGCGAAGTTGTACTTGCCGGGATTGGCCTTGACCTTCTCGATGAACTCCTTGACCGACTTCACGTCGATCACGACCGGGTTGATGGTCAGGACGTTGGAAACCTCCACCAGCGGCGCGACCGGCGTGAAATCTGCGTCGGCATCGAACGGCAGCGACTTGTACAACGCTGGATTGATGCCATGTGTGGCTGCGGTGCCCAGCAGCAGCGTGTAGCCGTCCGGCTTGGCGTGCGCGACGACTTCCGAGGCGACGTTGCCGCCGGCGCCCGGGCGGTAGTCGTAGATGATGGTGGTCTTGAGCGACTTCTGCAGCGATTCCTGCAGCGTACGGCCCACCATGTCGACGCCCGAGCCGGCGGTGAAGCCCATCAGGATCGTCACCGGCTGGGTCGGCCATTCCGCGCCCTGCGGGCCTTGTGCGTGGGCCGGCGCGGCGAGCGCGCACAGGGCGGCCAGGCTGGCGGTCAGGCGGGACGCGGAGCGGAAGGACAAGCGCGGGAGCGATCGAGACATGGGGGCACCGTCGAAAGTAGTGAATGACGAAGATGCAGATGCTGCGTTGCCATGCGGCACCTGCACGGCCGGGATCTGATTGCCCCGGGCCAAGGCCACACGATAGCAAGGTTCCCGCCAATTCCCAACGACCCAGTTCGCTTGAGGGTATGCCGTGCTGGCATATCGCAACACTGCTCAGCGGCGCAGCAGGCCGACCAGTTCGTCCACATCCGGCAGCGGCGCGCCCAGCCCGGCCGTGGCCTCGTCATCGGCTTCGAGCAAGCCGTCGGCCAGCGCGCGCTTGTCGTTGTGCAGTTCGACGATGCGCTCCTCGATGGTGCCGGCACTGATCAGCCGGTACACGGTGACCGGGCGCTGCTGGCCGATGCGGTGCGCGCGGCCCATCGCCTGGTCCTCGGCGGCGGGGTTCCACCAGGGGTCGGCGATGATGACGTAGTCGGCCGCGGTCAGGTTCAGGCCGAAGCCACCGGCCTTCAGGCTGATCAGGAAGACGTCGCCCTCGCCGGCCTGGAAGGCCGCCACGCGGCGCGTGCGTTCGGCTGCTGGCGTTGCGCCGTCGAGGTACTGCATCGCCAGGCCGGCACGCTCCAGGCCCGCCTTCAGCAACTGCAGGAAATCCACGAACTGGCTGAACACCAGCGTCTTGTGCCCGTTGGCGGCCAGTTCGCTGGCGAGCTCGACGAAGGCGCGCACCTTGGCGCCCTCGTGCCCGACCTCGGGCGTGACCAGCCGCGCGTCGCACGCGGCGCGGCGCAGCCGCATCAGCTGCGCCAGCACGTGGATGCGCGCCTGCTGCTGGAACTGTGCCTGCGCGATGGCCCGGGCGCGGGCGCCGGCCGGAGCGCCGCGCGTTGCCTTGCGCGCGGCCTCGATGCGCGCCAGCGCCGCCTCGGCCTGGGTCTGGGCCTGGCGGCGCAGGGCCTCGTAGTGCGCGGCCTCCACCGGTTCCGGCTCCACGCGGATCACCAGCTCCGTGCGCGGCGGCAGTTCGTCCAGCACCTGCGCCTTGGTACGCCGCAGCACGAACGGCACAATCATCCGGCGCAGGCGCTGCCGGGCTTCGCGCACGCCGCCGCGCTCGATCGGGTTGGCGAAATGCTCGTTGAAACGCGCCAGCGAGCCGAGCAGCCCCGGATTGCAGAAGCGCATCACCGACCAGAGCTCCGCCAGCCGGTTCTCCACGGGCGTGCCGGACAACGCCATGCGGAATCCCGACGGCAGGTCGAACATGGCGCGCGCGCGCTGCGACGCGGCGTTCTTGAAAGCCTGGGCCTCATCAGCCACCACGGTATGCCACTCGCGCGCGCTGAACGCCTTGCGCGCCTGCTGCAGCAGCGTGTACGAGACGATCACGAGGTCATGCGGCCCCGCCTGCGCCAGCAGCGTTTCGCGGTCGCCTTCGGCATAGACATGGACGTTCAGCGTCGGCGCGAAGCGGCGCGCCTCGGCCGCCCAGTTGCCGCAGACCGAAGTCGGCGCGATGACGAGCCCGGCACCTTCGCCCGAGCGGGCCAGCAGCACCGCCAGTGCCTGCAGGGTCTTGCCCAGGCCCATGTCGTCGGCCAGGCAGGCGCCCAGGCCGGAAGCCGCCAGCGTCATCGCCCAGCGGTAGCCCTCTTCCTGGTATGGACGAAGCTGCGCTGCCAGCGTCGCGGGCACGACCACTTCCGTGGTGCGCGCGGCGCGCAGGCGGGCCAGCCGCTGGCGAAAATGCGCGTCCGGATCGACGCCCGCGCCGGCCAGCACATCGTCCAGCCACGGCGTGGCCATGAGCGGCACGCGAATGCCGTCCGGCACGCTGTCGGCAACGCCGGCCAGGTCGCGCAGCCGGCCGCGCAGCGCGCGCGTCAGCGCGACGTAGACGCCCTGCCCCATCGGGACGAAGCGGCCGGCGTGGCTGCCCGTCCAGGAAATCAGGCGGCCAAGCTCCAGCACCAGGCCTTCGGCCACGCGCAGCTCGCCCACCAGCCGGTACCACTCGTTGCCGGTCTCGATGCTGACCGCCAGCTGCGGCACATCGGCCCCGACGACGCGGATCTCCTTGCCGCGCGGCCACTCGACGGCCTGCACGGCGGCCAGTTCCGGCAGGGCTTCCAGCACGCTCAGGGCATCCTCGGGGTTGTCGAGCGTCCAGCTATATTCGCCGCTGCCCGGCGCCTGCTGGACCAGAAAGGGCAGCGCGGCGAAGACTTCGGCCACGTGGGCCAGTTCGGCATCGAGATCGCGCCGCGTCGCCAGCGTCTCGCCACGCACCGCGGCCATCAGCCGCTCGCGTCCGCTGCCGGGAGCGAGCCGGGGGCCGAGCGGCCCGAGCGGCGTCACCACCAGCCGCAGCGAGATGCCTTTGCCGAGCGGCGCCACCTCGGCCCGCAGACGGGATTCGGTGTCGAGCTCGCGCGCCTGGCCGGTGTGGTCGGACTGGATCTGGAAGTGCCCGGCGAGCGCGCGCAGCGTGCTGTCGAGCTGCGCGTGGGCTTCGGCGGGCACCGCCAGGCCCTCGGCAATCAGGCGGGCGGCGCCGAGCTGGGCGGGCGTGAAGCGGATTACGCGCAGGCGCTGGGGGCCATCGCGCAGCACCGTGATCTGGCGCAGGGCCTCGGCATCCTGCCGCGCCGCGGCAGGCAGGTAGGCATCCATGGCCGGCGCTTCGCGCACCGGCGGCCAGACGCGCAGCACGTAGCGGTCGCCGCTGCGCACCGCTTCCAGTGCCGGGGCGCCCTCCACCACTTCCAGCGTCTGCGTGGGCGCATGGGCCAGCACCACGGCGGGATGGCCGACCAGCGCCATCACCGCGGCGGCGCGGTCGAGCACATAGCGGCGGTTGTGGGACTGGTCGCGGCGGATGGCGCGGGCGACGCGGGCGTCCCACGGTTCGAGCCGGTTGTCTTCGGCGACCCGGGCCAGCGGCACGGGACGCGGCTTGTTCCAGCCACGCGCGCTGCGGGTCTGTTCGAGCGGCTCGACCGTGCCGACCACGCCATCGGCATCCAGGCTCAGCGCCCACAGCAGGCGCCGGGCCGTCTCGCCGCCGGCCGACTCCGCGCCGCCGGCCAGTGCCTGCAGCGCTTCGAGCGCCAGCTGCCAGCTGGCAGGGGCCGGCTGATCGGAAGGCTGGGGGCCGGTGGCGTCGGAATCCGGCGCAGGGCCTGGATGTGTGGCTGAGGGCACGGGAAGGGGAAGCGGCGCACGGAAAAGGGGATTTTAGACCGCCGCGGGCCGGCCTCCGCGTTGGCACCCTCGGCCCCGGGGCTTACAATGTTGTTTTTGCAACTTTTTCGTGTTCAGGGAGATGACGATGTCGATGGCGGATCGCGACGGCAAAATCTGGATGGATGGCAAGCTGATCGAATGGCGCGACGCCAAGATTCACGTCCTGACCCATACCCTGCACTACGGCATGGGCGTTTTCGAAGGCGTGCGCGCCTACAAGACGCCGGCCGGCACCGCCATCTTCCGCCTGCACGAGCACACTCGCCGCCTGTTCAATTCCGCCAAGATCTTCCAGATGGAGATGCCGTTCGACGAGGCCACGCTGGAAGCCGCGCAGCGCGAAGTGGTGCGGGCCAATAACCTGGAATCCTGCTACATCCGCCCGATCGTGTGGATCGGCTCGGAGAAGCTGGGCGTGTCGGCCAAGGGCAACACCATCCACGTGGCCATCGCCGCCTGGCCGTGGGGCGCCTACCTGGGCGAGGAAGGCATGCAGCGCGGCATCCGCGTGAAGACCTCTTCGTTCACCCGCCATCACGTCAACGTATCGCTGGTGCGCGCCAAGGCAAGCGGCTATTACATCAACTCGATCCTGGCCAACCAGGAAGCCACCGGCCTGGGCTACGACGAAGCCCTGCTGCTCGACACCGAAGGCTACGTCAGCGAAGGCTCGGGCGAGAACGTGTTTATCGTGCGCAACGGCGTGATCTACACGCCGGACCTGGCTTCCTGCCTGGACGGCATCACCCGCGACGCGACGCTGACCATTGCGCGCGACCTGGGCATCGAAGTGCGCGAAAAGCGCATCACCCGTGACGAGATGTACTGCGCCGACGAAGCCTTCTTCACCGGCACCGCAGCCGAAGTCACGCCGATCCGCGAACTGGACGACCGCGTCATTGGCGAAGGCCGCCGCGGCCCGGTGACCAAGCGCATCCAGGATGCGTTCTTTGCCGCCGTGGGCGGTGAAGACGAGAAGTACAAGAAGTGGCTGACGCTGGTCTGAGCGCGGCCCCGCACATTCCGATTCCGAACAATAAGCTTCACACCCCGCAACACCATGACCCAAACCGCCACCATCATCGAAATCGGCGCTGAAGATATTCCGCTGCATTGCCCCACCGCCGGCACGCCCGCGTGGAACTACCACCCGCGCGTGTTCCTGGACGTGGTGGATACCGGCGAGGCCAAGTGCCCTTATTGCGGCACGGTTTACAAGCTCAAGCCGGGCACCGTGCTGAAGGGCCACCACTGACACGCCCCTCTTTCATCCGCATGACCCCGACGCTCCGGCGCGCAGCAACGCGCACCGGAGTGTTGGCGTTCCCGGCGCCCGCGTTGGGGCGCCCATGCGGAAAAGCAGCGCCCCGCCCATGAAAAAAGCCCTCGTCATCGCCCCCAACTGGATCGGCGACGCGCTGATGGCGCAGCCGCTGTTCGCGCTGCTCAAGGCGCGCCATCCGCGCCTGGTCATCGACGCCCTCGCCCCCAAATGGGTCGCCCCCGTGCTCGCGCGCATGCCCGAGATCGGCCGCGTCTTCCCCAGCGACCTGGCGCACGGCAAGCTGCAGCTGTCGGCACGGCTGATGTTCGCGCAGCAGCTCAAGAACGAAGGCTACGACATCGCCTACGTGCTGCCGAATTCGCTCAAGTCGGCGCTGATTCCGTGGCTGGCGGGCATTCCGCTGCGCATCGGCTATCGCGGCGAAGCGCGCTTCGGCATGCTCAATGTGCGCCATGCCAACCCGCCGCGCGACCAGCGCCCGCCGATGGTGGAGCACTACGCCCGGCTCGCGCTGAAACCGGGCGCCCGCCTGCCGGAACACCTGCCCGATCCGCGCCTGCGCACCGACCCGGCCCGCATGGCCGCGACTGCCGAGCGTTTCGGCATCGCCCCGCAGACACGCGTCATTGCGTTCTGCCCGGGCGCGGAATTCGGCCCGGCCAAGCGCTGGCCGGCAGACCATTTCGCGAAGCTGGCGCAGATGCTGCGCCGGTCCTTCCCGTATGCCCAGATGATCACGCTGGGCTCCGGCAAGGATGCCGAAATCGCCGACGAGATCGTCAAGGGCGCGCCGTTCGTGCGCAATCTGTGCGGCCAGACTTCGCTGGACGACGCGGTCGACCTGCTGGCGCTGTCCGAAGCCGCGGTCTGCAACGACTCGGGCCTGATGCATGTCACGGCGGCCCTGAATCGCCCGCAGGTGGCCGTGTTTGGCTCCAGCGATCCGCGCCATACGCCTCCGCTGTCACAGGCAGCGAGTATCATGTGGCTGCAACTCGAATGCAGCCCGTGCTTCAAGCGGGAGTGCCCGCTAGGCCACCTGCGCTGCCTGAAGGACATCGAACCTGAAATGGTGTTCGTGGAACTGCGCAAGTTGCTGCACCGGCCGTGAACCCCTGACAACGCCACCATGCCCCGTTTTGCCCGCCTGTTCGATTCCGCGGAAGACATCGTCGAAGCCTTCCGCGAGGCCATGAAGCTGCGCGATGCCGACGGCGCCCTGCGGCTCTGGCTCGACGAAGACTCCGTCACCTGCGTGCTGCCCGACGGCCAGCGCCTGATCGGCCATGAGCACCTGCGCCAGGCGTTTTCGCAACTGCTGGAAGAACAGCCGGTGCTGATCGACGCGATCGAGACCAGCAGCCACGCCTCGCTGGGCGTTTCGATCTTCGACGTGACCGAGGCGCTGCGCTTTGGCGCCGACCGCGTCGAGGCCGACCTGTATGTGCACACTACCTATGTGCTGATGCAGAACCATGAAGGCTGGCGGCTGGCGCACATCCATTGCAGCCCCGCCAACGCGGTGCAGGTCGCCGCCGTGGCCGCAGCGCCGGGCCAGGCGCTGCACTGAAGGACAACCGGCCACGCCCAAGGCGTGGCCCGATGCAATACCCAACGGCATGACGCAGCTTCCGCACCACCGCCTGCCGTCCGCCGCGCAGCCGGCGCCGTCCAGCACGCCGGGCACCGGGTTCGGCGACGGCCTCGCCATGCCCTGGTGGCTACGTAGCGGCCACGCGCAGACCATCATCCCCGCCCGCTTCACGCAGCGCCCGCCACGCGTGAGCTTCCGCCGCGAACGCTGGGATACTCCCGACCAGGACTTCATCGACCTCGACTGGACCACCCACGCGGTCCGCCCCGGCACCCCGCTGCTGGTGATGTTCCACGGCCTCGAAGGCGATTCCGGCAGCCACTACGCGCAGACGCTGATGCATGCGCTGGGCGAGCGCGGCTGGCAGGGCGTGGTCCCGCATTTCCGCGGCTGCTCGGGCGAACTCAACCGTGCGCCGCGCTTCTACCATTCGGGCGACTCGGCCGAGATCCGCTGGGTGCTGGAACGGCTGCGCCGGACGCACTGCGCCGATGGCCGTGGCATGCTTGCCGTGGGCATCTCGCTGGGGGGCAATGCGCTGCTGCGCTATCTCGGCGAGGAAGGCAGCGGCGCCAGCTTCCTGTCGGCCGCCGCGGCGATCTCGGCACCGCTGGATCTGGCGGCCGGCGGCGCCGCGCTCTCGGTGGGATTCAACATGCTCTACACGCGCATGTTCCTGCAGACGCTCAAGCGCAAGTCGCTGGCCAAGCTCGATCAGTTCCCGGGCCTGTTCGACCGCGACACGATGCTGGCCAGCCGCGACCTGTACGCCTTCGACAACGTGGTCACCGCGCCGCTGCATGGCTTTCGCGATACCGACGACTACTGGGCGCGCGCCGCCAGCAAACCCATCCTCGGTGAAATCGCCGTGCCCACGCTGGTGCTCAACGCCCGCAACGATCCTTTCCTGCCTGCCCGGCACCTGCCTGGCCCGGCAGACGTCAGCCCGCAGGTCTGGCTCGAGCAGCCCGAGCACGGCGGCCACGTCGGCTTCATGATGCCGCGCACCGGACCGCTGCGCCATCTGCCGCTGCTGCCGTTCGTCGGCCACATCGAATGGCTGCCGGCGCGCATCCTGCGCTTCTTTGACAGCATGACCTGAGGCGCGCCGAGACACAGGCTGCACGCGCGCGAAGAGGAGACACAGCAATGGACGAGACCGTCAGACAAGCCATGGCCCGCTGGCCCAATGTGCCGAACTGCTACGGCTGGTTGGCGCTGGACCGGCGCGGACAATGGCGCATTCGCAACGAGTTTGCCCAGCAGCACGGCCTCTCGGGCGATCCGATCCGCCATGAGGCGCTGATCGCTTTTATCGAACGCAACTACCTGCACGACGAGCGCGGCGCGTGGTACTTCCAGAACGGGCCGCAGAGGGTGTTCGTCTCGCTGGCCTATGCGCCGTGGATCGTGCGCCTGCACGAAGGCCGGCTGCGCACGACGACGCACCGCGACTTCACGCTGCAGGCCTGCTACGCCGATGAGCACGGCAACGTGCTGCTTGCCGGTGAAGTGGATGGCGAACCGCCCGGTACGACGCACGCCGCGGTGCTGCATGATCACGACCTCGACCTGTTCAGCAGCACCTCCACCTGGCACGCCGAAGCCTGCGGTGCCGAGCTCGGCGTCTTCCATCACACCGGCCGCGATATTCCCGTCGAACCGATCAGCGAGGACGAGGTGCCGAAGCGGTTCGGCTTCGTCAGGCAACCGGCCGCTGCCCAGGCCTGACCCGCACGGTGCAGGTCAGTTGGGCATGCCCTTGTTGTCCTGCTTCTCCTCGCGGTACTGGCGTTCGAGCTGGTGCAGCCGCGCATCGACCTCGGACAGCGTGTAGAAGTCACCGTCGCCCGCCTTGCGCGCGATCTGCAGCTGTTCGATGGCGGCCTGGTAGGCGCCGTCCATGGCGTACTTCTCGGCCAGCGCCTGGTGCTGCTGCACGCGCTTGCCCTGCCCCGCATAGGCGCGTGCCAGCAGGTCCCACCATTCGCTGCGCGCGGTTTCCTCGCGCGTGCGCTCGCGCAGGAAACTGACCGCCGCATCGAGCCTGCCTGACCCCAGCAGCGTGTCGGCATAGGCCAGCGCCACCGCATGCGACAACGGGAATGCCTTCATCGATGCCGTTGCCTGGCTCAGGGCCTCCGGCACGCGCCCTTGCGCGCGCGCCAGTTCGATCGCCATCACATCCAGCATCGGGCTGCCCGAGGTGGCGCCGGGAATGTTGCCGTAGAGCCGGCGCGCCTCGCCCAGCGCCTGCTCGGCGGCGGCGTAACGTCCAAGGCGCTGTTCGGTGAAGGCGATGCCGTAGTACAGCGCCGGCAGGCGCATGGCCGATGCACCGGCTAGCTGCGACTGCAGCGCGGTGCGCAGGTTCTGCAGGTCGCTCGGCGTGCCTTCCTGGATCACGCGGGACCGCACGCGCGCGAATTCGTACTCCGGCGTATTGGGCACCTTGTGTGCGGCAACGTGCCTGACCCGATCCTGCATGTCGGCGATCCGCTCCGAGGTCAGCGGGTGGGTCCGCACATAGGACGGCACCGAATTCTCCGCGGTCCCGGCGGCACGCTGCAGGCGCATGAAGAAGTCAGGCATGCCCTGCGGATCGAAGCCCGCCGCGGTCATGATCTGGAAGCCGACCCGATCGGCCTCGCGCTCGGCGCCGCGCGAGAACGAAAGCTGGTTGGCAACGGCGGCGCCCTGCCCGCCCAGCGCCAGCGCGGCGGCGGCATCGGGGCTGCGCGTGGCGGCCAGTCCGGCCAGCACCATCGAGGCCAGCGCGATCCACATCGACTGGTCCTGCGAGGTGATGCCGCGCGCGATATGCCGCTGCATGACGTGGCCGATTTCGTGGCCGAGCACGGAAGCCAGCTCGGACTCGGTATCGGACTGCACCAGCAGGCCCGTATGCACGCCGATATAGCCGCCGGGCAGCGCGAACGCGTTGATGCTGCGGTCACGCACGGCGAACAGGTCGAAGCCCGTGGCGAACGTGCCGGCGCCGGTCGATCCCGAGATGTTCTGCCGGCGCGCGGCCTGCACCAGCCGGTAGCCCAGCGAATTCAGGTAATCGGCTAGCAGGGGATCGGTCACGTACTGCGGATCGCGGCGGATATCGCGCATGATCCGGTCGCCCAGCCGCTTCTCCATATCGGGCGACAGCGCCGCGGTGGAGGGATCACCAAGATCGGGCAACTGCACGCCGCCGGCTTCCACCACCGGGTTGTTGGTGCGCAGCCCGAACTCCGACTTCTGGCCGGCTTTCACGCTCCGGTTCAGGTTGTCGTAGACCTGGTCGCTGGCTTCTGACGGAACGGCAGACGGCGCGGCGGGCGCAGCCTTGGCAAGCGGACTCGCGGCCGCCACCGGGCGTGAGGCCTGCGACCATGCCGGCGCCACCATGGCAAGCGCCAACAGGGCAGCCAGCGAGCGGCGCCACGGATGCATCATGGCGGCCGATCGGCCCCGTGGATGGCAATGTGATGTGCGACCGGCAGGCACAGTGTCCAGCCCGGCAGAAATGCCAGCTGCAACTGGGCTGCGAAGCGATGGATACTTGGGCATGTTGCTATGATAGCGGCCTCCGGAAGCCGTTCCCATCAGGGTTGCCGCGTGCATCCCCTACTCCACCGCGCCATGACCCAGCTCACACATTTCGACACCGCCGGCCAGGCCCACATGGTCGACGTCGGCGACAAGGCCAGCACCCATCGCGTCGCGGTGGCCACCGGCACCATCACGATGGAACCCGCCACCTTCGCGCTCGTGCGCGACGGCAACGCAAAAAAAGGCGATGTCCTGGGCATTGCGCGCGTCGCGGCCATCATGGCTACCAAGCGCACCGCCGACCTGATTCCGCTGTGCCATCCGATCGGCCTGACCAAGGTCTCGGTCGACTACGAATTGGACGAAGCCGGCAGCCGCATCACCTGCACCGTGCGCACCGAAACCCGCGGCCAGACCGGCGTGGAAATGGAAGCGCTGACGGGCGTGCAGGTCGCCCTGCTGACTATCTACGACATGTGCAAAGCGGTGGATCGGGGCATGGTAATGGGTGGCGTGCGACTGCTTGAAAAGCATGGCGGGAAATCGGGCGACTGGGTGGCGGCTACGTGACCTGTATCGCCCTGCCGCGATCGGGCCGTAATGGCCGTAATAAAGGTAACGCTGCATTACTGGCGCATCACGGCCCCTCCGTTTTCACCCGAATTGGTGTTCAATAAAGACATGACGGCGACATGACGCCGTCCATGACCGGGCGACGGGATCGGAGCAATACCCGCCATTGAATCACTGGACATCATCATGAACGGGCGCAGGATGGGCCAGCTGCTGCTGGCACTCGCGGTGGCCGTGGCGAGCGGCGCGGCGGTGGCAAGGAATGGCGGGGGTGGCTGGCACGGAGGTGGCGGCTGGCATGGCGGAGGCGGGTGGCATGGAGGCGGGTGGCACGGTGGTCACTTCCACTCGGGGGTTGTCGTGGGCGTTGGCTTCGGCCCCGGCTGGTGGGGCTATCCCGGCTATCCCTATTACCCGTACTACGGCGGCTACTACGGTGGCTACTATGGCGGCTATTACCCGCCTGCCGTGGCTGGCGTGCAACAGGCGCCGGAGTACGTCGAGCAGGGACAGGAAGGCCCCGTTTCGGCGCCCGGCCCTGACAGCGAGGCACCCCCGCCCCAGGCATTCTGGTACCACTGTGCGCGGCCGGATGGCTACTACCCGTATATCAGGGCTTGCCCAGGCGGCTGGCAACGCGTGCCGGCGCAACCGCCGGCCAATTCGTGACGGTCGCCTTCGGGCATCGTCCGGACACCGCAGACGAGGACAGCATGTCTACCTATTTCCCCCGCAGCCTGCTGGCGCTGGCCGCGCTGGCGCTGGGCGCCTGCGCCGTGGTGCCATCGGGTCCAAGCGTGATGGCGCTGCCGGGCACGGGCAAGAGCTTCGATCAGTTCCGCTCGGATGACTACAACTGCAGGCAATATGCCTTTGGACAGGTGGGCGGCGTCAGCACGCAGGAGGCGGCCAATACCAGCGCGGTCGGGAGTACCGTGCTCACGACAGCGCTGGGAGCGGCGGCCGGGGCGGCGTTTGGCGGGGGCGAAGGCGCGGCCGTGGGCGCAGGCGTGGGCCTGTTGACCGGCGCGGCGATCGGTACTGGCACGGCGCAAGCGTCAGGCTACGCCACGCAGCAGCGCTATGACGGCGCCTATGTGCAGTGCATGTACGCGAGCGGTCATAAGGTACCGGTGTACGGCAACGTGTCGTACGCCGCGCCAAGGCCGGCGGCGCGGGCGTATTACTATCCGCCGCCTCCGCCGCCTCCGGGGTACTACCGGCCGTACTGACCGTACTGATGGCAGGCGGTACCTCATTCGTCCGCATGGTTGCGCGTGCAGCGTGCCTGTCTGCGCAGCAACCCAATCGCAGAACTCACCCGTCCGAGCCAGGGCGGCTTTCCGATTGCGCAGAATCGCCATTTGCGAAGCTCATGTCCGACGCCGCCGAATCGTAGATGGATAGCGGACGGGAACTCAGCCCCTGCCCGGCTGATTCATCGGGCCATTCACTGCATTGGATATTGTTGCGGCCGGACTTCTTGGCTTCGTAGAGCAGGGCATCGGCGGCCGCGATCAGGGATTCGTCGGTCACGTTTTTCCCCGCAACCGAGAAATTGACTGCCAACACGCCAAAGCTTGCCGTGGTTGCAATGCTTCTGCCAGCCGCATCAACCGTCGGATTGCCTGCAATCGCCGCACGCAGGCGCTCCGCGACGGACAAGGCACCATCCAGGTCCGTTTGCGATAAGGTCAGAAGGAACTCCTCTCCCCCATAGCGCACAACGCTGTCAACATGCTGGCGGGTGATCGTCTGAAGCATGCTTGAAATGTTGCGAAGGACGATGTCGCCGGCCTGGTGGCCGTAGGTGTCGTTGATCAGCTTGAAGTGATCCACGTCGCAGACCACCAGCGTCAGCCATAGCTTGTGCCGCTGGGCCCTCGCGATTTCCATCGGCAGAAGCGTGTCGTGCAGATGGCGCCGGTTATAACAGCCGGTGAGATGATCGCGCACGGAAAGACCCTTGAAATCCATTAGCACCCGGTATTCGTCCCGCCACAGGCGCTGGTAGCGACGCGCCGCCACAATCCCGAAACTATTGGCCAGCAGCAAGAGCATCGACATCGTCAGTGCATCGGATGCCGTCAGATTGCCAACGCTTACCGCGATCACGATAAAAGCAGCCGTGGTGATCAGCGCGATGATCTTTGTAATGAGCAGCCGATTGGGAATAAACAGATAAACGACAATCAGCATGATGCACAGGGACATCGCATGCCACGGGATTTCGTACGGGCGAAACCAGACGATTAGCATGAAAGTCGCCATCCCGACAATTTCGGCGGCGCTCGCCGCCAACCAGAGCGCGGCGACTGATTCCGGCTGATCGCGAATCACCTGCAAGCCCAGCATTGCCGTAATGGCAACGAGCATGCGGGCCACGAACAGCAGCAAGGCGAGACGCCCGTAGCCAAGCGCGGCGACATCCGTCAAGGCAAAGGCAAGATAGAAGAAGGAACAGAAACTCAGCGTGAGGCGCAGGGACGCCTGACTGCGGGTCACATGATGGAGTTGGAAATCGCGTTCGACTTCCGGTCGGCTGAATTCCACACGCAGCGGATTCACCGAAAATTCGGGACGGCACTCCGGATTCAAGGTCTTTTTGCCCACGTATTTTTGGAGACACTTTATTACAGTCCCGCCAATGCTGCTGTGCTATGCATGCCTACCAGCGACGGCTGTCCCGGAAACGCAACATCAATGGTTCGGGATGGCGCGGGAAAGTAGTCCTGTTACCGAAATGTGCAAGGCAGTGGACCACGGCATGGTGATCCGCCCGATTACTGTATCGTCGGCAGATGCGTGGATCTTATTCCGGCATGCGCCGGGACTGCCTGTGCACCCAGTCGCAGAACGCCTTCGGACGGGCGTCATCGGCAACATTGTGGCAGTCCTGCGCAAGAGAGGCGTACTGCGCCGCCTCGTCGCCGGCATAGTAGTAGCGAAGCCGCTCGAGCCACGCCCTGCCTTGTGCGGGGTTGCCAATCAAGGCCAGCAGCCACGCCGTGCGGGCAATCATGGTCGGCGTCGGCAGCAGATGCACGGCGGCGATATGGGCTGGCAGCAGGCTGGCAGCATTGTCCGGCGTGATGACCGCACGCTCGGCAATGTCCGCTTCGGCATGCTGGCGAAACCAGAATCGCGGCAACGGCAGCGTGTCGCGGCGCTCGGCACCGGCGTACTCGCGCGCCTCCACGCGGCGATAGTCCTGCCACATCGTCACCAGCACGGTGGCGGAAATGGTAACGAAGGCCGCGACAAGGCTCGTCGACATCCAGCGCGGCATGCGCCACTGCCCGAAGCCCGAAGGCTCCAGCCAGCCCAGCATGAAGCAGAACGGCAGGAAGAAGTACAGATAGTGCAGCGGATACTCCAGCATCGAGTGCGCGCACAGCATCGCCAGCCAGGTCAGCACCAGCACCGTCTGCTTGCGCTCCTCGCTATCGCCATGCCAGAGGCGAACCCGGATCACGCGCCAGAGCCAGGCAAGCAGGATCAGTCCGACACCGGCGGCACCAACGATGCCAGTCTTCGCCAGCAGGTCGAGAATGGCGTTGTGAGCGTGCAGGGACATCTCCACCTTCACCCGGACCTGCTCCATCTGCTGGAACTGCGCCCAGCCAAACTCGCCCCAGCCTACGCCGAGCCAGGGATGCGAGCGGAACATGGCGATGGCGTGGGTCCACAAGGCGCCGCGCGCGGAAATCTGGTCCTCGGCCTTCAGTTGAGCGAGCGTATCGAACAGGCGCCAGTCGAAAGCCTGCCCGGCTGCCTTGATCGTTGGATGCAGCACCAGCAGCATTACCACCATCGCGATCGCTGCGACGACCAGCCCCATGGGCCGGCGCATGGGATCGGCATCGCGTCGCACATCGCGAGCCAGCCATGCTGCCACCAATGCGTACACCGCTGCGAGCCCGACATGCAGCACGCCGGTGCGGGAGCCGGACAGTACGATGCCGCTTTCCAGCAAGGCAACTGCGACCAGCCACATCGGGAAGCGCAGTGAGCCGCGCGAGGCTAGCCACACTGAGGCCACCAGCGCGAGGCCTTCAACGGTGGCCTGGTGGTTGGGCTGGTTCAGGTTGCCCCAGAGGCGGCGGTTGTCGTCGTAGAAGTAGGGAGAGACTAGGCCGAAGGTCTTGGGTTCGAGGTGGAACAGCTGCACCCATTGCGCCAGGGTACCGAAGAGACCAGCGACGAGGAAGGCGACGGAGATGGCTGTCGTGACACCTTGCATTGCATCACGGTCGCCGCAGCTGCTCAAGCGCCAAGCGGCACACATGACTGCCGCGCCGAGGGCCAGCACCAGTTGGGTGGCCATACGACTGCCGGTGTAGTCAATTACGCCGGCTGCTGCCTGGATCAGGCTCGTCAGAATGAGCCACAGCGGGACAAGGACTACCCAGGGGACTGCCTTGGCATTAGCGGCGCCGGTCTGCCTTGCAGCGGCGTACCGGCTTACTACGGCGAAACAGAACAGTGCTGCGCTGGCCCATTCGCCGTAGAAGGTGGCAAGTGGCAGGGTGTGCTTGGATACCAATAATGGAAGTACCAACACCAAGGCAACTAGCCCTTCCAGAGCTGGCAAACTACGGACTGGCATGTGACAGTTGCCCCGTTGAAAGCGTGCATCATATCGCGAAATGAGTCACGCCTTCGCTGACCAGCCTCAGGGCTAGACGCTATCCCTAACTTCCTTAATGGCAGCCGCAAGGCGGCTGTACCTACCTGCCATATGCTATTACCGGATTACCGTCCACGCTCAACGTCTGCGAGACGCCAATCTTTTCCGCCTTGGGCTGCCCGTAGAGATTGAGCAATTTCTGCTTAAACTCATCGATTGCGCCCTTTTGCTCATCACACATTGCCAGCAGGCGTGCATACTGAACGTCAAACTGTCCATTAGACAAGTTCTTTAGACGCTGAACCTGAAGCAATGCCTCGCGGGGTCGATTATCTAGCGCCAACAGGACAGTGTAGCGTCGGATCATATTTGGAGTTGCCGATATGGTAAGCGCATTCTCATGCATCGCCAGCTTTTCAGACAGCAATTCCGGATCTAACTCCATTGCACCTGTCAGGCCATAGCGTGCCCAGTCTGCAAAAATGAAAGACGGGCTGGCAAAGTATCGTAATGCCCCTCTTTGCTCGTAAACCACTTCGGCTTTCCGATAGTCGAAGTAGCCTGCCACCAGACCTGCAGAGACGGTTACCAGCATGGCAATCGTCACTCCCGTTGAGAGACCTCTACTCATCCCTTGCCAGTACCGCGTTTCCGCCAACCCCATCATAAAGCATATCGGCAGCAGGAAGAACGCATAGTTCTGGGGGAACTCAAGCATTGCGTGCACCGCCACGACCGACACTACAGTAATGCAGTAAATACGCTGGACTGCGAAATCGCCTGCGCGGATCGCCCTAATACTGCACCAACACCAATACAGGCACGGTAGCAGGGTTGCCGCTGCTCCAACGAGCCCGGTCTTTGCCAGGAGATCGAGCACTATGTTGTGCGCGTTGTTGCCCATTTCCACGGGACCGAGACGGTCTGCGATCAAGTACTGCGCTCGAACATACTCACCCCAGCCAACCCCGAGCAAGGGATTCTGCTTAAAGACCTCAAATGCATAGCGCCACAGGGCCAGGCGTGGTGATATCTGGCCTTGTTCACTCATGCGCTCCGCCGCGGACGTAGCGAGACGAAGATCGAATGTCTGATTCAACCACGCCACAAAGAGCATCGCCGCTATCACAGCAAGTACAGGCAAAGCCCCGAACAAGGCAGCGCGCCACCATTTCACTGGAGGATATTCCGCTTCTTGCACACGCGCCATGATCAGCGCTGCCGCGGCTACGACTGCGGTTTGAATGATAGGGGTGCGCGATGCCGTCAGCGCTATGCCGATTGCAAGCACAATCAACACTCCCATTAGTGCAAAGCGACCAATGTCATGCATTCGACGGAGATAGAGTGCGCCGGCCATGGCCAAGGCGATGACGGTGCCGAGATGATTTGGTTGATATAGGTTGGCAAAAAGTCTTCGCCCGCTATCGTAGGGATAAGTTGCCACCCAGGGTGAATAGTGCGCCTCGATACCGAAGGCTTGCACCCATGCCATGCCAAACGAAATCAAGCCACAGAGCACGCTGCCAACGGCACATGCCCGCAATAGCCGCCTAGTTCTGTTGCGGTCGCAACCAAGCCACAATCCTGCTTGAATGGAAAGTATCGCGCACAAGCAAAAGAAAATAGCAAAGAACGACGGCACCGGACGCGAAACGCGCATCACGGTCAATTGGACCAACAACGCGACAATGAGGCCCACGGGAGCCCACGAAACCATGGCAATTGGGAGTTGACCGCCCCGACATATACGCATTAGCAATGCCGCGCCTGCTAGCAAAACTGAGATGGCAATCGCAAGGGATTCCGAGTAAAACGTCGAGATGGGAAAAGTGTGAGGAACGATCAGGAATGGTGCGGACCAGAGCATGAGTGTTAGGAAGAGCGCTGACCACGAACTGCTTGCATTGAGCGCGGCTTTCATTGCCCGTCTCCATAAGAAAAAGGGCATCCGAAGATGCCCTCTCTTGAGCTTGAAACGGCTTAGACGCCGGTCTGCGACTTGGTGCAACCACCGCCATCGGTCGCCGCCCACGTCACTGCATTGGATGTAAGCGTCGGAGTCAAGGTCACTGTGCAGGTAGTACCGAGTTGTGCCTTCGCTGCCATCAGGATAGCCGCGGTGGTGCCAGTAATCGTTACCGATGCGTTGGCCGGAGTCGGCAGTGTGGAATAACCTACTTCGCTGGTCAGCGCGGCAAGCGTATCACACGAGGTCACGCCGCCTGCATTGGTCTGAGTGCATTGCGCGATGGCCAACTTCAACGGTGCCACCTGCGAATACACATCCGACCAACGGCTACGCGTCACATAATCCTGATACTGCGGAATCGCAATCGCCGCCAAAATACCAATGATCGCCACAACAATCATCAGTTCGATCAGCGTAAAGCCCTTCTGGACACGGCGGCCCAGCTTCTTCAGTTGTTGTACCCGTTGCATGATTTGACCCCTCGAAGAGATTTTGGTTAAGCACTGCACGTCTTCGTAAACGCGACGCCAGAGCCATACAGCAGAATGCGTGCCAGCCTGCGATTCCCCATATGTGGGGTTCGATGCGACAAATTTCGTCACCCGCTCAGGTGATGGCTGCGGCAACTGGCAAATTTTGTCATCTGGACGCCGAAGCCGGCTCCGAAGCGACAAAATGTGCGATCACTCACATGAGTTAGTCGCCGAACTTCCGGTGCCGGGAATGACAAAGGCGGCTCGCAATGAGCCGCCTTTGTTGTGGCGCCGGACGCCCGTCAGGCCGTCTGCGCTGCCCGACGGCCCATCAGCTTGCCGACCAGAACCACCAGAATCGCCCCGGCGGCACCGAACACCAGGTGAGCGTGCGGGACGTTGACTTCGAACCACGCCGCATCGACCGGATCGCTGACCAGCATTTCACCGGCGAGGTAGCCCAGCAGCGCGGCGCCCAGCACGATGATGACCGGGAAGCGTTCCATGACCTTCAGCAGGATGGTGCTGCCGAACACGATCAGCGGGATCGACAGGCCTAGGCCCAGGATCAGGAGCATCAGCTGGCTGCCTTCGGGGCCCTTCTGGGCGGCGGCGGCCACGGCGACGACGTTGTCGAGCGACATCACGAGGTCGGCGATCAGGATGGTGCGGATGGCGGCCCAGATGTTGTCCTTGGCGTCGTGCCCTTCCTCGTCGTCATCGCCGTTCAGCAGCTGCACGCCGATGTAGACCAGCAGCACGGCGCCGATGATCTTCAGGTACGGCAGGCTCAGCAGCTTGACGGCGGCCACGGTCAGCACGACCCGCATGACGATGGCGGCGGCGCTGCCCCAGAAGATGGCCTTCTTCTGCTGGGCGGGCGGCAGATTGCGCGAGGCGAGCGCGATGACCACCGCGTTGTCGCCGGACAGGACGATATTGGTCAGGATGATCGATCCCAACGCAATCCAGAACGTGGTGGTGGACAACAATTCCACGGCAAGGCTCCTCAGTTTCTAGCTGTTTGTGTTTCCCGAACGCGCGCCACTGCGTGCTTTCGGATGTCTGAATTCACAGACATAGATGTTTATCGTACGAACCTTTCGGTTCGGTTTCAAACTGCATGTCGCTGGCTCAGGAGATACCCTAAGAAGCCGCTCACCAGAATGACATTGCCCCCGCACGGAGGCGGGGGCAATGAGACGCTGGGTTCCCGCCTTCGCGGGAACGACAGGCGCAGTTACAGCATCGCCTTGAGCAGGCGGGCCATTTCCGACGGGTTCTTGGTGACCTTGATGCCGCAGGCTTCCATGATTTCCAGCTTGGCCTGGGCGGTATCGGCGCCGCCCGAGATCAGCGCGCCGGCGTGGCCCATGCGCTTGCCCGGAGGCGCGGTCACGCCAGCGATGAAGCCAACCACCGGCTTCTTCATGTTTTCCTTGATCCAGTAAGCCGCATTGGCTTCGTCCGGACCACCGATCTCGCCGATCATGACCACGGCGTCCGTTTCCGGATCGTCGTTGAACATCTTCATCACGTCGATGTGCTTCAGGCCGTTGATGGGGTCGCCACCAATGCCGACAGCCGACGACTGGCCCAGGCCCAGCGCGGTCAGCTGGCCCACGGCTTCGTACGTCAGCGTGCCCGAGCGCGACACCACGCCGATGCGGCCCTTGCGGTGGATGTGGCCCGGCATGATGCCGATCTTGATTTCGTCCGGCGTAATCAGGCCCGGGCAGTTCGGTCCCAGCAGCAGGGTCTTCTTGTTCTCGCGGCGCATGCGGTCCTTGACTTCCATCATGTCGCGCACGGGGATGCCTTCGGTGATGCAGACCACCAGGTCCAGGTCGGCGTCAACGGCTTCCCAGATCGCGGCAGCGGCGCCTGCGGGCGGCACGTAGATGACCGACACGGTGGCACCGGTCTGGGCCTTGGCGTCCTTGACGCTGGCGTAGATGGGAATGCCTTCGAAGTCTTCGCCGGCCTTCTTGGGGTTCACGCCCGCGACGAAGCAGTTCTTGCCATTGGCATAGTCGCGGCAGCCACGGGTGTGGAACTGGCCGGTCTTGCCGGTGATGCCCTGGGTGATGACCTTGGTGTCTTTGTTGATCAGAATCGACATGCTGTAATCCTTTGCTTGGCTACGAGCGGCGCGCACAGGGGCTCAAGGGAGCGCCTGCGCACCGCTCGCGTTCGCGTGTGGTTGCGTTCGTGCGACGGCTTACTTGCCAGCGGCAGCGGCCACCACCTTCTGGGCGGCTTCTTCCATCGTGTCGGCGGCGATGATGGGCAGGCCCGATTCGGCCAGCATCTTCTTGCCGAGATCTTCGTTGGTGCCCTTCATGCGCACGACCAGGGGCACCGTCAGGTGCACGGCCTTGGAAGCGGAGATCACGCCTTCGGCGATCACGTCGCAACGCATGATGCCGCCGAAGATGTTGACCAGGATGGCCTGCACGTTCGGGTTCTTCAGCATCAGCTTGAAGGCTTCGGTCACCTTCTCGGTGGTGGCACCGCCGCCCACGTCGAGGAAGTTGGCCGGCTCGCCGCCGAACAGCTTGATGGTGTCCATGGTGGCCATAGCCAGGCCGGCGCCGTTCACCAGGCAGCCGATATTGCCGTCCAGCGAGATGTAGGCCAGGTCGAACTTCGAAGCCTCGATTTCGTTGGCGTCTTCTTCATCCAGGTCGCGGTAGGCGACGATTTCCGGGTGACGGAACAGCGCGTTCGAGTCGAAGTTGAACTTGGCGTCCAGCGCGATGACCTTGCCGTCGCCGGTCAGGATCAGCGGGTTGATTTCAGCCAGCGAAGCGTCGGTTTCATAGAACGCCTTGTACAGGCCTTGCAGGGCCTGGCGGGCTTGCGCCACGCTTGCGTCGGGCACCCCGATCTTGCGGGCGATGTCGTCGGCTTCAGCGTCGGTCAGGCCGACCGACGGCTCGATGATCAGGGTGTGGATCTTTTCCGGGCTGTGGGCAGCGACTTCTTCGATGTCCATGCCGCCTTCGCTCGACGCCATCAGCGCGACCTTCTGCGAAACGCGGTCCACCACCAGCGAAACGTATAGTTCCTTCTTGATGTCGGCGCCTTCTTCGATCAGCAGGCGGTTGACCTTCTTGCCTTCCGGACCGGTCTGGTGCGTGACCAGCTGCATGCCCAGGATGTTCGAAGCGTAGGTCTTGACGTCGTCGATGCTCTTGGCAACCTTCACGCCGCCGCCCTTGCCGCGGCCACCCGCATGAATCTGGGCCTTGACGACCCACACCGGGCCGCCGAGCGTTTCTGCGGCCTTCAGGGCCTCGTCAACCGAGAACGCGGGAATGCCGCGCGGAACCGGCACATTGTATTTGCGCAGGATTTCCTTGCCTTGATACTCATGGATATTCATGCGTGTTTCCTTTCGGGTAGGCGTAAAAGGTAGAAGGGAAGAATCTGAATGGAGACGAACTCTCTCGTCTGGCTGGCCGGTCCTGAGGATCAGCCGGAAGTGCCGGTCGGCCGGTCGGCCGGGACAGCGCCGTTGCCGTCGTTTGCGTGACCACCGCGGTCGCCATTGGCCGCGGCGGGCGCCTGAGGCGCGGTTGCGGCGGCAGGTGCTGCCTCGGCCCGTACCTTGGGCTTCGGCTGGTAACCATACCAGCGCGGGTAAAACTCGCGGACCACCTCGCCATCGAAGCGCAGCGCATGGCAGCCATGCAGCTGGTAAGGCGGTTCGGGATTGGGATCGTCGTCGCCGTTGTCGCGAATATTGATGACTTCGCCGGCAAATGCCTGGATTGCGGTGCTGGGCAATACGCCCGCAGCCTCGGTCAGGTGGGAGCAGCCCTGCACGCCGCCCAGTTGCTCACGAACCGCCTTGCGGAAGCCCTTGCGCAGGTTCAGGCCGATCAGCTTGCGGTAAGCCGGGCCGACCGTGTCGCAATGCGTCGGATACGGCACCCAGTCGGAGCAGGCCTCGGCATCCAGCACTGTCATGTTTTCGTCGATCGTGACGCGCAGCCACAGGTCGTGCAGGGGCTGGCCGACCGGCCGGATGCGGTTGCCGGCCAGGGCGATATCGCGCGGCTTGGTGTCGGTGAGGCGGACTTCGATGTCCCAGAGACCATCGTCCCGCAGATAAGCCTCGGCCGTGATGGCGCGGCGATGACGCGGGGAGCGGTTGACGGGCTGGGAGAGAGGCATGACCAGACTGGGAATACGGGGCAGGACGGCAGCAACGCCGAATAACCGGGGGAGTTTAACATGCCGGGGCGCATTGCCCGGGAACATCCTTGTGCGCCGGCTGTCGGCGCGGGATTGTCGTCCGACCAAAGCGGTGGAGGCAGGCCGCCCGCGGTTGGAAACCGGCAATTTTCTGCGGAAATCTCAAGGAGACCGGCCAGCCGGCAGCGGGAGCCGAACCTGCAGCGTATGCAAGCGTGGAGGCTGAATACACCTGCCGGCGGCGCAGGTAATCGACGGGATAGTGCTCAATAACGCACCAACGCAGGCTATTCCGCGGAATCCTCCCCGATCTCATCCTCGGCCCCCTTGATGACCTTACCGATCACCGAGCGCGAAAAGCCACGCGCCATCATGAAGCGGATCTGCTTGGCCCGCTCTTCCGGCGTCGCAGGTGGGGTTCCGAAGCGCTTGTGCCACACCTCGCGCGCGCGCTCGGGCTCCGTGGCGCGCAGCCGCTCCTGCAGATCGCTGAGCTGCTCGCCGCCAAGCTGGTGCGTCTTGGCTTCCTGCATCACGCGCGCCGTGCCATAGCGGCTGCCGCGCCGGTGCACCAGGCTATCGGCAAAGCGCTCGTTGGACAGCCAGTTCTCGCGCTCCAGGGCGTCGAGCAGGCGCTCCACTTCTTCCGGCGACTCGGCGTGTGGCGCCAGCTTGCGCGCCAGTTCGGCGCGGCTGTGCTCGCGGCGGGAAAGGTAGCCGACGGCGCGGGCCTTCAGGGACAGCGGGGGGCGGGTGATCATTGACGCTAATGAGCAATGGAAAGCCGTCGCGGCAAAGGAGAATGCAAAAGGGCTGGCGCACTGTCATGCGCCAGCCCTCGGGCTCGCCTCGCCGCCGACGCTTAGTCTTCCAGCGTCGCGGTCGCGGCCGCCGCCGGAACGCCGTTCATTGCCACGACGCCCAGCGCCGCACGGACCTTGTTCTCGATCTCGTCGGCAATATCCGGGTTCTCGCGCAGGTATTCGCGCGCGTTGTCCTTGCCCTGGCCGATCTTGTCGCCGTTGTAGCTGTACCAGGCACCCGACTTCTCGACGATCTTGGCGTCCACGCCCAGGTCGATGATCTCGCCCTGGCGCGAAATGCCCTGGCCGTAGAGGATGTCGAAGAAGGCTTCGCGGAACGGCGGCGATACCTTGTTCTTGACTACCTTGACCTTGGTCTCGTTGCCGATCACCTCGTCGCCCTTCTTGATCGAGCCGATACGGCGGATATCCAGGCGCACCGAGGCGTAGAACTTCAGCGCGTTGCCGCCGGTGGTCGTTTCAGGCGACCCGAACATCACACCGATCTTCATGCGGATCTGGTTGATGAAGATCACCAGGCAGTTGGTGCGCTTGATGGTGCCGGTCAGCTTGCGCAGCGCCTGGCTCATCAGGCGGGCCTGCAGGCCCGGCAGCGAGTCGCCCATTTCGCCTTCGATTTCGGCCTTGGGCACCAGCGCCGCCACCGAGTCGATCACGATCAGGTCGATCGAGCCCGAGCGCACCAGCGCGTCGGTGATTTCGAGGGCCTGTTCACCGGTGTCCGGCTGGGAGATCAGCAGTTCGCCCACGTTCACGCCCAGCTTGGAGGCGTAGTTCACGTCGAGCGCGTGCTCGGCGTCGATAAAGGCGCAGGTGCCGCCAAGCTTCTGCATTTCCGCCACGACCTGCAGGGTCAGCGTGGTCTTGCCCGAAGATTCCGGACCATAGATCTCGACCACGCGGCCGCGCGGCAGGCCGCCGACGCCAAGCGCGATATCCAGGCCGAGCGAACCGGTGGAGACCACCTGGATGTCCTTCTCGACCTCGCCATCGCCCAGGCGCATGATCGAGCCCTTGCCGAACTGCTTCTCGATCTGGGAGAGCGCGGCGGCAAGCGCCTTTTGCTTCTCGGCGCTCACGCCGGCACCTGCCTTCTTGTCGTCCATGGTCGTCCTTGAGTCAATGGTGGTAACAATGGTGTATAAATAGGCCGCATGTGGCGCGGCACCGGCATTTTCCGGCGCGAGCGCCTGACCCGGCTGTCTGCGCGGCCGCCCTCCGGGGCAGTCCACGCGGAATGTGCGGGTACTGTATAAAAAAACAGTATGCTTGGCAAGCCCTGTCGCGCCCCTTCCACAGGCGGCGGCTGGTTATGCCGGCCAGGGTGGAGACAACCATGCGCATTCTGATCGCTGAAGATGACGACGTGCTGGCCGATGGCCTCACGCGCTCGCTGCGCCAGTCCGGCTACGCCGTCGACCATGTCGCCAACGGGCTCGAGGCGGATTCCGCGCTGTCGACCCAGACTTTCGACCTGCTGATCCTCGACCTGGGCCTGCCGCGCATGTCCGGGCTCGAAGTCCTCAAGCGGCTGCGCGCCCGCGGCGCGATGCTGCCGGTGCTGATCCTGACCGCCGCCGACAGCGTGGACGAGCGCGTCAAGGGCCTGGACCTCGGCGCCGACGACTACATGGCCAAGCCTTTCGCCCTGACCGAACTGGAAGCGCGCGTGCGTGCGCTGGTGCGGCGCGGTGCCGGCGGCGGCGCCACGCTGATGCGGCACGGGCCGCTGGCTTACGATCAGGTCGGCCGCATCGCCTACCTGAATGAACAGATGCTCGAGCTGTCGGCGCGCGAGATCGGCCTGCTGGAAATCCTGCTGACGCGCACCGGCCGGCTGGTATCGAAGGAACAGCTGGTGGACCACCTGTGCGAATGGGGCGAGGAAGTCAGCAATAACGCCATCGAGGTCTACGTGCACCGCCTGCGCAAGAAGATCGAGGTTGGCGGCATTCGCATCGCCACCGTGCGCGGCCTCGGCTACTGCCTGGAAAAATTCCAGCCGGCGCTGGCCACGCACAGCTGATCCGCGCCCGTACCCTCTTCTCACGCAGCCGCCATCCCATCTCGACCTGCCTTCCCGTGACCAACCCGAGATGAACCTGCTGCGACTGCCCTGGCGACGCGCCCATCGGCCCCGGACTGCAGCCCGGCCGCCATCGCCTTCCGCAACCGACGACGAGGCGCTGGCCGACGCCCTCCCGCACCTGGAGGAAAGCACCGCGCATCCGGCACCGCGCTCGCTGTTCGGCGAAATCCTCGACTGGATGCTGGCGCCCCTGCTCCTGCTGTGGCCGATGAGCATTGCGGTCACGTATCTGGTGGCCAAGTCGATCGCCAACGGTCCGTTCGACCGCTCGCTCGAAGCCAGCGCCATTGTGCTGTCGCAACAGGTGCGCGAAGTCAACGGTCGGGTCACGCTGCAGCTGCCGCTGTCGGCGCGTGAAATCCTGCGCGCCGACGAAACCGACAACATCTACTACCAGGTGGTCGGCAAGCGCGGCGAGTATGTAGCGGGCGACCATGACCTGCCGCTGCCGTCCGAGGACGATCAGGGCCATCCGGGCCTGGTGTCGCTGCGCGACGATCGCGTGGCAGGCAATGACGTGCGCGTGGCCTACACCTATATCGACCTGAAGAACGTCGGTGGCACGCAACCGGTGCTGGTGCAGGTGGCCGAGACGCTCGACAAGCGCGCGCGGCTGGCTAACGAAATCATCAAGGGCGTGATCCTGCCGCAGTTCGTGATCCTGCCGCTGGCCGTAGTGCTGGTGTGGTTCGGCCTCACGCGTGGCCTGGCGCCGCTGACGGCGATCCAGCAGCGCATCCGCGCGCGCAATCCCGGCGACACCAGTCCCATCGATGAACGCGCCGCGCCGCAGGAAATCACGCCGCTGGTGGCGTCGTTCAACGACCTGCTGGCGCGCCTGGATCAGTCGGTGCAAACCCAGAAACGCTTTATCGCCGACGCCGCGCACCAGATGAAGACGCCGCTGGCGGGGCTGCGCATGCAGGCCGAACTCGCGCAGCGCGAGCAATCGCCGGAAGAACTGCGCCGCTCGCTCGCGCAGATTGCCGGCAGTTCCGAGCGCACGGCGCACCTGGTGACGCAGTTGCTGTCGCTGGCGCGCATGGAGAACGTGGCCGGCGCGGGCAGCATGGCCGCGCTCGACCTGTCGGCGCTGGCGCGCGAAGTGGTCAAGGACTGGCTGCCGCAGGCCTGGGCGCGCAGCATCGACCTGGGCCTGGACGCCGGCGATCATCCGGTGATGGTGCAAGGCAACCGGCTGATGCTGACCGAGATGCTCAACAACCTGCTCGACAACGCGATCCGCTACACGCCCACCGGCGGCCACGCCACCGTGCGCGTCAGCGCCGATCCGTTCGAGCCCTTCGCTTATCTCGATGTGGAAGACACCGGCCCCGGCATCGCGCCGGCCGAGCGCGAACGCGTGATGGAGCGCTTCTACCGCGTGCTCGGCACCAATACCGAAGGCAGCGGCCTGGGCCTGGCGATCGTGCGCGAGATCGTCCAGCAGCACGGCGGCGAGGTCAACATCACCGATCACGTCTACCAGCAGGAACCGCGCCTGGCTGGTGCGCATTTCCGGGTGACACTGCGGCGCCCCGAAGTCGAGCCCTCATGAAGCACGAGCCTCCGCAAATTCCGCCTGCCGAGCGGCAGGCCTGGCACCACAACCTGCGCTGGATCGGCGTGCTGCTCGTCGTCTGGTTCGTGGTGACGTTTGTCGCCAGCTGGTATGCGCGCGAACTCCGGTTTGACTTCTTCGGCTGGCCGTTCTCGTTCTGGGTCGGCGCGCAGGGTGCGCTGATCATCTACGTGCTGATGGCCGCGCTCTACGCCTGGCGCATGAACCGGGCCGACGAGGATGCTGACGAACACCCGATCGCCCCCACCCCACCTTCGCAGGGCGCCTCGCGCAGCGCACACTCGGATGCTGCATAGCGGCATTGCCGGTGCCCCGCAAATGCCTGCCTGCCGCGGCCGCAACCCACCGCAATGCAGCATGAAAATGCCGGTCAGCGGCTAGCGTATACCCCGACGCAATTCGCGTTTTTGCGCGCGAATCTGTCAGAAGTCAGTAAGTTTCGCGACCCACAATCCTTGCAACTTCGGCAGCACGGCCGCAGCGCGCCGCTGCGCGCGCAACGGCCGGCGGGCCGCCGGAGATCCATTCGACAGACGGAGGGGACAAGATGGCTAACGCGCAGAACGTTGCGGTGCCCGGAGGGGGCGCCCAAAACGCACCGATGACGCACGAAGAGAGGAAGGTGATTCTGGCCTCCTCGCTGGGCACGGTGTTCGAGTGGTATGACTTTTATCTGTATGGCTCGCTGGCGGCCATCATCGCCAAGCAGTTCTTCGCGGGCCTCGACCCCACCTCCGCCTTCATCTTCGCCCTGCTGGCCTTCGCCGCCGGCTTCATCGTGCGGCCTTTCGGCGCGCTGGTGTTCGGCCGCCTCGGCGACATGATCGGGCGCAAGTACACCTTCCTGATCACCATCCTGATCATGGGTATGTCGACCTTCATCGTCGGCCTGCTGCCCGGCTATGCCACCATCGGCTGGGCCGCGCCGATCATCCTGATCGCCCTGCGCATGCTGCAGGGCCTGGCGCTCGGCGGCGAGTACGGCGGCGCGGCCACCTACGTGGCCGAGCATGCCCCGCACGGCAAGCGCGGCTCCTACACCTCGTGGATCCAGACTACCGCCACGCTCGGCCTGTTCCTGTCGCTGATCGTCATCCTGCTGTGCCGCAACCTGACCGGCCCGGCCTTCGATACCTGGGGCTGGCGCATCCCGTTCCTGGTCTCGATCCTGCTGCTGGCCATGTCGGTCTACATCCGGCTGTCGATGAGCGAATCGCCGGCCTTCCAGAAGATGAAGGCCGAGGGCAAGACCTCCAAGGCGCCGCTCACCGAGAGCTTCGCCCAATGGCGCAACCTCAAGATCGTGATCCTGGCGCTGGTGGGCCTGACCGCCGGCCAGGCTGTGGTGTGGTACACGGGCCAGTTCTACACGCTGTTCTTCATGACCCAGGTGCTGAAGGTCGACGCCACCACCGCCAACCTGCTGATCGCGGGCTCGCTGGTGCTGGGCACGCCGTTCTTCGTCTTCTTCGGCTCGCTGTCGGACAAGATCGGCCGCAAGTGGATCATCATGGCGGGCTGCGCGCTGGCCGTGCTGACCTACTTCCCGATCTTCAAGGGCCTGACCCACTACGCCAACCCGGCGCTGGAACGCGCCCAGCAGTCCGCCCAGATCGTCGTCACCGCCGATCCGAAGCAGTGCTCGTTCCAGGGCAGCCCGATCGCCCGCGAGATCGACTTCCGCAGCTCGTGCGACATCGCCAAGCGGACCCTGGCCCAGGCTTCCGCCAGCTATGAAGTGGTGAACGCTCCGGCCGGCACCACCGCTACGGTGAAGATCGGCGACAAGGAAATCACCTCGATCAATGGCACGCTGGTTCCGGCCGGCCACAGCTTCGACGACGCCAGCAAGAAGCAGATCGCGGCGTTCAAGAAGGAAGTGGCTGACTCGATGGGCGCGGCCGGCTACCCGACCAAGGCCGACCCGGCGCAGATGAACACCGTCATGGTGCTGGTGCTGCTGACGATCCTGGTGATCTACGTCACGATGGTGTACGGCCCGATCGCCGCCATGCTGGTCGAACTGTTCCCGACCCGGATCCGCTACACCTCGATGTCGCTGCCCTACCATATCGGCAACGGCTGGTTCGGCGGCCTGCTGCCCACCATCTCCTTCGCGCTGGTGGCGCAGAACGGCAACATCTACTACGGCCTCTGGTACCCGATCATCATCGCCGCGGTCACCTTCGTGGTCGGCGCGCTGTTCGTGCGCGAAACCAAGGACGTGAACATCTACGCCAACGACTGAACGAGGTAGTGCAGGCAAGACCGATCCGGTAATCGGTCGCTCCAGCCGGCAGGCCAACTGGCCTGCCGGTTTTCTTTTGGCCGCAGCGGGCCCGGAAACATTCTTGAGATAAAGGTGTTGACAGCCCAAAAACTACCGGTATAATTGCGGTCTTCGTTGGCGAATTAGCTCAGTCGGTTAGAGCGACGGAATCATAATCCGCAGGTCCGGGGTTCGAGTCCCTGATTCGCCACCATCTATTTGAAAAGCCGCGATCCCGCATGGGTTCGCGGCTTTTTTCTTTGGGTTGCGCTGCGCATGCAGCGAACCTGCGCAACGGCTCCCGCCACTTACACCTCTTACCAGTAGCGCACGCGTCCGGTATCGACATGGACGAACTGCTCGGACTGGTAGAAGCCCACGCCACCGCCTTGCAGGGACTTCGCCGCGTCACGCACGTCCGCCAGGGGAACGCCGGCCAGCCGGATGTCGATGGCCTTGCCGTCCATGTGCAGGCTGTGCTTCGCCACGCCGCCGCCGCGCGTATTGCGCAGCCGCGTATTGGTGGCCGGGCTGCGGTAGCCGGAGATGACCTGGAACGGGCTGTCTGTGCCGAGCGTGCGGCGCAGCTGGAACAGCAGGTCGAACAGCTGCGGATCGATCACGCCGACCTGTCCCGAGTAGTGGTCGCGCAGGAAGCCGTTAAGCGTGGTCAGCGCGTCCGGCAGGAAGCGATCGCCCACCGCGTAGACCAGCGAAATGCGTTCTCCGGTATGCGTGTGGTCGAAGGCGAGCGAGCGGGCATCGGGCAGGCTGGCCAGTGCCTGGCGTGACGTCAGCGGCATCAGCCCGGCTGCAAGCGCCAGCCCGCCGGTGGCATGAAGGAAACGGCGGCGTGCCATGCGCGTCGCATGAATCATGGGAAACCCTCTTGAAGTGCTCGCAGCGCATCAGGGCGTGCGGCCCGCAGCACTCGCGATGGCTGCCGGCGCGCGGCGCGCGGGGCGTTGCCGCAACGCCTGGTCCAGCAGCTTGTCATGACCATAGATGTCTGGCAGGAAGGATACACGACCATCGGCCCGCGCGATCACCGTGCCGTACGCCAGCACGACCGGCAACGGCTGCTGCAGCCGCACCGTGCTGGACTTGCCGCGGGTCATCGCGTCGCGGATGCGGGTCTCGGTCCAGTCGGGCATGCCCTGCATGACGAATTTTGCGAGTGCCACGGGTTCCTCCACACGGATGCAGCCGTGGCTGAAGTCGCGCCGGTCACGCTTGAACAACTGCGGCGTGGGCGTGTGGTGCAGGTAGATGTTCTCGTTGTTGGGGAACACAAACTTGATATCGCCAAGCGCGTTCATCGGCCCGGGGCGCTGGCGGATGCGCATGCGCCCGTTCAGCACGGCGTCCAGGTTTGCATCGGACAGTGTGGTCACCGCCTTGCCATCCCCGCTCACGAACTCGAATCCCTGCCGCGTGAAATAGCCGGGATCGCTGCGCAGCTGCGGGACAGTCTCGCGGCGCGCGATTGACGGGGGCACATTCCAGTACGGGCTGAATTCGATATAGCGCATGTCCTCCTTGAACAGCGGCGTGCGGGTGTCAAGCGCCTTGCCCACGATCACCTTCATCTCGAGCTTGATATCGAGCTTGCCGTCGTGCAGTTCGTAGGCACGCAGCATGAATTCCGGGACGTTGACCACAATCATGCGCGGCCCGTCCAGCGGGGTCCAGCGCAGGCGCTCCATGGTCAGTTCAATCTGCCGCACGCGGCTGGCGATGGGGGTATTGAGCTGCGCGAGTGTCCCCGGCCCGAGCACGCCATCGACCTCCAGGCCGTGGCGGGACTGGAAAGCCTTCACACCATCGACCACCACGCCTTCATAGCGCCGCGGCGCCGGCGTGCCGGCGGGCAGGTCGCCCAGCGCCACCAGGCGCGCGGTAAGCGCGGCGGTGCCCGCGTAGGGCTGGCCCGCGGTCAGTTTCGCACCGGGCAGCCGCGGCAGCGGCTGCGCCCAGGCTGGCTGTGCGGCGATGTCACGATAGCGGGCCAGGGCCGCCCGCAGCGTCCCATACAGCGGAAACGCCGGCGCGGCCTGCCGGATCGCTTCAGGCAGGCGGTGCGCCGCCACGGCGTCGCGCAGCCAGGTAGCCGCATCGAACGGCCGCTCGGCCTGCGGCGAGAAATTCGCGCGCACCGTCCGGGGATTCACGCGGCCGGCATGCAGGTCGGCCAGCATCTGTTCCATCGCGCCGGTCAGCGCAGCGTCAAGGCGCGCCGCGGCGTCCGGTGCCAGGGCCGGCCCGCTGGCCGCCTGGGAAACCGCCTGGCGCAGCGTGTCCGCATCGTAGTCGGCGGGATCCAGGCCATCGGCGGCGGCCGCAGCCAGCGCATCGACTGCCTGCTGGGCCTCGGGCGAGGGGCGGCCCTGCGCAAACCATAGCGGAGCCTGCGCCAAGGCCGGCAGCGCGAAACCGGCAGCCGCGCATGCGAGCGCGCCGGCAGCAATGCAGCGCGCCAGCTGTCGGGCGGCGCCGTGCGGCGATGCATTGCGCGCAATGTGCTCAGGCAGCCGGGGAAGGAGGCGGGCAGCAATGGCTGCGGAGGTGGCGCCGGTGCGGCGCACAGCGGTCAGGAACGAGGGCATCGACAGGCTGGACCAGGATTCGTCGTACACGTCCGACAGTCTACCGCTAACATCACTAGGAACAAATCTGCTCACCGCTTCGCGGTGAGCTATTTGATTTGATTCCCGCAGGGTTCACGGTGCCCCCGCTCGGCCCTCGCGACTTGACGCCGCGGGACGCCCCGACCTTTCGCGCAACAGATTTCCTCTGTGCGGCGATCATCTCGCGCCGGAACTTGCCCAGAGCCACGTGGATCTCACCCCAAGATGTGCCGCCAGCCTCCGAACGATTCCTTGCAGGTAGCCGGAAGACAGCGGTCACACCCATGATAGATACCGGTGTCGATACCTCTCTTGGAATGTTTTCCTTGCAGCCCTGCGACCGACGGGCTATGACACCCGCGGCCGCTTTATGGACGCTAAGCCCACGCGGCTTAGCGTATTTGACCAGCCCAGCCACCGACGTGTAGGCCGGGTCCACCTTGATTAGCTCGACGCCGCGCCGGTGGCACTTCGAGGCGAGCAACTGCTGATACTTCGCGTAGGCAAGACCCGACAGCGCCCGCGCCTGCGCGGGCGTCATCGCTGTCATGTCCTTCTTCTTGTCGGCGAAGTTGAGATCTTCGCCGGCGATCGGCTTGCGCACCTTCAGCGCATATTCGACCACCTCCTCCAGCGCATCGGACAAGATGGCGTCGCGCTGCCCGCTGCTCTTGCCCTCGAACGTAAGATCGATTCGCCACGCCTTGATGACGTTTCCGCCCGGATCGGTCTCTGCGACGGCAAGACGGTCGGCGTTGAAGTCGATGCCGATCGCGCCGAACTTACGGCTAAGGGTCGATACCTTCGTCTCCGGCCGATCAAACGAGACCATCAAGCGGTAGCCCTTGTGATCCTTGTGGATCAGCCAGGACAGCGCCTTGCCATCGCGTAGGGCGCGACGCAGATCGGCCTCATCGTACGGGAACGTCAGTCCAGGCAGAACGAGGTACTTATCCTTGCTCGTGAGTTTTTCCGGCCTCGGACCGCCGTCTGCCGGCCCGCAGGCAGCCGCCACGGCATCGGGCAACCTGATGCGCAGCGCGAGCAGGCCATCCTCACCAACAAACAGCGTGCAGGATTGGTTACCGCCTTTTTCGTCGCCGGATCCGAGGAAGAAACATTCATGGTTGCGCGCGGCATCCCAATCCTTCTTCCACGCTTTGTGATTGGCGTAGCCGTTCTCTGAGAGGTTGAACTGCTTGTGGAAGAGCTTGCGCGAGCCAAAGCAGATGCCGGGCACATTCGCGGCCAAGCGGACCCTGAACTCCTGAATCTGCTTGTCCAGGCGTTCGATCTTAAGTTCAATCTTGCGTTTTTGTTTGGTCCAGCGCTTGAACACCTTGGTGGTGACAAGAACTTTCTTCGACGCGATTTCCGCGAGCTTCTTGTCGTACCCTTTGAGACGCTCCTTCAGTTTTTGAACATCGCCGCGCTTGTCCTTGATGCCCTCTGTCAACAGCTCACGAACGCTGTCGATCGATCCCTGCAAATCGTTGAACAGGCCATTGAAGTAGCGGGCGGTGAGGCCGTACTGCTGGCAGAATTCAGTCTTGTAGTCCTTGGCCTTGCCACCATCTTTTGCCACGCGCGCGTAGAGCTTGCGCTTATGCAGGCCGTAGTGCGCGCACAGCCGATCCAGCACTGGAATGGCTTGCGACGCAATCGGCGGGCGCGTTTGGATGGTCAGTTGCAAGGGCAAAGTTCTTCGTTCTTAGTGTGCCGTGATTTAATCACATTCGCGTCCGCTTGCAAGGCTTTCAGATTTTTCCGACTGCGCGTGCCATACAGTCGCGGAGAGAAGACAGTCAGGATTTCGACCAGATCCTCGGTGAGTTGTTGTTCGCGCGAAATGTCTTCTTGTGCGTCGAGCACCACCACCTCGACATCGAAGACGTCGCAGATGCGGAACTCCGACCCGAAGCGCAGCAGCCGGTCCTTCGTCACGAGCACGATGCGCGTGACCTGACGCATCAGGATCTCCCGCAGCAGCGTCAGCAGGCCCTTCTTCTTGTAGTTCAATCCAGAGCCGAGGTCAGTAATGACCTCGATGTTGGGCCAGCATTGCTGCTCGCAATGTCGCTGTAGTCGAAGCGCCTGGCTTTGCAGTTGCCCCTTCTGGTCATGCGATGACACGCGGGCGTAGGCAATGGTCTTACCACCTTTTGGTGGACCGGCTTGTCTTAATGCATCTCGCATCTTGGCAAGGTCATAGCGCCTGTGACCTCCCAACGTGCGGCAGGCCGGCGTTAGCCGGCCTGCCTTGTCCCAGCGCCGCAGCGTTACCACGGCAACACCCAACATCACCGCCAATTCTCCAATCGAGCATCATTGCACAACGACTCCTCATCACAAATAATGTGGAGCGTACGCAACTAATGATCAGGTTTGGTTAGAGATTTGGGCTACTGTTGGAAACCCCAGCGCCTGCCGCAACATTGTCGGCTCCAGTACCTTTCGCGCACCCAGCTCGCGGACAAGCTGGGCGGAAACAGCCATCCGGATGGTGGGATGATCGTCGACGATCAGGGCTCAGTCCAATTGCGGCTCCTTCCGGTTCCTTGACGAGCGGCCAAGGATAGGGGGCCTGGACGCTTGCCGACGGCGGAATCCGCCACGTGGTCATGCAGCAAGGACTTCGCGTACCAAGGAAATTTCCGGCCGGACTGTAATCCGGACCGCTGTGAAAAGGAATCTATACGCCCGCTGCGTCGAGCACTTCGCTCAGCTTGCGGCTGGCATCCAGCGCCGCCGGGAATCCGCAATAGACCGCGCTGTGGACCATCAGCTCGCGCAGCTCCTGCGGCGTCACGCCATTGGCCAGCGCGCCGCGCAGGTGCCCGGCCAGTTCCTGCGGCCGGTTCAGCGCAATCAGCATCGAGACCGTGGCAAGGCTGCGCTGCTTGCGGTCCAGCCCCTCGCGCGTCCACACGGTGCCCCAGGCAAACTCCGTCACCAGTTGCTGCAGGCTGGTGTCGCCCTGCTGCGCGGCGGCGTCCAGTGCGCGCTGCACGTGGGCATCGCCCAGGACTTCGGTGCGCACGTTCAGGCCGGCTTCGAAGGCGGCGGTAGAGGCATAGGCGGGCTTCTGTTCGGGCTGGCTCATGGCGAGGATCTCCGGATCTGGCAGGAATGCCGGCATGTTATCCGAAGGCCGGCGCCACGAGCTGCTGCGCTTACTTCTGGTCGGCGGGCATGAAGCGCGGCGCCGGCGCCGAGCGCGGCACCTGGCGATCGCCCTGCGTGTGCAGGCGGTATGTGCCGCGCGCCTGGTTGTGCGGATGGCGTGCCGCCTCGTCGAGGGTCAGCACCGGTGCAAAGCACACGTCGGTGCCTTCCAGCAGCGATTGCCAGTGCGTGCTGGGCCGCGACGCGATGCGCCCGGCGATGCGTGCCTTCACCACAGGCCACTGGGCACGGTCGTACTGCGCGGCGGGATCGATGTCGGTCAGCTCGAGCCGTTCCAGCAGTTCGCGGTAGAACTGCGGCTCCAGCGCGCCGAGCGTGATGGCGCGCCCGTCGGAGCAGGTGAACACGTCATAGAACGGCGAATCGTGGAAGGGGCTCGGCTGCGGACCGCCCAGCGTGCCCGCGGCGCGCGACACCTGCACCAGCGAGCCGAGCATGGCGACGATGTCGGTGATCGCGGCATCCACCACGCAGCCCTGCCCGCTCGTGCGCGCATGCAGGATGGCGCTGGTGATGCCGAAGGCCAGGCCGAGCGCGCCGGTGGCATCGCCCATCACGGTCGGCGGCACCATCGGCAGCGCCCCGTCGCGCGCGGCCATCGACAGCAGCCCGGTCAGCGCAATGTAGTTCAGGTCGTGCCCGGCGCTCTGCGCCAGCGGCCCGGTCTGCCCCCAACCGGTCATGCGGCCATAGACCAGGCGCGGATTGCGGGCGTGGCAGTCCTTCGGGCCCAGCCCAAGCCGCTCCATCGCGCCCGGGCGCAGGCCTTCGATCAGGGCGTCAGCGCCTTGCACCAGCTCCAGCGCGGCGGCTACGCCTTCGGGCGACTTCAGGTTGATCTGCACGACCTGCTTGCCGTGCTCCAGCTCCATGTCGGCCGGAACTTCCTGCCCGCGCAGGATGCGGCGCGCGTCCGGCGCGACCGGCCGCGTCACCAGCGTGACTTCGGCGCCAAGGCCGGCAAGCATCGCGCCGCACAACGGGCCCGGGCCGATGCCTTCGAATTCCACGACCTTGATGCCGCGCAGCGGCAGGAGGTTGGCTGGCTGACTCATGGGTGCTGTCTCCGGTGGGCGCATCCCGGCGGCGCCGCAGGCTTGGCACGGGATCGCATTGTTCTTCTGTGACCGGCGGCGCTCTGGCTCGGGTGCCGCCGGCTGGTCCGGAAGTCATGCTACGCGCTGCACCCGCCAGCCGGCAATGGCGAAAAGTTTCATGTCAGTTGACCGATTCCGCCCCGGCAGCCGCCATCGTAAAAATGCGATGTGACTTGATCTATGTCTGGTCCCGGCGGGACACTAGCTGCCATGATGGTTCCAGGCGCCGGCGCGCCGATGCGGCAGCCCCGGCACTTTCGAACCACCTGGCCTGTTAAAACAGCCCCTACCCAGGAGATACCCGCCATGACCAATATCGTGCTCGCCACCGACGGCTCACCGTTCAGCGACGCCGCCGCGCATTTCATCGCCGAAGGCAAGCTGCTGCAGACGGGATTCACCGTGCATGTACTGCATGTCGCGCCGGAAGTCAGCGGCCAGGTGCGCGCCTTCGTCAGCAAGGAGACCATCGACGCCTGGCACCAGGAAGCCAGCGACAAGGCCATGGTCTCAGTCTGCGACATCCTGGGCGCCGCCAACGTGCCGTTCGAGCGGCACGCGCTGCATGGCTTTGCGCCGGAGCGCATCGTTTCCTTCGCGCGCTCGGTCGACGCGCAGGCGATCGTCATGGGCACGCACGGCCGCGGCTCGTTCTTCAACGCAGTGATCGGCTCTGTGGCAGGACGCGTGCTGGCGCAGGCGGATTGCCCGGTGCTGCTGGTGAAGGCGCCTGCGAAGGCTGCCAAGGCGTAACAACGAAAACGGACGCCGCGGCGTCCGTTCTACCTGCACAAGCCAGGATTATTCAGGCGCCCCACAGGGGCGCTTCGTCCATCAGCGCGACCTGTTCGCGCAGTTCCAGAATGCGGTCCTGCCAGTAGCGCGCCGTGCCGAACCACGGAAACGCCGCAGGAAAGGCCGGGTCGCGCCAGCGGCTCGCCAGCCATGCGCTGTAGTGCAGCAATCGCAAGGTGCGCAGCGCCTCCACCAGCCACAGTTCGCGCGGCTCGAATTCAGCAAAATCCTCGTAGCCGGCAACGATATCGGCCAGCTGGTCCTGCATGGCGGCGCGATCGCCTTCGAGCAGCATCCACAGGTCCTGCACGGCAGGCGCCATGCGGGTGTCGTCGAAATCGACAAAGTGCGGGCCGGCCGCGCCCAGCGCAGTGCCGCGCGCATCGTCTTGCCCGATCCACAGCACGTTGCCGCGATGGCAATCGCCGTGCACGCGCAGCAGGCGGACATCGCCTGCCCGGTCGTAGCAACGACGCACGCCGTCGAGCGCGAGATCGGCCACGGCCTGCCATGCCGGGCGCAGATCGTCGGGAATGCAGTTGTTCTCCAGCAGCCAGTCGCGTGAGGCCACGCCGAAGGTGTCGACGTCCAGCGTCGGTCGTGCCTGGTACGGCTGCGTGGCGCCAATGGCATGGATGCGGCCGATAAAGCGGCCAAGCCAGGTCAGTGTGTCGGAGCGGTCCAGCTCGGGCTCGCGTCCGCCGCAACGGGGAAACACCGAAAAGCGGAAGCCCGCATGATGCAGCAGCGTGCTGCCCGCCTCGCCGGCAAGGGCCGGGACGGCGGGAACCTCGGCATCCGCCAGCTGCTGCACAAAGGCATGTTCTTCGAGGATGGCGGCATCGGTCCAGCGGCCAGGGCGGTAGAACTTGGCCACTACCGGCGCCGCGTCCTCGATGCCGACCTGCCACACGCGGTTCTCGTAGCTGTTCAGCACGAGCAGCCGCCCGTCGGGACGAAAGCCGGCGCTTTCCAGCGCGTCGAGGATCAGCTCGGGCGTCAGGCCGGCATACGGGACTTCGTCATGGGCATGCATGGCCTGGCCGCCTCGTCCCGTGCCGCTCAGCGCGCCGGCTTGGCGCGGTTGCCGCCCAGCAGCGCCGCCTGCGGCGCGGGACGGCGGTTGCGTGCGGGCGCGCCGGCTGCATCCTGCGCCTGGCGCGGCTGCTGCGGCGCGGCGCGGTTAGGGTTGCGCGGCTGGGCCTGCCCGGCGTTGCGATTGCCGCCGGGCTGGGCGCCATTGGCTGCGGCGTTGCCGTTGCGCTGGCCACCCTGCGCCGGGCGACCACGCGATTGTCCTTGCGGCTGTGCGGCCGAAGCATTGCCTGCCGGACGCGCACGCGACTGGCCCTGCGGCTGTCCGCCCGCTGCGGCGGCTGGCCTGGCCGGCGCCTGGCCACGGCCGCGACCGCCGCCCTGCCCTTGTCCCTGCCCGCCGCGTTGCTGGCGTCCCTTCTGGATCGGCTCCGGCGCGATGGTCGGATCGACTTCGAACCCCGGCAACACCGTCTCTTCGATCTTGCGCTTGATCAGGCGCTCGATGTCGCGCAGCAGGCCGTGCTCATCGACGCAAACCAGCGAGATCGCTTCGCCCTCGGCGCCCGCGCGGCCGGTACGGCCGATGCGGTGCACATAGTCTTCCGGCACATTGGGCAGGTCAAAGTTGACCACGTGCGGAAGCTGGTCGATGTCGATGCCGCGCGCGGCGATATCGGTCGCCACCAGCAGGCGCAGCGTGCCGGTCTTGAACTCCGACAGCGCGCGCGTGCGCGCCGACTGGCTCTTGTTGCCGTGGATGGCCAGGGCCGACAGGCCGTCCTTGGTCAGCTGCTCGGCCAGGCGATTGGCGCCGTGCTTGGTGCGCGTGAAGACCAGCACCTGGTGCCAGTCGTGCTCGCGCACCAGATGCGCCAGCAGTTCGCGCTTGCGTTCGCGGTCGACCGGATAGACGCGCTGCGCCACCGTTTCGGCGGTGGTATTGCGGCGCGCGACCTCGATCGATGCCGGGTTGTTCAGCAGGCGGTCGGCCAGCGCGCGGATATCGTCCGAGAACGTGGCCGAGAACAGCAGGTTCTGGCGCTTGGCCGGCAGGATATTGAGGATCTTGCGGATATCGTGGATGAAGCCCATGTCGAGCATGCGGTCGGCTTCATCAAGCACCAGCAGTTCCACCTGCGAGAGATCGATGGTGCGCTGGGACACGTGGTCGAGCAGGCGGCCGGGCGTGGCCACCACGATTTCGACGCCGCGTTTCAGCTGTTCGATCTGCGGGTTGATGCCCACGCCGCCGAACATCACCATCGAGCGCAGCTTGAGGTATTTGCCGTAGTTGCGCACGCTCTCTTCAACCTGCGCAGCCAGCTCGCGCGTCGGCGTCAGCACCAGCGCGCGGATCGGCGGCTTGCCGGCACGTTGCGCACCGGCGCCGGCACGGGCCGCGGCCGACTCGGAAAGCAGCTGCAGCATGGGCAGGGTAAAGCCCGCGGTCTTGCCGGTGCCGGTCTGTGCGCCGGCCAGCAGGTCACCACCTTTGAGGATGGCGGGAATTGCCTGGGCCTGAATCGGGGTCGGCGTGGTGTAGCCCTGTTCGGCCACGGCACGCACAAGCTTGTCGGACAAGCCAAGTTCGGAAAAAGACATGAGTTGATGCTTCGGCCAGCCCGTTGCGCACGAGGTGCGCCAATCGCACGGATGACCTGGGTAATCTGGAGCGAGCCGGCCGGGGGGCCGGCGAAACAGGGCGACTGGGCCCGCTTACGTCGCGAAAGGTCGGTAGTGTACCAGCCCGGCAAGAACCGATTCTGCACATGATTCGATCGCCCGTGGCGGCGACGGCACACGCACGGCGTGAGGGTGGCGCTGCGCTATCATGGCGCCCATCGCGCTCCGTGCTCCGGAGCCACCGAACCCACACCGATCATGCGGTTCCGCTTTCTCGAAGATCAGGAAGTCACGCTGTTTGCGGCCATTCCGGTCGGCATCGCAGCAGGCGTCGTCACGACGCTGTTCAAGGAAGCGCTCGAATCCACCGGTGCTGTCGTCTTTGGCAGCCATGCCGACGTGGTGGCCATCTTCGCGGGCCTCGCGCTGGCGTGGCGCGTGATCATCCCCGCACTTGGCGGCGCCCTTGCCGGCGCCCTGCTCGTGCTCTCCAACCGCCTGGCCCGCAGCAATCCCGGCGCTGCCGACTATATGGAGGCAGTCGCGAACGGTTCCGGGCACCTGCCCGTCCGTATTACCTTGCTGCGCTCCCTGTCATCGTTCTGCTCGATCGTCAGCGGCAGCTCGGTCGGCAAGGAAGGCGCCATGATCCAGCTGGCTGCGCTGTGCGGTTCGCTGTTTCCCTCCACCCGCATTGAGAGCGCCGCCGGCGGCTCCAATATGCGCCGGATGCTCACGGCATGCGGTGCGGCTGCCGGCCTCGCCACCGTGTATCACACGCCGCTATCGGCGGCCGTGTTTGTCGCCGAAGTGGTATTCGGCGCGCTCGCAGTGCAAAGACTGATGCCGCTGTTCCTCGCATCGGTCGCCGGGGCGATGGTCAGCCAGTGGCATGGCGGGCTGCAGCCGCTCTACCCGGGGCTCAATATCTCCCTCGACCTGCGGCCGGAGATGCTGCTGGCCGCCGTGGCACTCGGCGTGGTGGCGGGCATTACCGGCGCACTGTTCCTGCGTGCTTCCGGCATCGCCCGCGCGCGTTTCTCGCACGTGCCTGGCGGGCCGGTTGCGCGCCTGGCCCTGGGTGGCGCACTGGTCGGCCTGCTGGCCATGGCGGTGCCGGAGGTCGTGGGCAACGGCTATTCGACGATCCAGACCATCCTGCAGGAACAGCCGCTGAGCGTGCCGGTAGCGGGCGTGCTGCTGGCCAAGCTGGCGGCCACGGTGATAAGCATGGGTTCCGGCGCGGTGGGTGGCGTGTTCACCCCCTCACTGTTCGTAGGAGCGGCGCTGGGCCAGTTGCTGGCCATCCTGCTCGGCATGCAGATGCCGGGATTCGCGGCAACGCCGGTGCTGTCGCTGGTCGGCATGAGCGCCTTCCTGGCCGCGACCAGCCAGGCGCCGCTGATGTCGGTGCTGATGGTGTTCGAGATGACGCTGTCGCCGGCGCTGCTGCTGCCGTCGATGATCGGCGCGGTGGCGGCGTACTACACGGCATCGCGCTGCCAGACGCTGTCGCTGTACAGCGTGATCGCCGAGCGGGTGCAGGCCTCGGCAGCTGTCGAGCATGCCCGCACCATGACCCTGTCCGGCCTGTGCGACCCCACCGATACCACCATCGACCCCGGCGCCACGCTGGCCGCCGCTGCCGACAAGTTCGCGGAAACCGGCACGCGCTATCTCTACCTGGTCGAGCCTGACGGGCGCCTGGTCGGCGCACTCTCGATCCACGCCGTGCAGCGCGCCCAGCGCGAGGGCTCCGACGCCACCCTGCTGTCACTGGGCGAGCGCGACTTTCCGGCACTGACGCCCGACTCGCGGCTGCGCGACGCGCTGGAAGTCTTCGCCGGTCACGGCATCAACCGCGTTCCGTTGATCCGCGACACCGGCAGCCGTGAGCTGCTCGGCACCGTTTCCAAGCAGCGTGTGCTGCAAGAGGCATCCTGTCTGTTCTGATTCCGGTTCGGCGACGGCAACCGCCAAGCAGGGCGAACGGGTAAAATGACGGGTTGCCCATTAACGCCTCACTATTTTCCAACCGCTTCGCCATCTGACGGAGTCCCCATGCCTGCTGGCCGTTCCGCGCAACCGAATTCGCGTCTTCTGAAGCTGCTGCACCCCCTGGCCGCCGCCGCGGCCGTGATGCTGTCGTCCGCCGTATTCGCCCAGCCGGTCCGGGTGATTCCCGACGACGCGCAGCAGGCAAAACTGGTCATCGCCGCGCCGGCGGCCAATGCGCCGCAGAGCGCGAAGCTGGACGGCAGGGTCGTCGGCGTCGCGCCGGGGCTGCGGCTGTTCGGCACCGACAACCAGTTGCTGAGCACCGCGGCCGTGGCCGGCCAGAAGCTACCGGTGCGCTACAAGCTCGACCTGTACGGCCAGCTGCTGACCGCCTGGGTGCTGAGCGAGCAGGAACAGAAGGCACTGAAGGCAAAACCTTAGTCCCCGGGCGGCGCGGATTCCCCCGCACCCTCCGTGTCGTTGCAACACCCTGATGCCCCCAGGTCAACCACTGAGATCGGCACCATGAAGAAAGTTTTCGTCAAGACGTACGGCTGCCAGATGAACGAGTATGACTCGGACAAGATGGTCGACGTCCTCAACGCCAGCCAGGGGCTGGAACCCACCGACAACGTCGAAGACGCCGACGTGATCCTGTTCAACACCTGCTCCGTGCGCGAGAAAGCGCAGGAAAAGGTGTTCTCCGAACTGGGCCGCATGAAAGCGCTGAAGGCGGCCAAACCCGACCTGGTAATCGGCGTGGGCGGCTGCGTGGCCAGCCAGGAAGGCGCGAGCATCGTCTCGCGCGCGCCGTATGTCGACGTGGTGTTCGGCCCGCAGACGCTGCACCGCCTGCCCGACCTGATCGCGCGGCGCCAGCGCACCGGCCAGTCGCAGGTCGACATCTCCTTCCCCGAGATCGAGAAGTTCGACCACCTGCCGCCCGCGCGCGTGGATGGCCCGAGCGCCTTCGTGTCGATCATGGAAGGCTGCTCCAAGTACTGCAGCTACTGCGTGGTGCCCTACACCCGCGGCGAGGAAGTGTCGCGTCCGTTCGAGGACGTGCTCGCCGAGATCGCCGGCCTGGCCGAACAGGGCGTGCGCGAAGTCACGCTGCTGGGCCAGAACGTCAACGCCTATCGCGGCGCGATGGGCGGCACCAGCGAGATCGCCGACTTTGCGCTGCTGATCGAATACGTGGCCGAGATCCCCGGCATCGAGCGCATCCGCTACACCACCAGCCACCCGAAGGAATTCACCTCGCGCCTGATTGAGCTGTACGGCCGCTGCGACAAGCTGGTGAACCATTTGCACCTGCCGGTGCAGCACGCTTCGGACCGCATCCTGATGGCGATGAAGCGCGGCTACAGCGTGCTGGAATACAAGAGCATCATCCGCAAGCTGCGCGCGCTGCGGCCCGATATGTCGCTGTCGTCGGACTTCATCGTCGGCTTCCCCGGCGAGACCGATGCCGACTTCGACAAGCTGATGGCAATGATCGAAGAGATCGGCTACGACACCTCGTTCTCGTTCATCTTCAGCCCGCGGCCCGGCACGCCGGCCGCCAACCTGTCGGACGACACGCCGCACGAGGTCAAGCTGCGCCGCCTGCAGCACCTGCAGGCCACCATCGAAGAGAATGTGCAGCGCATCAGCCGCGATATGGTCGGCACGGTGCAGCGCATCCTGGTCGAAGGCCCGGCGCGCAAGGACCCGACCGAGCTGCATGGCCGCACCGAGAACAACCGCGTGGTCAACTTTGCCCTCCCTGGCGTGCCGCAGGCCGGGCGTGACCGCCTGGTCGGCCAGATGGTCGACGTGAGCATTACGCAGGCCTTCCCGCACTCGCTGCGCGGTGAAATCGCGGTGCGCCAGTAAGCGCCGGCGTCGCGCAGAGACCCAACGTGCCCAAGATGAAGATTGCTTTCGCCGAATTCGTCGCCCCCAAGGACGACAACACCCGCCTGCAGAACCTGTGCGGTCCGCTCGATGAAAACCTGCGCCAGATCGAACAGGCGCTGGACGTGACCATCCAGCGCCGCGGGCACCGCATGACGGTGCGCGGCGCCAACGCGAACGATGCCGCAGTGGCGCTGGAGCGGTTCTACAATCAGGCGCGCTCGGCGCTCTCGATCGACGACGTGCAGCTCGGCCTGGTCGAGACGCGGCAGATTTCCGCCCACGGCGCCTACTTGCCGGAGAACGATGATGAGGTCAATGGCCTGCGCGATCTCGACGACGAATCGCCGGTGCTGCACACCCGCCGCGCAGGCCTGCACGGCCGCACCGTCGCCCAGCGCGACTACCTGCGCAACATCCTGTCGCACGACCTGACGCTGGGCGTTGGCCCGGCGGGCACCGGCAAGACCTATCTGGCCGTGGCCTGCGCAGTCGATGCGCTCGAGCGCGACGCCATCAAGCGCATCGTGCTGACCCGGCCCGCGGTGGAGGCCGGCGAGCGCCTCGGCTTCCTGCCCGGCGATCTCGCGCAGAAGGTCGACCCGTACCTGCGCCCGCTGTACGACGCGCTCTATGACCTGCTCGGCTTCGACCGCACGCAGAAGATGTTCGAGCGCCAGATGATCGAGATCGCCCCGCTCGCCTATATGCGCGGACGCACGCTGAACCACGCCTTCATCATCCTGGACGAGGCGCAGAACACCACGCCCGAGCAGATGAAGATGTTCCTCACGCGCATCGGCTTCGGCTCCAAAGCGGTGATCACCGGCGACACCACGCAGATCGACCTGCCCAAGGGCCAGAAGAGCGGCCTGGTCGAGGCCCAGCACGTGCTGCGCGATGTGCGCGGCGTGGCGGCCACGCGCTTTACCAGCATCGACGTGGTGCGCCATCCGCTGGTGGCGCGCATTGTCGATGCCTACGACGAATATCACGCCCAGCACAAGGACGCTTAATTGAATTCCAAGAACACCAAGTCTTCCGGCGCCAGCCTGATCCTGTTCGACGCCGACGGCCGCGCGCGCAAGAGCGCCGCGCACGCGCTGCGCGTGCAACTGCCTGACGGGCGCAGCCTGACGGTGGACCTGTCACTGGCCGCCGACGGCGTCGTGGCGCTGCTCGCCGAGCACACCGATACCCGCCAGCAGGCCGGCTTGCTGGTGCGCCCCGACAATCACGACGCCCTGTCGGTGGCCATCACCGCCACCCCGGTCGTGACCACCACCGGCACGCCAGCCACACCGCCGTCGCTCGAACTGGAAGTCCAGGAAGGCGACGGCGTCGGCAAGCGCGAAGGCCTGCCCAGGCGCCGCCAGATCGAAACCTGGGTGAAGTCGGCCCTGTACGCCGATGCGGCGCTGACCATCCGCTTTGTCGGCGAGGAGGAAGGCCGCACGCTGAACCGCACCTATCGCGGCAAGGATTACGCCACCAACGTGCTGACCTTTGCCTACGCCGAGAGCGAGGACGATCCGGTCACGGGCGACATCGTGCTGTGCTGCCCGGTGGTCGAAGCCGAAGCGCGCGAGCAGCACAAGCCGCTGGAAGCGCACTATGCGCACCTGATCGTGCACGGCGTCCTGCATGCGCAGGGCTACGAGCACGAAGACGACACCGAGGCTGAGGAAATGGAAGCGATCGAGACCGAGACGCTGCAGGCGCTCGGCTACGCCGACCCGTACCAGGACGAAGGCGCCGAACGCGGCGCACGCACGCATTGATGCAGCAAGACGGGCGCCGTTCGCAGCACATGGCGGACGGCTCTACTGGCCTGTCATCTTTGAAAACAGGCTTTTAGTGTATTCTTCAGACGATCTCCACCACGCGCTCGCCGCGACATGAACGACCCCTATCCCAGTTCGAAGCCTGCTCACCTGAAGCAGACGGATCGCCCCAGATCACTTCTCGAACGCCTGTCTGACTTTATTTCCCCTGAGCCGGATTCCCGCGCGGAGCTGCTCGAAGTGCTTCAGGACGCGCATGAGCGCAACCTGATCGATGCCGATTCGCTCTCCATGATCGAAGGGGTGTTCCAGGTTTCCGAACTGACCGCACGCGACATCATGGTGCAGCGCTCGCAGATGGATATGGTCAACATCGCCGACGCGCCGGAGGCTTTCATCCCCTTCATGCAGCAGACGGCGCACTCGCGCTTTCCGGTCTACGAAGGCAGCCGCGACAACATCATCGGCATCCTGCTGGCCAAGGACCTGCTGCGCTACTACACCGACGAGCAGTTCGACCTGCGCGAAACGCTGCGCCCGGCGGTCTTCATTCCCGAATCGAAGCGGCTGAACATCCTGCTGCGCGAATTCCGCATCAACCGCAACCACATCGCCATCGTCGTCGACGAGTACGGCGGCGTGGCGGGCCTGGTCACCATAGAGGACGTGCTGGAGCAGATCGTCGGCGACATCGAGGACGAATTCGACCTCGACGAGGACCACGACAATATCCTGCCGCTGCCCGACGGCGGCTGGCGCGTGCATGGCCTGACCGAGATCGGCCAGTTCAACGAGGCCTTCGGCACGGGCTTTTCCGACCACGACGTCGATACTGTTGGCGGGCTGTTGTCCAACCATCTTGGCCACGTCCCGCACCGCGGCGAAATCATCACGCTGCCGCCGGTCCGCTTCGAAGTGCTTCGCGCCGATGCCCGGCAGGTCCACCTGCTGCTCGTGCACCGCGAATCTCCCGCAAGCTCCGCCGCCGTGGCTGACGCATGAAGCGTCAGGCCCCGACCTGGACCGGCGCCGCCAGCGCCGGGCGCGAACGGACGCGCGGCGCCACCATGACACGGCTGTTGCTGGCCGGCGTCCTCGGCATTGCCCACACGCAGGCCTTCGCGCCGCACGACTGGTGGTGGCTGCAGCTGCTGTCGCTGGCCGGACTTGCCGCGCTGCTGGCCGATGCCCCGCGCGCGCGCATCGCGGCCGCCACCGGCTATGCCTTCGGACTGGGGTGGTTCCTGTCCGGCATCTGGTGGCTCTATATCAGCATGCATGTCTACGGCGAGATGCCGGCATGGATGGCCGCGCTGGCGGTCGTGCTGTTCTCCGGCTACCTGTCGCTGTATCCGGCACTGGCCGGCGCGGTCTGGCACCGTGTTTCGTCCCGCCTGCCCCGCTCCGTGTTGCTGGCGCCGCTGGCGTTCGGCGCGGCGTGGGGGCTGTCGGAATGGCTGCGCGGCGTGGTCTTTACCGGCTTCCCCTGGTTGTCGGGCGGCTATGCGCATACCGATGGGCCGCTGGCGGGCTTTGCGCCGCTGATCGGCGTCTACGGGATCGGTGCGCTGGCCGCAGCCACCGCGACATTGCTGGTCGCGGCGGTGCGGGTCCTCGGCCAGCGCGACTGGCGCCGCGGCGCGCCGGCGGTCGTCATCGCGGTCGTACTGCCTGCCGCGGGTGCCGCGCTGGCGCCGCTGGCGTGGACAACGCCGGCGGGCAAGCCCATTTCGGTCAGGCTGCTGCAGGGCAACGTCGCACAGGACATCAAGTTCGAAGCGGCCGGCATCGAGCGCTCGATCGAGCTGTACCGCGACATGATCACGGCCGCACCGGCTGATCTCGTGGTAACGCCCGAGACCGCCTTTCCGGTGATCCTCCAGGAGCTTCCGGTCGAAGTTGCCGTAGCGGTACGCGACTACTCCATCCAGACCGGCACCACCGTGCTGTTCGGTGCCGCCGGCGCCGATTCCCCGGTCGACTTCACCAACAGCGTGTTCGGCCTCGGGCCGCAGACTGAGCGGCTCTATCGCTACAACAAGCACCACCTGGTGCCGTTCGGCGAATTCATTCCGCTCGGCTTCCACTGGTTCGTGGACATGATGAAGATGCCGCTCGGCGATTTCCGTCGCGGCGGGCACGACCAGCCATCGCTGCCCGTGCGCGGCATTCGTGTGGCGCCCAATATCTGCTATGAGGATCTGTTCGGCGAGGAAATCGCGCAGACGCTGCGCCAGCAGGACGTGCCTGCGAACGTGCTGGCCAACCTGACCAACCTGGCGTGGTTCGGCGATACCATCGCGCTCGACCAGCACTTGCAGATCTCGCGCATGCGCGCGCTGGAAACGCGCCGCCCGATGCTGCGCTCGACCAATACCGGCATGACTGCCGTGGTGACGCCCGATGGCGCCGTCCAGGAGCGGCTGCCGACGTTCACGGTCGGCACCCTGACCGCGACGGTACAGGGCATGCAGGGCATGACGCCGTTTATCCGATGGGGGAATGTGCCATTGCTGGCGGTGTGCGTGCTCGTCCTGGCGCTGGCTGCCTGGCGCGCGCGCCGGGCCGGCTGATTCGGGCCCCGGGGCAACATCTGCTGCCTCCCCTGCGCGGGTAGCGCCAGGGGTCTTGCCGGGCAAGGCTCCGCGGTGGTGTCGCCGCCGCGGAACCGGCATTCAACCTGTCAACCTGTTCAGCTCATCAGGCCGGTAACGACCGAGACGGCTGCCGCAGCGATCATGACTGCGATGGCGACCAGATAAGGCTTGCGAGAGAGAAGTGTCATGATCAACGTCCCCAAAAATAAATAACCGACAGTCAAACCCCCGAGGCTGCCCCGGATACGGCCGCCGCCGGCGGCCAACTGTCTATCGCAACTCTCTGTAGGGGTTGCTTACCAATACTGTATACAAAAACGATATCGGCAAGGGCGGGAACAACCTGAAATCCGATTCGGTATTTTCCCGATGCGTTGCGAAAGGCCGACACGGCCCGCAGGCCTGCCAAACGGGGCTGGCAGGCAAAAAACCGATAGAATTCGGGGTTTGGCACAAATCACGTGCGGCGGTCCCTGCACTTGCCTGGCGGGCGCTTCGCCCCCGCGCAGCCCGGCGCCCTGGCGGGACCTCTACCTAGTCTTCATATGCTGACCTTCCAACAAATGATTCTGACCCTGCAGGCCTACTGGGACCGGCAGGGCTGCGCACTTCTGCAACCCATCGATCTGGAGGTCGGCGCGGGGACTTCACACGTGCATACGTTCCTGCGCGCGATCGGGCCCGAGCCCTGGCGCGCCGCCTACGTGCAGCCGTCGCGCCGTCCCAAGGACGGGCGCTACGGCGACAACCCCAACCGCCTGCAGCACTACTACCAGTACCAGGTGGTGCTCAAGCCCGCGCCCGAGAACATCCTCGAGCTCTACCTCGGATCGCTCGAGGCACTGGGCCTGGACCTGAAGCAGAACGACATCCGTTTCGTCGAGGACGACTGGGAGAACCCCACGCTCGGCGCCTGGGGCCTGGGCTGGGAAGTCTGGCTCAACGGCATGGAGGTGACCCAGTTCACCTACTTCCAGCAAGTGGGCGGCATCGACTGCAAGCCGATTACCGGCGAAATCACCTACGGCATCGAGCGTCTGGCGATGTACCTGCAGAAGGTGGAGAACGTCTACGACCTGGTCTGGACCGAATGGGTCGAGAACGGCGAGACCCGCCGCCTGACTTACGGCGACGTGTACCACCAGAACGAAGTCGAGCAGTCGACCTACAACTTCGAGCACAGCAACACGGAAATCCTGTTCCGCCACTTCTCCGAGCACGAGGGCGAGGCCAAGCGGCTGATGGGCGATACCGGCGAAGCCGCCGACGAGGCTGCCGCCAGGAGCGCAACGCGCCTGGCGCTGCCGGCCTACGAGCAGGTCCTGAAGGCCGCCCACACGTTCAACCTGCTGGACGCCCGCGGCGCGATTTCCGTGACCGAGCGCGCCGCCTACATTGGCCGCATCCGCAATCTGTCGCGGCAGGTGGCGCAGGCCTACTACGATTCGCGCGAGGCCCTGGGCTTCCCGATGTGCAGCGGCGGGGCCAAGGCATGACCATGCTCGTGCGCAGCACGCTCTGCTGCGCCGTGATGCTGGCCGCGCTGGGTGCCGCGAGCAACGCGGCTGGCGCGCGCACCAGCACACAGGCGCCGACCCCGCAGGCGCTGCTGCTGCCGGCCGACCTGTCGAACGTGTGCGAGGCAGACCCGCAGGCGCTGCAGCAGGCCATCGCGCGCCACTGGCGGCCGTCGCTGAACGCGCTCGACCAGTGGACGCAGCTGGTGCGCTCGTTCTCGTGCGACCTGTCGGGCTCGAAGGATCTCGGCTGGCACCGGGTGCCGCTGCGCGCGTACGAAAGCGCGATCCGCTACCCGCTGACCTGGGTCGAGTACGAAACCCGCAACGGCCGCTCCCGCCGTACCGTCAAGACGTACTACTCGGCCGCGCAGCTGCCGCCGAAGATCGACTTCTGGGTGGGCGGGCGCATCGACGAGATCCGCTATGACAAGCGGCTGCGCCGCATCGACGCGCGCTTCCCGGCCGCGGGCAGCCGCGGGGTCGCGAGCGGCCCGGCCAGTGCAGCCGCCGCCGCGGAGTGCGCCTCGACCACGCTGCAGTTCCGGCAACAGAACGGCCTCTGGCTGCTGTCCGGAGTAGAACCTAATCTTTCGCCGCGCTGCTAATTGCCGCGCGAGCCACTACTTGTTGGAAACGATTCATGTCGCAACCCATGACCGACTCGCTGCTGATCGAACTGTTCACCGAAGAGCTGCCACCCAAGGCGCTGGCGCGCCTGGGCGACGCCTTCGCGCAGGGCCTGTTCGCCGGCCTCGGCGAGCGCGACCTGCTTGAGCCCGGTGCCGCCGTGACGCCCTACGCCACCCCGCGCCGCCTGGCAGCGCTGGTGACCGGCGTGCGCCGCAGCGCGCCGGACCGCGAGCAGCGCGAGAAGGTCCTGCCGCTGTCCGTGGCGCTGGACGCCAATGGCGAGCCCACCGCCCCGCTCGGCAAGAAGCTGGCGGCGCTGGCCAGGTCGGTCGGCGTTGCCGAAATCGACTGGCAGACCCTGGAGCGCGCTTCCGACGGCAAGGCCGACGCCTTCTTCTACCGCTACACCGCGCGCGGCGCCGAACTGGCTGCGGGCCTGCAGGCCGCGCTGGACGACACCATCGGCAAGCTGCCCATCCCGAAGCTGATGAGCTACCAGCGCCCGGACGGCAGCACCGTGCACTTCGTGCGTCCGGCGCACAGCCTGATCGCGCTGTTCGGCGCGGAAATCGTGCCGGTCTCGGTGCTGGGCCTGGATGCCAGCAACGTCACGCAGGGTCACCGCTTCCTGTCGCACGGCGTGATCGAGATCACGCACGCCAATGACTATGCGAAGCAGCTGGAATCGGCCGGCCGCGTGGTCGCCGGCTATGCCGACCGCCGCGAGCGCATGCGCACGGCCCTACTCAAGGAAGCCGGCCCCGACCAGGTGATCATGCCCGAGGCGCTGCTCGACGAAGTGAACTCGCTGGTGGAATGGCCAGTGGTCTACGCCTGCCACTTCGAGGAAGCCTTCCTCGCGGTGCCGCAGGAATGCTTGATCCTGACCATGCAGACCAACCAGAAGTACTTTGCGCTGACCGATGCCGAAGGCCACCTGCGCAACCGCTTCCTGATCGTCTCGAACCTCGCCACCGACACGCCGCAATCGATCATCAGCGGCAACGAGCGCGTGGTGCGCCCGCGCCTGGCCGATGCCAAGTTCTTCTTCGACCAGGACCGCAAGAAAACCCTGGCCTCGCGCGTGCCGCAACTGGGCAGCGTGGTCTACCACAACAAGATCGGCACCCAGCTCGACCGCGTGCAGCGCCTGCAGCAGATCGCCGGCCATATCGCCGATGCGCTCAACGCGGCCGGGGTGCCGGTGGACAAGGCCGCCGCCATGCGCGGCGCCGAGCTGGCCAAGGCTGACCTGCTGACCGACATGGTCGGGGAGTTCCCCGAACTGCAGGGCACGATGGGTACCTATTACGCACGCCACGACGACGAAGCCGAAGACGTGGCGCTGGCCTGCTCCGAGCACTACCGCCCGCGCTTTGCCGGCGACGCGCTGCCGGATGGCGCCGTCAGCACTGCCGTGGCGCTCGCCGACAAGCTCGAAACGCTGGTCGGCATCTGGGGCATCGGCCTGCAGCCGACTGGCGAGAAGGATCCGTTCGCCCTGCGCCGCCATGCGCTCGGCATCCTGCGCATGCTGATCGAAAAGCCGCTCGCGCTCTCGATCGAATCGCTCCTGGCGCTGACCGAGCAGGCCTTCGCCGGCATCCCGGCGGTCAAACCCGCCCGCGAAGCCATCACCGACTTCCTGTACGACCGCGTGCGCGGCTACCTGAAGGACAAGGGCTACACCACCAATGAAGTGGAAGCCGTGGTCAGCCTGCGCCCGCAGACGCTGCACGACGTGCTGGGCCGCATGGAGGCCGTGCGCACGTTCGCCGCGCTGCCGGAAGCCGAGGCCCTGGCCGCCGCCAACAAGCGCATCACCAATATCCTGCGCAAGACCACGGAAGCCATCGGCGCCGTCAACCCGGCGCTGTTCCGGGAAGAGGCCGAAGGCGCGCTGCACGGCGCCATCGAGAAGGTGCGCCCGGCGGTGGAAGCCGCGTTCGCGAATGGCGACTTCACCGCGGCCCTGCGTGACCTGGCGCAGCTGCGCGATGCCGTCGACCGTTTCTTCAACGACGTGATGGTGATGGCCGAAGACGCGCAGCTGCGCGCCAACCGGCTGGCGCTGCTGGCCTCGCTGCACACGCTGGCGAACCGCGTGGCGGACATCTCCAAGCTGGCCGCCTGACCAGCGTACCCGGAGCCAGACATGCCACAGACGCCCCCAAGGTTTGTCATCCTCGACCGCGACGGGGTCATCAACCTCGACAGCGACCAGTTCATCAAGTCGCCCGACGAATGGATTCCCATCGCGGGCAGCCTCGAGGCCATCGCGGCGATGAACCAGGCGGGCTATCGCGTGGTCGTAGCCAGCAATCAGTCCGGCATCGGCCGCGGCCTGTTCGAGATGAGCGCGCTCAACGCCATGCACGAAAAGATGTACAAAGCGCTGGCCAACCTGGGCGGTCGCGTTGACGCCGTGTTCTTCTGCCCGCATACCGCGGCAGACGCCTGTGACTGCCGCAAGCCGAAGCCCGGCATGCTGGAGCAGATCAGCGAGCGCTTCGGCGTCGAGCTCAAGGGTGTGCCGGTCGTGGGCGACTCGCTGCGCGATCTCGAAGCCGGCGTGGCGGTTGGCTGCACGCCGCACCTGGTGAGGACCGGCAAGGGCCAGAAGACGCTGGACAAGGGCGGCCTGCCTCCCGGTACGCGTATCCATGACGACCTGCGCGCGTTCTCGCGCTGGCTGACCATTGGCGAAGGCGCCCAGCGCCCGCCCGCTTCCTGACACACCCTCTGCTTCGATGATCTTTCTTCGTTCCCTGCTGTTCGCGCTGTACCTGCTGGTGCTGACGCCGCCCTACGCCTGCGCCTGCTTCCTGGTCTTCCCGTTCATGAGCGCCGACCGGCGCTTTCGCTTCGTGCGTGGCTGGCCGCGCCTGGTGATCGGCGCCGCGCGGCTGATCTGCGGCATCGACTATCGCATTGAGGGCCGCGAGAATTTCGACGGCGTGCTCGACAAGCCGGTGGTGCTGCTGTCCAAGCACCAGTCCGCATGGGAAACCGTGGCCTACGTGGCGCTGATGCCCAAGCCGCTGTGCTTCGTCTTCAAGCGTGAGCTGCTGATGGTGCCGTTCTTCGGCTGGGCGCTGGGCATGCTCAAGATGGTCCACATCAACCGCAAGGAAGGCACGCGCGCGTTCGCTTCCGCTGCCAGGCAGGGCCGCGAGCGCCTGGCCGAAGGCGCCTGGATCATCATGTTCCCGGAAGGCACGCGCACGCGCTCGGGCCTGGAGAAGCCACGCTACAAGAGCGGCGGTGCGCGCCTGGCGGTAGAGACCGGCGCGTGGGTGGTGCCGATGGCGGTCAACTCCGGCCGGCTGTGGCCGCGCAATTCCTTCTTCAAGTATCCGGGCACGGTCACGATCTCGATCGGGCCGGCCATTCCCTCGGCCAACAAGACCGCGGACCAGCTCAACGCCGAAGTCCAGCAATGGATCGAGCGCGACATGCGCCGCATCGACGCGCAGAGCTACCGCGGCGGATCGCCTGCATGAAGCTGCTGCGACCCGCCCCAGATACGCCCGGCGCCCAGATGGAGCTGCCGCTGGCCGAAGCCGCACCGGGAGCCGCACTCGGTGGCGCAGGCCTGTCGGTCGGCCCCGAGTCCGCACCGGCACCCTGGCCAGCGCCGCAACCCAATGCGCGCGCATTGCGGGTCGGTGAACATACGCTGCACTACGCACTCAAGCGTTCGTCGCGCCGCACCATCGGCTTTACCATCGATGATCGCGGGCTGTCGATCACGGCGCCGCGCTGGGTGACGCTGGCCGATATCGAATCGGCCATCCATGAGAAGCAGCGCTGGATCCTCAACAAGCTCGGCGAATGGCGCCACCGCGAAGCGCGGCGCGTGCTGCCCACCGTGCAATGGCGCGACGGCGCCAGCCTGCCCTTCCTGGGCCAGCCGATCACGCTGAGCCTCGAATCGCCCATCGGCGCCCTGCTGTTCGATGGCGACACCCGCATCCTGCACCTGGCCCTGCCGGCACACGCGGAGGAGCAGCAGATCAAGGATCGTGTGCAAGGCTGGATGCAGCAGCAGGCGCGGCGGTTGCTCGCCGAACGGCTCGAGATCTACGCCGGGAAGCTGGGCGTGCGGCATACCGGCTTCGCGCTGACCTCCGCGGCGACCCGCTGGGGCAGTTGCACCGCCGACGGCAAGATCCGCCTGAACTGGCGCCTGATGCACTTTCCGCTGTCGATGATTGACTACGTGGCGGCGCACGAACTGGCGCACCTGAGGGAAATGAACCACGGGCCGCGCTTCTGGGAAACGGTGGAATCCATCTTCCCGGAATTCCGTGATGCCCGCGCGCAGTTGCGCGCGCATCCGCCGGAACTGCTGCCGACTTTCTGAGCTCGTCAGGGCCACCGCCGGTGTGCTTCGTCCAAACGCACTAAAATGGCGCCTTCCCTTACAAGATCCTCGGCATATCAGGCATCGCCCGAGATGCCGCGGACGAAAACAACCTGAAGGCCCTCAAATGCGACTCCTCCATACCATGCTGCGCGTCGGCGACCTGCAGCGCTCCATCGATTTCTACACCCGCGTCCTCGGCATGCAGCTGCTGCGCGAGAGCGACAATCCCGAATACAAGTACCGCCTCGCCTTCGTCGGCTACGGCCCCGAGAGTGAAACCGCGGTGCTGGAACTGACCTGGAACTACGGCGTGGACAAGTACGACCTGGGCACCGCCTACGGCCATATCGCGCTGGAAACCGACAACGCCGCCGCGGCCTGCGAGCGTATCCGCGCCGCCGGCGGCAAGGTGAGCCGCGAGGCCGGCCCGGTCAAGGGCGGCACCACGGTGATCGCGTTTGTCGAAGATCCCGACGGCTACAAGATCGAGCTGATCGAGCGCCATTCCACCCGCGACGCCAGCCGTCCCTGAGCGGCGGCCGCGGTGGATGCGCAGACACTAAGACGCCCGCTCGACGGCACCGCCATCGGCCTGATGGTGGTGCTGTGCGCGGCCTGGGGCCTGCAGCAGGTCGTCATCAAGGTCACCGCGCCGCTGATGGGCGCCGTATTGCAGGCGGGCGTGCGCTCGGCCGTGGCGGCGCTGCTGGTATTCGGCTTTGCCGCCTGGCGCGGCACCCCGATCTGGCGGCGCGACGGCACGCTCAGCGCCGGGCTGCTGGCCGGCCTGCTGTTCGGCGCCGAGTTCTTCTGCATTTTTGTCGGGCTTGGGCATACCACGGCCTCGCGCATGGCGGTGTTCCTCTACACCGCGCCGATCTTTACGGCGCTTGGCATGCACTTCGCGGTAGCTGGCGAGCGTCTGCACAGCGACCAGTGGCTCGGTGTGGCGCTGGCGTTCGTTGGCATGGCGCTGGCGTTTGCCGACGGCATCGCCGCGCCATCCGCGCATAGCAGCACGCTGCTGGGCGATGCGCTCGGGATCCTCGCGGGAGCACTGTGGGCCGCGACCACGGTGGTGGTACGCGCCAGCCGCCTGGCCAGCGCGCCGGCAAGCAAGACGCTGCTCTACCAGCTGGCCGTGTCCGCCGTGCTGCTGCTCGCGATGGCGGTAGCCGCAGGGCAGACCGAGACGGTGCAACTGGATGGGATGGTGCTGCTGAGCCTGTTCTACCAGTCGGTGCTGATCGCGTTTGCGAGCTACCTGACGTGGTTCTGGCTGCTGCGCCAGTACCTGGCTTCACGCCTGTCGGTGTTTTCCTTCCTGACGCCGCTCTTTGGCGTGGCCTTTGGTGTAGTGCTGATGCACGACGCCGTGGGACCGCGCTTTGCGGTGGCGGCCCTGCTTGTGCTGGCAGGCATCGTGCTGGTCAACCGGCGCGCCTGAAGCGGCGTGCCGGCATTCCTCTCGCACTTTCTTCAGCCGCGCTGCTCGAACGAGAACGTGCCGAGCGCCGCTCGCACTTCATCCAGCGTTTGCTGGGTGACCTCACGCGCCTGCTCGGTGCCCTTGCGCAGGATGTCGAACACATAGCCCGGATCCTTGGCCAGCGCTTCGCGGCGCTCGCGGATCGGGGCCAGCAGGTCCTGCAGCACGCCTTCGACACGGCGCTTGAGCACCATGTCGCCCAGGCCGCCCTGGCGGTACTGTTCCTTCAGCGCTTCCACCTCGTCCGTGCGGGGATCGAAGGCGTCCAGGTAGGTGAAAACCATATTGCCCTCGACCTGTCCCGGATCGGACACGCGCAGGTGGTTCGGATCGGTGTACATGCTGTGCACCGCGGCCTTGATCTGCTCGGGCGAGGCGCCCAGCGCAATCGCGTTGCCCTGCGACTTGCTCATCTTGGCCTTGCCGTCCACGCCCGGCAGGCGGCCGAACTTGGGAATCAGCGCCGTGCACTGGGGCAGCACATCGCGCCCGACCTGGTGATTGATGCGGCGCACGATCTCGTTGGTCTGCTCGATCAGCGGCGCCTGGTCTTCACCCACCGGCACCACCACGGCCTTGAAGGCGGTGATGTCGGCGGCCTGCGCGACCGGATAGCAGAGGAAGCCCGCGGGAATATCGCGGCCGAAGCCGCGTGCCTGGATCTCGTCCTTGATGGTGGGATTGCGCTCCAGGCGCGCCACCGTCACGAAGTTCATGTACAGCAGCGTCAGCTCGGCCAGCGCCGGCAGTTGCGACTGCACCACGATGGTGGTCTTCTCGGGATCGATGCCGACGGCCAGGTAGTCGAGCGCGACTTCCAGCACGTTGCGCCGCACCTTGTCGGGGTCGCTCGCGTTGTCGGTCATGGCCTGGGTATCGGCCAGCAGCAGGTACTGCTGGTGCGAGTCCTGCAGCGCCACGCGGCTCTTGAGCGAGCCGACGTAGTGGCCCAGGTGGAGCGGGCCGGTGGGACGGTCACCGGTCAGGATGACGGGGCGCCGGGTGGGTTGGGTGTTGGCTGTCATTGGCGAAGGGTCGCGGGAATTACTGGCAAGGATTTACTGGAGTTGAGCGGGTTGCCGCAGTGGGTCAGGCCTGGCGCCTTGCCGGGCTGCCGTCGCCGAGCCGGCGCGCCAGCTCGACGTACTCGCCGACCGGCACTTCCTCGGCGCGGCGGCCGAGGTCGAAGCCGATCGCCTCGAAGTCGATCTGGTCGCGCAGGAACGACAGCGTGTTGCGCAGCACCTTGCGGCGCTGCGAGAACGCCGCCGTGACGAGGTCGCCCAGCACGGTGATGTCGCATTCGGCATACGGCGAACGCAGCCTGCCGTCGTCATGGCGCGGCCATGGAATCATGCGCACCACGGCCGAGTCGACCTTGGGCGGCGGATTGAACGAACCCGGCGGCACATCGAGCACGTATTCCATGTAGTAGCGCACCTGCAGCATGATCGACAGCCGGCCGAACGCCTTGCTGCCGGGCTGCGCCACCATCCGCTCGACCACTTCCTTCTGCAGCATGAAATGCTGGTCGCGCACCTGGTCGGCAAATGCCATCAGGTGGAACAGCAGCGGGCTGGAGATGTTGTACGGCAGGTTGCCGACGATGCGCAGCGGCCGGCCGGGCACCTCCAGCTTGCTGAAATCGAAAGCCAGGGCGTCGCCGGCGTGGATCGCGAGACGATCGCCATAGCGGCGCTTGAGGCGCTCGACGAGGTCGCGGTCGAGCTCGACCACCTGCATCTGCGGCAGGCGCTCGAGCAGCGGATCGGTCAGCGCGCCCAGTCCGGGGCCGATCTCGACCAGCACGTCTTCCGGCTGCGGATTGATGGCATTGACGATGCCGTGAATGATGGTGTCGTCGACCAGGAAGTTCTGCCCGAATCGCTTGCGGGCCACATGGCCCTGGTGCACGTTTGAACGCATGGAATGTCTGACCGGCTCTTAGTGTGGTGGCCTGGCGCCGGGAGCGGCGCCAGTGTGCCTGCCGTTGGCGTGGCCGGCCATGGTGATGGCACTGCGGATGGCTTCGATCATGCTGCCGTGCTCGGCCTGGCCGCTGGCGGCGAGGCCAAGCGCGGTGCCGTGATCCACCGAAGTGCGGATAAAGGGCAGGCCGAGCGTGATATTCACCCCGTGCCCGAAGGTGCCGTACTTGAGCGGCGCCAGGCCCTGGTCGTGGTACATGGCCAGCACGCAGTCCGCGTCGCGCAGATGGCGCGGCTGGAACAGCGTATCGGCCGGATACGGGCCGCGCGCATCGATGCCCGCATCGCAGGCCAGCGCCAGCGCCGGTTCGATAATGTCGATCTCTTCGCGGCCCATGTGCCCGCTTTCGCCGGCATGGGGATTCAGCCCGGTCACCAGGATGCGCGGCCGTGCAATGCCGAAGTACCGGCGCAGGTCGGCATCGATGATCGAGAGCGTTTCCACCAGCAGCGGCACCGATAGCGCATCGGGCACCCCGCGCAGCGGCAGGTGCGTAGTGGCCAGTGCGACGCGCAGCATGGCGTTGTCGTGGGCGGGCTGGGGCCCGGCCAGCATCATCACCACGCGCGGCACGCCGGCGCTTTCGGCCAGGTATTCGGTGTGCCCGGTGAAGGGCACGCCGGCGTCGTTGATGGTGCTCTTCTGCACGGGTGCGGTGACCATTGCCGCATATCGCGGCGCCACGCCGCCGTGCGCGCGGCAACCGGCGATGGCGGCATCGAGCAGCGCCAGCACGTAGCGGCCGTTGCGCGCATCCAGGCGCCCCGGGTCGCATGCGACGCCGAGCCCGACGTGCTCGACCACCACGTCGCCCTCTGCAATCTTGCGCTTCCACGCGTGCGCCACGCCGAGCGCCTCGGCACGCGACGCCAGCAGGTGGGTATCGCCCAGCACATGGAAACGATAGTGGCCATTATTCCCCGCGAACTGCAGCAGCGCCTCGATGGTGATATCGGGGCCGATACCGGCGGGTTCGCCGGTCGAGATGGCTAGAGCAAGCGGGTCTGGCATGGCGGGGATGGGCGGCGCGATCAGCGCTGGCGGTTGACGCGATACTCGACGTACGCCTGCGAGCGCAGCTGGCGCACCCAGTCATCATAGGCGGCGCGCAGCTTCTGTTCGCGGATTTCCGCACGCGCGAAGTCGCGCCGCTTCTCGGGCGCCATCTCGGTTTCGCGGCGGTTGAGCACCTGGATCAGGTGCACGCCGAACTGGGTCACCACCGGCTCGGACACTTCGCCCGGGCGCAGACGGTTCATCGCCTGTTCGAATTCCGGCACCAGCTCGCCCGGCGAGACCCAGCCCAGATCGCCGCCGGCCTGGGCCGAGCCATCCTGCGAGAAACGCTTGGCGGCATCGGCAAAATCGCCGCCGTGCGAAATGCGGTCGCGCAGCGTGCCGAGCTGGCGGCGCGCTTCGGCCTCCGGCATGTTGGGGCCGGTGCGGATCAGGATGTGCCGGACCTGGGTCTGGGTGATCTTCGAAGCGGCGGCGGGATTCGATGCCGCCGCCGGCGCGGCGCGCTTGGCCACCAGCTTGATGATATGGAAGCCGTTGGCGCTCTCCACCACCTGCGGCGCCACGGCGCCGGTCTGCAGATCGACCACCGCATTGGCAAACAGCGCCGGCAGCCGGCCGATTTCGCGGAAGCCCATCGTGCCGCCCTGGGCCGCTTCCGGGCCTTCGGAGCTGGACTGGGCCAGCTGGGCAAAATCTGCGCCGCCCTGGGCCTGCTTCAGCAGTCCTTCGGCCTTGGCGCGCAGCGCCTGCTTCTGTGCGTCGGAGGCATTTTCGGGCACGCGCACGAGGATCTGCGCCACGTTGTATTCGGTCGGGCCGGACGCCGCCCCCTGCTGGCCGCCACGGGCAGCGAGGTAATTGTCGATCTCGCCGTCATAGACCTGTACCTTGGAATCCACTTCACGCTCGCGCAGGCGAATCACCTGCACCTGCTTGCGCAGTTCGTCGCGGTACTTGGTCCAGGTCATGCCGCTTGCCTCGACGCGCTTGCGCAGGTCGGTTGCGTTCATGCGGTTCTGCTGCGCCACCGATTCGATGGCACGGTCGACTTCCTGGTCCGTCACGCGGATGCCGGCCTCCTGGGCAGCCTGCGTCTGCACGCGTTCCATCACCAGGCGCTCCAGCACTTCCCCGAGCAGGTCGGCCCGGGCCGGCGCGGGCCGGTTGGCGGTGCGCAGCTGGTTCTCGATCTCGTCGGCCCGGTCAAGCAGTTCGCGACGCGTGATCACGCTGTTGTTGACCACCGCGACCACTTCATCCACCAGCTGCGAGCGCCTGGCGTCGGTAGAGGGCTGCGGCACGCCAAGTTGCGGCTGGCTGGACGGCGCCGCGACGTCACTCGCCTGCGGCACAAAGACGCCACTGGCGCGCGGCCCCTGGGAAGGCGCCTTGAGCTGGGCCATGGCCGGCGCAGCAAGCGCCGTCAGCACGGCCGGCAGCAGCAGCCGGTGCCACTGCGTCATGAGAAGGGAAAACACGGCGAATTCTTGACGTTTCATCGTAATCCGTCATTCATAGTGATCAAGCTGGGACGTTGGCACCGGCTTTGCCGAGACAGGTTCGTACCCAGGAATATTCAGGCGCAGGATGTCCAGCGGATTCGAGCCGATCTTCGACAGGCCGCGGAACTCGACCTGCAGGAAGACCCGCCCGGTGTAACCCTGCGAGGTATTGCGGAAGCGCTGATAGACGATCCGCCCCACCCAGCAGTCCGCCGCGTACTCGACGCCGGCGAGCGAATCGACCATCTGGTTCGCGTTCAGGTCAAAGGCGAAACGTCCGATGCCATAGGCACGCTGTGTGATCGGCCACTGGCCCGAGATCTCGAACTGGTCGATCGCGGTATTGTCCGTCACCGCCGTCGGACGCCGGTAGCGATAGCCGAGGTTGAGCAGCTTGCGCGGCTCCGGGCGCCACGAGAACGCCACGTTCGAGTAGTTGACCCGGTCCGTATCGGGGTTGTACTGGATGCCTGCATCCAGATAGTAGCCCCGGAACATCTGGATCGTCGTGGCGGCCAGCAGGTCGGAACTGCCTGCTTTCGGGTCCGGCAGCGTGCCGTTGATCTGCACGCGCTGCCCGGAGAAATCATAGCGCTGGGCGATGGTGCCGCGGAAGCGCTCGATCCCGGTATCCGCTTCGATCAGGCGCGTGGTCAGGCCTGCCGTCAGCTTGTTGTTGTCGGCGACGCGGTCGTAGCCGGTGAACGGATTCTCGCTGAAAATCTGGCCATAGCCGAAGTCCGACTGCACCGTATCGAACAGCGGGAACTGGCTCTGGTCGCGGAACGGCGTGTAGACGTAGAACAGCCGCGGCTCCAGGGTCTGCAGGTAGTTCACGCCGAATAGCCGGCTGACCCCGGGCGCATTGCGCTCGAAGGTCATGCCCGAATCGAAGCTGAAGGTCGGCACGGTGCGCGAGAAGTTGTTCTGTGCCGTCGGGGTGTTGCTCTGCGCCTCCATCTGGTATTGGGTCGCATTGAAGATCACCTTCGGCGTGACATACCAGCCCGGCCGCACGATCGGATAGCTGATGCTCGGCTGGATAAACATCCGCTCGCCCTGCGGCTGCTGGAAGCCGGTCGACGTCAGCGGAATGCGGAAGCGCGTGTAGTCCGCCTCCACCTGCACGTCGAAACCGCCAAGGTCATAGCGGATGTACTTGCCGTTGAGCTGCGGCACCCGTTCATACGAAGGCTCGCTGGGCAGCAGGGTCTGGAACTTCTGTACGCGCGCCAGGACCGTGAAATCTTGCCAGTTGTACGTGACGCCGCCTTCCTGCACGTATTGGCGCAAAGTCGATTGCGCCACGCTGCGGGTCAGGTCGTCCGGATATTTATCATCCGATACCCGGTTCACGTTCAGGTAGGCATTGAGCCCCGTGGCCAGCCTCTGGTTGTGCTGGATCGAATAGGCCCAGCGATTGGTGCGGGTCTTCTGGTCGTCCGGCAGGAAGTCGCCGCGCACCCGGCCCGAATAACCATCGCCCAGGTAGCGATAATCTTCGCCAAGCATCACGCCGCGCGAGCTCATTACGCGGGGAAAGAGCGTCAGGTCGCGGTTCGGCGCGATGTTGAAGTAGTACGGCGCGGTGATATCCAGGCCGGAACGCGAGCCGTAGCCGATCAGCGGCGCCAGGAAGCCGCTGCGGCGCTCGTCGGTAAGCGGGAAGCTGAACACCGGCGCGGCCGCGATCGGCACGTCGAAGAAACGCAGCACGCCGCCGTGCGCCACGCCCACCTGGCGGTCGTTGTCGATATCGAGCTGCCTCGCGCTGAAATACCAGTCCGCATTGTCGGGCGAGCACGTGGTGTACGACGCGTGCTTGATCGTGCTGCGATCCTTGTCCAGGAAATCGATGCGCTCGGCCTTGCCGTTACCACCCGTCTGCTGGAAATAGTAGTCGGGCGACAGCATGTAGCCTTCGTTCGCCTCGACCTTCATGCGCGCCTCCGGACCCACGGCCAGGGTACCGCTGCGCGACAGGCGGGCGTTGCCTTGCACGAAGGCTTCGTCGGAGTCCTGGTCGTAGGTCAGCTTGTCGCCCTTGACCACGCCGCCATCGCGGCGCAACTCGGCATTGCCCTCCATCTCCACGCCGCGCTCGTTGTAGCCGGTCATGCGATCGCCGGAAACGAAGGTTGGCGGATTGGCATCGGGCTCGCTCGCCTTGCCCGGCTCGGCCAGGCGCGGCAGCAGTTCGCCGGAAACCGAAGGCGGAGGCGGCGCCTCGGGTGCCGCTTCGATGGCGGGCTCGGCCTGGTCCAGGTCGGGAATTGCCGAACCGGACATCTGGGCGTGCGCGCCCACCGACAGCCCGGCCATGGCCAGCACGAGCGGCCGCAGCGCACTGACGGGCAACCGGCCAGAGCGGCGGGAAGGGCCGGAGGGCGCAGGCGACAGGATGGCCTTATTGTTCGGTGATCGTCGTTGTTCGGTCATTCGCGGGTCGTCAGTCAGGTCAGTGGCCGCGGCTCGCCTGCAAGCCGCCAGCCCCCGCCGGAGCAGGCTGCGGGGCAACGAAGGCCCCTCCCGGGAGCCGTCCCGGTGCCCGGGTCTGGTCGGGTATTATACGGGGCAACCAATTCTCCCTTTCCGGCATGGCAGCACTTCTTCACGACCCGCGCCTGGACCAGCTCAAATCCTGGGTGTCCGGACTCGGTCCGGCCTGGTCCGTCGACCCCGATTCCTGCGCCCCCGCATCGGCCGATGCCAGCTTCCGGCGCTACTTCCGCGTCAGCACCGGGCACCCGGCCCATCCGACAGCGATCGTGATGGATGCGCCGCCATCGCACGAGGACTGCCGGCCGTTCATCCACGTCGCTGCGCTGTTCGGCGCGGCCGGCGTGACGGTGCCGACGGTGCTGGCGCAGGACCTGGAGCAGGGCTTCCTGTTGCTGGCCGACCTCGGCAACCAGACCTACCTGTCCCGGCTCGACGATTCCAGCGCGAATGGCATGTATGCGGATGCCGCGGCCGCCCTGGTGAGCATTCAGGCCGCCACGCGTCCCGGCGAGCTGCCGGCCTACGACCGCGCCCTGCTCCAGCGTGAGCTGGACCTGTTCCCGCAGTGGTACGTGGCAAAGCATCTCGGCGCTACCCTGAACGACGCCCAGCAGGCCGACCTGCGCGAAGTGATGGACACGCTGCTCGCCAACAACCTGGCGCAGCCGCAGGTGTACGTGCACCGCGACTACCACTCGCGCAACCTGATGGTGCTGGAAGGCGGCGCCAACCCCGGCATTTTGGATTTCCAGGACGCCGTCATCGGCCCGATCACCTACGATGCCGTCTCGCTGTGGCGCGACGCCTACATCGAATGGGACGAGGAGCAGCAACTGGACTGGCTGATCCGCTACTGGGAACGCGCCCGCAAGGCCGGCCTGCCGGTGAGCGCCGACTTCGGCGAGTTCTACCGCGATTTCGAGTGGATGGGACTGCAACGCCACCTGAAGGTGCTCGGTATCTTCGCGCGCCTCTACCATCGCGACGGCAAGGACGGCTACCTGGCCAACCTGCCCCTCGTGCTCAAGTACACCCGCCAGGTGGCCGGCCGCTACACCGAGCTGCGCAAGCTGATCCGCCTGCTCGATGCGCTCGAAGGCGTCGCAAGTCCGGCCGGCTATACCTTCTGAAGCCGCTGCCGTGCCCCCGACGCCAACTCCCGAAGACCAGCCGGTCATCACGCGCCGTGGCGAATGGTGGGCGGGCGCGCGCGCGCTCGCGCCCATGTTGCTCGGCGTGGTGCCGTTCGGCCTGATCTACGGCGTGCTGGCCGTCGGCGCGGGCATGCCGGCCTGGCTGGCCTGCGCGATGAGCGCCATCGTGTTTGGCGGCGCCTCGCAGATGATCCTGACCCAGCTGTGGTCGGCGGGCACGCCCGCGCTGGTGATCGCGCTGACCGTGGCGATGGTGAACCTGCGCCACGCGCTCTACTCTGCCACCATCGCGCCCACGCTGGCCCACCTGCCGCGCCGCTGGAAGGCATTGATCGCCTACCTGCTGACCGATGAGGCCTTTGCCGCGATGACGCACCGGCTCGCCGATACGGGGCCGCGCGCACGCTACCGGCACTGGTATTACTTCGGCGGCGGCTTCGCGCTATGGGCGAGCTGGCAGGTATCGACGCTCGCGGGCGTGCTGGTCGGCGCCCAGGTGCCGCGCGACTGGCCGCTTGACTTCTTCCTGCCGCTGACCTTCATCGGCATCATCGTGCCGGGCCTGAAGCACCGCTCGCAGGTCGCGGCGGCGCTGGCCGCCAGTGTGCTGGCGGTGGCCTGCTTCGGCTTTCCGCACAAACTTGGCCTGATGGTGGCAGCCCTCGGCGGCATTGCCGTCGGCATGTTGGTACTCGGCCGCGGCAAGGCCTCCGGCCAGCGCCCGGCGGCGAGCCGCGCGCCGGTCGGCAAGGAGCCTGCGGCATGAGTCACCTGACCTTGCTCTGGGTATTCCTCGGCGCCGGCATGGCCACCTTCCTGATCCGGCTGTCCTTCATCGCCGTCGAAGGCCGCGTGCGGCTGCCGTCCTGGTTCCGCACCGCGCTGCAGTTCGTGCCGGCGGCGATGCTGTCGGCGCTGATTGCGCCGGACCTGCTGATGCAGGACGGCGCGCTTTATGTAAGCCCCGCCAACGCCCGGCTGGTGGCCGGGCTGGTGGCCATCGTCATCGCCGCGCGCACGCGCAGCGTGGGCTGGACCATTGCCGGCGGCATGGCCGCCCTGATCGCCGTGGAGAGACTGTTTTGAAAGTGATGATCCTCGCCGCCGGGCGCGGCGACCGCATGCGCCCGCTGACGGACACCTGCCCCAAGCCGCTGCTGCCGGTGGGCGGCAAGCCGCTGATCGTGTGGAAGATCGAGTCGCTGGCGCGTGCCGGCCTGCGCGATATCGTCATCAACCATGCCTGGCTCGGCGAGCAGATCGAGGCGGCACTGGGCGATGGCAGCCGCTTCGGCGTGCGCCTGTCCTATTCGGCTGAAACCACCGCGCTGGAAACCGCCGGCGGCATTGCCAAGGCGCTGCCGCTGCTGTCGGCCCATCCGGAGCGTGGCGAGATCTTCCTGGCGGTGTCGGGCGACATTTTCTGCGGGTACGACTTCCGCAAGCTGCTGCCGCGCGCACACGGCATGGCCGGCGCGCCCACGCCTCGCATGCACCTGGTGATGGTGCCCAACCCGGATTTCCATCCGCACGGCGACTTCACGCTGGCACGCAACGGCTTGCTGTCGCTCGACGAAATACCGGCCGACGGTGGCGAACGGCTGACGTTCGGCAATATCGGCCTGTACGACACGCGCCTCTTCACCGCGATCGAGCCCGGCACCAGAGTGCCGATGACGCCCTACTACTGGGAGGCCATCGAGGCCGGCAGCGCCACCGGCGAACGCTTCGACGGCCGCTGGGAGAACGTGGGCACGCCGTCGCAACTGGCGGCGCTCGATGCTGCCATCATGGCGCCTGCCGTCGATGCGGTGACCCAGGTCCGCATCGCACGCGGCGCCTGAGGCACCCGCCCGCCGCGATCCCAGCGGCTTGCGGAGGCCTGCGCGCCCAGCGGCGTTAGAATTTGATGCATTCCCACCTCTTAGCTGGCGACTCCATGTCCACTCCAGATTCCGCACTCCTCGCCGCCTGTCGCGATCGCCGCGCCCGTGTGCTGCAACATCTGCGTGCCAACGGCGGCGGCGTTGCCATCCTGCCCACCGCCCCCGAGGCCATGCGCAACCGCGACAGCGACTACCCATACCGGCACGACAGCTATTTCTATTACCTGACCGGCTTCACGGAGCCCGAAGCCGTGCTGGTGCTGGTAGCCGGCGCCGGCAGCGAGCCGGACCGCAGCATCCTGTTCTGCCGCCCCAAGCACGAAGAGCGCGAAATCTGGGACGGCTTCCGCTACGGCCCCGAGGGCGCCCGTGCGGCGTTCGGCTTTGACGAAGCGCACTCGGTGGAAGAGATCGATGCGACCCTGCCGGCGCTGCTGGCCAACCGCGCGCAACTCGCCTACCCGCTGGCTGCCTCGACCCGCACCGACATGCAGATCCGGCGCTGGCTCGATGCCGTGCGCACGCAGGGCCGTGCGGGCGTCGCCGCGCCGGCCGCCGCCCTCGACATCCGCACCCTGCTCGATGAAATGCGGCTGTTCAAGGACGCCGGCGAGCTGGCCACCATGCGCCGCGCCGGCGAGATTTCCGCGCGCGCGCACGTGCGCGCCATGCAGGCCTCGCGCGAGGGATTGCGCGAATATCACCTCGAAGCCGAACTGCTTTATGAATTCCGTCGCCACGGCGCACAAAGCGTGGCGTACAACTCGATCGTCGCCACCGGCGCCAACGCCTGCGTGCTGCATTACCGCGCCGGCCCCGCCGAGCTGAGGGATGGAGACCTGTGCCTGATCGATGCTGGTTGTGAGCTGGACGGCTACGCCTCCGACATCACCCGCACCTTCCCGGTTTCCGGACGCTTTTCTCCGGCGCAGCGCGAGTTGTATGACCTGGTCCTGGCCGCGCAGGACGCCGCCATCGCCGAAACGCGCGCGGGCGTGCCATACAACGTGCCACACGATGCCGCCGTGCGCGTGCTGGCTCAGGGCATGCTCGACACCGGCCTGCTCGACCGCAACAAGGAAGGCACGCTCGACGACGTGCTGGCCAGCGGCAGCTACCGCCGCTTCTACATGCATCGCACCGGCCACTGGCTCGGCATGGATGTGCACGATGTGGGCGAATACCGTGTCGCCGCCGCGTCTGGCGAGGGTGAACGCCCGTGGCGCCCGCTGCAGCCCGGCATGGTGGTGACGGTGGAGCCCGGCATCTATGTGCGCCCGGCCGAAGACGTGCCCGAGCGCTACTGGCATATCGGCATCCGCATCGAGGACGATGCGGTCGTCACCGACGGCGACTGCGAGATCATCACGCGCGGCGTGCCGGTCAAGCCCGACGAGATCGAAGCCATCATGCGCGAGCCGCGCACGGCAGGCGGAGGTGCACGATGATCCGCTGGCTGCGCAGAATCCTTCCCGGCGGTTCCCAGTCCGGAAACGCGCCGGCCCGTCGGCACGACCCGAGCGAGCCGTTCGTGGTCAATCTCTATGATGACCGCGTGGTGGTGCACCGCCCCGACGGGCAGCGCGAAGAGCTGGAGTGGGATGTCCTGAAACGCGTGGTGGTGCGCGTGTCTGACCGCGCACCATGGACAGGCACTGCCTGGCTGATCCTGGCTGGGGCCGCCGACAGCGCCAAGGGCTGCGTAGTGCCGCTCAATGCCGCCAACCATGCCGCGCTGTTGGAACGACTGCAGGCGCTGCCCGACTTCAACCAGCAAAAGCTCGACAACGCCTTGCGCGATGCCGCAGCCGGCAAGTCGCGCTCGGATGCGATCTGCTGGAAGCGCGGCGCCGATCCGCAGGAGCGATCGCCGGTCGCCAATGACGATGTCGCCGACGATACCGCGCGCCATGGCTGATGTGCGCGATATCGCCATCGTCGGTGGCGGCCCGGTGGGCCTCGCGCTGGCCGGCCAGCTGCTGCGCACCACCGACTGGCGCATCACGCTGATCGACGCCGCGACGCCGGCACGCGCAGCGCGCGATCCGCGCGCCATTGCACTGTCGCACGGCAGCCGGCAGTTGCTGGAGCAGATTGGCGCGTGGCCGGTGGCCGGCAGCGCGATCGAGCATATCCATGTGTCGCAGCGCGGTCACTTCGGCCATGTCAAGCTGCACCACGACGACTATGGCGTGCCAGCGCTCGGTTATGTCGTGCGCTACGGCGAATTGTGCGAGACGCTGGAACGAGCGCTCGCGCGCGCGGCGCATGACATGGGCGAATCGCGGCTCGAGCGTGTTTTCGAGACGCGCATCGACGACCTCGAGCAGGACACGCCTGCCAGCGGCGAGGACGACCCGGCAGGCACGGTGCGGCTGCGCGGAGTGGGCCACGACAACCTGCCCGCCACGTTCGCCGCACATATCGCCGTGCAGGCCGAAGGCGGTCTTTTTCACCAGCAGGCCGCACATGGCGGCCGCGGTGCACAACGACGCGACTATGAGCAGACCGCGATCATTGGGCATGTGACCTGCACACGGCCGCAACTGGGATGGGCCTGGGAACGCTTCACCGAAGAAGGCCCGCTGGCACTGCTGCCGTATGAGGAACACGGCACACCGGGCTACGCGCTGGTGTGGTGCTGCTCGCCGGATCAGGCCACGCGTCGGCTGGCCCTGCCCGAAGCGGAGTTCGCCACCGAACTCGCCGACATGTTCGGTGGCCGCCTGGGCCGCTTCGCGCTGGCCGGCAAGCGCCACGCTTTCCCACTGGGCCTGAATGCGGCCCCGGTTACCGTCAAGGGCCGCATCGCGGCGGTCGGCAATGCGGCGCAGACGCTGCATCCGGTAGCCGGCCAGGGGCTCAACCTGGGCCTGCGCGATGCTTTTGCGCTGGCAGACTCCCTGAGGGCCGGCTGCACACCGCGCGCGCTGCAGGCATTTGCGGAGCGTCACCGCGTGGACCGCGCTATCACGATCGGCGTGACCGACCTGCTGCCACGCATATTTGGCGTGTCCTACCCGCTGGCCGGGCACGCACGCGGCGCTTCGCTGGCAGCGCTGGCCTGCCTGGCCCCGCTGAAACATGCGCTGGCGCGGCACATGATGTACGGCATGCGTCGATAAGACGAACTTCCGCGTGGCGCCCGCATCACTCCTCGACCCGGATCCGGCGCCATTCCGTACATGACGCAATGATTTTGCTGCCAAGGCCGTCGTCGTTGCGCCCCTAATTCAATTCAGTCATTTTCGTGGTTCCGGGCAGCATCTATGCTCAATTCTTGGGCAGCCCCATCCGTTTGGCGGTAGAATCCTGCCCTCGCACATGCCCCGATTTCCCGCCGACTACTGTTTCGGCACGGGCATGTTTTTTCGTTTCGCTTCAGTTTCATAGCCTGGCTCTCCCCCTTCGCCGCACAGTGCGCCACGCACGTGCCGGCCGGGGCATGGCCCTCGGAACCGCCGCCCAATCGTGCAGATCGGACCTCACCAACTTCGCAACAACCTGTTCGTCGCTCCCATGGCAGGCGTGACGGACCGGCCGTTCCGCCAGCTGTGCAAGCAGCTCGGCGCCGGCTACGCGGTGTCGGAGATGGTGGCGTCCAATGCACAGCTGTGGAAGAGCGAGAAGACCATGCGCCGCGCCAACCACGCCGGCGAGGTCGAGCCCATCGCCGTGCAGATCGCCGGCGCCGAGCCGTCGATGATGGCCGAGGCGGCCCGCTACAACGTGGACCGCGGCGCGCAGATCATCGACATCAACATGGGCTGCCCGGCCAAGAAGGTATGCAATGTGGCCGCCGGCTCGGCGCTGCTGCAGAACGAGCCGCTGGTGGTGCGCATTGTCGAGGCCGTGGTCGGCGCAGTCGGCGACCGCGTCCCGGTCACGCTCAAGATCCGCACCGGCTGGAACCGCGAGAACCGCAATGCGTTGCGTATCGCGCGCATGGTGGAAGACGCCGGCATCAGCATGCTTACCGTGCACGGCCGTACGCGTGCCGACCTGTATCACGGGGAAGCGGAGTACGAGACCATCGCCGCGGTCAAGGCAGCGGTCTCGATCCCGGTGGTCGCCAATGGCGATATCACCACGCCGCAAAAGGCCAGGGAGGTGTTGGCGCTGACGGGCGCCGACGCCATCATGATCGGCCGCGCGGCACAGGGCAGGCCCTGGCTGTTCCGCGAGATCGAACACTTCCTGCAGACCGGCGACATGCTGCCGTCGCCGGAAGTGGCCGAGATCCGCGCGATCATGAACGCGCACCTGGAAGACCATTACGCCTTCTACGGCGAGTTCACCGGTGTGCGTACCGCGCGCAAGCATATCGCGTGGTACACACGCGGGCTGCGCGGCGCGAACCTGTTCCGCCACCGCATGAACACGCTGGAGTCCACCGGCGAGCAGCTGGCCGCGGTCAACGCCTTCTTCGATGAGCAGGCGCAGTGGTCGGACCGGCTGGTGTACGTGGACGATGCCACGCCGGATGAAGACGAATCGAACAACAACAAGAAACGGGAGTTGCTTGCCGCATGAGCCGCAACGCTATCGACCAATGCATCCGGGACAGCCTGGATACCTACTTTCGCGATCTGGACGGTGAAGAGCCGTCCAATATGTACAACATGGTGCTCGAGGCCGTCGAACGGCCCCTGCTCGAGGCCGTGATGGTGCGCGCCGACCGCAACCAGTCGCTGGCCGCCGCCTACCTGGGCATCAATCGCAACACGCTGCGCAAGAAGCTGCAGCAGCACGGTTTACTTTGAATTTGAAGCGTCTCCCACAGCCATGATCAAGCAAGCCCTACTCTCCGTTTCCGACAAGACCGGCATCGTCGAATTCGCGCGTGAACTGAACGCGCTCGGCGTCACGCTGCTTTCCACCGGCGGTACCGCCAAGCTGCTGGCCGACAGCGGCCTGCCCGTGACGGAGGTGGCCGACTACACCGGCTTCCCGGAAATGCTCGACGGCCGCGTGAAGACACTGCACCCGAAGGTCCATGGCGGCATCCTGGCACGCCGCGACCTGCCCGAGCACATGGCTGCGCTGGCCGAGCACAACATCCCCACCATCGACCTGCTGGTGGTGAACCTGTACCCGTTCCAGCAGACCGTCGCCAAGGATGACTGCACGCTGCCCGACGCGATCGAGAACATCGACATCGGCGGCCCGACCATGCTGCGCTCGGCGGCCAAGAACCATCGCGACGTGACCGTGATCGTCGATCCGGCCGACTACGCGGTGGTGCTCGACGAAATGCGCGCCAACGGCAACAGCGTGGGCTATGACACCAACTTCCGCCTGGCGACCAAGGTCTTCGCGCACACCGCGCAATACGACGGCGCAATCACCAACTACCTGACCAGCCTCGGCGCCGACAAGTCGCACCTGGGCCGCAGCGCCTACCCGCAGACGCTGAACCTGGCCTTCGACAAGGTCCAGGAAATGCGCTACGGCGAGAACCCGCACCAGTCGGCGGCCTTCTACCGTGACCTGAAGACCGTCGACGGCGCGCTGGCCAACTACGTGCAGCTGCAGGGCAAGGAGCTGTCGTACAACAACATCGCCGACGCTGACGCGGCTTGGGAATGCGTCAAGTCGTTCGACGCCGCCAACAGCGCCGCCTGCGTCATCATCAAGCATGCCAACCCGTGCGGCGTAGCCGTCGGCGCCAATGCGCTCGAAGCCTACGACAAGGCCTTCAAGACCGACTCGACCTCGGCCTTCGGCGGCATCATCGCCTTCAACGTCGAGCTGGACGAGGCCGCCGCCCAGGCCGTGGCAAAGCAGTTCGTCGAAGTGCTGATCGCGCCGTCGTTCAGTGCCGGCGCGCGTGCCGTGTTCGCCGCCAAGCAGAACGTGCGCCTGCTGGAGATCCCGCTGGGCAAGGGCGTGAACCAGTATGACTTCAAGCGCGTCGGCGGCGGCCTGCTGGTGCAGAGCCCGGACGCCAGGAACGTGCAGCCGTCCGAACTGCGCGTGGTGACCCGCCGTCACCCGACCCCGAGGGAAATGGACGACCTGATGTTCGCCTGGCGCGTGGCCAAGTTCGTCAAGTCCAACGCCATCGTGTTCTGCGGCGGCGGCATGACGCTGGGCGTCGGCGCCGGCCAGATGAGCCGCGTGGATTCGGCACGCATCGCCAGCATCAAGGCGCAGAACGCCGGCCTGACGCTGGCTGGCTCCGCGGTGGCGTCGGATGCGTTCTTCCCGTTCCGTGACGGGCTGGATGTGGTGGTGGATGCGGGCGCGACCTGCGTGATCCAGCCGGGCGGCTCGGTGCGCGACGATGAGGTGATTGCCGCTGCCGACGAGCGCGGCATCGCCATGGTGCTGACCGGCACCCGCCATTTCCGCCACTGATTGACTGGCCTTCCGGCCGGTAAGCCAGAAAGCCGTTCCGCTCCTGTCTAGGGAGCGGAACGGCTTTTGATTTTGCAGTTATGCTTCTGCATCGAAACGACTGAAGGCTCCGGCCCCGCTGCGACTCATCCATGCGTATCCTAGGCATCGACCCCGGCCTCCGCACCACCGGTTTCGGCGTGCTCGAAAAGCACGGCAACAAGCTCGCCTATGTCGCGTCGGGCACGATCAAGAGCGATGGCAACACCAGCCTGCCGGAACGCCTGAAGACGCTGTTTGACGGCATCAGGGAAATCACCCGGACCTACGCGCCAGACTGCGCGGCCATCGAAAAGGTATTCGTCAACGTCAACCCGCAGTCCACCCTGCTGCTGGGCCAGGCCCGCGGCGCCGCGATCTGCGGGCTGGTGGGCAATGGCCTGCCGGTGTTCGAATACACCGCGCTGCAGCTGAAGGTGGCCGTGGTCGGCTACGGCCGCGCCAACAAGGAGCAGGTGCAGGAGATGGTCATGCGCCTGCTGTCCCTGCCCGGCCGCCCGAGCTCCGACGCGGCCGATGCGCTCGGTGTTGCCATCTGCCACGCCAATGGCGGCGATACGCTCGGCACGCTGTCCGGGCTGGCGCCGGAGCTGGCGCGCAAGGGCCTGCGCGTGCGGCGGGGCCGCTTGATTGGCTGAATGGTTGGCTGAATAGCGACAATCAGACTGCGGCCGACGGGCAATCGAGTCGGCGTCTCTTACAATCTGGCATTCGTCTTCCATCAAGGGAATGCCGCATGCCCCGCCTTGCCAGCACCGCCGGTGCGTCGATTTCCGCATCGCTTGCCGCATCCGTTGCCGCGATCCTCATCGCCGGCTGCGCGGCCGTACCAAAGCCGCATGCGCCGACCCGCGCGCCATCGGCATCGCCTTCGGCGCCGACGCTGACCCCCGAAGCCGCCGCGCCGCCAAAGGCGCTGGTGATCGCCCATCGCGGCGCAAGTGCATTGCGGCCGGAACACACGCTGGCCGCCTACGCCAAGGCAATCGAGGATGGCGCCGACGTCGTCGAGCCCGACCTGGTCGCCACGCGCGACGGCGTGCTGGTGGCGCGCCACGAGAACGATATCTCCGGCACCAGCAACGTGGCCGAGCTGCCGCAGTTTGCCGAGCGAAAACGCACCAAAGTCATCGACGGCGAGCGGCTGACCGGCTGGTTCACAGAGGATTTCACGCTGGCCGAACTGAAAACGCTGCGCGCGCGCGAACGCATTCCGCGCCTGCGCCCGGCCAATGCGCGCCTGAACGACCAGTTCGAGATCCCCACCTTTGACGAGATCGTACGGCTGGTGCAGCAGGCTTCGATGCGCACGGGCAGGACCATCGGCATCTATCCCGAGCTGAAGCACCCGACGTACTTCCGCGCCATCGGCCTGCCGCTCGAAGAGAGGCTGCTGGCGGCGCTGCGGGCGCAACCGTACCTGCACCAGGCGCCGGTGTTCGTCCAGTCGTTCGAAAGCGGCAGCCTGCGTACGATGCGGCGCGCGCTGGGGCACGGCATGCCCAATGTGAAACTGGTTCAGCTCATTGGCAATCCGCGCAAGGGCCCCGCCGACTGGCGGCTGGCCGGCGACACGCGGACCTTCGCCGACATGCTGACCACGACCGGCCTGCGCGAAGTGGCGGCCTACGCCGATGGCATTGGCCCCGAGAAAGACAGCGTCGTCCCGCGCGAAGCCGATGGCGGCCTGGGCGCGCCGACCGCGCTGGTGCGCAACGCCCACGCGGCGGGCCTGCTGGTCCATCCGTACACCTTCCGGCCCGAGAACAGCTTCTTGCCGAAGGCGCTGCAAGCCGGCGGCGATGAAGCCACGCGCAGCCCCTCGGGCATGGTGCGCGAAGTGCAGGCATTCCTGGCCGCCGGCATCGACGGCTTCTTCACCGATGACCCGGCGCTTGGCCGGCGAGCTGTCGATACCGCATCAAAATGAAATCCCGTATGGCCGCTGGGCTACACTTGCGGCCACTCCAGACCCAGACTGAACCGACCCACAAGGCATCATGATCGGACGCATCGCCGGCACCCTCATCGAGAAGAATCCCCCGCATCTGCTGGTCGACTGCCATGGCGTCGGCTATGAGATCGACGTGCCGATGAGCACCTTCTACAATCTGCCCGCGACCGGGCAGCCGGTGACGCTGCTGACGCAGCTGATCGTGCGCGAGGATGCCCACCTGCTGTACGGCTTTGGCAGCGCTTCCGAGCGCAATACCTTCCGCGAGCTGATTAAGATCACCGGGATCGGCGCGCGCATGGCGCTGGCGGTGCTGTCGGGCATGTCGGTATCGGAACTGGCGCAAGCCATCACGCTGCAGGAAGCTGGCCGCCTCACACGCGTGCCGGGCATCGGCAAGAAGACCGCCGAGCGGCTGCTGCTGGAACTCAAGGGCAAGCTTGGCGCGGAGCTGGGGCATGCGCCGGGGGCGGCAGCGGTGCACGACAGCGCCGTGGACATCCTCAATGCGCTGCTGGCACTGGGCTACTCCGAAAAGGAAGCCGCGCTCGCCATCAAGCAGGTGCCGGCCGGCACCGGCGTCTCGGACGGGATCAAGCTGGCCCTCAAGGCCCTGTCCAAGGGCTGAAGCGTAGAATGGCGGCTTACTGCATTCCCCTGCCATGATTGAAACCGACAAGCTTTCCGCCCCCGACCGCGTGATCTCGGCCACGCCTGCCTCAACGCACGAGGAGGCCTTCGAGCGCGCGCTGCGGCCCAAGCTGCTCGACGAGTACGTCGGCCAGGAAAAGGTGCGCGGACAGCTCGATATCTTCATGCACGCGGCCCGCAACCGCCGCGAAGCGCTGGACCACGTGCTGCTGTTCGGCCCGCCGGGCCTGGGCAAGACCACGCTGGCCCACATCATCGCGCGCGAGATGGGCGTGAACCTGCGCCAGACCTCGGGTCCGGTGCTGGAGCGGCCCGGGGACCTGGCCGCGCTGCTGACCAACCTCGAAGCCAACGACGTGCTGTTCATCGACGAAATCCACCGGCTGTCGCCGGTCGTCGAGGAAATTCTGTATCCGGCGCTGGAGGACTACCAGATCGACATCATGATCGGCGAGGGCCCTGCCGCCCGCTCGGTCAAGCTCGACCTGCAGCCGTTCACGCTGGTGGGCGCCACCACCCGCGCGGGCATGCTGACCAACCCGCTGCGCGACCGCTTCGGCATCGTGGCGCGGCTGGAGTTCTATACGGCCGAGGAACTGGCGCGCATCGTCACGCGCTCGGCCAGCCTGTTGTCAGCGCGCATCGGTCCGCAAGGCGCGCTGGAAATCGCCCGCCGTGCACGCGGGACGCCCCGGATCGCCAACCGGCTGCTGCGCCGCGTGCGAGACTATGCCGAGGTCAAGGGCGACGGCACCATCACACGCGAAATGGCGGATGCGGCGCTGGCCATGCTCGACGTGGACCGCGTGGGCTTCGACCTGATGGACCGCAAGCTGCTCGAGGCCGTACTGCACAAGTTCGGCGGTGGTCCGGTGGGCGTCGATAACCTGGCGGCCGCCATCGGCGAGGAACGCGACACCATCGAAGATGTGCTCGAGCCCTACCTGATCCAGCAAGGCTATCTGCAGCGCACACCGCGCGGACGGGTGGCGACGGCCGCGGCCTACCGGCACTTCGGCCTGGCCACCCCTTCCGGCGATAGCACCGGCCCGCTGCTCGGCGACGCCTGACACGCTCCCGCAGCGCAGCAAACCCACGACGCCGGCGCCCTGCCGGCCGCCGCTCTGCGTCAATTAAACGTTTTCAAGCGGCGCTGCAAATTTTTTCGAAGTGGATTGCTGGCGCATGGCCGATTGTCCACAATGGCTTCAACGGTTCCCTCTGCGGTTCCCTGAAAGCCGTGCCACCGCGGCGCGGCATCCTTCGTCAAATCGTCAAGGAAAGCCATGATTCACCGCATCAGCCGTTCGCCGTCCCTGCTTGCCGCTGCCCTCGCCGCAGCGCTGTTCAGCGCCGGCAGCGCCTATGCCCAGCGCCCGCCGGCACCGGTCGGCGTTGCCGAAGAAGCAGTGATCAGCGGCAAGATCGTCGATATCGACCCGACCACCAAGGCAGTCCTGGTGCAGGGCCCCCGCGGCAATGTGGTGGAACTGGTGGGCGGCGATGAAGTCCGCAATTTCGGCCAGATCCGCAAGGGCGACATCCTGACCGTGGCTCGCGGCGCTGCCATCGTGGCCAAGCTCGAACCGGTCGACAGCAAGGCGACGGCGCTGGCCGAGTCGGTGGAGCGCACCTCGCGCGCGGCCGAAGGCGGCAAGCCCGGCATCATGCGCGAAATCACCACGACCGTGACGGCGGAAATCACCAAGATCGATCCGGCGAAGCACCTGATCACCTTCCGCGGTCCGCGCGAAACCCTGCGCACCGTCAAGGTCGAGGATCCCGCCATCGACCTCACCCAGATCAAGCGCGGCCAGATGGCCAAGATCGTCTACCGAGAAGTCGTGGCCATTACGGTTAAGGCCCCGGCTGCAGCGGCAGAAAACTGACCCGGTGTGCCGGGCGCGGTACTTTTCCCATCAGGAGGTTACCTATGAATCGACGCCATTTTGTTACCCGGGTTGCCGGATCAGGCCTGCTTGTCGCCACCGTCTTTGCCGCGGGATGCACGACCACGGGCACCAGCGCATCCACCGATCCCACAGCGAAGAAGAAGGAAATCGATTCAGGTGTCGATGGCGCGCTGATCAAGCTGTTTTCGTCGGTGAACGGTTCGCGCGAGCTGGCCGCGCGTGCCCAGGGTATCCTGGTCTTCCCCCGCGTCATCTCGGCTGGTCTTGTGGTCGGTGCCGAGTACGGCGAGGGCGCGCTGCGCTCCAAAGGCTCGACCGTGGGCTACTACAAGACGACGCATGCCTCGTTCGGCCTGACCGCTGGCGGGCAGTCCAAGTCGGAGATCATCATGTTCATGACGCCGGAGGCCTACAACAAGTTCGTCAGCAGCAGCGGCTGGACAGCCGGTGCCGATGCGAACGTGGCGCTGGCCAAGGTTGGCGCCAACGGCCAGCTCGATACCCTGACCAGCCAGCAGCCCGTGGTCGGTTTCGTGCAGACCAATGCCGGCCTGATGTTCGATGTCTCGCTGAACGGCGCCAAGATCAGCAAGCTCGATATCTGAAACAGCGCCTGGGCGGCATGGTCGCCCAAGCTCCCTTGCATGGCGCGAAAATCCCGGCTCCGGCCGGGATTTCTTTTTTTTGCCATGCAGCACCGAGGAGTCCCGGCTGGCATAATCGCGCGAAAAACCTCGTGCGCGGAGCCAGCGCGCCACCAAAACGGGAATCCCCATGTCCGCCATACCTGCCGCCCCCGCCTATTCCGGACGCGTCTACCGGTACTACGACTTCGTCATGGCGGCCTTCGTCACCGTCCTGCTGTGCTCCAACCTGATCGGCGCAGCCAAGGCCGCGCAGGTGACGCTGCCCGTGATCGGCCCGGTGGCCTTCGGCGCCGGCGTGCTGTTCTTTCCGATCTCCTACATCTTCGGCGATGTCCTGACCGAGGTGTACGGCTATGGCCGCGACCGCCGGGCGGTGTGGGCCGGATTCGCGGCGCTGGCCTTTGCCACCTTCATGAGCCTGGTGGTGCTGCGCATGCCGGTGGCACCGTTCATGGCGGACTATCAGAAAAGCCTGGAAGACGTGTTCGGCAACACCTGGCGGATCGCCTTCGGCTCGCTGATCGCCTTCTGCTGCGGCAGCTTTACCAACAGCTATGTGCTGGCCAGGATGAAGCTGTGGACCGCGGGGCGCTGGCTGTGGACCCGCACCATCGGCTCGACGCTCGCCGGCGAACTGGTCGATTCCTCACTGTTCTATGTGATCGCCTTCTACGGCATCTGGCCGCTGGAGAAGGTCGTGCAGGTCGCGATTGCCCAGTACTTCCTGAAGACCGGCTGGGAAGTCGTGATGACGCCCGTGACCTACAAGGTGGTGGCGTTCCTCAAGCGCGCCGAGAACGAGGACTGGTACGACCGCAATACCGATTTCACGCCATTCCGGCTGCGCGTGTAAGGCGCCGGGCCCGCCGGCAGTTTCAGGGAACGCGCCGGTCGACCTCGTCCAGGGCCAGCGACTCCAGGTGAGTCACATCGCCCCACTGCGCCAGGGTCAGCCGGTGGCTGTCACTGCGCAGGCGGTTGATGCTGGCATTGAGCAATTCATGCTCGCGCGGCGCCTCCAGTGTCATGCCCGTCGCTTCCCGGTACAGGCAGTCCAGCACGCCACCGTGCGCCACCAGCGCGATCCGCTCGCCTGGATGCCGGCGCGAGAGAAACAGCGCGATATCGACCGCCCGTTCATGGAAACCGGCCAGCGACTCGCCCTGGTCCGGCGCGTAATCGGGCACACGCGCCTGCCAACGGGCAAAGTCTTCCGGCAACTGCTCCGCCACCTCGGCGTAGGTCTTGCCCTGCAGCGTGCCGTAGCTGCGCTCGCGCAGGCGCGGCTCGGGCCTGACCTTGAGCCCGAGCGATTCGGCCAGCGGCGTCGCGGTCTGCATGGCGCGTGAGAGGTCGCTCGAGTAGACCGCATCGATCGGCTCGCCCGCCAGCGCCGCCGCAAGGGCGCGCGCCTGGGCGCGGCCGGTCTCGTTCAGCGGAATGTCGAGCTGGCCTTGCAGCCGCCGCTCCCGGTTCCAGGCCGTCTCGCCATGACGGATCACGATCAGGTGGGTGAAGGCCAGCGAATGCGGCCCGGAGCTTAGCGACATGCCCTTTCCTTGCGCCTTATCTGGACAGGTTGGGATTGAGCGTATAGGTGCCGGTCAGGCTGGCCTGCGCCAGGATGTGACCCTCGATCGCCTCGCGCACCTGCGCGCCTGTGAACGTGCCCTCCACCGGCAGCCGCTCGATATCCAGCGCATAGATGGTGAACACGTAATGGTGCAACAGCGTATCGTTCCATGGCGGGCAGGGACCGTCGTAGCCGTAGTAGTCGCCCTTCATGTCCGGATCGTTGGCAAACCAGCCGGTGTAGTCGTTGGTGCCGTGGCGCAGGCCGCCCGCCGTGGCGGTGCCGCCGACAGCGTCGGGGCCGGGCTTGCCGCGTGCGATGACGCCATCACTGTGCGAGCCGGCGGAGATCGTCGTCAGGCCCTGCGGAATATCGACCAGCACCCAGTGGAAGAAGTCCACGCGCGGCAGCGAAGCCGGCACCTCGCGGCCCTCCTGGTTCACGTCGTCGCCCTTGCTCGGGACATCGCGATCGTGGCAGATCAGCACGAAGGAACGCGTCTCGACCGGGGCGTCTTCCCAGTGCAGGTCGGGATTGCGGTTGTTCGACAGGGCCACGTGGGCGGCGGCGTCCGGCACGCAAAAAGCGAACTCGCCCGGAATCGGCGCGTTGTCGTTGAAGGACTTGCTCCAGAGTTTCATTTGTCTCTCCTTGTCTGGTGGCGCCGCACCGGGCGCGGCGCCACTGAATTCCTGTCAGGCCGATCCTGCCGGCGGCACGCGCAGCCAGAACGTCACCGGGCCGTCATTGGTCAGGCTCACCTGCATCATGGCTCCGAACTCGCCGGTCTGCACGTGCGGATGCGCGGCACGGGCCCGGTCCACGAAATACTCGTAGAGGCGTCGTCCGTCCTCGGACGACGCCGCCGGAGTGAAGCTGGGCCGCGTACCGCTGTTGGTATCGGCCGCCAGCGTGAACTGGGACACCACCAGCAGGCCGCCGGCATTGCCGTTGCCGTCCATATTCTGCACCGGCAGGTTCATCTTGCCGGCCGCGTCCGAAAACACGCGGTACGACAGCATCTTGGCGAGCAGGCGCTCCGCCTGGGCCTCGCTGTCGCCGCGCTCGGCACAGACCAGCGCCAGCAGTCCGGCGCCGATTTCACCGGTGGTGCGGCCCTCGACCGTGACCCGGGCCTGCGCGACCCGCTGGATCAGCGCGATCATCCCTGCCGCCTCAGGCCAGCGTGACGCGCGCGAAGCGGCGCTTGCCCACCTGCACCACATAGGTGCCGGCCGCGACCTTGGTCGACTTGTCGCTGACCGTGGTGCCATCGATCTTCACGCCGCCCTGCTCGATATTGCGGTTGGCTTCCGAGGTAGACGGCACCAGGTTGGCCTGCTTGAGCAGCTGGGCGATGCCCAGCGGCGCGCCTTCGAGGCTCACCGCCGGAATATCGTCCGGCACGCCGCCGCGGGCGCGGTGATTGAAGTCTTCCAGCGCTTTTTCGGCATCTGCCGCACTGTGAAAGCGCGTGACGATTTCCTGCGCCAGCATCACCTTGCAGTCGCGCGGGTTGCGGCCCAGCGCCACTTCCTGCTTCATCAGGTCGATCTCGCTCATCGGGCGGAACGACAGCAGCGTGTAGTACTGCCACATCAGGTCGTCCGAGATGCTCATCAGCTTGCCGAACATTTCGTTGGGCGCCTCGGTCACGCCGACGTAATTGCCCTTGGACTTCGACATCTTCTCGACGCCGTCCAGGCCCACCAGCAGCGGCATGGTCAGAATGCACTGCGGCTCCTGGCCGTATTCCTTCTGCAGCTCGCGCCCGACCAGCAGGTTGAATTTCTGGTCGGTGCCGCCCAGCTCGATATCCGCCTTCAGCGCGACCGAATCGTAGCCCTGCATCAGCGGATAAAGGAACTCATGGACCGAAATCGGAATCCCAGACCGGAACCGCTTGGTGAAGTCGTCGCGCTCCATCATCCGGGCCACGGTGTACTTGGCCGCCAGCTGGATCATGCCGCGCGCGCCAAGCGGATCGCTCCACTCGCTGTTGTAGCGGATCTCGGTCCTGGCCGGGTCGAGCACCAGGCTGGCCTGGCGGTAGTAGGTCTGGGCGTTGGCCTCGATCTGCTCGCGCGTCAGCGGCGGGCGGGTGGCATTGCGGCCGGACGGATCGCCAATGGTCGAGGTGAAGTCGCCGATCAGGAAAATCACCTGGTGGCCCAGATCCTGCAACTGGCGCAGCTTGTTCAGGACCACGGTATGGCCGATGTGGATGTCAGGGGCAGTCGGATCCAGGCCGAGCTTGATGCGCAAGGGCACGCCGGTGGCTTCGCTGCGGGCCAGCTTCTGCAGCCATTCGGATTCGATCAGGAGTTCGTCGCAGCCGCGCTTGGATACCTCCAGGGCATGCATCACCGACGGCGTGAGAGGGTATTTGGCCGCGGGGCCCGAGGAAACTTCAGTCATGACGTAAGTCTTTGAAAAACATGGAAATTTAGGAAAATTCCCGACAGCGGCTGGCGCCGGATTTTGCTATAATCCGCGCTTCCTGGCCGCCAGCGGAATCTATCCTGTGCGCCACCCGCCACTTCAGGCGGCAAATAATGATGAATTGCCCGCGCCGCACCTCGGGGGAGGAAGGCAGACGACACACATCGTCGCGGCAGCGGTGCCCGAACCAAGGTTGAATTTTACGTGATGTGGTCAAGACTCCGCGAAGTTTTCGCGCGCGAGCTGGTGGTTCTCGTCGACCCGACCAACCCCCAGCATGCACGACGACGCAAGCAACTGACAGCTTCCGTCGGCGCGATTTTCACGCTCGGCATGGCCGCTGCGATGGGCGTTGCGCCCCGCACCGCCTATGACGACCCGCAAGCGCCGCGCCTGCAGGAATCCCTGCGCATGCCCGATGTGCGCGCGCAACTCGAACAACTGACCGATGCCGAAGCCGTCTACGTGCGCGAAGAGCGCATGCAGCGCGGCGACACCATCGCCACGCTGCTGCGGCGGCTCGGTGTAGACGATCCCGACGCCCAGGCCTTCATCGTCAAGAACCCCACCGCGCGCGGCCTGTTCAATCTCAATCCCGGCCAGGCTGTCCAGGCCGAGATCGACGAAAGCAACATGCTGGTGTCGCTGCAGGCCAACCTCGGTGGCGACGCGGCATCTTCGCGCGAGCTCGTGATCGAGCGCGTCGAGCCCGCCAGCCCGAACGGCAGCACCAGCTACAAGGCACGCGTGCAGAGCGTGGAGAACGACCTGCGCTATGAAATGGCGTCGGGCGCGATTTCCGCCGGCGGCTTCTTCAAGGCCATGGACGCGGCCAGCGTGCCGGATGAAGTGGTCCAGCAGATGATCTCGATCTTCTCCGGCGTGATCGACTTCCATCACGACATCGCCAACGGCGACCGCTTCCGCATCATCTACGAAGCCGGTTTCCGCGATGGCGACTTCGTACGAAACGGGCGCGTGGTGGCCGTGGAACTGATCAACCGCAACCAGCTGCACCAGGCGCTGTGGTTCGCGCCGGATGGCAGCAAGGACGGTGCCTACTACACCTTCGACGGGCGCAGCATGAAGCGTCCGTTCCTGCGTTCGCCGGTGGAGTTCTCACGCGTGTCGTCGGGCTTCGGTGGCCGCGAGCACCCGCTGCACAACTACTGGGCGCAGCACAAGGGCGTGGACTTTGCCGCGCCGACCGGCACCAAGGTATTCGCCACCGGAGACGGCGTGGTCGAGTTCGTCGGCCAGCAGAACGGCTACGGCAATATCGTCATCCTGAACCACGCCAACGGCTACTCGACCTACTACGCGCACCTGTCCGGCTTTGCCGGCATGCAACAGGGCCAGCGCGTGTCGCAGGGCCAGGTGATCGGCTACGTCGGCCAGACCGGCTGGGCAACCGGGCCGCATCTGCACTATGAGTTCCGCTTCAATGACGTGCCGCAGAACCCGCTCACCATCACGCTGATGGAAGCGCCTACGCTGACCGGCAAGGCGCGCCAGGAATTCCTGGGCTACACCAGCGAAATGCTGAGCCGCATCAACGCGCTGCGCACCTACAACGTCCTGACCGCCGCCAACTGATCCGGCCGCCAATGACCCTGCCCTCCGATCGTTTTATCGGCATCATGTCTGGCACCAGCATGGATGGTGCCGATGCCGTCCTGGTGGATTTCGGAGGGCCGCGCCCGGTCGTGCTGGCCGCCGCGCACCAGCCGTTCCCGGCATCGCTGCGGGAAGACTTTGGCAAATTGCAGCAGCCCGGCGAGGACGAGATCCATCGCGAGGCACTGGCGGCCAATGCGCTCGCGCGTGTCTACGCGGAAAGCGTGGCCACTTTGCTGCGCGATGCGGGCCTGGGCGCGGAGCAGGTTGCCGCGATCGGCGCGCATGGTCAGACCATCCGGCACCGTCCAAGGCTTTACGACGGCATCGGCTACACGCGGCAGAGCCAGCATCCCGCATTGCTGGCCGAACTGAGCGGCATCGACGTGGTGGCCGACTTTCGCAGCCGCGATGTGGCGGCGGGCGGCCAGGGCGCGCCGCTGGTGCCGGCGCTGCATCAGGCACTGTTCGGCGACGCGGACGAAACGCGCGTTGCCTGCAATATCGGCGGCATTTCCAATATCAGTGTGCTACCGGCCAACGGCCGCCCGGTGACCGGCTTTGACTGCGGCCCGGGCAACGCGCTGCTCGACTACTGGATCGCGCGCCATCGCGGCCTGCCCTTCGACAGCAACGGCGACTGGGCCGCCAGCGGCACGGTCGACGAAGCGCTGCTCGCGCATTGCCTGTCAGAGCCCTATTTCGACGCGCCGCCTCCCAAGAGCACCGGCCGCGACCTGTTCCACGCCGGCTGGCTGGAAGCCCGTCTCGCGCCCTTCCACAGCCGCGCGCTCGCACCGGCCGATGTGCAGGCCACCCTGGCCGCGCTGACGGCCGAAGCCATCGCGCGCGACGTCAGGACGCATGCGCCTGACGCCCGCCGGCTGATCGTCTGCGGCGGCGGCGCCCGCAACGCCTATGTCATGGCGCGCCTGGCGCTGGCACTGCCCGGCGTAGCCGTGCAGACCTCGGACGACTACGGCGTGCCGGTCTCGCAGGTCGAAGGCATCGCGTTCGCCTGGCTGGCTCGCCAATGCCTGCTGCGCGCCCCGGGCAATGTGCCCACCGTCACCGGCGCCGCCGGACCGCGCGTGCTGGGCGCCATCTACCCCCGCTGAAACGGATCGTCGACAAGCGCTGATCGCCGGCCTGGTTCAGGCCGGCTCGGCGTGACCTGCCTCGCAAACCCACTTCACGAAGGCCTGCGCCAGCGGCGACGCGCGCATGGCCTGTGAACGCGCCAGCACGACCCGCTGCGGCGTCACGGGCTCGCGCAGCGGGCGGCAGGCAATCGGAAGGCCGTCGTAGCTGTGATCCCCCGCCGGCCGCGTGCACGACAGCGCCACCCCGTAGCCATGTGCCACCAGCCCACGCTGCATCTCGAAGGTCTGGGTGTACTGGTGTAGTTGCGGGTGCAACCCATGTGCCCAGAACAGTGACAGGAAGTATTCGCGCGTCTGGGCGATGTCCTCGAGGATCAGGCGTTCCTGCGCCAGCGCAGCGAGGCTCACGTCCGACTGGTTGGCCAGAGCGTGATCGGCCGGCAGCAGCGCATAAGGCGGGAGTTGCGCCAGCGTCCAGCGCTCGACGCGCTGGTCGAAGCCGAGATCGTAAGTCAGTGCCAGCTCTGCCTTTCCCACATTGAGCGTGCGGTGCACCGTGGCCAGGTCGGCTTCGAACAGCGTCACCGATACGCCCGGATGGCGCTCCCGGAAACCGGCCAGCAGCCGGGGGACATAGTAGGGCCCCAGATCCTGGAAGCAGGTCAGCGACAGCTGCCCGCTCAGCCCGCGCTGCCCGCCCTCGTCGACGGTAATGCCAGCAGCAAGCGCCAGGATGTCCCGCGCCTGGCCCAGCAAGCGCTGCCCGGCTGGCGTGAGTTCCAGGCCCCGGCTCACCTGGCGGCGGAACAGCGGCTCGCCCAGTGTCTCCTCGAGCTGCGCGATGGCGGTCGATACCGAAGGCTGCGAAACGTGGCGCGCGCGTGCGGCGGCGCTGATGCTGCCGTGCTCGGCGGCCGCGACGAAGTATTCGAGCTGTCGGAACGAGAAGGCGATCATGATTTCCTATACTACAGCATAGGAAATATATGCTTTTCCTATTGCCCTGCGACACCGATACTGGCGCCATTCCCAATACCAGAGCATTCGCCATGGAAATCACCGCAGCACAGATCGAGACTTACCAGCGTGACGGCGTACTGGTCCTGCGCGGCGCGTTCACCGGCTGGGTCGAACGGCTGCGCGAAGGTTTCGAACAGAACCTGGCCGAACCCGGGCCGTTCGCCATCGAGAACGTGCGCAACGGCGAAAGCGGCCGATTCTTTGAGGATTTCTGCAACTGGCAGCGAATCGCGCCGTTCGACGCCTTCATCCGCCACTCGCCCGCTGCGGCCATCGCCGGACGCATCATGCAGTCGGGAGCCGTGCAGGTCTTCCACGAACACATCCTCGTCAAGGAACCGGGCACGGCCAAGCCCACGCCGTGGCACCAGGACCTGCCCTACTACTGCGTGGATGGCCTGCAGACGGCGAGCTACTGGATTCCGCTCGACCCTGTCACGCATGCCAACACGCTGCGCGTCGTGGCGGGCTCCCATCACTGGCCGAAGCTGGTTCGCCCAAAGCGCTGGGCCAGCAATGAGAACTTCTACGGCGGCGACGATGCCTTCATGGAGATGCCGGACGTGGAGGACGGCAGCCACACCATCCTGGCGCCAGAGCTTGAGCCGGGCGATGCCGTCGTGTTCGACTTCCGCACCGTGCACGGCGCCGCGGGCAATACCGGCACCAGCCGGCGCCGCGCGTTTTCGGCGCGCTTCCTGGGCGACGATGTGCGATATATGGAACGCCCCGGGCGCACCTCCCCGCCCTTCCCCGGCATCAATCAGCGAACAGGGGAACGGCTGCGGGAGGACTGGTTCCCGGTGGTCTGGGAGGCGTCGCGAAAATAAAAAAAGCGCACCGGGCGGTACGCCTTCTTCTGGTGAAACTGGCGGATCAGACCGAGAACGACGAGCCGCAACCGCAGGTGGTGGTTGCGTTCGGATTCTTGATCACGAACTGGGCGCCGTTGATGTCTTCCTTGTAGTCGATCTCTGCGCCGACCAGGTACTGGTAGCTCATCGAATCGATCAGCAGGGTGACACCGTTCTTGACCATCGTGGTGTCGTCTTCATTCACTTCCTCGTCGAAAGTGAAACCGTACTGGAAGCCGGAGCAGCCGCCGCCCTGCACGAACACGCGCAGTTTCAGTTCGGCATTGCCCTCTTCCTCGATCAACTGCTTGACCTTGTCGGCGGCGCTGTCGGTAAAGACGAACGGTGCCGGCACGTCCTCGGTGACGGGTGCCTCTGCGACTGCGTTCATGGGAAGTTCTCCTGTTTAGATACCACTGTATTCTAAGCGCTACTGGGAAATCGTGCCGAAACCCCGTATTTTCAAGGGCTTCTGCGTTCAATTTCTGTGGCGTTCAGGCCGCCTTTTCCGCAGGACTGCCGCTTTCGGCGTCAACGGTCTCTCCGAAGGGCACCTCCGCGACGGCACTTTCCGGCCGTTCCACGCTTTCGGCCACCATGAGATTCGGGAGCGCCTTGATCTCTGCCTGCCCAAGCGGCACGAGGCGGCCTTCGACCAGCGCACCCTGATGCATCTCCAGCGCTGCATAGTGCACCTCGCCCAGCACGCGGGCGTGAGGCTGCAGTTCCAGCAGATCGCCGGCATGAACCGGGCCTTTTACCGTGCCGTTCAGGATCAGGTGACCGACTGTGATCTCTCCCTCGACCATGCCTTTTTCGCTGATGACCAGCATGCTCGGCTTGCCGGCCACGGCATGGATATTGCCGCGCACGCGCCCGTCCAGGCGCAGCCCGCCGGAGAAGACGATGTTGCCGTCAATGGCGGTGTCTTCGCCGATCAGCGTATCGATCGAAAGTCCCTTCTTCTTGGAAAATAGCATCTCACTCTCCTCTTTCGTTCGTCCCGGACACTCTATGCCCTGCAAAAGTGTTCATCTGGCGACATGGCCGAGATTGTATCCGCGGGCCGCGCAATATACCCCACAAAAGTATGGCAAGCGGCATCGTCTTTTCCGTCGAACAGCCATTTTTCCCGGCGCACCGACGAAAAAAAACCGCACGACAGGCGTGCGGTTTTTCCGGCTTCGCATGATCCGGCAGGGCCGGACCAGCGAAAACGCATCAGCGCTTCGAGAACTGCTTGCGACGACGCGCCTTGTGGAAGCCGACCTTCTTACGTTCGACTTCACGTGCATCGCGCGTGACGTAGCCAGCCTTCGACAGGGCCGACTTCAGGGTCGCATCGTAGTCGATCAGGGCACGGGTGATGCCGTGGCGCACTGCGCCGGCCTGGCCCGTTTCACCACCGCCGGTCACGTTGACCTTGATGTCGAACGTTTCGCCGTGGGCGGTCAGTTCCAGGGGCTGGCGCACGATCATCAGCGAGGTTTCGCGAGCGAAATACTCTTTGATGGGCTTGCCGTTGACGACGATGTCGCCCTTGCCCGACTTGATGAAGACACGAGCCACAGCGCTCTTGCGGCGGCCAGTACCGTAATTCCAGTTACCGATCATGGATTGGCCTCCTTAGATTTCCAGCGCCTTGGGCTGCTGCGCTTCGTGCGGATGCTCGGCTTCGGCGTAAACCTTCAGCTTCTTGATCATCGCATAGCCCAGCGGACCCTTCGGCAGCATGCCCTTCACAGCTTTTTCCAGGGCGCGGCCCGGGAAACGCTGCTGCATCTTGCCGAACGTCGTTTCGTAGATACCGCCCGGGTAGCCCGAATGGCGATAGTACTTCTTGTCCGTTTCCTTGGTACCCGTGACACGCAGCTTGGCTGCATTGACGATGATGATGTAATCACCCGTGTCGACGTGCGGAGTGAATTCCGGCTTGTGCTTGCCGCGCAGACGGCGTGCCACTTCGCTGGCGACACGGCCGAGGACTTTGTCCGTCGCGTCAATCACGTACCAGTCGCGCTTTACCTCATGAGGCTTGGCGGAAAAGGTCTTCATGATTTTTCCTGACTATTAGAGACTGCCCGAAACCTGACTCGCGAAGGCTTGTATTCGCCCCTGCAAGTCTTGTGGCCGATCCTTTGGACCTGACCCTCCTGCTTGTATTTGCAGGCTCTCCCTGACTTCTTCTTCCGCGGGCATGACGGAAAAGCCTGCGATTATACTTCTGCCAGACACACCGGCACAAGCAAAGTCTGGCAATTCCGTCAAGATTGTGGCAGCGCTACGCCGGGCCGGCGCCGCTTGCTTCACTTCCTGGCGGGCGAGCGGGTAACAGGGGCGAAAAAAAACCCAAGCCGGTTGAGGCCTGGGTTCGAATCCACCAAAGGAGGAGGGTGGAGGAGACACTTGGAGATCGACGGGGCGTATTGCTTGCGGTGCGGAGGGCTTGGCCTCGGGCTTCGCTTTCGCACTCTGGCGCGCTGTCAGCGCCGTCGTTCAATGATTCAAATTATACATGGGGTAATCCCTGATGCAAGGGAAATCTGCAGTGCGAAATGCAATTTCGTATTATGGAAAGAAAAATGCTCTGCCGCCCGCAGCATCTTCTTGTTTAAAAACAAAGAGATAGTGTTAGGTCATGGCTACCGCAAGCTTGACAAACTAGAGGAAACCCTCAGTTTCCATAGGGATATCGGCACGCCAAAGCCAAACTTGACGATGCCATATACTAAGAATTGCAAGATTCGAGATCACTCGCTTGTGATCGGATACACACAAACACGAACGACAGGAACGAACAAAATGGAATGCAATGTGACATGGATGGGCGCCGAAGGCATGAGCTTTGTCGCCCAGACCGGCAGCGGCCACATCGTCGCGATGGACGGCGCGCCGGAGGGCGGTGGCCACAACCTGGCGCCGCGGCCGATGGAAATGGTCCTGCTGGGTACCGGCGGCTGCACCGCCTATGACGTGGTGCTGATCCTCAAGCGCGGACGCCAGGACGTGCGCGGCTGCAGCGTGAAGCTTGAAGCCGAGCGCGCCAGCGAGGACCCGAAGGTCTTCACCCGCATCAACTTCCATTTCGTGGTGACCGGCAGCAATCTAAACCCCGCCACCGTGGAGCGCGCCATCAAGCTGTCGCACGAGAAGTACTGCTCGGCCTCGATCATGCTGGCCAAGACCGCCGAGATCACGCACACGCTGGAAATCGTCGAAGGCTGAGGCAGGACGGATGCCCGCGCCGTGGCCCTTGCCAGGCCGGGTCATCCTGAAGAAGAAGCAAAGCAGGCCGATAAGCCGGATTCTGTGCACGCCGCCCGCCTTGCGGCCGACAGCGCGTGACAACCATTCCTCTAGGCCGGCTGTTACCAGCCGGCTCCAGCTCCCTACCCGCAGACTCAGCGGGCCGCTTCATCGCCTGCCTATTTGGGATTGCTCCAGGTGGAGGTTACCGCGTTTCACCCTTCCCGCCAGGCGAACCCGGCGGCAAGACTCGTCTCTGTGGCCCTATTCCGCACGTTGCCGTGGATGGCTGTTAGCCAACACCCTGCCCTGTGGAGTCCGGACTTTCCTCCCCTTGCACCTTGCGATGCAAGCAGCGGTTGTCTGGCCTGCTTTGCGGCCCGCAGTCTAACACCGTTGCGGGGTTACGGTCAGCCGGGGGGCAGGTCGCGGCGGCGGCCCAGGCGAAAGACGGTGGTATCGGCATAGAAGCCTGCGTCGGCATTCTCCGCACACCAGCCGGGAATCCCCATCACGGGCAGCGGCGCGAAGCTGCGCCCGCCCTTCAAGGCGTCCCGTTCTGCCGCGGCGAGCAGGGACGCAGCCAGCCGTTCATCCAGTTCCGGCAATGCCGCCTGCTGTGCATATGGCGCGAATGGCAATGTCCAGGCGTGCGCCGTCACGGACTTGTAGGGCCGCACCAGCTTCTCGAGCAGCGCATGCCCGAACGGAACAATGGCGCAGTCACGGCCCCAGGCCGCGCGGGCATTGACGAACAACTGCTGCCAGGCAAACCCCGTCAGCGCCGACGCCAACCCACGATCCGCGCTCAGGAACAGCACGGCGTTCTCGTCGAACAGCGTTGCCGCATCGCGCACGCCGCCGCGGCCGGCGCGCACGCCTTCGCGGTCGATCACTTCTGCCTGGATGCGGTTGAGTTGCCGCTTGGTGTGCGGGAAGAGGAGCCACACCAGCGCGTTAAAGAAATCGTGGAGATTGTCCCGGGTCGGGACCACGCCGGCGGCAAAGATGTGCGCCTCGTAGGCGACGCCGTCGGGCAGCGCATCCTGCGCGATAAACCGTAGCGGCTGGCCGCGCGCATTGCGCAAATCGCGGCCGGCGGCGAGTTCGTCGAGAATCGCCCGGAGGTCCGCGCCGCCGCGCACGGCAGTCGCGAGCGCGGCCCCGGGTTCAGCGAAAGGCCGAAACCAGGGCCGCGACCAATCGATCTCAGCCAGTGAAGCGGCGAACGCGTCGTCCGCCGCCGGCGCCGGAGCCGGAGCCGCCAAGGCTCTGGATCAGCGCGCTTTCCAGCGCAGCGTTTCGCCGCCGCGCAGCGGCACCAGCGTGGTGTCGCCGTACGGCAGTTCGGCTGGCAGCTGCCAGTCTTCGCGTTCCAGCGTCAGCGTGCCGGCATTGCGCGGCAGGCCGTAGAAGGCCGGCCCGTTGAAGCTGGCGAACGCCTCCAGCTTGTCGAGCGCGCCGGCGGCATCGAAGGCTTCGGCGTACAGCTCCATCGCGTGCAGCGCGGTGTAGCAACCGGCGCAGCCGCAGGCATGCTCCTTCAGGCCGCGTGCGTGCGGCGCGCTGTCGGTGCCGAGGAAGAAACGCGCGCTGCCGGAGGTGGCGGCGGCAACCAGGGCCTCGCGGTGGGTCTCGCGCTTGAGCACCGGCAGGCAGTAGTAATGCGGGCGAATGCCGCCGGTAAAGATGGCGTTACGGTTGTACAGCAGGTGATGGGCGGTGATGGTGGCGCCGACCGGGCCGCTCGCTTCGCGCACGTACTCGGCCGCGTCCTTGGTGGTGATGTGCTCGAACACTACCTTCAGCTCCGGGAAATCACGGCGCAGTGGCGTCATCACGCGGTCGATGAAGACGGCTTCGCGGTCAAAGATGTCGATGCTGGCGTCGGTCACCTCGCCGTGCACTTGCAGCGGCATGCCCACGCGCTGCATGGCTTCCAGCGCCGCGCTGCAGCGGCGGATATCGGTCACGCCGGCATCGCTGTTGGTGGTGGCGCCCGCCGGATACAGCTTGACGCCATGCACGAAGCCGCTCGCCCTGGCCGCAATGATTTCCTCGGCCGTAGTGTTGTCGGTCAGGTACAGCGTCATCAGCGGCTCGAACTGCATGCCGGCCGGCAGCGCCGCCAGGATGCGGGCGCGATAGGCCTGGGCCTGTTCCACCGTGGTCACGGGCGGCTTCAGGTTCGGCATGATGATGGCGCGGGCGAACTGGCGGGCGGTATCGGGCAGTACGGCGGCAAGTGCCGCGCCATCGCGCAGGTGGAGGTGCCAGTCGTCCGGGCGGGTGATGGTGAGCTTTTGGGTCATGGCTTGCTTGGCCTGCCGCCACAAGCGGCGGCGGGCATTGGTAGGTTTAGAGAATCAGGATGGCGCGGTAGTCGTTCACATTGGTGCGCGTCGGTCCGGTCACGACCAGGTCGCCGATGGCATCGAACAGGCCCCAGGCATCGTGCGCGTCGAGCTGGCGACGCGCCGGCACGCCGGCAGCTTCGGCCCGAGCCAGCGTGGTCGGATCAGCCAGCGCACCCGCGTTGTCTTCCGAGCCGTCGATGCCATCGGTATCGGCGGCGATGGCATGGACGCCGTCCATGCCCGCCAGTTCGATCGCCAGCGAGAGCAGGAATTCCGAGCACCGCCCTCCCCTGGCCTTTCCGGCACTGCCGGTCGGCAATGTGACCGTGCATTCGCCACCCGAAATCAGCGCGACGGGCGCGGCAAACGGCACATTGTACGCGCGAATTTCGCGCACCAGCGCCGCGTAGACGCGCGCGACCTCCTGTGCTTCGCCCGTCACGGTATCGCCCAGCACCACCGGCGTGATCCCGCGTGCACGGAACAGCTCGGCGGCGGCTTCGAGACTGCCGTGGGCGGTTGCGATCATGCGGTTGTCTACGCGGTCGAACAACGGATCGCCCGGCTTGGGCGTCTCCGCTACCTCGCCGCGCGCGCCGCGCTCGAGGTGCGATTGCACGCTGGCCGGCACGGCGGCGCCATGGCGGCGCAGGATGTCGAGCGCATCGGCATAGGTGCTGGGATCGGCCACGGTCGGCCCGGACGCAATCGCGCTGGGGTCGTCGCCCGCCACGTCCGAAACGATCAGCGTGGTCACCGGCGCACGGCTGGCCTGCGCGAGCCGGCCGCCCTGGATGCGCGAAATGTGCTTGCGCACGATGTTCATCCCGGTGATCGGGGCGCCACAGCGCAGCAGCTCCTTCGTGGTGGCCTTGAGATCGGCCATGGGGATGCCCTCGGCCGGCAGCGACAACAGGCTCGAACCGCCGCCCGAAACCAGCACGAGCAGGCGATCCTGCGGCGTCAGCGCCTGCACGCGCGCAAGGATGTCAGCCGCCGCCTGCTCGCCCGCCTCGTCGGGAACCGGATGGCCGGCCTCGATCACCCGCACGTGTTCGGTCGGCAGGCCGTGGGCATAGCGCGTGACGACCAGCCCTTCCACATCCGCCTTGCCGGCGTAGGCGCGCTCCACGGCCGCAGCCATCGACGCCGCCGCCTTGCCGGCCCCGACCACCAGCGTGCGGCCGCCGGTCTGCGGCGGCGGCAGGTGCTGCGCGACGATCCTGAGCGGATCGGCCGCCGCCACGGCGGCATGAAAACTGTCCAGCAGCAGCGCGCGCGGATCTCCGCTGAATGTGACGGTGCTCACAGCGCCTCCGCAATCGCGCGGCCGAGATCGGCGGTTCCGGCCTTGCCGCCGATGTCGCGCGTCAGCGGCGCGTGCGCCGGGCCGGCCGCGAGCACCTTCTCGATCGCGGCGAGCACGGCGGCGCCGGCTTCCGCGTGGCCAAGATGCTCCAGCATCATGGCGCCACACCAGATCTGCCCGATCGGATTGGCGACGCCGCGCCCGGCGATGTCCGGCGCCGAGCCGTGCACCGGCTCGAACAGGCTCGGGAAGGTGCGGTCAGGATTGATGTTGCCCGACGGGGCAATGCCGATGGTACCGGTGCAGGCCGGGCCCAGGTCCGACAGGATGTCGCCGAACAGGTTGCTGGCCACCACCACGTCGAACCAGTCGGGATGCTGCACGAAGTGCGCGGTCAGGATATCGATGTGGTACTTGTCGACCTTCAGGCCGGGATAGTTGGCCGCCATCGCCTCGACCCGCTCGTCCCAGTACGGCATGGTGATCGAAATGCCGTTCGACTTTGTCGCCGAGGTCAGGTGCTTCTTCGGTCGCTTCTGCGCCAGCTCGAACGCGAACTTGAGAATACGGTCCACGCCGGTACGGCTCATCACGGTTTCCTGCACCACGATCTCGCGCTCGGTGCCCGGGAACATGCGTCCGCCGATGCTGGAATACTCGCCCTCGGTGTTTTCGCGAACCACGTAGAAATCGATGTCGCCAGGCTTGCGGTCCGCCAGCGGGCTCTTGATGCCGGGCATCAGACGCACCGGGCGCAGGTTCACGTACTGGTCGAATGAGCGGCGGAACTGGAGCAGCGAGCCCCACAGGGAGACGTGGTCGGGCACGGCGTCGGGCCAGCCCACCGCGCCGAAGTAGATGGCGTCGTATTTCACCAGCGTGTCGAACCAGTCGTCCGGCAGCATCTTGCCGTGACGGGCGTAGTAGTCGCAGCTGGAGAAATCGAAGTGATCCCACTGGAAATCGATGCCGAAGCGGCGCGCGGCGGCATCCATGACGCGAATGCCTTCGGGCATCACTTCCGTGCCGATTCCGTCTCCGGGAATCACGGCGATCTTGTATTGGCTCATAGTTCTGGAGAGGTTCGTGCAGGATGACCGGGGCGCGCTTGGCAGCGGCCCGTACGCGCGGGATAATGTCTGCATTCTATTGCAAAGCGGCAGCCCGCTGCCGACCGGTGCCCCGCCATGTGCCAGCTGCTAGGCATGAACTGCGCCACGCCGACCGACGTGACGTTCTCCTTCACCGGCTTCGCCGCCCGCGGCGGCCTGACCGACCATCACGCCGACGGCTTCGGCGTGGCGTTCTTCGAGGACAAGGCCTGCCGCCTGTTCATCGACAACCAGTCCGCCGGCACCTCGCCCGTAGCGGATCTGATCAAGCGCTACCCGATCAAGTCGAAGAACGTCATCTCGCATATCCGCAAGGCCACGCAGGGCACGGTGCTGCTGGAGAACTGCCACCCGTTCATGCGCGAACTGTGGGGCCGGCACTGGATCTTTGCCCACAACGGCGACCTGAAAGGCTTCGCCCCCTACCTGTCCGGCGTCTACCAGCCGGTGGGCGACACCGACAGCGAACTCGCCTTCTGCACGCTGATGCAGGGACTGCGCAAGCGCTTTCCCGGCTCGCAGCCACCGCTGAACGAGCTGGGCCATGCACTGGCCGACATCACGCGCGAAATCACGCTGCACGGCGTCTTCAATTTCCTGCTCTGCAACGGCCAGGCCCTGTTTGCGCACTGCTCCACGCACCTGTATTACCTGGTGCGCCAGTGGCCGTTCTCCACCGCGCACCTGATCGACGCCGACCTGTCGATCGACTTCGCCCAGGTCACCACACCCGACGACCGCGTCGCCGTCATCGCCACCCAACCGTTGACCGACAACGAAACCTGGACGCGCTTCGCGCCGGGCGAGCTGATCATGTTCGAGGACGGCCGGCCCACCATGACGCTGACCGTGCCGATCCCGCCGGAAGTGCAGGCCAAGAACGCGGCCAATACCGCCTGCACCTGACAGCGCGGATCGCTGCCTTGACGAAAAAGGGACGCCGCAGCGTCCCTTTTTCGTTGGCCGGCCCAGGTTGTCAGTGATGCAGGATCTTCGACAGGAACTGGCGCGCGCGCTCTGAGCGGGCTTCGATATTGCCGAAGAACTCTTCCTTGTCGCAGTCCTCGACGATCTTGCCCTGGTCCATGAAGATCACGCGGTTGGCCACCTTGCGAGCGAAACCCATTTCGTGGGTCACGCACATCATGGTCATGCCTTCCTGCGCCAGCTGCACCATCACGTCCAGCACTTCGTTGACCATTTCGGGGTCAAGCGCGGAGGTCGGTTCGTCGAACAGCATGCAGATGGGATCCATCGACAGCGCGCGTGCAATCGCCACGCGCTGCTGCTGGCCGCCCGACAGCTGGCCGGGGAACTTGGCCGCCTGGCTCTTTAAGCCCACGCGCTCCAGGTACTTCAGGCCCTTGGCGGTCGCCTCTTCCTTCGAGCGGCCGAGCACCTTCATCTGGGCGATGGTCAGGTTCTCGGTGATCGACAGGTGCGGGAACAGTTCGAAGTTCTGGAACACCATGCCCACGCGCGAGCGCAGCTTGGGCAGGTTGGTCTTGGGATTGCCCACGGAGGTGCCGTCGACCAGGATGTCGCCCTTCTGGAACGGCTCCAGCGCGTTCACGGTCTTGATCAGCGTGGACTTGCCCGAGCCCGACGGGCCGCACACCACCACCACCTCGCCCTTGGCTACCTTGGTGGTGCAGTCGGTCAGCACCTGGAAGGCGCCGTACCACTTGGAGACATTGTTGATTTCGATCATACAGCCACCTTTTTCTGGTAACGCTTGACCAGCAACGAAGCGGAGAAGCAGATAACAAAGTACACGAAGCCGGCGAACAGCAGCATTTCCACGATGCGGCCGTCACGCTCGCCGACGCCGTAGGCCTGGCCAAAGAAGTCGGCCAGCGCGCTCACGTAGACCAGCGACGTATCCTGGAACAGGATGATGCCCTGGGTCAGCAGCAGCGGCACCATGTTGCGGAACGCCTGCGGCAGGATCACCAGCCGCATCGACTGGCCGTAAGTCATGCCCATGGCCTGGGCGGCGAACATCTGGCCGCGCGACACGCTCTGGATACCCGCGCGGATGATTTCGGAGTAGTACGCCGCCTCGAACAAGGCAAACGCAATCAGCGCCGACGTCATGCGCAGGTCGGACGCGGGCGACAGATTGAACGTGCTTTGCAGCAGCTGCGGAATGATCAGGAAGAACCACAGCAGCACCATGACCAGCGGAATGGAGCGGAAGATGGTCACGTACCCCTGCGCAAACCAGTTGAGCGGCTTGATGGACGACAGTCGCATCATCGCGAGGATGGTGCCCCAGACGATGCCGACGATCACCGCGGTAACGGTGATCTTGAGCGAAACCAGCATCCCTTCGCCCAGTACGTCGAGGGTGGCGGAATTGATGGAGCTGAAATCAAAGTGATATGCCATGACGCCCCCTTACTTGCCGCCGATGAAGCCGGGCACGCGGGTGCGGCCCTCGACCCAGCGCATGATCAGCATCACCGTCACGTTGATCAGCGCGTACATCAGCGTGACCGCAATGAACGATTCATACGGTCGCGCCGTGTAGTCCACCAACTGGCGGCCCTGGGCCGCCAGTTCCAGCAGGCCGATGGTCGACGCCACCGCGGAATTCTTGAAGATGTTCAGGAATTCCGAAGTAAGCGGCGGCACGATGACCCGGAAAGCCACCGGCAGCAGTATGTAGCGATACGTCTGCGCCAGCGTGAGACCCATTGCCAGGCCGGCGTTCTTCTGGCCGCGCGCCAGCGAGTTGATCCCCGAGCGCACCTGTTCGCAGACCCGTGCCGCGGTGAAGGTGCCCAGGCACAGCATCGCCGCCAGGAACTGCTGGGCGAACGGGTTCATCTGCTTGATCGCTTCGCCGCCGGGCAGCAGCTCGGGCGCGACGAAATACCAGATGAACAGCTGCACCAGCAGCGGGATATTCCGGAACACCTCGACATACGTCGCGGCAAGTCCCGAAAGCCATTTGTTTGGCACGGTGCGCAGCACGCCAAGCACCGTGCCGATGATCAGGGCAATGATCCAGGACGAAAGCCCGAGAGCGAGCGTGACCTTGAGGCCGGAAATCATCCAGTCCAGGTAGGTCTCGTTCTGGGCGGCCTGTTCGAGGAATACTCCCCAATGCCACGTGTAGTTCATGATGCGTCCTCAAAAAGAAACGGAAGGACATTGCCTTCCGTTTCGCACTCCTGTAGCTGGCAGGTCAGTCGAGTGCCTTGTCGTTCGGGGTCTTGAAGAGCGCCTTCATGTCTTCGGACAGCGGGAAGTCCAGATTCAGGCCCTTCGGCGGCACCGGTTGCATGAACCACTTGGTGTACATGGTGTTGATCGTACCGTCCTTCATCAGGCCGGTGATCACGGTGTCGGAAAGCTTCTTGAACTGCGGGTCGTCCTTGCGGATCATGCAGCCGTACGATTCACGCGATTGCGGCTTGCCGACCACAATCCAGTCCGACGGGTTCTTGGCCTTGGCGCGCTCGCCGTACAGCAGTGCGTCGTCCATCATGAACGCCACGGCACGGCCCGATTCCAGCGTCAGGAACGACTGGCCATGGTCCTTGGTGCTGATGATGTTCATGCCCAGCTTCTGGTCGTCGTTCATCTTGCGCAGCAGGCGCTCCGACGTGGTGCCGGCGGTGGTCACGACATTCTTGCCCTTCAGGTCGGCCCAGTCCTTGATGCCGCCATCCTTCTTCACCATGATGCGGGTGCCGATGATGAAGATGCTGGTCGTGAACGATGCCTGCTTCTGGCGTTCCAGGTTATTGGTAGTCGAGCCGCACTCGATGTCGATGGTGCCGTTCTGCAGCAGCGTAATGCGGTTCTGCGAAGTGATCGGGATTTCCTTCACCTGCAGGTTCGGCATCTTGAGCTGGTCCTTGATGGCTTCCACGATCTTCATGTTGATATCGTAGGAATAGCCGACCTGACGGACGCCGCCGAGGTTGTAGTTGAACGGAATCGACGAATCGCGCACGCCAAGCGTAATCACACCGGTGTCTTTGATCTTCTTCAGCGTGCCCGTCAGTTGCTCAGCCGCCTGTGCGGTACCGCACATGAAGCCAGCTGCAATCATCAGGGAAGCCAACTTGGCAAAATTCATAACATCTCCTTGACCATGAAGAGAAAGGCGGGATTCTAATGACAAACCTCCCACTGATGAAACAGTATTGCGCAGCATGCGGCGCAAGACAACTGGGTTTTCTCCTAGAAGGGCAGATTTGAGGCATAGCTGCGCACCGGCGCAACATATGACAACGCGGCTGCCGGCATTGCCGGCAGCCGCGTCTGGCGCTCACGATTGGATCTGCTGCAGCGCACCATCAAGGACGGCCCGCGCAGCAGCACCTGCCATCAGGGATAGAGGCCGCGCATTTCACGAGCCTGCAGAATGCGGGTACAGGCAACGATAAATGCCGCGGTCCGCAATGTCACCTTGTTGTCCTGGGCGACTTGCCAGATTGCACGGAATGCCTCTTGCATGATTCGTACCAGGCGCTGGTTGATCTCCTCTTCCGTCCAGAAGAAGCTCGAGAAATCCTGCACCCATTCGAAGTACGACACCGTAACGCCGCCAGCGTTGGCAATCACGTCCGGTGCGACCAGGATATTGCGCTCGCGCAAGATATCGTCGGCTTCCGGCGTGGTCGGGCCGTTCGCACCTTCAATGACCATCTTTGCCTTGATCTGGGGCGCGTTCTTGGCAGTGATCTGGCCTTCCAGCGCGGCCGGGATCAGGATTTCGCAGTCGACCTGCCAGAACTGCTCGCCCGAGATGACCTCGGCGCGGTAGCCTTCGATGGTGCCGCTGTGCGATGCATATTCCATCATCGCCGGCACGTCCAGGCCGGCCGGGTCGTACAGCGTGGTGCGATGGTCCTGCACCGCCACGACCTTGGCCCCGGCTTCATGGAACAGCTTGGCGGCGACCGCGCCCACATTGCCGAAGCCCTGCACCACGACGCGGGCGCCCTTGATATCCAGGCCCAGGTTGCGCGCGGCTTCCGAGCCGACCACGAACACGCCGCGGCCAGTCGCCTCGCGGCGGCCCAGCGAGCCGCCAAGCGAGATCGGCTTGCCGGTCACCACGCCGGTCGACGTGCTGCCCGAATTCATCGAGTAGGTATCCATCATCCATGCCATCACCTGCTCGTTGGTGTTGACGTCCGGTGCCGGAATGTCCTTGTTCGGCCCGATGATGATGTTGATTTCGCTGGTGTAGCGGCGCGTCACGCGCTCCAGTTCGGCGCGCGACAGGCTGCGCGGGTCGACGCGGATGCCGCCCTTGGCACCGCCGTAAGGCACATTGACCGCAGCATTCTTGACCGACATCCAGGCCGACAGTGCCATCACTTCGGACAGCGTCACGTCCTGGTGGAAGCGCACCCCGCCCTTGCCCGGGCCGCGCGACAGGTTGTGCTGCACGCGATAGCCTTCGAAGTGGGCGATGGTGCCGTTGTCCATTTCGATGGGCACGTCGACGATCAGCGCGCGCTTCGGGCGCTTCAGGGTCTCGACCCAGCGTGCCAGGGAGCCCAGGTAAGGCGTGACACGGTCGACCTGCTGCAGGTAGATGCCCCACGGGCCGAGATTGTCGGCATTGAGGTAAGACGGGAGTACGTGGTTCTGGACAGCGATATTGGACGGTGCTGCGGATGACATCGGTTGGTTCCGGTGTGAAGGATGCCCGCAAGCTTAGGAGAGGCCGACCCGGCGAATCCAATGCCGTTTGATCATTCCATCATGCAAAACTTGCATAACCATCCCACCCAGTGAAATAGACCAACAGAGCCGCTTTTCACCTGTCAACCGGACCGCCGGTCGCTAGCCAACCAGCGTTGCCCAGACCTGGTCGACCAGCAGGCGCTTGCGGCGAGCCGGCGCGCCGCGCCGCTCGTTGCCGTTCTCGGCCGGCCGCTCGCGGTAGAGGCGGATCTCCATGTCGATCGACAGCGGCAGGCCGCGCGCCGACTCCGCCCGGACCAGCCGGCCCTGCGCCACGTCGTCGTGGACCGCGCTCTCGGGCAGGAAGGCCATGCCATGCCCGGCCAGCGCCATCACCTTGAGGGCTTCGGCCATATCCGTCTCGTAGCATTTGTCGAGCTTGAGTTCCTCCGCCGTATCCGCCAGCAGCAGATCCACCATGCGGCCGAGGAACGCGTTGGGCGTATAGCTGAGGAAGGGCACCGGCTTCTTGTCGGTGCCGGGCAGGCGGAACAGGGGCTTGCCGGCGGCATCGGGCACGCTGTAGGGCGACAGCCTCTCCGTGCCAAGCACGAGCATGTCGTAGTGCGCCGGGTCGAGCTGGATCGCCTGGCGCGCATGGTGATAGACCATGACCAGGTCGCAGCCGCCTTCCACCAGCATCAGCACCGCGTCGTGCACGTTCAGCGCGCGCAGCCGGCACGGCACCGTGCCGACCTTGCGCTCCAGCGCCTTGAGCCATTCCGGAAAGAACGTCAGCGACAGCGTGTGCGGCACCGCGAATTCCAGTACCTGCGCATTCGCCGAACGCTGCCCACGCATCAGCGCGCGCGTCTCGCTGACCTGCGCCAGCATCGCCAGTGCCTGCTCGTAGAACACCTTGCCGGCGGAGGTCAGGCTGGTCGGGTAGCTGGAGCGGTCGATCAGTTCCGTTCCGACCCACGCTTCCAGAGACTGGATGCGCCGCGAGAACGCGGGCTGCGTGACATGCCGCAGTTCGGCTGACCGCGAGAAGCTGTGCGTCTCGGCCAGGCTGACGAAGTCTTCAAGCCATTTGATTTCCATGGTGCGGATTATCCACCTGCGCCGCGGCGCACGTCACCTGACCTTGGCTGGCTTCCTCACTCATGCCAACTTTGAGCATTTAATGCTTATTTCAAACTGTTATGTAGAACAGGAATACAATTGCAGCCGATAACGGACGACAAAACGCATGCCTGTGCTCTGACCCGGCCAATATGATGAACGCATATCAAGAAGGCTCAGGAGCCCACCATGCCATCCCCATCCGCCCTGGCTGCCGCTCGTCCGGCCCGCCCGCCGCTATCCGCGCCACTCGACCAGCTCGCGCTGAGCATGGAAGCCACCTTCGCGCAGAGTGCGCGCATGGTGGCGAGCGGCATCGAGGCACACCTGCCCGATGCCGGCACGCTGCTGGCCTGCCTGCCGCCCGGCGCACTGCTCGGCGATCCGGATACGTATGCGCGCCACCTGGTCTATGCCGATCCGCTGGCGCGCTTCTCGGCGATGCTGCTGGTCTGGAGGCCGGGGCAGGCGAGTCCGGTGCATGGCCATCGCACCTGGTGTGCATACCGGGTGCTGCGCGGTACGCTGAGCGAGCGCCATTACCGCTGGGACGCTGCCAGCCAGCGCGCGCGGCTCACCAATACCGTCGCGCGCAGTGCCGGCGATACCTTCAGCGTACCGGCGGGCCTGCAGCATATCCATGCGCTGGACAATGCAGGCGAGGACGTCGCAGTCTCGCTGCATATCTACGGCGTCGACCGCGATCACATTGCCACTGGCGTCAACCTGCTGGTGGATACCGAAAACTAGCCCGTGCCGCGCGAGGTGTCGGCGCGAGCAGGCCAGCCGAATAACCTCCTGACATAGGCAGACCCATGGACCGCTACGACAAACAGATCCTCGCCATCCTGCAGGAAGACGCCACCGTGCCAGTGGCTGAAATCGGCGAGCGGGTCGGCCTGACCTCCACGCCTTGCTGGCGGCGCATCCAGAAGCTTGAAGAGTCCGGGCTGATCCGAAAGCGCGTTGCACTGCTGGACGCCGAGAAGCTGAACGCCGGAGTAACCGTGTTCGTCTCGGTGCGCACCAGCCAGCACAACCTGAAGTGGCTCAAGCAGTTCCACGGGCTGGTGGCGTCGATTCCGGAAGTCACCGAGTTCTACCGCATGGCAGGCGATACCGACTACCTGCTGCGCGTCGTCGTCCCCGACATTGCCGCCTACGACCGCGTCTACAAGAAGCTGATCCAGGGCGCGGAGCTGGCCGACGTCAGCTCCAGCTTCGCGATGGAGCAGATCAAGTACACCACCGCGCTACCGCTGGACTACGCATAGGCCGGCAGCAACGGCTTATCCCGGTGCGCCCAGCCCGTCATGCGCTTTTCGACAACGGCGAACAGCCGATCACCAAGTCGAGATTCTCGGCCCGTCGCGGCGCGAATGGATTCAGGCGTCCTGGGTAGCGTCGCCCACTTCGATAGCGAGCGCATCCACCACCTGCTCGCCGCTTGCGGCGCTGCGCGCCTGGATCTCCCACATTTCCGCATAGCGGCCGCCGGCGCGCATCAGGTCCGCGTGCGTGCCGCGTTCGACGATGCGACCGTGGTCCATCACGAGGATCTGGTCTGCGTGAACAACGGTAGAGAGGCGGTGCGCGATCAGCAGCGTGGTGCGGTTCTGCGCCAGGCGCATCAGCTCGGCCTGGATGGCTTGCTCCGTACGCGAATCCAGCGCAGAGGTGGCTTCGTCGAAGACCAGGATCGGCGGATTCTTCAGCAGCGTGCGCGCAATCGCCACGCGCTGCTTTTCTCCGCCCGACAGCTTGAGCCCGCGCTCGCCCACGGGGGTGTCATAGCCCTGCGGCAATTCGCTGATAAAGCTGTCAATCTGCGCGGCGCGTGCGGCGGCGATGACTTCATCACGGCTGGCATCGGGCCGGCCATAGGCGATGTTGTAGAAGATGCTGTCGTTGAACAGCACTGTGTCCTGCGGCACGATGCCGATGGAGCGGCGCAGGCTGTCCTGTGTGATGCTGCGGATATCCTGCCCGTCGATCAGGATCGCACCGCCGCTCACGTCGTAGAAGCGGAACAGCAGCCGCGCCAGCGTCGACTTGCCGGAACCGCTGTGGCCGACCACCGCGGTCGTGGTGCCGGCGGCGATGGTGAAATCCACGTCGTCCAGGATCACGCGGTTGGACTCATAGCCGAAGCGCACGTGGCTGAAACGGACTTCGGCGCCGGTGTTCCTGAACGGCTGCGCGCCCGGCGCATCGGCCACCTCCTGGTGCGTGCCCAGCAGCACGAACATGCGGTCCATGTCGGTAGTGGCCTGCTTGATCTCGCGGTAGATCACGCCGAGGAAGTTCAGCGGGATATAAAGCTGGATCATCAGCGTATTGACCAGCACCAGGTCGCCCAGCGTCAGCTTGCCCGCCACCACCCCCACCGTAGCGCGCCACAGGATCAGGATCAGCCCGACCGCGATGATGGCTTGCTGGCCGAAATTGAGGAACGACAGCGAATTCTGCGAGCGGATCGCAGCGGTGCGGTACTTGAGCAGGTTCTCGTCATAGCGCCGCGCCTCGTATTCCTCATTGCCGAAGTACTTGACCGTCTCGAAATTGAGCAGGGAATCGATCGCCTTCTGGTTGGCGCGCGAATCCAGCTCGTTCATCCTGCGGCGGAAATGCGTGCGCCATTCCGTCACCACGATGGTGAAGACGATATAGCCCCCCAGCGCGCAGCCGGTGATGGCGGCGAACCAGATGTCGTAGTGCAGCACGAAGAAGCCCATCACGAGCGCCATTTCCACCAGCGTCGGCAGGATGCTGTAGAGCGAGTACGAGATCAGGGACTGGATGCCGCGCGTGCCTCGCTCGATGTCGCGGCTCATGCCGCCGGTCTGGCGGTCCAGGTGGAAGCGCAATGACAGCGCATGCAGGTGCCGGAACACCTGCAGCGCAATCTCCCGCACCGCGCTCTGCGTGACCTTGGAAAAGAGGATCTCACGCAACTCCGTGAAGAGCGTGGCCGACAACCGCAATACGCCATAGGCAACGATCAGCCCGACCGGCACCACCAGCAGCGCCCGCGGATCGCCCGCGGTGATGTTCATGCTGTCGATCAGCCGCTTCATCAGCACCGGCACGCCCAGGTTGGCCACCTTGGCCGTGACCAGGCACGCCAGGGCCAGCATCACCCGCCACTTGTAGTGCCAGACATAGGGCAGCAGGTTGCGCACAGTCTGCCAGTCGCTGCGGGGGGCGCGCTGGCCGGGGAAGAGTGTGGCGGGCCGTGCGGGGGCAGGCTCGGCAGTCGTGGAATAGCGGCGCATACGTTAGAATTCGGGCCAATGGCCGATTGTCGCAGAGATCGCGCCAGCCGGCAGGAGACGCCCCCGGCATGCGTGCCGCCGCCTCCCTGCCCTGCGCTCCCGCACTGCTGCCCTCCTTCCCCGATTCCCGCCATGAATGCACCCCACACCGTCTCCGCCCTGCCCGCCGGCAAGAGCCCCGCGCTGCGCGTCGTGCCGATGCCCGCCGATGCCAACGTGCACGGCGACGTGTTCGGCGGCTGGATCATGGCGCAGGTCGACATCGCCGGCTCCATCCCGGCGGTAGAACGTGCGCAGGGGCGCGTGGCGACCGTCGCCGTGAATTCGTTCCTGTTCAAGTACCCCGTGTTTGTCGGGGACCTGGTCAGCTTCTATGCGGATATCGAAAAGACCGGCCGGACGTCGATCACCGTGTCGGTCGAGGTCTATGCGCAGCGCATGCGCCATAGCAATGAGATCGTCAAGGTGACGGAAGCCACCTTGACGTATGTGGCGACGGATGAATCCCGCCAGCCGAGGGTACTGCCTGCGGTGTGAGTTCGTGGGGTTGGCCAAGCCTGGAGCCAGCCAACCCCCGGGAAGACTTACGCAAACCGCGAAAAATCCGGCTTTCTCTTCTCAAAAAACGCCGAGAACGCCTCCTTCGCCTCCGGCGCCACCAGCATCCTCCGGAACACGGCCCCCTCTTCCGCCATCTGCTTTTCCACGAGCGAGACGTCCGCGCCCTTCATCAGGCGCTTGGTTTCGCGCAGCGAAGACGCCGGCAGGGCCGCCAGCTTGCGCGCCTGCTGCAAGGCAAAGTCGTGCAACTCCGCAACCGGCAGCACGCGGTTGACCAGACCGATTTCATGCGCTTCCTGCGCGCTGAAAGGCTCACCCAGCAGCAGCTTCTCCGCAGCCCGCTGGTAGCCCAGCAGGCGCGGCAGCAGCAGGCTGGAAGCGGCTTCCGGGCACAGGCCCAGTTGCGCGAATGGCAGCGACAGCTTTGCCGTTTCCGATGCGTAGACCAGATCGCAGTGCAGCAACAGCGTCGTCCCCACGCCCACCGCAGCGCCGCTCACGGCGGCAACGATTGGCTTGCTGGCGTGGCTGATCTGGTAGAGGAACTGGAATACCGGCGGCTGCTCCGCGCCCTCGCCGGCGGTCGGCGGGCGCTGCATGAAATCTTCCAGGTCGTTGCCGGCGGTGAAGATCTCGGCCTTGCCGCGGATCAGGATCGCGCGCACCGCCGGATCGCCTTCCGCCGCGCGCAGCGCATCGGCCATGGCCTGGTACATCGCTGCCGTGATGGCGTTCTTCTTCCCGATGCGGTCGAATTCGATGGTCAGGATGCCCTGATCGATGCTGGTGCTGATGCTCATGGATACCTCGTCTCGTGCATTTGTTGCTGTGATTGCCGCCCGCTGTCCTACTCAAGCGCAGGCGGCGTCTCGGAAAGATAGCTCAGGCCGAAAGCGCGCGCCCCGACGTTGAGCGCAACTGTCAGGCTCATCGGCGCAAGCATCAGTTCAACCTCATGCTCGCGCGCCGCGCGTTCGAGCGACTGGTAGGCCGGCATGTCGCGCACCGTACGGAGCGGCCCTGCGTAGCAGACCGACACCACGGGCGTCAGCAGGCTGCCGGTGCGAATGCATTCCTCCGCATGCGCCAGCACGCGCCGGATGCCTTCATCGGAACCGCGGACCTTGGCCACCGCATCGGTACGGCCCTTGTGCATGCGGATGATGGGGCGGATGTTGAAGGCGCTGCCCAGCATGTAGCGGCCCCACGTAATGCTGTCCTCGCCTTTCAGCTTGGCGCGCGTATACATGTAGAGCAGTTCGTCGGGGACGAGGAACGTGTGGGAGGCGTCGCGCAGCCGGTTCTCGACGGCTTCGACCACCGCCTTCGACCCGGCGCCGTCAGCCACCATGCGTGCCGCCTCCCGCACGATCAGCGCCTGCCCCGGCCCGATCGCGCCGGTATCGACGACGGTCAGGTCGAACAACCCCGAACGCCCCGCCTCCTTGCGCAGCCGGACGCTGCGGGCGGCGGTGCCGATGACCGCGCCGGTCGCATGCATGTAGAGCTTGCTGCGCGTGCTGGCAATGGTCAGCAGGATCGCCCGGTCGCAGCCCGCCACCACGTTGCGCAGCATGTGGTCTTCGAGTTCGCGCTCGACCAGCGGGATCGACTCGGCGTAGTGGTCCTGCTTGCCGATCAGGTACTGCTGGTACAGCGACGGGAGTGCCTCTTCGTCACGCGTATCGGCGACAAAGCGGTCGCCGGCGCGGATGCGGAACGGAATCGTCTGCACCTTCAGCGCGGCCATCACGGAACGCGGCATGTCGCATGCCGCATCGGCCAGAATTGCTGTCTCCTGCATATTGTTGTCTCCTCCTTATCTGGTGTCCCGCATGGCGGGTGGCAGTTCACTCCTTTTGTGGGTCCTGCTTTTCTTCACCTGACGGAAGGGCAGGACGGCCTGCCTCGGCCGCCCCGCTGGCGCGTTTCAGACGCGCTCGAAGATACCTGCTGCGCCCATGCCCGTACCGACGCACATGGTCACCATACCGTACTTGAGGTTGTGCCGACGCAGCGCGTGCACGACCGTGGCCGAGCGGATCGCACCGGTGGCACCCAGCGGATGGCCCAGCGCGATGGCGCCGCCCATGCGGTTGACCTTGGCCGGGTCCAGTTCCAGGTCGCGCATCACGGCCAGCGATTGCGCGGCAAACGCTTCGTTCAGCTCGATCCAGTCGATCTGGTCCTGCGTCAGGCCCGCGGCCTTCAGCGCGGCCGGAATCGCTTCCTTCGGGCCAATGCCCATGATCTCGGGCGGCACGCCGCGCACCGCGAACGAGACGAAGCGCGCCAGCGGCACCAGGTTGAACTGCTTGAGGATCTTTTCCGAGACCAGGATCAGCGCACCGGCGCCGTCTGAGGTCTGCGAGCTGTTGCCGGCGGTCACGCTGCCCTTGTTGGCAAACACGGCGCGCAGCTTGCCGAGGCCTTCGAGCGACGTGTCCGGACGCGGACCTTCATCCAGCGCGATCGTGCGCGTCTTCACGCTCACCTGGCCGCTGGCGAGGTCGGGGAAACGCTCAACGATTTCGATCGGCGTGATCTCGTCCTTGAACTCTCCGGCCTGCTGCGCCGCGACGGCCTTCTGGTGCGAGGCCAGCGAGAACGCATCCTGGTCCTCACGGCTGACCTTCCATTGCTGCGCCACCTTCTCGGCGGTCAGGCCCATGCCGTAGGCAATGCCGACGTTCTCGTCGCGGGTGAAGATCTCCGGCGACATCGACGGCGAGTTGCCCATCATCGGCACCATGCTCATCGATTCCACGCCGGCGGCGATCATCACGTCCGACTCGCCCACGCGGATGCGGTCGGCCGCCATCGCCACCGCGCTCACGCCCGAGGCGCAGAAACGGTTGACGGTAATGCCGCCCACCGTGTTGGGCAGGCCGGACAGCAGCGCGCCGATACGGGCGACGTTCAGGCCCTGCTGCGCCTCAGGAATCGCACAGCCTACGATGGCGTCTTCGATCAGCTTCGGGTCGAGATTGGGCACCTGCGCCACGGCCGCCTTCAGGATGGTGGCCAGCAGGTCGTCCGGGCGCGTGTTCTTGAACGCGCCCTTGGGCGCCTTGCCGATCGGCGAACGGGTGGCCGCAACGATGTATGCGTCTTGCAGTTGTTTCATGATTTCGATGCCTCGCTTGCCTGTTAGTTACCTTAGTTACGTACAGGCTTGCCGGTCTGCAGCATGCCCATGATGCGCTCCTGCGTCTTGCCGGTGCCCAGCAGGTCGACGAATGCCTTGCGCTCCAGCGCCAGCAGCCATTCCTCGCTCACCAGCGAGCCAGCCTCGACGTCGCCGCCGCACACCACTTCGGCGATGCGGGAGGCGATCAGGAAGTCGTGGGCGGAGATAAAGCCGCCGTCGCGCATATTGACCAGCGACGCCTTGATGGTGGCGACACCCGAGCGGCCGGCCACCGGGACCAGCGTCGGCAGCGGCGCGCGGTAGCCGGCGTTGGCCAGCGCGCGCACTTCGTTCTGTGCCACATAGAGCAGTTCGTGCACGTTGAACACGATCCTGTCGGACGGCTGCAGGTAGCCCATCTGGCGCGCTTCCAGTGCAGAGGCCGAAACCTTGGCCATGGCCGCGCTCTGGAAGCGGTTGGTCAGGAACTGCAGGTAGTTGGTGCTGCCAGCCGATTGTGCGGCACGTGCGGCTGCCAGCGCAGCTTCCTTCAGGCCGCCGCCCGCTGGCACCAGGCCCACACCCACTTCAACTAGGCCGATGTACGTTTCCAGCGCCGCCACGCGAGCCGCCGAATGCAGCATCAGTTCGCAGCCGCCGCCCAGCGCGATACCGGATGCCGCGGACACCACCGGCACCGAGGCGTACTTCACGCGCATCATGCCATCCTGGAACTTCTTCACGAACGGCTCGATGCCCTTGGCGCCGCCCATCATGAAGGCAGGCATCGCCGCCTCGAGGTTGGCGCCGGCGGAGAACGGGCCGCCCGGCGCGCCGAGCTGCAGCGAGGTCGGCTGCCACACCACCAGGCCCTTGTAGCCGGCTTCGGCAAGGTCGATGGCGCGGGTCAGGCCGTCGATCACATCCGGCCCGATCGTGTTCATCTTGCTCTTGAACGACACCACCAGCACGTCGTCCTGGCCTTCGCTCACCCAGATGCGCACGGCATCGTTCTCTTCGACGGTGCGGCCCGCCTTGCGCGGATCTGCCGCGTCCGAGCCCCTGAGCGAGGCGCGGAATACCTGGCGCTCATACACCGGCAGCGTGCTGCGGGCGACGAACGACTGCGTGGCCGGCGACCACGAACCGGCGGCGGCGTGCACACCCTGGTTCTCGGCCACGGGGCCTGCGAACACCCAGGCGGGCAGCGGCGCGGCCGACAGCGCCTTGCCGCCTTCGACGTCTTCCTTCACCCATTCGGCGACCTGCTTCCAGCCGGCCGACTGCCAGTCTTCAAACGGACCCGAATTCCAGCCGAAGCCCCAGCGGATGGCCAGGTCGATGTCGGCAGCGGAGCCGGCGATCTGTTCCAGGTACACGGCGATGTAGTGGAACACGTCGCGGAACACCGCCCATAGGAACTGCGCCTGCGGATTGGTGGATTCGCGCAGCAGCCTGATGCGCTCTGCCGGTTCCTTCTTCAGCATGCGCACGACGATCTCGTCCGCTTTCTTGCCCGATTCGACGTACTGGCCGGTCCTGGCGTCGAGCACCTTGATCGCCTTGCCTTCCTTCTTGTAGAAGCCGGCGCCCGTCTTCTGGCCCAGTGCACCTGCGTCGACCAAAGCCTTCAGCACGGCAGGCGTCTTGTAGACCGGAGCGAACGGGTCGTCCCGCAGGTTGTCCTGCATGGTCTTGATCACGTGCGCCATGGTGTCCAGGCCGACCACGTCCGCGGTGCGGAAGGTGGCGGACTTGGCGCGGCCCAGCTTGGAGCCCGTCAGGTCGTCGACCACGTCGAACGGAACGCCGTACTTCTCGGCTTCGGCAAACACGGCCAGGATCGAGAAGATGCCGACGCGGTTGGCGATAAAGTTGGGCGTGTCCTTGGCGCGCACCACGCCCTTGCCGAGCGTGGTGGTCAGGAAGGCTTCCAGCTTGTCGAGGATCTCCGGCTGCGTGGTCGCGGTGGCGATCAGCTCGGCCAGGTGCATGTAGCGCGGCGGGTTGAAGAAATGCACGCCGCAGAAGCGCGCCTTCAGGTCCGCGTCAAACCCGTCGGACAGCGCCGTGATCGACAGGCCCGATGTGTTGGTGGCGAAGATCGCGTGGGACGCCAGGTGCGGGGAGACCTTCTTGTACAGGTCGTGCTTCCAGTCCATGCGCTCGGCGATCGCTTCGATCACCACATCGCATTCCTTCAGCAGTGCGATGTCGTCTTCGTAGTTGGCAGCCCGGATCAGGCCGGCTTCGTCCTTGATGCCGAGCGGCGCGGGCGACAGCTTCTTCAGGTTCTCGATGGCACGCAGCGCGATGCCGTTCTTCGGGCCTTCCTTGGCCGGAAGATCGAACAGCACGACCGGCACGCGTGCATTGACGAGGTGCGCGGCGATCTGCGCCCCCATGACGCCGGCACCCAGCACGGCGACTTTCTTGACGATGAAATTGGACATGCGCGCTCCTGGATTAGTGAGCGTTGAGATGAGAGAGTGGGCGTGGCCCTTGGCTGCCGTCCGCGCCCCGCTCCCGCAACGGGAACGGAGCGCAAGCCGGCGGTAAATCAGAACAGGTCTGCGTCCAGCGCCATCAGCGTGGCCGAACCGGCGCGCGCCTTGCGGATTTCGGCAGCAGTTTCCGGCAGCAGCCTGGCGAAGTAGAAGCGCGCCGTGGCCAGCTTGGCCGTGTAGAACTTGTCGCCGCTGGCTTCCTTCTCCAGCGCGATCTTGGCCATGCGGGCCCAGAAGTACGAGAACACCAGATGGCCCACCACGCGCAGGTACGGCACCGCGGCGGCGCCCACTTCATCGGCGTTGCCCATCGCCTTCATGCCGATTTCCATGGTCAGCTTCTGGACCTTGTCGCCAATGTCGGCCAGCGGGTTGATGAACTCCTGCATGGCTTCGTTGGTGCCTTCGGCTTCGACGAATTCCTGCACGATCTTGCCGAAGGCCTTCATCCTGGCGCCCATGTCGCCCAGGATCTTGCGGCCCAGCAGGTCCAGCGCCTGGATGGTGTTGGTGCCTTCGTAGATCATGTTGATGCGGGCATCGCGCACGTACTGTTCCATGCCCCACTCGGCGATGTAGCCGTGGCCGCCGAATACCTGCATGCCCTCGTTGGTGGAGGTGAAAGCGTTGTCGGTCAGGAAGGCCTTGATCACCGGCGTCAGCAGCGCGACCAGGTCGCCGGCCTGCTTGCGCACGGCTTCGTCCGGGTGCGACAGCTCGCGGTCGATCTGCAGCGCGGTCCAGTAGCTGAAGGCACGGCCGCCTTCGACGTAGGCCTTCTGCGTCAGCAGCATGCGGCGCACATCCGGGTGCACGATGATCGGGTCGGCAGGCTTGTCCGGCGCCTTCGGGCCGGTCAGCGCACGCATCTGCAGGCGGTCCTTGGCGTAGGCCAGCGAGTTCTGGTACGCCACTTCGGTCAGGCCCAGGCCTTGCGCGCCTACGCCGAGGCGGGCAGCGTTCATCATCACGAACATAGCATTCAGGCCCTTGTTGGGCTCGCCCACCATCCAGCCGCGCGCGCCGTCCAGGTTCAACACGCAGGTGGCGTTGCCGTGGATGCCCATCTTGTGCTCGATCGAGCCGCACTTGATGCCGTTGCGCTCGCCCGGGTTGCCGTTGGCATCCGGAATGAACTTGGGCACCACGAACAGCGAGATGCCCTTGGTGCCGCCCGGCGCGTCCGGCAGGCGGGCCAGCACCAGGTGGATGATGTTCTCCGCCATGTCGTGCTCGCCGGCCGAGATGAAGATCTTGGTGCCCGTAATGAGGTACGAACCATCGGCCTGCGGCTCGGCCTTGCTGCGCAGGATGCCGAGGTCGGTGCCGCAGTGCGGCTCGGTCAGGCACATGGTGCCGGTCCATACGCCGGAAACCAGCTTGGGCAGGTAGGCCTGCTGCAGCTCGGGCGTACCGTGTGCGTGCAAAGCCTCGTACGCGCCGTGCGACAGCCCCGGGTACATGGTCCATGCCTGGCTGGCCGAGTTCAGCATCTCGTAGACCACATTGTTGATCACGATCGGCAGGCCCTGGCCGCCGAAAGCGGGATCGCACGCCAGTGCCGGCCAGCCGGCTTCCACGTACTGCTGGTAGGCTTCCTTGAAGCCGGTAGGCGCCTTCACCACGCCATCGCCGACGTAGGTGCAGCCCTCGCGGTCGCCGACCTGGTTGAGCGGGAATACGACGTCCGCGCAGAACTTGCCGGCTTCTTCGATGACCTGGTTGATGGTGTCCGCGTCGATGTCCGCGTGCGGCGGCATCGCCTTGAGTTCGGCTTCGGCGCCGAGCAGTTCATGGAGCACGAACTGCATGTCGCGCAACGGTGCGGTGTACTGGCCCATCAGAGACTCCTTGGAGTTATACGATGCCGCCACGCCGCCCGCTCGCTTGCGCGATGGGGTCCGACCCGGCGACCTCAGGTACGGTAAGACTGAATCAGTTTGTTAAGCGCGACCATGGCAAGTTCGGCACTGTCCGGCAGGCGCAGGAAACGGGCGTCATGATGCAAGCCTAGTTCAAGGCTGTACATCTCGAACAGCATCAGGCGCGGATCGCAATCCGCGCGCAGGTGCCCTTCCTGCTTGGCCTGGTCGATGGCCCGCATCAGCGCGGCGCGCCAGATGGTGACGCTCTTGACGAGCTCGTCACGCACCAGGCTTTCCGCGCGGTCGTCATACTCGACCGCGCCACTGATGTAGATGCATCCGGTCGTCACTTCCTGGATGCGCTTCTCCATCCACCGGCGCACCATCGACCACAGCCGGGGCAGGCCGCGCGGCTCGTGCAGCGAGGGGTAGAAGACCTCCTGCTCGAACCTGCGGTGATACTCCCGCACCACCTCTACCTGCAGGTCTTCGCGCGAACCGAAATGCGCGAACACGCCGCTCTTGCTCATCTGCATGCGTTCCGCCAGCAGCCCGATGGTGAGTCCTTCGAGGCCGTCGCGGGACGACAATTCCAGTGCGGCATCCAGAATCGCCACGCGCGTCATTTCCCCCTTGCGCATCGGCGCGGGAGAGGCGGTAGCAGATTCGAGACGGGCTGACTGGTGTCGCATGTTTTTTCTCCGTTCTTTGCGACGCCACATCGTGCGTCGCGGTATGACCCTGACATTGCTTTTATTGCCTGCAGCGCCCGGAATATCCGGGTTTTGCCGCGAATGCACGCAGTCTAAGCCAAAAAAGAACGGTCGTTCAGATTATTCTGTCGAGACTCGCGCCCATCAAGCTTTTAATTAGACCGGTGTTTCTAAACGGACTGCGCTGCAGCATCGCCAGCAATGCCCGGATTGTCACTGGTTGCAGGAAGTCCGGTGCGGCAGGGCAGCATGGCGTGCACGCGCTCAGTAGCGCCCCGTCACTCCGGCAATGACGACGCCCAGGCGCAACACCATATAGGCCGCCCAGTTGGTCAGGCGGCGCCATGTGGAGCGCCGCGCATGGGTTTCCGGCATGACGCGGACGCTGCGCAGTTCGATCGCGCGCTCGAGCTCGGTGCGCAACTCGGCGGCAAAGGCGGCATCGTAGACCGAAATATTGGCCTCGCGCGCCAGCAGCAGGCTGAACGGATCCATGTTGCTGGATCCGACCGTGGCCCATGCTTCATCCACCACGCCAACCTTGGCATGGAGAAAGCTCTCGGCGTATTCGTAGATTTCCACACCGGCATCCAGCAGGCTGGCGTAGAGGGCGTGCGTAGCAAAATGCTGCAGCCGGTACTCGACCATGCCTTGCAGCAGCAGGCGCACGCGCACACCCCGCTGGCGGCACGCCAGCAGCGCGCGCCGCATCTTGTGGCCAGGCAGGAAGTAGGCGTTGGCGAGAATCACATCCTGGCGCGCCGCGCCCAGTGCGCGCAGGTATTCGCGCTCGATGGCGCGGCGGTTACGCAGGTTGTCGCGCAGCAGCAAGGCCGCGCGCACGCCACCGGACTCTTCCGGCCGGGGTGGCATGTCCGTGATCAGCGGATAGTCGGCGGCGGCCCCTGCCAGGCCCACTTCGCGCATCTCGCCGCGGAAGGACAGGCGCCACCAAAGCCGCTCCGCGGTCAGCGCGATGCGATCCACCAGCGGCCCCCTGACCTCCACGGCGAAGTCGTAGCGCGGCCCCAGGCCCGCCTGGTCGAATGGTCCGTGGTTGTGGTCGTCGATGATGTTGATGCCGCCGACAAAGGCGACCTGCCGGTCCACCACGGCGAGCTTGCGATGCAGCCGGCGCAAATGCCGCCGCGCGAGCGTAAAGCCGCGCATCGCACGATAGACGCGCAATTGCACGCCTGCGGCACGCAGGCGCTCCGCCAGCGCCGCGGGCATGTCGCCGGCGCCGAAGCCGTCCACCGTCACGCGCACGGAAACGCCCCGCTGCGCCGCGCGGATCAGCGCATCGCTGACTGCCTGCCCGGCGGGGTCGTCGGCATAGATGTAGGTCTCCAGCATGACCAGGACGACAGCCTGGTCGATAGCCGCAACCAGTGCCGGAAAGTATTCCTGGCCGCTGCGCAGGAGGCGCACGCGGTTGCCGGCCACCGGCTTGCCACGCCGCCACGCCCAGCGCAGCATGTGGGCCCGTGCGGCGTGCCGGCCGGTGTCCGCAGCCTCGCCCCGCAACGCGGCATTGGCCGCGCTTGCCGGAACTTGCTCGGAACGTGCCTGATCGGATATCCGTGACATGACGAGATTATGAGACACCCGGCGCCACCTGCACATCGGCGCACGCAACTCTGCTATTGTCGGTGGCTACTTATGTCACTGGAACGGAACACATCGTGAAGGTATTCGGCATTACGGGCTCGTCCGGCAGCGGCAAGACCACACTGCTCGATCAGCTGATTCCCCGCTTCGTCGCGGCCGGCGAGCGCGTCGCCGGCATCAAGCACACCCACCATGGATTCGATCCGGACAAGCCGGGCAAGGATTCCTGGCGCATGCGCGAAGGCGGCTGCAGGAATGTCGTGCTGGTCGGGGCGCGTCACATGACGCTGATGCGGCACTACCCCGAGGACGTACCTTCCCCGGAGCTGGCCGATGCACTCGCCGTGCTTCCGGCCGATATCGATCTTGTGCTGGTCGAAGGCTACAAGCGCAGCGATTTTCCCAAGCTGGAGGTGTTCCGGCCGAGCCTGGGGCGTACACCGCTGTGGGATGAGGTGCCGGGCGTGGTGGCAGTGGCAAGTGACGAGCCGGCCGTCGTCGCAAAAATGACCGGACTGCCAGTGCTCGATTTGTCGGACGCTGAAGAGATCTACGCGTTCATCCGGGACTATCCGGCGGCCAGCCGCTGAGCAGCGGTCCCGCTCAGGCCGCCTTGCCGCGCGGCTGTGAGTCGGTGCCGCCCGTGTGTTCAAGCTCGGCGACCAGCGGCACGTGGTCCGAGCGCTGCGCCCAGTCGCGTCCGGTCAGCGCATGGGCGCGCTCGATCTCGAAGCCGCGCACGTAGATGCGGTCGAGTTGCCACCACGGCATGTGGCTCGGAAAGGTATGCAGGCGAGCGCCGCGCGCGTGCGATGCCTCCACCGCCCCCAGCGTGTTGCAGATCTGGGAATCGAGCCGGTGGTTCCAGTCGTTGAAATCGCCCGCGATCACCAGCGGTGCGTCCGACGGCACCACGGTGCGCACGCGCTCGACCAGCGCGTCGGCCTGGCGGGCGCGGCTGCGTGCGAACAGGCCGAAGTGCACGCAGATCAGGTGCGCCTCCACCCCGTTCACTTCGGCCACCGCATGCAGCAGCCCGCGCTGCTCGAAGCGGTGATCCGAAATATCCAGGTTCTCCGACATCAGGATCGGATGGCGCGACAGGATGGCGTTGCCATGATGGCCGTGCTCGTACACCGCGTTGCGGCCATAGACCGAATGCGGGTAGGCGTCCGTCGCCAGGTAGTTGAGCTGGGTGTGGTCCGGATCGAACAGCGCGGCGGCCACCAGCCGGTCATTGCGGTCCTGCACTTCCTGCAGGAACACGATATCGGCATCCATGGACTGCAGGCCGGCGCGCACATTCTGGATGCGCGGGCGGCGTGAAATTCCGGTCACGCCCTTGTGGATGTTGTAGGTGACCACGCGCAGCTTCATTCGCCGGCTCCGCAAACGGCGGCGGCACGCCAGGCCAGCTGCCGCACCGCCTCGGCGTTGCTGCTCGAAAAGCACTGCAGTGCCGCGTCTTCCCATGGCAACCAACGGTACCGAAGATGCTCGCGCGGCGCCAGCGTCACCGGCAGCGGCCCGGGCACGCACAGCCCGAACCAGTGCTCGGTATTGCGCGTGACGCCGGCCTCGTAGCGATGGCGCCACTGCGGATAGATCTCGTACTGGATGGTGTGGTGCCAGTCGGTGAGCGCGTGCTCACCTGCGATGATGCCCGTTTCCTCCGCCACTTCCCGCGCGGCGGTCAGCGCCAGCGGTTCGTCGGTGGCATCGAGGCTTCCGGTCACGGATTGCCAGAATCCGGGCCGGTCGGCGCGTTCCAGCAGCAAGACTTGCAGGTCTGGCGTGTAGATCACGACCAGCACGGATTCGGGAATCTTGTAGGGCATGGGACTGGGTTGAAGGATAAACCCAAGGATAGCGCAGGCGCGCCCGCTTGCCACGCGAAAGCTCGGTGGCAAGCGGGCGCACGCAGTGCATGCGTCATGCAGCGTTGCGCGGCACGTCCACGGCCTGCGGCACGCTGCGATGCCAGGTGTCGAAGACATCCGGCGAATTGCCATGCCCCCACGCCGCGCGGAGCTGGTCCATCAGCGGCGCCAGCGCCTGGCGGTAGCGCTGCGCGGCAACATGCGCATGCTCGGCCAGCGCGTCAGCGCTTTCCCGCGCTTGCGCCTGCAGCTGCGTGCGTTCGTGCGCGATTTCCTTCTCGCGCAGGCCCAGTGCGTTGTACTTCTGGATCAGGAAGCGCTGGTAATCGCCGCCATCCACGCCCTGTGCGGCCTGCGTATTGACCTGCTCGAAACGCATGACGATGCTGGCGGTTTCCTGTTCGATATGCGCGGTCTCGCCGGCCAGTGCCTGCAACGCCTCTTGCAGGCGCTGCGCATCGCGGCGATGTGCCTGGACTTGTGCCGCTTCTTCGTCGTACGTGCGCTGCGCGCCCAGGTAAGCCTGCACTACCGGTTGCGGGGCCACCACCAGAAGAGGATCGGCGCCGCCTGCACGTTGCCCGGCGAGCAGCGCATCATCTGCCAGCCGCAGGTTGCCCAGCTCTTCCAGCCAGCGCCCGCGCGTCATCACGGCGGCAACCGTATCGAGCGCGAGCCGGCGCAAGGCCTCGGCACGCTGCATTTCGACCGGCTCGGCCACGGGCAGCGGACTCGCCGCCTGCGCGGCATGGGCGATGTCCGGGACGCAGGCCGCCACCGTGGTGGCGACCGACTCGGACATGGCCTGCGCCGAGCGGCGCACGGCGCGCCGCAGCTCGAAGCGCGCCAGCATCATCATGATCAATCCCGCCACGAGCCAGGTCAGGATCGTTTGGGCATGGGCCAGCAGGAACTGGCGAATTAGGTCGACATCCAGGGTCACGTCTGATTCCTCCCGCGCCGCCGGCGGCCTTCATGCGGGCACTCGGCATTTTGCGCAATAAAAAAGAAAGACATTGCCGCAAGGCCCTTCGTTCCGACTAGTAACAAATCGAAACCAATGGCATTGGGCCCTGGCGCAATCAACCAACATTGCGCAGGCAACAAAAAAGCCGCGCGAACGCGGCTTTTTTGTTGCGAAAAACGTCAGATCGCTCAGGCCGTCTTCGGCTCCGCCGCACGCAGACGAATATGCAGTTCGCGCAGCTGCTTCTCGTCTACCGAGCTCGGGGCCTGGGTCAGCAGATCCTGGGCACGCTGGGTCTTCGGGAACGCGATCACGTCACGGATCGAATCGGCGCCGGCCATCATCGTCACGATGCGGTCCAGGCCGAAGGCCAGGCCGCCGTGCGGGGGCGCGCCGTACTGCAGCGCGTCCAGCAGGTAGCCGAACTTGGCACGCGCTTCTTCCTCGCCGATCTTGAGCGCGCGGAACACCTTGCTCTGCACGTCCTCGCGATAGATACGGACCGAGCCGCCGCCCATTTCCCAGCCGTTCAGCACCATGTCGTAGGCCTTGGCGATGCACTTGCCCGGATCGGTTTCCAGGTACTGCAGGTGCTCGTCCTTCGGGCTGGTGAACGGGTGGTGCATGGCCACCCAGCGGGCGTCTTCCTCGTCGTACTCGAACATCGGGAAGTCGACCACCCACAGCGGCTTCCACACGTCTTCGAACAGGCCGTTGGCCTTGCCGAATTCGGAATGGCCGATCTTCAGGCGCAGGCCGCCGATGGCGTCGTTGACCACCTTGGCCTTGTCCGCGCCGAAGAAGATGATGTCGCCGTCCTGGGCGCCGGTGCGCTTCAGGATTTCATCGATGGCGGCGTCGTGCAGGTTCTTCACGATCGGCGACTGCAGGCCGTCGCGGCCCTTGGCCACTTCGTTGACCTTGATCCAGGCCAGGCCCTTGGCGCCGTAGATGGCGACGAACTGGGTGTACGCATCGATTTCGCCGCGCGAGATCGCACCGCCGCCCGGCACGCGCAGGCCGACCACGCGGCCGTTGTCGCTGTTGGCCGGGCCGGAGAACACCTTGAAGTCGACGTCCTTCATCACCTCGGTCAGTTCGGTGAATTCCAGCTTGACGCGCAAGTCGGGCTTGTCCGAGCCAAAGCGGGCCATGGCCTCGCGGAACTCCATCACCGGGAACCTGGCGTCCAGGTCGACGTTGATGGCGTTCTTGAACACCGTGCGCATCATGTCCTCGAACAGGTCGCGGATCTCCTGCTCGGTCAGGAACGAGGTCTCGCAGTCGATCTGCGTGAATTCCGGCTGGCGGTCGGCGCGCAGGTCTTCGTCGCGGAAGCACTTGGTGATCTGGTAGTAGCGGTCGAAGCCCGACACCATCAGCATCTGCTTGAAGATCTGCGGCGATTGCGGCAGCGCGAAGAAGTGGCCCGGGTTCACGCGCGACGGCACCAGGTAGTCACGCGCGCCTTCGGGCGTGCTCTTGCCGAGCATCGGGGTTTCGATGTCGATGAAGCCCTGGGCGTCCAGGTACTTGCGCACTTCCATCGCCACCTTGTAGCGCAGGCGCAGGTTGTACTGCATCTGCGGGCGGCGCAGGTCCAGCACGCGGTGCGTCAGGCGCGTGGTTTCCGACAGGTTGTCATCGTCGAGCTGGAACGGAGGCGTGACCGACGGGTTGAGCACGGTCAGCTCGTGGCACAGCACCTCGATCTTGCCCGAGGTCAGGTTGGTGTTCTCGGTGCCGGCCGGACGGGGACGCACCTTGCCCGTGATCCGGATGCAGAACTCATTGCGGATCTCTTCGGCGGCCTTGAACATCTCGGGGCGGTCCGGGTCGCACACGACCTGCACCAGGCCTTCGCGGTCGCGCAGGTCGATGAAGATCACGCCGCCATGGTCGCGGCGGCGCTGCACCCAGCCGGTCAGGGCCACTTCCTGGCCCGAGAGTTGTTCGGTCACCAGACCGCAGTAATGAGTACGCATGGAGGACATAGGAGAATTCCCGGTAATACGCGGCCACCTGGCAAACGCAGGCGGCCCGTGATCAATTTGAATGCGAAGGATCGGTTGTCTCGACCGCTTCTTCGCGGCCGGCGGCGGTGCCGGCAGCGATGGCGGGGGCGACCGCATCCGACGGGCGGCTCGCGCCGCCGTTCTTGCGGGGCAATTCCGCCGGTGCCACCACGCCCATCGAAACGATGTACTTCAGCGCGGCATCGACGGTCATGTCGAGTTCGATGGTGTCGGCCTTGGGCATCATCAGGAAGAAGCCCGAGGTCGGGTTCGGCGTGGTCGGTACGTACACGCTGACGTACTCGCCCTGCAGGTGGTTCTGCACGTCGCCGCCGGGGCGTCCGGTCAGGAAAGCGATGGTCCACGAGCCCTCACGCGGGTACTGCACCAGCAGCGCCTTGCGGAAGGCATTGCCCGACGACGACAACAGCGTGTCGGACACCTGCTTGACGCTGGTATAGATCGGGCCGACCACCGGAATATGACCCAGCAGCGCCTCCCACCACCGCACCAGGCGCTGCCCGATGAAGTTGTGCGCGAGCACGCCCACCAGCAGGATGCACAGCAGCGTCAGGATCGCGCCGAGGCCGGTCACGCGCTTGCCGAACAGCAATTGGTCCGGCCGCCAGGCTTCGGGCAGCAGCGCCAGGCTCTGGTCCATCGTGCCGATGATGAGGCTGAGCACCCACAGGGTAATGCCCAGCGGCACCAGCACCAGCAGCCCGGTCAGGAACCAGGTCTTCAGCGCGGAAGTTTTCTTGATCGCCACGGCTCGCCCGGATCAGTGGCAGGCGCAGGCGCTGCCGCAACCACCGGCGGCCGGGGCTGCGGAGGCGCTGTCGGAGGAGGACGACTCTGCCGCTGCCGGGGCACTGGCAGCGCCTGCCGCCGCGCCGGCCGTGGCGGGGGCACTGCTGCCGCCGCTGCCGCCGCGGAAGTCGGTCACGTACCAGCCCGAGCCCTTGAGCTGGAAGCCGGCCGCGGTCAGTTGCTTCTTGAAGGTTCCCGCTGCGCCGCAGGACGGGCAGTCGGTGAGCGGGGCATCACTCATTTTCTGCAGCACATCGCGCCCGTGGCCGCAGGCGTCGCAACGGTAGGCATAGATCGGCATAGTGGTTCTTTCGCGAAAAATCTGGATCGGAACAGTGCGGGCAATCGCCTGCGCGCCGGCCGGGCAGACCGGCAGGAATATCGCGCAACGATGCAAAGCCTTGAATTATAAACTGTTACCGGCCTGCCTGACGGGAGGAAATAAGGGGACAAAGCACAATAGCCCGTGGCGGGCAGCTTTATGAAATCGCGCGGCATACCTGTCCCGCGCGATTTGCCCTCAGGCGATATGGACTTCCTTGACCGGCGCGTGATCCGCAATCCACTGCGGCAGCAGCGAACCGACCACCATGCCGCTGATCGAGAACATCAGGCCGACCATCTGCGGCGGCATCACCGCATCGGCAAAGGCCACCTCGCAGGTCAGCCAGGAGCCCAGGCCGAGCAGGATGGCCGCGAGCCCGCCCTGGCGGGTTGCAGGCTTCCAGAACATGCCGAAGGCCAGCGGGACGAACGACGACACCAATGTGACCTTGTAGGCATTTTCCACCATATGGAAGATCGACAGGTGTGAGTTCAGCGCGAACAGCGTCACGGTGGCGGTGAACACCAGCACCACGGCCTGCATCACGCGCAGGAACTGCTTGTCGTCCAGATGGCGGAAGTACGGGCGCAGGATGTTCTCGGCAAACGTTACCGAAGGCGCCAGCAGCGTCGCCGAGGCGCAGCTCTTGATGGCCGACAGCAGCGCGCCGAAGAACATCACCTGGGCAAACATCGGCGCGTGCTGCAGGATCAGCTGCGGCAGGATCAGCTGCGAATCGGCGTTGATGTACTTGTTGACCATGTCCGGATCGATCAGGGTCGCCGAGTACGCCAGGAACATCGGGATGAAGGCAAAGAAGAAGTACAGCACGCCGCCCAGCACCGAGGCCCGGCCGGCGATCTGCTCGGTGCGCGACGACGTGACCCGCTGGAACACGTCCTGCTGCGGGATGGATCCCAGCATCATGGTGAACAGCGCGGCCGCGAACCCGACGATCTGGATCAGGTCCAGCGAGGGCAGGAATTCGAACTTGCCCGCCGCCGCCGCGTGCGACACCACCGCCGCCACGCCGCCGGCCTGGCCGCTGACCTCGTAGCCGATATAGAGCATGCCGACCACGATGATGATCATCTGGATGAAATCGGTCACCGCGACCGACCACATGCCGCCGAACAGCGTGTAGACCAGTACGCTGGCGGCGCCGATCATCATGCCGGCATCCTGCGACAGCGCGCCGTCGGACACGGTATAGAACACCAGCCCGAGCGCCTTGATCTGCGCGGCGACCCAGCCCAGGTAGGACACCACGATGCACAGCGTGGTCAGCACCTCGGCCAGCCGCCCGTAGCGGTTGTGATAGTAGTCGCCGATGGTGAGCAGGTTCATCCGGTACAGCGGCCGGGCGAAGAACAGGCCCACCAGGATCAGGCAGAGCGAGGAGCCGAACGGGTCGGAAACCACGCCCGACAGCCCTTCCTTGAGGAACACCGCCGGAATGCCCAGCACGGTCTCGGAGCCAAACCAGGTCGCAAAGACGGTGGCGGTGACGATATAGAACGGCAGGCTGCGGCCGGCCACGGCGAAGTCGGTCGTGTTGCGCACGCGCAGTGCCGCCCACAGGCCGATGCCGACCGAGATTACCCAGTAGATGATGACAAACCAGATCAGCATGCCGCTGCCCTATGCAGAAAATGCCCTTGTGGCGAAAAACCGAATGCCGGGTGGCGCCTCTTAGTCCACTGACCAGCGCATCATTGCGCGCGGCTGCCCGGAGTCCAATTCATCGGTCGGGGCCGCATGGGTGGCCTGGGAGCGGGTCCCGGCCTGCGGTCGTAGCCGAATCAAAACGCGGATTATAGCGACGCAGACCCATCCGGGCGAAAAAAATTCCCCGCCGGGCGCAAATCCCCGGGACGGTGCATCGTCATCGCCACTGGGCCGCAGATCGACTGTTGCTGGCGCGCCAAATTCCGGGGGCCAGGCGCCCCTGCCCTCCCGCGGATCGCATGGAAAACAAGCCGTTACACGGATTACAAACCCGCTGTCGGCGTGGATGCCGGACCGGGCATTAGAGCAGCCAGGCCACGCGCACTACCGCTCGCGGGCCATTCCTGAACGAGACAGAGGAGAAGCCACATGCCCAACAACCGTCCCCGCACCCTGCGTACCACCCTGCTGATCGGCGCCGGCCTTGCCGCTGCCCTCACGACCGGGATCGCGGCTGCACAGACAGCCGCCATTACGCACGACGTGCAGCGCGACGCCAACCAGCAGCAGCGGATCGAGAACGGCCTGCAGTCGGGCAGCCTGACCACCCGCGAAGCCGCCAGCCTGGAAAAGCAGACCGCGAAGGTCGACCGGATGGAGGCCAATGCGATGAAGAACGGGTCGGTGTCGCCGCGCGAACAGGCCTCGATCCAGCGGGCCGAGAATCGCGTCAGCCAGGACATTTCGCGCGACACCCACAACGGGCGGATCGGCAACCCCGACAGCGCATCGTCGCAGCGGATGCAGGCCGATGTGCAGCGCAATATCAACCAGCAGCAGCGGATCCGCAACGGCGTGCAGAACGGCTCTCTGACCAATCGCGAAGCGGGCAGCCTGGAACGCGGGCAGGCCCATGTCGACAACCGCGAGGCACGCGTCGGCCGCAACGGTCACATCAGCCAGGGCGAGCAAGGCAGCATCGCACGCACGGAGAACCGCAGCAGCGGCAATATCTACCGCGAGAAGCACAACGGCCATCGCCGCGGCTGATCCCGCCGCTATCGAGGCAAGCCGCCGCCGGCCTCAGTCCGGTCGGCGGCGCCAGACCTGCCAGCGCTCCTGTGCGTTGAATACCGGCAAGGGGGCCACGGACGCGCGGTCGTCGATGCGATCGAAGGCCGGGGTCAGCAGCGCGTCCAGTTCGGTGGCAGGCATGGCGAACGGCGGTCCGCCGCGCATATCGCCCAGATAGAAATAGCCGGCCAGCAGGCCGCCGGGCGGCAACAGCGCCGCAACGCGCTCGGCATACGCTTCCCGCAGCGCCGGCGGCAAGGCACAGAGGAAGGCGCGTTCGTAGATCAGCTCGCAGCGCGGTTCCGGGGTGAACGCGAAGAAATCCGCCTCGTGGACCACCGCGCCCGCGGCCCCAAGCTCGCGCCTGGCCGAAGCCACAGCCTGCGGCGAGAAATCGATGGCCGTCACCGGCCAGCCGCGCTCATGAAGCCAGGCTGCCTCCCAGCCGTTGCCGCAGCCGGGGATCAGCGTCGGGCATGGCGCCATGGCGGCGATGAAGGCCTGGAACTCCATTGGCACGCCGTGCATGTCCCAGGGCGTGAATCCCTGTTCGAAACGTTCGTCCCAGAATGCCGGATCGGCCGCATTCCGCGTGGCGAATGTCGGCGTGGGGGCGGGCTTGTCTGCCTGGCTCATGGGTATGTCTCCGCGTTTTGCCTGATCTCGTTCTTGTTATAGATACGAGGGCCGCCTACCAGTAGCCCGCCCACGCCAGCACGTGTGTCAGCACGATGCCGGCGATAAAGCCGCCCACCAGCAGCAGCGTCGTGCCGACCAGCCGGTTGGTGCGGCGCTGCTCGACGACCAGCATCGCCAGCAGCCGCTCCTGCTCGCCGTTCGTGTTGAGCGCGCGGCGCTCCAGGAACTGGTGCGCCAGGCGCGGAAAGTCCGGCAGCATCTTGGCCCACAGCGGCGCCTCGACCTTGACCCGTTCCCACGCGCCCTTCCAGCCCACCTGCTCATGCATCCACCGCTCCAGGAACGGCTTGGCGGTCTTCCACAGGTCCAGGTCCGGATCGAGCTGACGGCCCAGCCCTTCGATATTGAGCAGCGTCTTCTGCAGCAGCACCAGCTGCGGCTGGATCTCGACATTGAAGCGGCGCGAAGTCTGGAACAAGCGCATCAGCACCATGCCCAGCGAGATTTCCTTGAGCGGCTTGTCGAAATACGGCTCGCAGCACGCACGCACGGCGCTCTCGAGTTCCTCCACCCGGGTATCGGGCGGCACCCAGCCGGATTCCACGTGCAGCAGCGCCACCCGATGGTAGTCACGGCGGAAGAAGGCAATGAAATTCTGCGCCAGGTAATTCTTGTCGAACTCGGACAGCGCGCCGACGATGCCGAAATCCAGCGCGATATAGCGGCCGAAGGTCTCCGGCTGCACCGAGACCAGGATATTGCCGGGGTGCATGTCGGCGTGGAAGAAGCCGTCGCGGAACACCTGCGTGAAGAAGATCTCGACGCCCTCCTCCGCCAGCTGGTGCATGTCCACGCCCGCGGCCTTCAGCGACTCGGTGCGCGAGATCGGGATGCCGTGCATGCGCTCCATCACGAACACCGTGCTGCTGCACCAGTCCCAGAACACCTCGGGCACCAACAGCAGGCTGGTATCGGAAAAATTGCGGCGCAGCTGGCTGGCGTTGGCGGCCTCGATCATCAGGTCGAGTTCGTCGTGCAGGTACTTGTCGAACTCGGCCACCACCTCGCGCGGCTTGAGCCGCTTGCCGTCGGCCCAGAAGCGCTCCATCCAGGTGGCCATGTCGCGCATCAGCGCGAGGTCGCTGTCGATCACCGGTAGCATGCCCGGGCGCAGCACCTTGACCGCAACCTCGCGGCCGTGGCTCGGGCCGCCCTTGAGGGTGGCGAAGTGGACCTGGGCGATCGAAGCGCTGGCAACGGGCTGGTGCTCGAAAGTCTCGAACAGTTCCGACAGCGGCCGGCCCAGCGCACGCTCGATGATCTTCACCGCCACCGCCGAATCGAACGGCGGCACCTGGTCCTGCAGCTTGGCCAGCTCGTCGGCGATGTCCGGCGGCATCAGGTCGCGCCGCGTGGACAGGACCTGGCCGAACTTGACGAAGATCGGCCCCAGGCTGGTCAGCGCGCGGCGCAGGCGTTCGCCGCGCGGCATCTCGAGCTTGCGGCCGACGGTGATGACGCGCACCAGGAACCGGATCTTGCGGTTCTTGAAGCCGGACAGCACGAGCTCATCCAGGCCGTAATAGATGATGACGAAAAGGATCTTGCCAAGGCGCAGGAGGCGGGTCATGCGGAAATCTTCACAGGGCGGTAGCGGCGGGCTGCAACAAAGGCAGCGGAGGTTGGCGTCATGTCAGCGGGCGCGGCTCAGCGATGCGCCGATGGCAACGTGCCCGGCGGATTGGCCCGGGCGCGCTCCAGCCGTTCCAGGCGCTTTTCGAGCCGGGCCAGGTCGTCGCGCAGGCGGCCCACGTCGTTCCCGAGCGCATCCAGCGCGGCATGGCGCACCAGCGTGGGCTGCTCGTCCAGCAGGTATTCGGTGACGTTGTCCACCAGCGCACGCCCGACGCGCGTGGCTTGCTCGTGGACTTGGCGCGCGCCGTCGACAACGCGCTGCGCCACGCTGTCGCTGAGCGGCCCGCCCATGATGCCGCGCAGGGCCCGGGACAGATCTTCAGCCGCATCCCAGCGCAGGTTGCGCGCCAGCGTGGACACCGTGTTGGCCAGTTCCGCATCGCCTTCGATACGCACATGGCGCATTGCCGCGGCCTGGCCGCCATCGGCAACGTCGGCGGCCACCAGCGGCCATTGCTGCATTGGCACCAGCAGGGTCACCGCAGGCGCTTCCGCCATCGGCGCCAGTTCGGTCTCGCCGTGCTCGGTGACCTTCAGTGCCAGCGCGAATGCGGCGGCGTCGAAGCGGATCACGCGGCCGGCAAACGGCACCAGCAGGTTGCGGGCCCACGGCTCCTGCTCGAGCAGGTGGTTCAGCGCCGCGACGGCGGGCGTGGCCAGGGCGGAAGGCAGAGAATTCATGGCGGCGGGTCGGGCAGTGGCGCTGGGTGGCGGAAGCCGGGCGGAAGCAAGGCAGGGCACCGCCGCGCGGCACCCTTCTCCGAAACAAAAAGGCCCACGTTTTCACGTGGGCCTCCATTCTAAGCTACTCCCCCCGGCACATCACCCGCCACGGGGCATACGCTGCACTCAGGACTCCTGCTGGATACCTGCCAGCAACCAGCCGCCGCTGCCGGTAGCCGGCTTGGCGAGGTTCCAGACCTCGGCGAACGGCTGGGCCGCTTCGCCCGCGCGCTCGCGGATCATGCCCGTGAAGCGCACGCTGGCCAGATGCTGGCTGGCGTTCGATTCGATGCCCAGCAACTGCGCTTCCAGCGTGACCACATCCGTCTTGTTGACTTCGGCGCCGCGCTCGGACAGGTCCATCTTGATCTCGGCGAACATTTCCGGCGTGGTGAACTCGCGGATGTCGTCCAGGTTGCCCGCGTCCCAGGCTGCCTGCAGGCGTACGAAGTGCACCTTGGCATTGCGCAGGAAGGCTTCAGTATCGAAGTCCGCCGGCACGCCCCAGGGCTGCTGGGCCACGGCACCCGCCGCAGCACCCGCGACCGGTGCGCCAACCGGCGCCGGCGTCACCGGCTCCGGCGCACCGACCGGCACCTGCTGGCGCAGCATCGGCTCGGCATTGCGGTCCATGCCGCCGGCACCCGCGTAGGCGGGTTGCTGGGCGCGGCTGCCGCCGCGGAACTTGCGCACCAGCCAGATCACCACGAAGGCGACCAGCGCAATCAGGATCAGGTTGGACAGGAAGCCCAGCGCCGCGCCGCCCAGGCCGAAGTGCGACAGCAGCCAGCCGATACCCAGGCCGGCAGCGATGCCGCCCAGGATGCCGCCCCAGTTGCGCTTGGGTGCGGCGGCCGCGGCGGCGCCCGCCGCACCGGCGGTGGCCGGCGC
>NZ_JWMA01000011.1 GCF_000812465.1 Cupriavidus sp. IDO | reverse complement strand
CCCATCCCCTTGGTTCCGGTTGTTCAGACGACCAAGGTTAACAGCTTGCCGGAAAGGTTAACAGCCCCCTCTGGGTCTTTTTGAAACGGTCTCTAAGGGACGCATGGGCCGACCTCGCCCGAAAGGAGTCGTGGCCGACTCGGCATCCCCGCGTGACAGCTGCACCGGATTGCGCCCCAACGCGGGTCAGGCCTATTCTCTCAACGAGGAGCGAGGACGCCCCTGCCGCAGCTTGCGGCGACGTCTTCGAGGCATTGGCGCGAAAGCTCCATAGCGGTCGGGCGGCGTATCCGTGAGCCGCCCGTTGTGACGTGGTGGGCGACGTTTTGCCAGCATCGAGGAGGGCACGCTTTCACACAACCTGGTGCAGCAAGCCAGGGCGTAGCCCACGCGCCCTGCCCATTGCGGCGGAGCGCTATCGAAACTTTGCCCGCCTCTGCGGGCACCGATCGCTGGTCCGCGAGCAAGGCTCTTGCTCGCGGCCACGTCGCCGCCTGGCCGAAGGCGGCGACGTGGCGTTTTTTGCTGTGGACGTTGAGACCGGGCGCGGCAGATCTGCCGCGCCCGGTTTTGAGCGGACGCCCCGGCGCAGTGCGCCAGGGCGATGCAGCTACGTCATGCGGCCAGCGTGCTGGCTGCCACTTCGCCGGCGGCCTCGTCCGGCGCATCCGCTGCACCTGCTGCTGCCTGCGCGCACGCCTCCGGCTCCGGGTCGTGCCCGTTCGTGAACAGTGCAGGCATCCAGCCGGTGCCTTCGGCCAAGCGTTCGGCTTCGCTGGCCATGTCGCCCTTCTTGAGCTTCGCCAGCCGGGCAGCGTGCGAGGGCGCGAACTGCCCCACGACTTCCAGAATCACGGCCTTGGAGACATGGCGGAAGTAGCCATCTGCGGTCGGCTTCCACCATGCGGCCATGTCCAGCCCGACCGCCTGCGCCAGTTCCACGCCAGGTTGACTCTGCATCGCGCGGGGCGTCACCACGTCCACCGTGGCCGCAACGCACACGGCAAGCAGCCGCACCAGCTCGCCCTGCTCCATCGCCAGCAGCGCGGCGAACAGTTCGGCGCTGTCCTGTGGCAGCTTCTCCCGCCATGCTTGCTGCAATTCGCGTAGCGCCACGGCAGCGGGTGACTCCGGCCAGTCCGGGGCCGGACCTTCCAGCCGGTCTTGCACGTTCAGGCGCACGCCGAGCGGCAGACGGTCGCCATGGGCGCCAGTCCGCACGACGGCCTGCACCAGGCTATGCACCAGCGCAGCCAGCGCCACTTGCGGATGCCGAGCCACTTCGATTTGCAGCGCAGCGGTACGGTGCGCGCTCAACCGCTGCGCCAGCCTGTCAGACAGGCCGACAGCGACCTTCACCGACCCAGCCGCCTCGCCCTCCGCGTCATTCGCGCCCTCGCCTCCGGCAACACCCTGCCGCAGTCGTTCGAGCGTGCGCAGCGCCTTGGCCTCGGCCTCGCGCAACAGCCCGCGATGCAACACCGCCTCGCCGCTGCGGTCGACGGTGACAATGGCACCGGCAATGGCACGCACGTCCGGGGCGTACCCCTGCAAGGCATCCTCCACGGCTTGCCGTTCAGCGGTCACCTGCCCGCATCGCTGTTCCAGCGCCTCGATCTTTCCCTCATCCACCCGTAGGCTTCCTCCAGTTCGGCGTCGATCTTGTCGAGACGGGACTGCAGCGATGTGACGCGGCGCGCCTCGCGGCGGGTCGGCTCACGACGCTGGCGCGGAGCGTTCTGGAATGCCTGCCGCTCGGCGTAGCTCAGGTGCGGCACCGCTTCGATCCACGCCCACCCCTCGGCGCGAACCCCTTCGGCCAACATATCGAGCATCCCTCGCGCCAGCGTTTCCAACAGTGCTGCATCGGTCAGGTATTTGCCGCTATCGTCGTCGGCGAACAAGTCGCAGCGGATGCCGCCACCCGCCGCCGTATAGGCGTCCAGCCCGACGAACTGCACCAACGGGTGCGTGGCGTCGATCTCACGCTCGGTCAGGCGTTCGCGCAGTGCGGATGCGCCCCGCTGCCATTCCGGCGCGCCGTAGAACGCCGCTTCCTGCGCGGCGTGATCGTCGGTAATGGTCAGGGCCATCAACTGCTCCAGCGTGAGGCCACCCGTTCGATAATCGGCCATCAAGCGCGGCGACACGTTCGCAAGCTTCAGGCGGCGCTGCACGACCAGCGGGGCCACGCCAAAGTCGGCGGCAATATCCTCGATGGGACGGCCTTCCTTGACCAGCGCGGCGAACGCCTCGAACTGGTCGGCGGGGTGCATCTGCTCACGCAAGAGGTTTTCGGCCAGGCTCACGGTACGGGCGGAGGCGTCTGGCACCAGCAGGCACGGCACTTCGTGGTCTGCGGCGAAGTGTTTCCTCTTCACCAGCAACTTCAAAGCGGTCAGGCGACGATCACCGGCCACCACTTCGTAATGCTTGCCATCGGCAGCAAGGATCACGACAAGGTTTTGCAGCAAGCCGACGCGGGCAATGCTGGCGGCCAGTTCGGGGATGGACATGCGCGCGGTCGTGCGAGCGTTGCGCTTGGAACGGCGCGCCAGCAACTGCGAAAGCGCAACCAGCATCAGGTTCTTGGTCGGATCGGCCACTTCCAGGGTGGTGATGGCGCGATCTTCGGCTTGGGTAACGGCGTTCATCGTGGTATCTCCATTCGTGACAGGCACAGCAGCGAGAGGAACGGAGGGGCCTTTAATGGTGAAAGCCCCTCCGCGAGGGTCAGGCCTTCAACTGGCGCATGCCATCAGCCAGCAGCCACAGGGCGCGATTCAGGCGGATGTCGCTATCGATGCCCTGTACGGGGCGGGTGCGCTGGCGGCGCCCGTTGACCGCGCGAGCGGACAGGCCGCCTTTGATGAGGTTTTCCTGCGTGCGGTTGAACACGCTCCATAGGTCGGCGCGGCGGTCATCCAGGCGACGCGGCATCAGGACTTGCGATGCCGTAATCGGCGCGGGCTTCTCCGGGTCGTCGTACTTGAGGGCCAGCGCGGCGCGGGCGAACACCTTCGACTCCCCGTCGTCCAGCGTGACAGCCTGCATGGCTTCTCGGGATTCCTGCACGCGTTCGAATCCGCGCAGAACCTCGTAAGCCCCCTCGATGACCTGCCCGGCCACGTCGCCCTTGTGGGGCACGCGCACATCGGCGACGGTATCGCCGCAAACAAGGCCGTTCTGGCACACGAAGCGCAGCATGCCGGCCAGCATCTGGTAGCTGCTCGTGCCATCGTGCGAATTCAGCAGAATGATCTCGTTGGCCTCGCTGCCATTGATCTGGCTGGCGTGGCGCAGCCGGATCAAGTGCTTGGTGTATTCGCGGCGGTCGTCCTGCCGCACGCGTGTCTGACAGACCATGAAGGGTTGGAAGCCTTCGCGGCGCAGCTCGTCCAATACCGTGACGGTGGGGATATAGCGGTATCGCTCTGAACGACTGCCATGTGGGGCTACTGCGAAGATGGACGGGGCTACGCTGCGGATTTGGTCGTCGGACAAGGGGAATTCCGAGCGCAGCACCGGCGAGAGGGAAGCGAAGCGGGATGCAAGTTGCATGATCTTTCTCCTGACAAGGGTTAGCTGTCGAAAACCACCGGATTCCTAGATTCGGAGCCCGCCTTTCGGCTTTTCCGGTGGGGTCGGCGCGGAGACCTGGGCCGGCCTCGTTGCCACCGTCTTTCCTGAGTTCATCGCCCGCGACGGTCAGGAGCGCGCGGACGGGGGCCGTCAAGGAGAAAAGCGCCGGGTTGGTGCGGCCCACAGGCGAAGCCGAGGACACGGCCCGGCGCGCCTTGATGGCACACGGCCGCGGGCTACAGTCGCCGACAAGGTGATGAGCGAAAGAAGACGGCTGGACAGGCAACCGGCCGCAATTGGCGCAGACCCCACGCAAGCGAAGCGCGCAGGCCCGGATCAGGAAGCCGGGCCGGAGGCGTCAGCCGAGCGGAGCGAGGGAACGATGGAAGCCCGACAGGGGCGAGACTCGCGCAGCGAGGCTCGATGCGCCGCACGACAGCGCGCCCGGCCATGTGCTCTTGGCCGGGGACGCCCAGACTTCAAGGTGGAATGCGCTGCATATCCAGCAAGGTGATCCTCGTGCTCAAGGCATCATGATGCTGGTTCTGCCGCTACTGTAGCGGCTGTCTTCTGGCCGATTCGGCGCGAGCCGGCCCGGCGGTATTACAGGGGCGCCAAGCCACGCGCGGCGGGGATGGGCCGCAGGCCGATTCCCCGGAGAGCAAGCGCAGCGCGCAGCGCCGAAGGCGCGGAGGCTTCGCACCTGATGCACGCCCCTTGTCCAGGAACATCAGTCGCACGCTGCGCTCCAGCCGGGCCTAGCGCTCAGCCTCGCGCAGCAACGTGGGCACAGTCTTTTTTTTGGGGGGGCGGGCGCCGGTGCCACGCATGCGTTCGAGGCTGCCTGAGCTTATCCCCTGCCATTTGACGCCCCCAAAATTTCATGGATAACTCTTATCACCTCATTCCCAAGAAGAGAGCCCACCATGACCCTTCACACTTGACTGGCCTCCATCGGCACCAGCATCATCATCCTGCTCATTCCCGGCCCGACCATCTTGCTGGTGATTGGTGATTCGCTGGCCAACCGCGGCCGCTCGGCCTGGAGCACGGTCGCGGGCGTGGCGGCTGGCGATACGACCGCGATGACGGTCTCGCTGGCCGGCGCGGGCGCCCTGCTGGCAGCCTCGGTCACGGCGTTTACGGCGCTCAAGCTCGTCGGCGGTTCGTACCTCGCGTACCTGGGCATCAAGTCCATCGTGAGCGCTCGCCGCCTGCGCGACGACGCACCCGAAACTGCCATCCCCGTGCAGCAGCAATCCGCGCGCCGCCGCTTCCTGTCGGCTTGGACGGTGACCGCGCTAAACCCCTAGAGCATCGTCTTCTTCGTCGCCTTCGTGCCGCAGTTCATGTCGGCCGATCAGACCTTCCTATCGCAAAGCGTGATCTTGCTGCCGACCTTCGTGTGCCTGGCCGTCGCCAACGCGTTGATGTATGCGCTGGCCGCCAAGCTGCTTGCCAAGCGACTGACCAGCGCGGCCGCGCAGCGCCGCTTCGGCTACACCGGCGGCGCGGTCATGGTGAGCGCGGGCACGCTCACTCTGGGCATGGAATCGGCCTGATCGCACCACGGGCCGAAGGCAGCACAATACCCGCAGCTACCTCCGCGCCGCGACCGCCGGCGCGCACGGCCATCACAGGTCACCTCTGCCGCTCAAGAGGGCGATGTTCACGGCGTCGATCATGGTGACTTTCCCGCCGCGCCTCGTGCCGAACCGCCATGCGTCGGCAACGGCCATGGTGCCCCGGACTCGATATCTGGATGTCGTGGCTCGCCTGAAGCGACTCCGTGTCTGTCGCGTAGTTCGTCGATATGAACAAAGCAGGCCGACACTAGGCTTGCCTCGTTGCCGGTAGAAGTGCGCGCCATCTCAAATAGGTGCTTGCGAAGCGACGGCGCGGGCGTGCTGATCTGTTCGTAGGCCCCCACCCAGTCTGACGACGGTCGTTGCTCCACGACGAGGTGCTCGATTGCTTTGCCGAGCATCCCATCAAATGCTCTTCCACTGGAAGCGTGACTGCCAACTAGAAGTGGGGTGCGGGGGCCTATGGATACGCACGTACGCAGGGCCGCCCCGTAGGGCGGCCGATCACGTAGACGAGGCGCATACGCTCGTCGATGATCGTTGTGGCTTGGAGTTCGGACGGTGGGATGCAGTACACGTTAGCGCGCCCATATGCCGCACCGCTGACCAGCGCCTCCACAGCTATGCGGAAATCGCCGTGGACGTCGCGTTCCGGCGCAACGAAATCCACCATGCCGGCAAAGGTGCGCGGCGCCCATATCACCCCGTAGTCGACTTCCGAAGCCCAGTGAGTGACCGCGTTGAATGGCGAAAGACCGTTGGCGTTCGTCACACTGAAAGCCTGCGCCGTGTGGGGCGCCGCGAAAAGCGCTGCCAGAGACGCTGCAGCCAGCACGGCGCGGAGTGATGTGTTTGATTTCACGATAGTCAATCCATACTGTGGAATAAAATTCAAAAGAACCGACCGCGACGACAATTTGCTCAGCGAAATTTCATTTCTTCGATGAGGGCAAGATGAGAATCAATGAAAGAGGCCGTCATCTCACTGCCTACTGGCGTCGTTAACTCTGCTGCAGAACCCGTGCCGCGGCTGCCGCATGGTCCGGCTCTGCATGCGGTCTCATGGACGTTCTTGTTCGACCGGCGGCTTCAGGAGTGGCGGCTGCATCCCGGTTCGCGGTGCCCGTCCAAGAACACCTCCGATCACGATGGCGATCGTGCCGCTTAGGACGAAGACGAGGGAGATTCCCAGCGGTTTGGCCAGCGCCGCGCCGGCCAACGGCCCCAGTACCAGGGCCGCGAGCTGCACGCTTCTGGCAGTGGCGCTGACAGTGCCGATGGACTCGAGCTGGCATTGTTGCTGCATGGCGACCCCGAAGCCCATGGCCGTGAGACCGTAGAAGCAGCCGTTTGCCACCCAGAATGCCAGCAGCAGCCAGACCGGCATGCCGATAGCCGCCCAAGCCAGCAATCCCGGGATCGCCACCGTCAACCCGAAACCCGCCAGGCCGATGGTTGCCGTGCAATGTCTGCTTCCCGCATGAACCTGCTTGAAGATCAGGGCGCCAAGAATGGCACCGGCCGCGGTACTACTGACGATCATGCCGAAGGTGGCAGCGGGCATGCCTTTCTCTTTCAGGAAAAGCGCCAGCAAGGGGTCATACAAGCCAAGAATTGCCGTCTGGGAGACGGCAGCGACGAAAGCCCGCCTGAACACTGCATTGTCGCGCGCCAGCAAGAACAGTGCGTGGAGGTGGCGGCGTGCCTGCTTGCCGCCTTCTTCACGCTTCGACATCCCGACTTGCTTTCGCAGCGGGTACACACACAGGATGCCGGCCAGCCCCAATGTCGCGGACAGGCCGAATCCGGCCATCGGATGATGCAGGCTCGCCATGCCCGCTCCCACCAGCGGTGCACATATCTTGGTCAACTGATCGATGGTGGTCATGATGCTGGCGTTGAAAACAAACTGTTCTTTCGACAGCATCATCCGGACAATGACCTGCTCTGCGGGCATGGCACCAAGGTTAGCCAGGCCTTTGAGGAAGACCAACAGAACAAAGAGGTGAATGTCAGGGGCGAAGAGCAGCAGAAGGGAAGTAAGAGCGCGCGCCAGGTAGCTGACGACAAGCATGGCGACAGGACTGACGCGATCCGCGAGCGCGCCAAAGAACGGGCCGAGAAGTAATCCTGGCAGGCCATACAAGGCGGAAGCCACGCCGATGGTGGCCGCATCGGCCTGCCAGTAGTACCCAAGCAGCGAAAAGACCAGCGTGAAGTCCACCCAGAGAATGGTTGAACTCAGCACGCGGGCGGCAGCAAGTGTGCGGTATCCCGGCACCGATTGCAGGTTCGTCATACAGTCATTGTGTTTGTGGACCTGCGCGGATCCCGGCTGAACAGTACGCCGTCGATAGCGAAGCCATCCAGCCCCGCGCTCTCTGCGTAACGTACAAGATCGGATGTCCGATTGATGAAGCCAGTACCGTTGAAGTTCAGCGACGTGTTGCATAGCACCCCGAAATGCGTCAGCGCCTTGAACTCGGAAAGCAGTCGATACAGCAGCGGATTCTGTACGGCATTCACGGACTGGACCCGGGACGACCCGTCGACGTGGGTAACGGCCCGCAACCGGTCGCGGGATTTCACCTTGCAGAAATAGAGCATGTACGGACTCGGGCGTTCCAGATCAAAGTGGGTCGCGATCTCTTCCTCCAGACAGACGGGGGCGATTGGCCGGAAGGATTCTCGTCGCTTGATCGTATTCAGCCGGTCGAGCATCGTCTTGTCGAACGGCGCAGCGAGAATGGAGCGGTTTCCCAGCGCTCGGGGCCCCATCTCGGCACGGCCGGCAACCCATCCCAGTACGTTGCCGCGCTGCAGCGCGTCCGCGATGGCTTCCGTTCCGCCAGGCATCCGCGTGAACGGCCCAAGCTGGCGCGCCGTCGCGTATCCCACGTCATCCACAAATGTCTGGCCGCAATAGACGTTCCAGTTAAGCTTTGCATTCCCAGTAAGGTGCCATTGCGCATCGGCGGCCGAGCCAAGTGCGGAACCGACGTCATTGGCACATGGAGGGATGAAAACATCGGAAAACAGCCCGGAATCCAGCCAGCGGCGATTCCATTCGCAGTTCAGTCCGCACCCGCCCCCAATCAGCAAGGGACGTTTTTCCCGCACCAGTGGTTCCACGGCCTGGAGGAACGTGTGAAAAATCCAGTCGGATATCAGGCGTGCCACCCGCCCTGCCTGCGCCGAGTCCAGCCCGCAATTGTAGACATCGAGATGCCGAAAATCCGACTTGTGCAGGTGAGGCACGGCCAGTGGCCTGGCGAAGATCTTGTCCAACAAGGCAGCCTCGTTGCGGGACGGGGTTGTCGGCGGCGAGAACGCCGCGAGCGCCATCAGCTTGCCTGCGTCGCTCAGGCGAATCTGCCCGCGCGCGAGTGAGAATGTTGGATCGACCAGACCGTAGGCAAACGCATAGCGGATACCCGGACCGACCATGATGTTAGCAAGGCGTTCCATGCCGAGCGACGCGTCGATCGAGTAGAACGCGCCGATATGTCCCTCCCAGATCAGCGCGTAGCACGGTTCGCCTTGCGGAAAAGGAGACAGCGCGTATGCGCTCATCAAATGGGAGCGCTCGTGCGACGAGCTGACCCATCTGACGGGCTGCCCGAAGCACTTGCTTTCCAATACAAGCGGAGGCTCAAGACCCAGGTATCCCGCCCCAATGGCGCGCCCCGTGGGATCGGCGCCGGTGGACCAGCCGCTGGTCACCAGGACGTCTGGCATCTCCGGCGTGTGTCGCATGGCGTCGAGGAAGTCCGTGGCACCGATCGGGGCGTATCGCATGCCAGAGTCCTTTTCGGCTTCGAAGGAGAACTCGAGACGGCCGTCGGCAACATACGCCAGACTGCCATCGTGACCAAGCTTCATGGCGAGCAGGCGCATTACGACTCCTTAGCCCGCGAGTTCCCGCAGCACGCTGAGCGCTTCCCGGGCGATGGCGCCATTTCCTTTCCCAGCCCCAAGGAAGAACATGACGGATTCTCTGTCGGTATCGACGCCAAGCCGTTCGTTGATTTCGTGATCCATGAAGTAACCCGTCGGCCACGATTGAATGCCGCGGGCAGCGCAGACAAGCTGGAACGTCTGCGTCAGGCAGCCAATATCGAGCAGTGCGACACGATAGGCGCGGGAATGCGGATACTTCCACCACATCTTGTCGAACCGGCATGTCACGAAAACGCCGTACGACAGGTCATTGGCAAAAGTCTGCGCGCAAAGCAGCGACCCGAGCTCGTCCGGCACGAAGCCTTGCTGGACGACGGACAGCTCGTGTCGATGGGAGCGATAGTGATAGATGCCCGGCGCAAGACCGGAGACCCGCATGGCGACAAGGTAGGCTTCGCTCGGGTGAAGGCCGCCTCCGGATGGGGAGGTGCGCCGGTATCCGATCGGCATCAGTCCTTGCGCTTCGAGGTCCTCCCGCGTCTCGCCATGCACCGTGCCGAACGTGGCCCAGAGGGCAGTTGAGACTTCGCCAAGCGGAAGCGCTTCGGCATCGAATGAGCGGCAAGTCTGCCGCTCATGCAGGGCCTGACGCAGGGTGGCATCGCCCAGCGCCGAAAGATCCGGGGGCGGAAGGGCAACCACCTTGCCAGGGCGTTCTACCTTGAGCTCGGGAATCTTGTGCACGATGGATGCGCAGTACTCGATGTAGCCACGGTAGGCATCGCCTTGCTGCATGGCTCCTCCCGGACGCAGGCCTATCTGCGTGCCGATGTGGAAAATCCTGGAAAGACAATCCCATCTCCAAGCCGGAGGGTCGGTATGGTCCAGGCAGCCGGAAGCCACGATGGTCTTGTCAATGGCGCTGCTGCCGACTACCGATCCGTTCGACAGCTGAATGATTCGCTCTAGGTGCGGGATATCGATCTCATATTGATCATGCGTGGCGTAGTTCCACAGGATCAATCTTCCATCGATGACGCGGAGAAAGATGGACGGTGTCAAGCAAACCTCCCGGAATAAACAGGTGTTGCGAGGTATGCGCCCCGGCTCGGACTTGCCGCCCTGCCGGGGCGGAGTGCCGTCAGATCATGCGTCGGGCCAAGGGAGCGGAATAGATGTTGTTATAGGCGTCGTTCGATTGATAGGAGAGCGTCGGTTCGAGGGCAATCTTTTTCATGAGAACTCCATGGTTGGTTGGCAGCAAAGGCGCCGCAAAACAACGATAGATAAAACCACATGGATTTGGCAATGCGCATTTAATAATTCAATTGATTTAATTTAATTGGTTGAGTTTGTATATTATTCAATTTTGCGATTTGATATTTTATAATGAGTTATATTTTGTTGTTTTTCCTGTCAAAACTCGGAAATGCAGCGCATATCGCAGCAAATAATATGTCGTTATGAGCCTTGCACGATAAATTTATGTTTGTATTGTAAGTCTTCTTGCTGTAGTGTACTAAGGCGCTGATTCGATTCGTGATTACATCATGACGAGTTATTTGAATGCGCTTCAACTGAGTATGAAAACGTTTCACGGAACCTTCGCAGTGAGTCAGTTTTGGAGCAAGATGCTCCTGGGCAAAAAAATTCAGAATGGCGAGCGTAAATAGCAATTAGATAAGGATCAATTTTCGCCCAGTCAGTTCTCCCATCTCCAATGTGTTTCACCGCCACGAGTGCGCTTGCGCCACCGGTTGAAATGGGAATTGCATTGGGGATGCCGACCCCTACACCGCAAATATGACACCTCCACAAGCATCCGAATCTGTTGCCGAGTTGCCTAAGATCGAGTTGATTACCGTCGCTGAACTGAATCGCTTGATTCGCTGTCTTCGGTGCCGGTATGACACAGATGTTCATTATGATTACAGCGGCTTCTGGGTGATCAATTTTGCGCTTGAAGGCCGACGATATACGCTCGCGACCGTGCGCGGAGCGATACGGCGCTGGCGCCAACTCGACCCTGTGTTAGCCTTTCTGCAGGCTCATTGCTGCAGCAGTCGCGAAGTTAGATTACACGCGGGATCCTGGACGTTTTCGCGGGATAACCTGCGCGACGAAACACCGTACGTCCTCAGCACGCAAAGCCAGCCCCAGAGCAATGTCGCCGAGGATGGCGAGCGCGCCGCTTAGGGCGAACACAAAGGGGATATCAAAGAGTTTGGCTAATAAGGAGCCAATAAGGGGCAAAGGACCATCAATGCAGGCCTTCCGCTGGAAGGATTGCCGTGCCAAAGGCCGCGCTCGCTAGAAGACCATGACGCTGGAGGCCGGTGAGTTCATGCGGCGCTTCCTGCTGCACGTGCTACCTGGCGGCTTCCATCGCATCCGTCACTATGGTCTGCTTGCCAACCCGCTGCGCCGCGCGAACCTGGCCAGAGCGCGTGAGCTGTTGGATGCCGTGGCCAAAGTCACCGCTCCACCTGAGGACAGCGATCTCGCTGCGCCGACGCCCTTCCTCTGCCGGCACTGTGGCGCACCGATGCTCATCATCGAGATCATCCCGCGCAGTGCCTTGATCCGCGGACCGCCGCCGCAGCGAGTCGTCGCATGAGACCACCTATCCTACCCATCCAAGGTAAGCAGTCTTCTAACGACGCCCCTCAGAGTTGCAGCGTGATACGCAAGATTCAGTTGGGCTCAGCAGGCATGTTCCACGGCGTATGCGCCGTGTAGTCGTCGGCGGTCTGTGCGAGCGGGAGGCGCTGGAACAGCCAGGTCAGATAACGATACGGTTCGATGCCATTCGCCCGGCAGGTCTCGATGAGCGAGTAGAGGTTAGCGCTGGCCTTTGCGCCGCCGACGGAGGTCGAGAACAGGAAGTTTTTGCGGCTGACCACGAATGGTCTGATCGCGTTTTCACAGGCGTTGTTGCTAATCGGCCAATCCCCATTCTCGACGTAGCGAATGAGCTTGGGCCACTGCCCATGCAGGTATTGCAGCGCCTTTCCAAGCAGGCTGCCAGGCACTACGTTTGGCAACTGTTCGAGCAGTAGCTTCTCGATGACCGTCAGCACGCGCGCGCTGTAACGCCGACGCAGGCGCTGTCGCCGCGCTGACGGCCAGTCGGCCGAGCGCGATTCGGCGGCGAACAACCTGCCGATGAGTTTGACGAAGCGCGTGGCCGTCAATTGCGGAGTGCGCAGGGCCTTGGGCACAGCCTCCTCTGCCTTGATCACGGCACGCCGCGCGTGGGCCCAGCAACCAAGGTGAATGAGCTGGTGCTCGATCGCCAAGCCGTTGTAAAGCTCGTAGCCATCGGTCATCAACGCCGCACCTGGACGGATGCCGGCATAGATTTCCTTGGCATGTTTGGCGCCGCGTCCCGACGCGTAGCTGAACAAGCGCACGGGCGGCCCGGAGCCGTTCATTTGCGCCCACATGTAACTCTTCGTCTGTGGCCGCCGTCCCGGCTCCTTCAGAACCTGGAGGGTCGTCTCGTCGCCGTAGATGATGTCAGATTCAAGCAGCGTGTCGCGCAGCAGGTTGATCACCGGCTGCACGGACTGGCCCACGCGCACCATGCTGGCGGCGATGGTATTCGCCGAGATGTCGCCGCCGAAGCGGCGCAGCAATGCGGCCTGGCGATACAGGGGCATGCCGAACTGGTACTTGCCGGTGGCAATCCAGGCAAGGGCCGACTCAGTGAACAGGCCACGGGGGATGATACGCGGCGGGGCCGGCGTGACCTTGATGCCCAGATCACAGCACGGGCAGGCGCGCTTGACGCGCTGGTGCTGGATGACACGGACCTGTTCCGGGATCACGTCCAGTTGTTCGCTGATCTCGACGCCGATCTCGACCAGCGCGTGGCCATCGTTTGCACAGAAGCGCTCGGACTCGGGCAGGTCGTGACGTACCACTTCGCGTGGCAGATTGGGATCGAGCGGCTTGCGACCGCGCTTGTTGCGGGTGTGAGCGGCGACCTTCGTGCCGGGCACGTCTTCCTGTGCAGGCTGTGCGTTGGCGGTGAGTGCTTCAGCCTCGTTGAACAGCCCCAACTGGCCCGCATCACGCGCTTCGCTCTTAGCGCCGAACAGTTCGCGCCGATAGGCACGCAGTCGTTCTTCTGCCAGATCGCGTTCAGCCTTTACCAGGCGCAACTCACCCTGAAGTACATCACGTTCGAGGCGGAGTTGGCGCGCTGCGTCGCGTTCTGCGAGCAGCTCCTCGAGTTCCTCAGCGGTGATCGTGACGTTGATGGGCATGTCGGCTTGGACCGACATGCCTGTGCGCGAGTTCAACTCGTACGCACGTAGATGCGTTGGGGATGCTTCTTGATGACTGCGATGTCGATGCCGTCCAGCAACCAGTGCAACTGCTCGACGGTGAGCTTGACGATGTCAGTTGCATCGGGCCATGTGAACCTATCGGCCTCAAGCCGCTTCATCAGGACCCAGAAGCCGTTGCGATCCCAGCCAAGAATCTTAATCCGGTCGCGTCGGCGATTGCCGAACACGTACAGTGCCGACGACATCGGATTGAGCAACATCGCCTGCTCGACCAGGATCGAAAGGCCGTTGATGCCAACGCGGAAATCCACAGGATCGCGATGCAGGAATACCTTCAGGCTGTCGTCGAACCGGAACACGGCATCCTCCCCAGCATCTGAATGATCGTCGCCAGTTCCTCAATGTGTGCCTCGCCCAGATCGAACTCGACACCATTGGGAAGCCGCACATGCAAAGCAGCGGCCATTGCCTTGGGCTGTGGCGATGTCGCCAATGGCGCAGGTGCCGCGACGACCGGCACAAACGCAGCATGAGCCTTGCTTGCCAAGGCGTCGCTGGCAGGCTGGACAGGGACATCGATACAAACCTCATCAAGGCTGCCCGCACTCGGTGCGTGGTCGTGCTGCGAAGGCTCGGCCCATGCCCGCTGCTCTCGTTCTACCAGATACCGCGCGATCCATTTGCGCAGCAGGTTGGCATTAACGCCGTAGGTCTGCGCCATCCGGGCGACCGATACGCCTGGCTTCAGGCAGGCCTCGACCAGCGCGCGCTTGCTTTGCTCGTCGAACTTGCGACGGCCATCCTTACGCGACTCAATGACTCTGAGTTCAGGGGTCTTCTCTTCCATGGTAGGTGTCCACCTTGTTGTAGGTGGACACCATCATCCCTACTCACCGATTACCTTGATAGGGCGTCAATGAAAGACTGCTTACGATTCGCAGCTGCTCAGTTCTCAACGCAACGTCCCAAGGAAATCGATCATGCGTACCAACCTCGTCAATCGTCTTGTCTTCGCCGTCACCCTGGCAGCCGCCGCAGTTGGCGCTCAGGCAGCCGGGCTGTCCTATACCGGGGCAAGCGCCCCCTACACCGCCGGTGCCCACTCAGTGCAGGAAGCGCGCAACCCGTACACCGATGGCGCCCGCACGGTGCAGGAATCCCGTAACCCGTACGCAGACGGTGCCCGCACGCTGCAAGAGCCGCGCGTCCCCTACACCGACGGCGCCCGCACCCTGGCCGGCATGGACCGCAGCGGTGTCTCGGCGTCGCCGGCGCGCACGGTCGATCCGTATCTGGACGGCTCCTGCGCCTGAAGCCCCAGCTTTGCCGCATGACCAGGGGGCGTGATCGAAATCGCCTCCACGCCGGCTGCCGTCATCGACGGCAGCCGGCGGGTCTGACCTTCTCTCTTTGTTCCCAAATTAGGAGTTCATCATGATTCGTTCCCACGCTCTCATTGCTGCCACGCTCGCGCTCTCTCTCAATGCCCTGGGTGGCGCTGCCCATGCCGGGGAGCCGGCCAAGGCCCTGGAAAAATGCTATGGCGTGTCGCTCGCCGGCAAAAATGACTGTGCCGCCGGCCCAGGACTTCCTGGAAACCGAGGTGCCGGTCGATTTTGTTGAAGTGATCTCCGAGAACTTCATGGTCGACGGCGGCCGGCCCCGCCATCTCCTGCGCGAGGTGCGCGGCCGGTATCCGGTCGTGCTGCATGGCGTGTCGATGTCGGTCGGCTCGTCGGACGGTCTCGACCGCAGCTACCTGCAGCGACTCCAGGCGCTGATCGACGAGATCGAACCGCTGTTCGTCTCCGACCATCTCAGCTGGTCGCGTATCGGCGAATTCAATTCCCACGACCTGCTGCCGCTGCCGTACACCGAAGAAGCCCTGGACATCGTCTGCAGCAACATCGCCATGGCGCAGGACGTGCTTGGCCGTGCCATGCTGTTCGAGAACCCGTCGAGCTATCTTGCCTTTCCCGGCGCAGCCATGACCGAGTGGGAGCTCCTCGGCGCGATGTGCGATCCCACCGGCTGCGGGCTGCTGCTGGATGTCAACAATATCTACGTGAGTGCCACCAATCACGGCTTCGATGCGCAGGCTTTTGTCGAAGGCATTCCCGCCGCGCACGTACGCCAGATCCACCTGGCCGGCCACAGCCAGGGGCGCGGCCTGCTGATCGACACCCATGACAGCGAGGTATGCGAGGCCGTGTGGCAACTCTATGCCCGCGTGCGGTCGCGCGTCGGCGCGGTCGCCACGATGATCGAGCGGGACGACAACATTCCGCCGCTTGCCGAACTGCTTGGCGAGCTTGCCATCGCGCGTGCCATTGCGGGAGGCCAGGCATGAAGCTCGTGACCTTGCAGCAGGACTTCCGGGCCTGGCTGATGACGGCATCGCCCGATGCGGCGGGGCGCCTCGGTGCGGACGCCGCGGCCGGGCTCGCGGTCTACCAGAACAACTACCGGGCGCAACTGATCGGCTGCCTGGATACGTCGTTCCCGCGCGTGCATGCATGGATGGGGGACGAAGCGTTCCTGGCCGCCGCCATCGCGCATGTCGACAGCCATCCGCCGCACGCCTGGACACTTGATGCCTATGCCGACGGCTTTGGCGAAACGCTGGCTGCGCTGTATCCGGACAACCCCGACCTGCACGAACTGGCCTGGATCGAGCACGCGATGTCGCAGTCGTTCGTGTCAGCGGACGCGGCCCCGCTGCCGGTTGAATCGCTGGCGGACATCGACTGGGATGCCGCGCGCCTGGTCCTGGCGCCGTCACTGACGCTGCGGGCCGCCAGCACCAATGCGCAGGACATCTGGATTGCCATGAACGATGACCAGCCACCGCCTGACAGCGAGATGCTCGCGGGGGCCTGGGGCCTCGTCGTCTGGCGCCGGCAGTTCGGATGCTACCTGCGGCAAGTCGATGCCATCGAGCGCGATGCCCTGTTGCACGTCCAGGCGAACGGGCGCTTCGATGCGCTTTGCGCGTGGCTCGTCGAGCGCCTTGGCGAAGGCGACGGCATCGCAAAGGCGGGCGAGTTGCTGGCCAGCTGGCTTGGCAATGAACTCATCGCCGGCGTCGAAGCCGCCTGAGCGCTTCCCTTCCTCCAACCCTGAGCCATGACATCGTGAGCAATCTCTTCCATTCCCGCCGCAAGGTCCTGCTTTCCGGCGTTGCGGGCGCCACGCTGGTCGCCGCCTCGCAGGTGCTGGCAGCACCGGACGCGAATCGCGGCGCGCCGGGAGCTTCAGGCAAACCTTTGCCGCGCATGCGGGTCCGTCAGGTCCGCACGGACTACCTCGATATCGGCTATCACGAAGTCGGCCCGGAAAAGGGGCGGCCGGTGATCCTGCTGCACGGCTTTCCCTACGACATCCACAGCTATGTCGACGTGGCACCGATCCTGGCAGCGCGTGGCTGCCGTGTCATCGTGCCGCATCTGCGCGGGCATGGCACCACGCGCATCCTTGCCGATTCCACGCCGCGCGCCGGGCAGCAGGCCGCCATCGGCGAAGACGTGATCGCCCTGATGGACGCGCTTTACATGCCCGAGGCCGTGCTGGCCGGCTATGACTGGGGCGGCCGTGCCGCGTGCGTAGTGGCCGCCGTCCGTCCGTCGCGCTGCGTCGGCCTGGTTTCGGTCAACGGCTACCTGATACAGGATATCGCCCATGCCGCCGCACCGCTGGCGGCACCGGTCGAACATGGTCTCTGGTACCAGTACTACTTCCAGACCGAGCGCGGCCGTGCCGGCCTGGAAGCCAACCGCCGCGACATTGCCCGCATCCTGTGGAAGAACAACTCCCCGACGTGGCAGTTCGATGCGCAGACGTTCGCCCGCGCGGCCGAGGCCTTCGACAATCCCGACTATGTCAGTCGTGATCCATTCCTACCGGCATCGGCTTGGCCTGGCGGCCGGTTATCCGCTGCACGAGGCAACCGAAGCGAAGCTCGCGGCCATTCCGCCCATCCCCGTTCCCACCATCACCCTGGACGGCACTGCGGATGGCGTGGTGCCGGCAACCGACGGCAAGGCGTCGGCCGCCCGCTTCATCGGCCCGCGCATCCATCGCCAGGTCCCTGGCGTTGGCCACAACCTTCCGCAGGAAGCCCCCGAAGCCTTCGCCGATGCCGTGACCGAACTGGTGCGCGGCGGCAAGTGGCGCACCTGATGCGGTGCGCCAACAACCTTAGTCAAGGAGACAACGAAGTCATGACATCCCATTCGCTTCAACCCATCGACGACGCCAATGCCGTGGACTGGATCCGCGTCCAGCGCTATACGCACGGAGTGATCGGCCCGAGCCAGCCGATGCTGGGACCGCTGGCCGATGGCGGTACGCTGGTCGCCGGCACGCCGCCGGGCTGCCGGGGCCCGATGATCGCGCCGGCCTTCGAGGGCGGGCATGAAGTCACGCAGCCGGTGGCAATTGCCGGCGCCGAGGTCGGCGACGCGGTGGCGCTGAAGATCCGCCGGATGACGGTCACCTCGTCGGCCACGTCGTCCGGGGTGATGCAGTTCGTCGAAGGGCGCTATCACGGCGACCCCTTCGTGGCCAAGTTCTGCGGTCATTGCGGCACCGAGCATCCCGCCAGCCACGTGGAGGGCATCGGCGACGATGCCATTCGCTGCAGCCAATACGGTGCCGAGGTCAGCGCTTTCCGCTTCAGCCACGGCTACGTGATCGTGCTGGACCAGGAAAACCAGATCAGCCTGACGGTCAACCAGGCGGTGGCGGACCGGCTGGCGGGCAAGGCGTCGGAAATGTCCGCGCTGCCCGAACTGGCTGCGCAGCATTCGATCCTGTCGCTGGCGCGTGCCGACATGCCTGGTGTGGCGTCGCGCATGCGGCCGTTCCTGGGCAATATCGGCACGATGCCGGCGCGGGACCTGCCTGACTCGCACAACTGCGCGGACTTCGGGCAGTACCTGGTCGGCGCGCCGCACCGCTTTGCACTGACCAGCGACGAGCTGCAGCTGGCCAAGACCGATGGCCACATGGACACCAACTCGGTCCGCGAGGGCTGCATCCTGATCAGCCCGGTCAAGGTGCCGGGCGCCGGCGTGTACCTGGGCGACATGCATGCCCAGCAGGGCAATGGCGAGATCGCCGGCCATGCGACCGATGTATCGGGCGAGACGGAGCTTACTGTCGAGGTCATCAAGGGCCTGACGATCGACGGACCGATCCTGCTGCAGAATGTGGAAGACCTGCCGCCGCTGGCCCGCCCGCTGTCCGCCGCCGAGCGGAAGAAGGCTTGGGAGCTTGGCGCGCGATGGGGTCAGCTTGAAATCGAAGAATCCGGACCCGTGACATTCCTCGGCAGCGGCGTCGATCTCAACGCGGCAACGAAGAACGGGCTGCAGCGCGCGGCTGACGTGACCGGGCTGCCGTACGACGAGGTGCTCAATCGCGCGACGATCACCGGTTCCATCGACATCAGCAGGCTGCCCGGCACCGTCCGCGTCACCTTCCTGTGCCCGCTGGCCGTGCTCGACCGCATGGGGATCGGCAAGCTGGTGCGGGAGAAGTACCAGCTAGACTGACCGCGCGGGCCTGGGGTCACCCGCGCCATTGTGCTGCCGCTGCGGCATCCCCTGCACACCGCGAAGGCCGCGGCCAGCGCTGACCAGTTGACGGGAGGCAGGCTGGTGCTGGGCATCGCGTCCGGAGACGCGCCATCGAATTCCCTGCGTTCCGCATCGAGCATGAAGCGCGCGGCGCCGCTTCGCCCCGCTCGGCCCGGCGCTGCGCCGCCGCGAGCCGATCGGCCAGCGCGGCGGCCTGCGCTTCCAGCGTTCGGATAAGTGCCGGTGCGTTTCCCTCCTTGCGATACACGATCTTTGACTTCTCCGGATGCATCGAACTTGGCACGACGCTGTTTGAGCGAGAGGCGCGTGGCGTCAGGCCGGCCGAGGCTGCCGCGCATCTGCTTGAGTTCTGGCGCGGCTACCGGTCACATCAGGGTGTGGGTCTGTCATTGGCCAAGTGATGACTCGACGTGCGTGAAATCAATCAGCAGCGACCGCGTTACTTCCGCGAAGTGCCCGAGCAGGCACCATTCGCGGCTCTGCGGAGAATCTCAACACATCGCCATCCATGATCACCCGGCAGATCCGGCTGCTTGAGGGAGCCATATCCGATGCGTTGCCCGGAAGGCAACAAAGTGTGGACATAGTTGCTGTTGGAGATTGTCCTTGTCGCTGCCACTATCCGCTCAACGCGGTACCCACATAAAAGACATTGGAGACTGGCATGCTGGTGATCTCGAGCGAAAGCGCAGTAGACGACACCTCAATCCTCTACAACAAGATCAACTGGCGACTGCTGCCGTTCCTGCTGATCTGCTACCTGTTCGCCTATCTCGATCTCGTCAACATCGGCTTTGCGAAGCTTCAGATGCAAGGCGACCTCGGCTTCTCCGATGCCGCATATGGCGTGGGCGCGGGGATCTTCTTTATCGGCTACGTGCTGTTCGAGATACCGAGCAACCTGATGCTGCCGCGCATCGGCGCACGCAAGACCTTCAGCCGCATTCTCGTGCTCGGGGGCATCACCTCGGCCTGCATGCTGTTTGTGCGCAACGTGCCGATGTTCTACGCCATGCGTTTCCTGCTCGGCATCTTCGAAGCAGGCTTTGCCCCGGGCATGATCTACTACCTGTCCTGCTGGTACGGGCCTCAGCGCATGGCGCGCGCCATTGCGATCGTGTTCCTTGCCGGCCCGCTCGGCGGCATTGTCGGTGGCCCGGTCTCGGCATGGCTGATCACCGCGCTCACCGGTGGCCTGGCCGGCTGGCAATGGATGTTCCTGGTCGAAGGCCTGCCCTGCATCCTGCTCGGCGTGCTCGCCCTGTACTTCGTGCCGAACCGTCCCGCTGACGCCGCCTGGCTGACCGAGCAGGAAAAGCGCCTGCTCGCCAACGAAATCGGATCCAGCGCGGCGCACAACCATTCCTTGCTGGCCGTGGCCCGCGATGTCCGGATCTATGTGCTGGCCCTCGCGTACTTCTGCATCATCGCCGCGATCTATGCGATCAGCTTCTGGCTGCCGACCTTCATCAAAGCCCAGGGCGTGAACGACACCGTGCAACTCGGCTGGTACTCGGCCCTGCCCTATGTCGCCGCGGCCTTCGGCATGTACTACATGGGCCGCCGCTCGGACCGGGTCGGGGAGCGCCGTTTCCACAGTGCCGTGCCTGCAACCGTCGGCGGATTGCTGCTCGCTGCGTCCATCCTCGTCGACGGCAATCTTGCGGCATCGCTGGTGTTGCTCACGCTCGGTACCTGCGCGCTGTGGATGGCCTACACGGTGTTCTGGGCCATGCCTTCCGAATACATCAAGGGCCCGGCGGCCGCAGGCGGCATCGCACTGATCAACACGATCGGGCTATCGGGCGGCTTCTGGGGCCCGGCCATCATCGGATGGGCCAAGACCGCCACCGGCAACCTTCACCTCGGTGTGCTGATCCTGGCCGCGCTGCCAATCATTGCCGCACTGATCATCCTCGCCAACAAGCTGCCCGCGAAGCGGTAACAAGGAGTCGTCATGCTTCTACATCTCTCCACCTGGCCCGAAATCGAGCAGTTCCTCAAGCGCAGCCGCACGATCGTCGTGCCGATCGGCTCCAACGAACAGCACGGTCCCACGGGGCTGCTGGGTACGGACTGGCTGTGTCCCGAGATCATTGCGCGTGAATCGGAAAAATCCGCCGATATCCTCGTGGCCCCCACGTTTAACATCGGCATGGCACAGCATCACCTCGGCTTTCCCGGCACCATCTCGCTGCGCCCGTCCACGTTCATCGCCGCGATCGGCGACTGGACCCGCTCGCTGGTGGTACATGGTTTCGAAAAGATCCTGTTCCTGAACGGCCACGGCGGCAATGTCTCGTCGATCGATGCCGCGTTCTCCGAGCTGTACGCCGAAGCAAGCTTTGCGCGTCGTCGTGCCGGCTTCGCACTGAAACTCTGCAACTGGTGGGATCTCGCAGGTGTGGGCGAACTGGCACGAGACCAGTTCCCGACCGGCCACGGCTCACATGCCACACCTTCGGAAATTGCGATCACGCAGTACGCCTTCCCCGATTCGATCAAATTGGCCGACTATGCGCCGCCCGTTGCCCCGACCGGCCCGATCCGCGAAGCCCTCGACTTCCGTGCCCGCTTCCCGGACGGACGCATCGGTTCCGATCCAGGCCTGGCAACGCGCGAGAAAGGCCGCGCACTGGTCGAACTGGCCGCGCAGTCCCTGGTGCGCGAACTCGAAGCCTTCGGCCGCGAGCCGATGCCGGACTGAAGCCGGTCCTCCGGCGCCACATGACTCGCGATGACGCCCGGTGGCGCCAGCCATATTGCCCTCCATCGACAAACATCATGCAACCACACGATATCCACCAAAGACTGAAAGCACTCGACATCGAGCTGTCCCCCGCAGGCGCGCCGGCTGCCGCGTACGTAATGAGCGCGCAGAGCGCCAACCTTGTCTACCTCTCCGGCCACATAGCGAAGAAGAACGGCAGCGTGTGGGTTGGCAAGCTCGGCGCCACGATGTCGACGGACGAGGGACGCGCCGCGGCCCGCGCGGTCGCGATCGATCTGCTGTCGACGCTACAGGCCCACACCGGCGATCTGAATCGCGTCAAACGCATCGTCAAGGTCATGAGCCTGGTCAATTCAACGCCCGACTTCACCGAGCAGCATCTGGTCACCAACGGCGCATCGGAGCTGTTCGTCGACGTGTTCGGCGATGCCGGCAAGCATGCGCGGTCGGCATTCGGTGTCGCACAGATTCCGCTGGGGGCCTGCGTGGAGATCGAAGTCTGCGTCGAACTGGACTGAGGCATCAGATCGAACCAAACAGTGCACGCAGATGAACTCTTAATATCCGCGCGACAACTTTCAACGCGGCAACCCGTTGCTCATGCAAAGCGACGCAACAAGGCAAGTAGCCAGATGAACGCCCCCACTCCTTCCTCCTCTCTTACCCCCGTCGGTCCCCGCATCAACAGCCCGCGGCTCTGGGAACATGTCAACGCCATGGCAAGGATCGGCGCCACGGCCAAAGGCGGCGTCAACCGCCAGGCGCTCACCGCAGAAGACACCCAGGGCAAGATGTTGTTGCTCCAGTGGGCATCCAGGCGAGGCTATCAGACCTCAATTGACCCGATCGGCAATCTGTTCATCCGCCGCCCCGGAAGGAATCCGGGCCTCAGCCCGGTATTGACGGGTTCACATCTTGACTCCCAGCCGACCGGAGGCAGATTCGACGGTGTCTACGGCGTGCTTGCAGGTTTCGAGGTACTCGAGACGCTTGATGATCACGGCATGGAGACTGAACGCCCGATCGAACTCGTTGTGTGGATGAACGAGGAGGGCTCAAGATTCCCTCCCCCCACCATGGGCTCCGCCGTTGCGGCCGGCTCGCTGCCACTGACCGATGCATTGGCCATCAAGGACGTCAACGGGATCGACGTGGAAAGCGCATTGAAGGCTCAGGTCGCCGAGTTGCCGGTTCTGGAGAAGCGCCCGCTTGGCATGAGCGGCTTTGCCTATATCGAAGCCCACATCGAGCAGGGCCCCGTCCTTGAGAACCAGGCATGCGATGTGGGCATTGTCACGGGCATTCAAGGACTTCATGCCTACGAGATCCAACTGCTAGGCGCCGAGGCCCACGCGGGCACGACGCCGCTGCGGCATCGCAAGGATGCGTTGGTGGCCGCCACCACGCTCATCGGATGCATTCGCGCCGCGATAGATGACCCCGAGGATATTCTGCGCTTCACCGTCGGAAGGCTGGAGGTTTATCCGGGATCGCCCAACACCGTGCCAGGCAGGGTGACATTCAATATCGATCTGCGGCATCCCGCCCCCGATTCCCTCCTGCGTGCCGGCGAGACGATCCTTCAACTTTGCGCCGGCGAGATTGAAGGCTGCCCGGTGTCAGCGAAGGTTCTGTTGAGGTCCACGCCGACAACGTTCGACGATCGCGTGGTGGCAACCGTGCGCAAAGCTGCTGGCGGTCGGGCCATGAAATTCCTGGACATCGTTTCCGGCGCGACCCACGACGCCAAGTACACCGCACAACATATTCCCACCGGGATGATTTTCGTGCCTTGCGAAAAGGGCATCAGCCACAACGAGGCCGAGAACGCGCGCGAAGTCGATGTCGCGGCTGGGGCGCAGGTCCTCTGCGACGCCATGCTTGCGATCATGTCCGAACCACTATAAGCAGTTCCAACTGCCACATCGATTGCGGGTCAATCGCACACGGGCAGCGATCGGACGTACGGCCACCGCGAAGTGTCGGTCGACAGGAAGCGAAGTTGCCACGCAATCACGCCAGAACCATTTCAACCACGGATGCCGGCGCCGATGCGCACCGTGGCGACGCTATACGCACCAACCAAAGGAGAGGTCTGTGTCTCAGAAGGACCAAATTTCAGGGAGCGGGACGCACCGTGCGTCCCTCTATCGAAAAGTAGATATACGCCTGCTGCCACTGCTGTTCATTGGCTTTATGTTCGCTTATCTGGACAGAGTCAACGTAGGCTTTGCGAAGCTTCAGATGCAGAGCGATCTCGGCTTCTCCGACGCCGCCTACGGCATCGGGGCAGGAATATTTTTCGTGGGCTATGTCTTGTTCGAGGTCCCAAGCAATCTCTTGCTGCCCAGGGTTGGCGCCCGGCTTACCTTCAGCCGCATCATGGTGCTCTGGGGTATCACCTCGATGTGCATGGTGTTCGTCAATAGCGTCCCGGTGTTCTACGCCCTGCGCTTTCTGCTGGGCGTCTTCGAAGCCGGCTTCGCGCCGGGCGTCCTCTTCTACCTGTCGCGCTGGTATGGTCCGAGCCGCATCGCCGGCGCAATTTCGATGGTTTGGCTTGCGGGCCCTTTCAGCGGAATTGTTGGAGGGCCGCTGTCGGCGTGGATCATGACGGCTTTCGCCGGTACGGCCAGCCTCGCCGGTTGGCAATGGATGTTTCTCATTGAAGGCGCCCCAACCCTCGTGCTTGGCGTCGCGGCCTACATCCTGCTCGTCGATGACCCATCCAATGCGAAATGGCTCAACGACACGGAGAAACGCGCGCTGGCCGCGGAAACGAACACGGCTGCAGACCGGCGGCACGAATCGTTTCTCATGGTACTGCGTGATCCCAAGGTGTATATCCTGGCGGTAGCCTATCTGTGCATCATCGCGCCGATCTACGCCTTGAGCTTCTGGCTGCCGACGATTATCAAATCCGCCGGTGTCTCCAGCACACAGACCCTCGGTTGGTATGCGGCGATTCCTTATGTGGCAGCGGCGTTTGCCATCTTCTTCGGCGGCCGCAGCTCCGACAGGCGTCAGGAGCGTCGAATCCACATCGCCGTGCCGGCTGCCATAAGCAGTCTTTGCTTCATTGGCTGGTACCTCGCCGACGGCAATCTCGCAGTGACACTGGTAAGCGTTACCGTCGCTACCGGCCTGATGTGGATGGCCAACATCGTCTTCTGGGCCGTTCCGCCCGCGTACATCAAGGGCAACGCACGAGCAGGAGCCATTGCCCTGATCAATACGATTGGCCTGTCTGGCGGCTTCTTCGGCCCAAGCATAATCGGTTGGTCGAAATCCGTGACTGGCAGCATCTACCCTGGGTTCCTGCTGATGGCAGCGATGTTGCTGGTGTGTGCATTCATCATCCTGTTCCTGCGCCTGAAGCCCGGGGCCGATACAGCGCTTGGCCACGAATCCCCCATGCCGAACAGTGTGGGTCAAGCGAAGTAAGTTCCTCTGGCCAGTGATCACGCCTGCCAGTAGGCACTCGACTATGAAGCACCCGGGGGGGGATGCGAGACAAGCTTTGCCTGCAGACAGACCAGACAAGTGGGCAATCCTTGCGATGCGCGCCCTCCCGATGTCCCTGAAGGAGAAAGTCCACATGAAGCTCGCCGAATACACCGCCCTTGACGGCATGGGGCTGCATCACCTCATCGCCACGCGAGAAGTGACCGCAATGGAAGTGGCGCAAGCCGCGTTGGCTGCCATCGAGGCCGTCAATCCCCAGGTAAATGCTGTGCTCGATTACTGGCCCGAAGAGGCGGAGATACAGTCAGCTGGCGTTGTGAGCGTTGAACCGAGACCGCTCGGCGGCGTGCCGTTTCTCCTCAAGGACCTCGGCGTCACCATGCAGGGACGCAAGAGCGAAATGTGCAGTCGTCTAGCAATGGGAACCGTTGCAAAGGAAGACTCGTACGTGATGACGAGCTTCCGTCAGTCAGGCCTGATCACGCTCGGGCGAACAACCATGCCGGAACTGGCGGTTAGCACGACGACGGAACCCGTGCTGTACGGCCCGACGAGGAATCCCTGGAGTCTGCAACATGGCGCGGGCGGATCGAGCGGCGGTGCAGGAGCGGCGGTGGCCGCCGGTATCGTTCCCATCGCGCATGCGACGGACGGAGGCGGATCAATACGGGTGCCGGCCTCCTTCAACGGGCTATTCGGTCTGAAGCCAACCAGGGGACGCGTGTCCAGCGGCCCGTTTGTGGACGAAGTCTGGAATGGTCTGGGCGTGCATTTCGCCGTGAGCCGAACCGTGCGCGACAGTGCGGCGCTGCTTGATGGCATCCACGGCGGCGGCGTGGGCGATCCCTACTACATTGCCCCGCCCAAAGCCAGCTATCTGTCGGAGATCCGGCAGCAGCCGGGAAACCTGAAGATTGGGTTCATGATGAATCCATTCAGTGCTGTGCGTACCGACACAGGGGTTGCTGATGCCTTGAGCAAGGTGGCCAGGACACTCGAGTCCCTGGGTCATCATGTCCATGAAGTAGCGCCAGATTTGGGAGTGAGCTGGGACGCCTTTGTGCAATGCAATGCGCAAATCTGGGCTGCCAACGCGGCACTCCGGATCAACGGCATTGCCACAGCCACCGGACGAACGGTGGATGAAAAACACCTTGAACCCGCAACGCTCGCGCTCTATCGATACGGCATTGAGATTGGCGCCGTAGAGCTCCTGTCGGCATTGCAGGTCAGAAATACAGTCTCACGGGCGCTGGGTCGATTCTTCGGCGACTACGACATTCTGCTGACACCGACGCTACCCGGACTTCCGCCTCGGATTGGTGAATACAATCGGGTAGAAACATCCGTCGATGGGCTTGGCTGGATCGCGCACGTTTTTAGACAGTCACCGTTTACCGCGCTATCGAACGTGAGCGGAACGCCAGCAATGTCAGTGCCGCTTTCCATCGACCCGCAAACGGGTCTGCCAATCGGGTCGCATTTTATGTCTGGCTTCGGGCGGGAAGACACGCTGTTCCGTCTGGCCGCACAGTTGGAAGCGGCAAGCCCCTGGTGCGAACGGCGGCCACCGGTATGGGCAGGGTCAATCGTCAATGAGACGTCGAAACAGTAGCATCCAGGCAGCAAGTGGCGGGATCACAGCCGCAGATTCGTTATCTTAGCAGTCCGCGCGCCCGCCTGAAACAGACGGGCACACAATACATCAATGCTCGTGCGGCTTCGAGACCCTAAGATCTGGAACCGTGACGGCAACCACCTCCGTCGCCAGAATCTTGTGGCTCGGGTCAGCCAACTCGAGCCGAAGCTTGTGCGGCCCCGGCGTGAGCCCGACGACGATGATCGGGTCTTCACTCGTATGGGCCCAAGTGCCATGAACGTCGTCCATTGTTACGTGCAGATGCCCGATGCGTGGCGAGATATCGACTGCTGGCTTGCCAAATACCGGCATGACGCGGAAATTTTCGGTCCGGAACTGGACAATGACTACGCCGCGCGCAAGCGGCTCGGCAAGTGCCGGGTACGCTATCAGCCTGGGAGCAGGCTCGCCGCTGAGCGGAAGAATGGCTGGTGGCCGCACGGCATCTTGTGCTGTTTGCGCGGATGCGCTTACGCACAATGTCGCAGCAATGGCGGCCGCCGAAAGGTATTTCAGGTTCGGGCGCATGACATGGTCCTTTTTCGCAGATGGGTTGCCTCGATGCGCGGGCCGGGGGTGCGATCGCACGCAGCTTGAGGATAGTCTCCACATTCCATCACACGCCAGCCCAACCGTTGTGGTGATGTTGTATTGGAAGGTATCGCTTGCCATCCCTGATACATAGCAATACACCAGTCGCCGGTATTCCTGCTGGCGGACTTCAAGTTGAACCGCCCATGTTTTATGGAGGCTCTAGTTCCCAAGAGAATGGAGCCCGGGCCCAAGCAAGCCAAACTTTCCCCCAGGTCCGAGAGCGAGCAAGACCTCGGCTTCCTGCCTTTCTACGCCTGCCACGCTCGGCAGTGCACCCACTTGGTCCGCATGCGGTGATGGTCCGGCTCAGGCCACGCTTACGGAGGCCGGGTCCTGGCCTCTCGGACGGACGTCCGCCTCCACACAGCAGATCGTCTCCGGCCGTTACTGTCCTTGGACAAGCGTTAGTGAACGTCTCATGGCCGCCCGATTGCAGCCGTCCAAAGTCAACGACCAATCGTGCTGTAGATAGCCCACGGAGGTTTTAGATATACGAGCGACGATGCGACACTCACTACCACCTCTACCACCCTTGGCTGCCGAGAACAGAAAGACAGCCTCATTAATCGGGGGCGAGCAGCATAAACGACATCGCTTCATGCTGGACCCCGCGCTTCGCGCCGTACCGCCTGCGGCGGCAGGCCAAAGCCACGCATAAAGGCTTCGCGCATATGGCGTCGATCGCGAAAGCCGGTCTCTCTCGCGATCACGTCCAGCGGATGCCGGCTTTGCTCGATCATCAGTCGCGCAGCCTCCAGGCGCAGCCCCTCGATGGCCCTGGCGGGTGACTGCCCTGTCTCCAGCGTGAATACGCGGCTGAACTGGCGCGGGCTCAGGTTGACCTTCTGGGCCAATTCGTCGACGGTCAGCGGCCGACTCAAGTTTTTGCGTGCGTAGTTCAACGCGTTCTGGATACGGTCCGACTTCGGCGCGAGCTCGAGTATTTCGGAGTGCTGAGACTGTCCTCCCGAACGGTGTTGATGCATCACCAGGTTGTGCGCGACCGAACGCGCCACGTCCGCGCCCAGGTCCCTCTCCACCATCGCCAGCGCGAGATCGAGCCCGGCGGTCATCCCGGCAGACGTCCACATCGGGCCATCGACGATATAGATGCGGTCGTCCTCCACGCGGATGTCCGGAAAACGCCTCTGCATCTCTTGCGCGAACGCCCAGTGAGTCGTGGCACGTCGCTTGGAGAGCAAGCCTGCTTCCGCGGCGATGAATCCACCGGTGCAGATCGCGGCGATTCGCCGCGCCCGGCTGCTGGCCTTGCGCAAGAAGGCGATCACCTCGGCGGACGGGGGCGACGCGATCGGATCCCTGACACCTACGACGATCCACGTGTCGATTGCGCTACGCGTGGTGAATGAGTGCGCTCTGACCGCGATACCCATCGACGAGCACACATCCCCGCCCGCCACCGAGAAATTTTCCACTTTATAGAAGGCATCACCCGCCACCACGTTGGCGAACTCGAAGACTGCCTGGGTCGCGAGCGCCATCACCTGAAAACCGTCGCTCAGCAGGTAACCAACGCGGTGCATGTCCGTTCTCCGTCGAAGGCATGGCATAAAAAACGACCATATACGTCATTTGCGTCACGGTCACGGCAAACCATAATCCACTCACGCTATTCGGCAACCTCCAAACAAGGAGTGACATCATGACGCAAACACATCACGGGACAGCGCTTATCACCGGCGCATCCTCGGGTATCGGTGCGGTGTACGCGGACCGCCTCGCCCGCCGCGGATATGACCTTATCCTCGTCGCACGCAATCGCGAGCGTCTCGTTAGCCTCGCCAATCGCATCACGACCGAAACGCGCCGGAACGTCGAGATCATGGACGCGGATCTCAGCGACAAGGATGGGCTGGCTGTCGTCGAAGCAAAGCTCAGGCAGGACGCCACCATCATGCTGCTGGTCAACAACGCGGGCGTCGGCACGCACACGCCGCTGCTCGGCAGCAACGTCGATGCGATGTCGCGGATGATCGACCTGAACGTCTCCGCTCTGACGCGGCTAACATACGCCGCCGTGCCCGGCCTTGTCTCACGTGGCAAAGGCGCCGTCATCAATATCTCTTCAATCGTCGCCATCGCACCGGAGATCCTCAACGGCGTGTACGGCGGCAGCAAGGCTTTCGTGCTTGCTTTCAGCCAGTCTCTCCATCATGAACTGGCCGACAAGGGCGTCCAGGTCCAGGCAGTCTTGCCCGGCGCCACGGCCACCGAGTTTTGGCAGACGGGCGGCCTTCCTCTGGAGAATCTCGACAAGGCGATCGTCATGTCCGCCGACGACATGGTCGACGCAGCCTTGACAGGCTTCGACCGCCGCGAACTCGTCACTATCCCGTCGCTGCATGCCGTGGAGAAGTGGGAAGCCTATGAAGCCGCGCGCGGCGCAATGTCCACGCTTCTGTCTAGCAACATACCCGCGCCGCGCTATACCGCTGCGCAGTGAACGTGTGCCTTCGATAGTGCTAACGGAACGCATAACCCTGCGCGCGCCTCAGGCTCGCGCGCTCTTATTCGGAAAATGATCATGTTTATAGTATCGCCAGCGCCGGCCCGGCGCAGCTCATTTGCATCGGCGACGGCTGCCCTTGGCATTGTCCTGACCGCTGCCTTTAGTTACGCCAATGCCGCTCCAGTTGCCGATCAGCCTTCCGCGACACAGCGTGCGACGGCTGAAGATGACTCGATCCGTCCGTTCCCAAAAATCCATGTGCCGCAGCGAGCCATTGACGATCTTCGCCGGCGTGTCGCTGCCACGCAATGGCCGGAGAAGGAGACCGTCACAGATACTTCGCAGGGCGTGCCGCTTGCGACCATGGAAAGGCTCGCGCACTATTGGGCGACGGACTACAACTGGCGGAAGGCGGAAGCAAAGCTGAATGCTCTTCCCCAGTTCGAGACGACGATCGACGGCGTGAAGATCCACTTTATCCATGTGCGCTCGAAGAATCCCCACGCGCTTCCATTGATCATCAACCATGGCTGGCCCGGCTCTGTGCTCGAACAGACCAAGCTCATCGGTTTGCTGACGGATCCCGCCGCGCATGGCGGCAATGCCGAGGACGCGTTCGACGTTGTGATTCCGTCGATGCCGGGGTACGGTTTCTCCGGCAAGCCGACCGGCACCGGTTGGGGTCCCGAGCACATGGCGCGTGCGTGGGCTGAGCTGATGCGCCGTCTCGGTTACCAGCGCTACGTTGCCCAAGGCGGCGACTGGGGCGCGTTCGTGGTCGACCAGATGGGCTTGCAAGCTCCTGCGGGACTGCTCGGCATCCACACCAACATGCCGGCGACAGTACCGACCGAGGTCGACAAGGCGCTCCAGATCGGCGCCCCCGCACCCGCCGGACTGTCGGCGGACGAAAAGCGTGCCTACGAGCAGTTAGCCCGGACATTCAAGCAAGTGGATTACGCACGGATCATGGGTTCGCGCCCGCAGACGCTTTACGGCATTGCCGATTCACCCGTGGGACTTGCCGCGTGGCTGCTCGACCATAACGATGCCGATGGCCAGCCGGCCGCGGCTGTCGCTTCGGCCTTGGACCGCGCCACGAGCGCCACAGGTGAACTGACGCGCGACGAAATCCTGGACAACATCACCTTGTACTGGCTGACCAACACGGGCGTATCCGCGTCGCGCCTTTACTGGGAATACAAGGGTGGCTTCTTCAACGTCAAAGGCGTCAAGATCCCGGTGGCCGTAAGCGTGTTCCCCGGCGAGCAATATCAAGCACCGCGAAGCTGGACGGAGGCAGCCTACCCGAACCTCGTCTACTACCATCAGGCCGAGAAAGGCGGCCACTTCGCTGCGTGGGAGCAGCCAACGATCTTTGCTCAGGAACTGAGGGCGGCATTCAGGCCGCTGCGTTGACCGACCTTTGTATAGCTCTGTATCAGGCCGCAGCAAAGATACTTGCTCCGACAAAATCGGCCTTGATGCGCTACACGCGCAATACATTGATCTCCTTAAATGCGTTCCTGGCCAGTAGGCGAATGCAGCGATGCGCTTGCCGCCGGCGCAATACCCAACGCACCAATCAGCAAGTTTTTTTAACTGAACTCAAACATTGAGGAAACTGTCATGACCAAGCTCGAAAAAGTCGTTTACTCAGGTAAGACCCATACCACTGTCAACCGCGACCCAAGTGCCCAGCGTGGCGACTACGGCGTCGTCGACATTAGACTCTCTGCGCCCAGCGGTGACAACCATGAGATCATCGCTGCCGAACCACACCCGACCGCTGAGCAGTTGTTTGCAGGCGCGTGGTCGGCCTGTTACATCACCGCGCTGGGGCTTGTGGCTGCGCAGAAGAAGGTGGTGCTACCGCCCGACTATTCCGTCGACATCCAGATCGATCTGGGCCAGACGGGGCCGGGCTGGTTCTTCAATGCCCGGTTCACTATCCGCATGCCTGGCTTGGCACAGGACATCGCCGAAGCCATCGCGAACTCGGCGCATCAGCTTTGCCCATACTCGAGGGCGGTGCACGAAACCATCGATCTTGAGCAAACCATCATTACGTCGTGATGTGCTGCCGGCCGGTTGACCGGTCCAGCGTTCGCCGCACCGGCCAGCGGTGCCGGCGAACGCCAGCCCGACTACTCAGGGGGCTCACGCTCTCGCCTGCAACATTGGCCGCTGGGCGGCGGGTCGCCGTTTTCGCCGGCGGCCTGCCGATCAAAGTCATGCCGACCAACGGAGCCGTGTTATGAATGATCTTCTGAAGCAAGTGCTTGCTGCTCATGGCGGCCTTGACCGCTGGAATGCCCTCACGACGGTAAGCGCCAGAATCGTTTCCGGAGGTGAGTTCTGGTCGACTAAGGGTATTGCCACGGATGCTAACCCACGCAGTCTTACTACGAAGACACAGGAAGAGTTGGTGACCATCACCCCCTATGGAGCCCCTGAGTTTGTCATGACTTTCGTTCCGGACCGCGTTGTGATCAGGAACAGCCAGGGCGAGACCATCGCGGGGCGCGCCAATCCCAGGGCAGCGTTTGACGGGCACGGCGTGGACACCCCCTGGGATCCACTGCACCGGGCCTATTTCAGTGGCTATGCTCTGTGGACCTATCTTTCGACGCCATTCTTGCTTGCCATGCCCGGGGTTGCCGTACAAGAGGTCGCCCCTTGGGGCGAGCACGGTGAAATCTGGCGGGTTTTGCGTGCGACGTTCCCCCCGGCTATCGCCACCCACAGTGCTGTTCAGGACTTCTACTTTGGGCCTGATTTCCTGCTGCGCCGCCACGACTATGAACTAGAAGTGTCTGGTGGTTTGGCAGTGGCTCAGTATGTGCATGACTTCGTCGCAACGCAGGGCATCCGCTTTCCGAGTCGCAGGCGGGTTCACCCACGTGGCGCTGACATGCGACCGGATCGCAATCGCACTTTGGTCTGGATTGATCTGTCCGAATTCGAGTTGAGCTAGGCCAACAGCTACACGTGGCCATTGAAAGGCGAGACGTCGCTGGTAATGCCGACCAAACGCGACACGGAGCAACGACCATCCATTCATCCTGCCGAACGCTTGATTCGGTCGATCCTAGGCGTCGATATATGACGATATTCAAATCCTAGGCGAGTGGCCGGCGGGTTCGGTCAGTCGGGGATCGAACCGTCAAGCTGCGCCAGCTGCGCATACGCAGATAGCGATCTCGTTGGCTGGAAGTACAGGTCGCAAAGAATTGGCCTTTTGAGCGGCCCAACGATGGAAGCCAAGTCGGACAGCTTTACATGGCCCAGTTCGGGCATGCCGATACCCACGTCGCACAGTCCGTAGGCGGTGTCACCATCGGCCGGGTCCAGTGCGGCCAACAGCCAAGTCGCATGCGCGTCCGGGGTAAACAGCCGCACTACGGGCAGAGGGTCGCTTCCGTGACCGGCTGCGAACGCCTGGCCGTTTGCGAGCAGTTGCTCGCGTTGTTCCGCGGTGATGAGGTGTTGGATCATGGTCATTGCCTCCTGGAGGGTTCACTGCAAGTCGGAGCTAGACGATATTGGGCGCACCCCAAAGAGCGGACCGCCCGCACTCTGAGCCAGCCGATCGCCATCCCCTACCCGGTCGACCGCGTATATGCACATGGTTGCGCCGTCTGGCGCATTCGCGTCAGTAGAATCGGCTATAGGGCCCGTGCTGCATTGTAGAGTAAACACGTCAATAAATGGTGTGTTTAAAGCGTCGTGAATTAGACTACTCATAGGCATCCTTTGGCCTATGAAAGGCAAAGGTCAGCACAAGCGAAATCCGGTCGCGACGCTCCTCGGTCAGCGGTTGAAGGCTTGTCGTATCAAGGCCGGAAAATCGCAGGAAACCTTGGCATTCGAAGCACTGGTCGACCGCACGTACATATCGGCGATGGAGCGCGGCGTCGCGAATCCCTCGGTCGAGACCTTGGCCAACATCTGTTACTGCTTCGGCATCACACTTGCCGAACTTTTCGAGCCTCTGACAATTTCCCTGAAACCGACGGGTACGCGCCGCTCGAACACGGCGGAACCCGAAGAGATCAAGCGCCAGAGACTACGCTAAACCGGCCACTCTACAAGGAGTAGATGTCGGCCATTACGAGCACCGCCCTCAGCGTCCGACTCGGCTCCGCGAGCCGTGGTCGGTCGTATGACACTATCGTCTGCTGCGATTCGGGCCGACATAGAAGTGCGGGCCAGCCGGTTCGGTCAGTCGGGGATCGAACCAGACCGTAGGCGGTGTCACCATCGGCCGGATCAAGCGCGGCCAGTAGCCAGGTCGCATGCGCGTCCGGCGTGAACAGCCGCACCACCGGCGGAAGGTCGCCGGCGTGGCCGCTGTGGCCGTTGGCGAGGAGCCGTGCACGTTGCTCCTCGGTGATTAGGGTTGGGTACATTGATGCTTCTCCAAAAAAAATCACGCCTCTGCAGGGGCGGCGCGACTGGCTCGCCGCTGACCCGCCCCAATTCCGTCACCTTCAGTACTCCTCCGGTAGCAGCAAGGTCGTGACCGAGCGATCCGCTTCGGTTATGACCCAGACGGTCTTGCCGGTCTCCAGGACGTAGCTGGACAGCAGCCGCAACCCTTCGACGAGAGCAATTTCATTCTGCTGCCGGTCTTCGTCATCTAGCTCACCCCAGTCGCCGCACACATGGCGCACAAGCAAGGCGATCGGGTGCGATTGCGACTTCTTCAGGGCGGCCAAAGCGCCGGGTGTGGCAAGCAGGCGGCCAAGCCGGAAGCACGGGGCGGTTCCTGTCGGAGGGGGAAGGTCATTCTGCTTCATATGGATATGGCTCGTACTGGCTGCCGGTCCTCTAGCCACGGCGGCTAGGCCTTCTGGCCCTCGGCTAGCTATTGCGGCTGGCAACGCAGCGTGACTGCAAACTGCCATTCGCCCTCTGCCTGAGCCACAGGAAAGGCGCGGCAACCTCTTGGTGTGGCCAAAAGACATAGGGTGTCGCAGCGGCCTGTGTCTGGCCGCAGGCCCGCACAGTGGGCCTGCCGGTTCGGTCAGTCGATGATCGAACCGTTGCGCTGAGCCAACTGCGCATACTCCGATAGCGATCGCGTTGGCCGGAAGTGCCGGTCGCGAAGAATCGACTGTTTGCGCGGCCCGACGATGGAGGCAAGCTCGGGCAGCCTCAGATGGCCGATTTCGGGCATGCCGATACCCACGTCGCACAGGCCGCAGGCGGTGTCACCATCGGCCGGGTCGAGTGCGGCCAGTAGCCAGGTCGCATGCGCGTCCGGGGTAAAGAGCCGGACCACGGGCAACGGATCACCAGCGTAGCCGGCTGCATACGCTTGGCCGTTTGCGAGCAGTTGCGCGCGCTGTTCTGCGGTGATGAGCGGTGAAATCATGGTGCAGCCTCCTGAAAGCTTCATTCCATGGCGGAGCGAAGCGATACTGGGCACATGCCCATAGCGCGGGCCGTTCACAGCCCAACACGGTCCGGTGCTGGCAAACGGCGTGCGCCATCGTTGAGCACTATTTCACGGTGGGTCATGGCGGGCCAGTACCGGCACGAAACCGACGAAACGCGGCTGCGCTTTGCTGGAGCCTCAAAGGAACGCCAAGCCGCACCTCCGCATCCGCGTATATGTACGGGCACACGAGGCCAAGCATCTGCAGAGACGTGAAGACGTCGAAGCACAATGACGGAAGCCCGGAAGTCAAGGTAAGGAAGAACACGGATACGGTTCGCTGAATTCGGAGCAGCCCGCAGATCGATACACTGCCACCGGTGGCTCCCGGCGAACCGTCACTGCCACCACCGCTTCGTGCTAGCGCCAAAGCGACGGCACTGCCCGGCAGCAGACCCAGACCATGCTTGTACTTGCTTGAATTCATTATTCTTCCTTGTTCTAGTGCGTAGACAGGGACGAAGTTCCCACGGAGGGTGAGCATCAGATCCAGTTAACAACTTTATAGGTTGAAACTCAACTCGTAAAGTACTTCATACAGAAAAGATGATGCTCAACCATATCGGTTGATATGGAGATAGCATGGGTAGAACGGAGATAGACCGACTGGCTGGTGTGGTGGGGCACGCGATTGCCAGGCACCGCATAGCAGCCAGCCTCACTCAGGAACAGGTGGCGGAACGGTTGGGGATTGGCAACGAGGCGGTCTCCCGGATGGAGCGTGGCGTCGTCATGCCCACGATCGCGCGCTTGGCCGAGTTGGCTGACATCTTCCAATGCGACACCTCGGAACTACTGACCGAGGCCAGCACCCGCTCCAGCGATCAGGCCAACCATCTCGCCCGGCTACTGACGAAGGTCAGCAGCCCGGACCGCGCCATGATCGTGGCCATGGTCGAGACCCTGACCGCGCGACTGGCTCGTCACTGATCCGCTCCACTTCCGTTACACTCAGTACTCCTCCGGTAACAGCAGGGTCGTGACCGAGCGATCTGCCTGAAAGCACGCAAAAGTTGGGGAGGCCTCCAAGGGAGCGGGCGCTAAGCATCCGTGCGCCGCGCCGGCTCCGCGTGGAATACGCTGATTGGTATCGCAACGGCGGGAGCAAGCCATGCGGTTGCCCGTGCACGGCGTCCGCAGGACAAGGCAAAGGTTGAGGTGGCAGTACAGATCGTAGAACGTTGGATCCTCGCACGACTGCGCCATCGGCGTTTCGAGACCGTGCATGCGGTCGACCGTGCGATTGCAGCGTTGCTGCCCGCACTCAATGAGCGCCCCTCCAGAAGCTGCCGGGCAGCCGCGCCAGTGCCTTCGCGGCCCTGGATGCGCCGGCGTTACGCCCGTTGCCGGCAGTCCCTTATGAGATTGCCAGGTTCCGCACCGTCAAGGTCCATATCGACCAGCACGTCGAGATCCACAAGCATCGCTACAGCGTACCGCACGTACTGGTTGGCCAGACGCTTGAGGCACGCCCCTGGCAGGGTCCAGGGCTTCCCCCGCGGACTCCTGCCGCTTCCTCAAGATCCGCGCCGCGTTGCCCGGAGTTGGGTGAAGCGCCGAAAAAAAAAGCCGCTCCGGGGAGCGGCCTGCGGTCAAACATGCACGAAGTTCGCCGCAGCGTCAGTCGTCCAGCAGCGACAGGTCACGCACTGCACCCTTGTCGGCCGACATGACCAGCTTGGCGTAGGCCTTGAGGGCGGCGGACACTTTGCGCGGGCGCGGCTTGGCGGGCTTCCACCCCTTGCCGTTCTGCTCCTCGCGGCGGCGCGCCAGTTCCTCGTCTGACAGCAGCACATTGATCGTGCGGTTGGGAATATCGATGCGGATTCTGTCGCCATCGCGCACGAGGCCGATGGCGCCCCCGGCCGCCGCCTCGGGCGAGCAGTGGCCGATGGACAGGCCCGAGGTGCCACCCGAGAAGCGGCCGTCCGTCAGCAGCGCGCAGGCCTTGCCCAGTCCCTTGGACTTGATGTAGCTCGTGGGGTAGAGCATCTCCTGCATGCCGGGGCCGCCCTTGGGGCCTTCGTAGCGCACGATCACCACGTCGCCGGCCTTGACCTTGTCGTTGAGGATGTTCTCCACCGCCTCGTCCTGCGATTCCGTGACGTGCGCCGTGCCCTCGAACACGAGGATGCTCTCGTCCACCCCGGCGGTCTTCACCACGCAGCCATCGAGCGCGATGTTCCCCGTGAGCACCGCCAGGCCGCCTTCCTTGGAGAAGGCGTGCTCGTAGGAGCGGATGCAGCCCTCGGCGCGGTCCAGGTCCAGGCTGGGCCAGCGCGTGTTCTGGCTGAACGCCACCTGCGTGGGAATGCCCGCCGGGCCAGCCAGATAGAAGGTCTTGACGGCTTCGTCCTGCGTGCGGGTGATGTCCCACTGCTCCAGCGCATCCTTGAGCGTGGCAGCGTGCACCGTAGGCACGTCGGTGTGCAGCTTGCCAGCACGGTCCAGCTCGCCAAGGATCGCCATGATGCCGCCCGCGCGATGCACGTCCTCGATGTGGTACTTGTTGGTGTTGGGCGCCACCTTGCACAGCTGCGGCACGACGCGCGAGAGGCGGTCGATGTCGGCCATGGTGAAGTCGATGCCCGCCTCGCGCGCGATCGCCAACAGGTGCAGGATGGTGTTGGTGGAGCCACCCATGGCGATGTCCAGCGTCATGGCGTTCTCGAACGCCTTGAAGCCCACCGCGCGCGGCAGAATGGACCTGTCCTCCTGCTCGTAGTACTGGCGGGCCAGCTCCACGATGCGGCGGCCAGCACGCTTGAAGAGCTGCTCGCGGTCCGCGTGCGTGGCCACCACCGTGCCGTTGCCGGGCAGCGACAGGCCCAGCGCCTCGGTGAGGCAGTTCATGGAATTGGCCGTGAACATGCCCGAGCACGAGCCGCAGGTGGGGCAGGCGGAGCGCTCCACCTCGGCGACGTCGGCGTCAGAATAGGCGCTGTCGGCCGCGATCACCATGGCGTCGACCAGATCGAGCTTCTTGAACTCCATGGCCTTGGTGATAGGGTTGGCCAGGCGCGTCTTGCCGGCTTCCATGGGGCCGCCGGAGACGAAGATCACCGGGATGTCTAGCCGCATGGCGGCCATGAGCATGCCGGGCGTGATCTTGTCGCAGTTGGAGATGCACACCATGGCGTCGGCACAGTGGGCGTTGACCATGTATTCCACCGAGTCCGCGATGATGTCGCGGCTGGGCAGCGAGTACAGCATGCCGTCGTGGCCCATGGCGATGCCGTCATCGACCGCAATGGTGTTGAACTCCTTGGCCACGCCACCCGCAGCCTCGATCTCGCGCGCGACGAGCTGGCCCAGGTCCTTCAGGTGCACGTGTCCAGGCACGAACTGGGTGAACGAATTGACTACCGCAATGATCGGCTTGGAAAAATCTTCGTCTTTCATGCCGGTGGCGCGCCACAGGGAGCGCGCCCCTGCCATGTTGCGGCCGGCGGTGGAGGTTTTGGAACGGTATGCGGGCATCGTATTGCTATAGAAATTTCGCAGAAAGGAAGCGGGCCACGGGAATAAGGGCCCCTGTGCGCCCGTGCGAACAACCTCTTGAGCTGCGCCCTGGGCAAAGCTGCAAATTATCCCACACCCGTCCGGCGATTCGACGATCACGCTTGGTATCTCATCGGCACCATGCCTTCCAGTAAAGACAACGGTCAGGCCGAATGAAGACACGCTCCACTAGGGCTGGAGCGTGGCCAAGGCAGCTATGGGCCCTCGACGCCGGCATAGCGCCCTTTCACCTATGGCGCCGCGGCGATCGGGGCAGAAATTCCGACTTCTTCAGGCCGGGGACGATGTTAGTTGGGATTTGATACGCGCGAAGACGAATTGCCCCAGGTACCAGGCCAAATCCGGATTTGCCAAGATGACTTCTTCGGGCACAGAGGACGGTTCCAGCTTCATCCGCCTCAGCACGAGTTTGCCTTCCCTCGAGGCAAGCCATGCACGAACGAGTTCTCGGCGGACTTTGGCGTCTGATGCGGAGAAGTGTTCGCGTCCTTGCCGCGATTCGTCGTTCATGCGAGCGCGGGTTTCTTCTTCGCGCGAGGCAACACTACGCTCCACCGTTGTCTTAACCGCGATCTTCACGGCGTCCTTCTCTGCTTCCTCGGTGAGCAGCTTGGTCTGGACCTGAACCATTGTCCGTTCGGCCTCTGACATTCGCCAATTGTCGCGAAGGGCCTTCATCAGATACCCGGCAGGACTTTTCTTCACCTGACCGCGATTGAGCTTGAACCGCGTATATTCAATCGCCTGCAGGATGCGGTCATCGCTCCATGTCTCGCGATTCTCGGAAATCTCGCTGAACTGCCGCGTCGAGAGATTGAATTCTTCCTTAAGAATCTTGTAGAGCTGACTGGCATCGGCCAGGCTGGCCATGACAGCGTCGGCGGTATCCTTACGGTTGAGCAGGAACCGAATCCGGTCGACCTTCTTCGACGAAGTGGATTCTGTCCTCGTTTCGTACGACAGGTCGATGTCCGAGATCTCGTTGATTTCTCGGACCGCCGGCTCAAGCCAGTCGCGCTTAAAGTATTTGAAGATCGTCGCATTCGCGCCCATCTTTCCCGGCCAGGTCCGCATCTCTTCCAGCTTGATCCAGTCCGTACGCCCGCCAGGCACACTTGGCAGGACTTTGTCGTAGATGGCGCGCGCGAGGCTGCGGGTAAAAGCCGTCGAGATTCGCAGACTGAGCCAGTGGGACTTGCGGGGGTCTCGAATGTGTGGAATCAAGCTGTGATGCACATCGAAACGAACGCGGCCGCGGTGCAGCGCCACCATGCCGATCAGCTGGACCTGAACCCAGATATCGTCTTCAACGGGCTCGCGGTCTGAGGGGGTATTCGTGACCCGGACTTTAGCGTTCTGCGCTTCGTCCGCGATGGTACGCAGATGCTTCAGGTTGCGGCTGTCATAGCGCATCAACCACTTGAAGTAGTTCAGCTCGACATCGTATTGATCGCGCGCTTCCGGCTCTTGTGCGACGATGAAATACGCGGCATCGAGGAACCGTCGCGCCGCCAAGCCCATGTTGACAATTTCTGTGAAGAAATTGTTGCGCTGATAGCCGATTTCGCGATTGGCCTCGTTGATGGGCATCCCAAGGTCAAACATGTCCTCGAACAATGCCAGCGCCATTTGGCGAGGCGTTGTCCTCGATTGGACCTCCACCGGATTGTCTGTCGCCATCCTCGTCTTCCCGCTCGTTACGCGCTCGGCGGACTCTATCATGTGATGGTGAGGTTCTGTCAACACAATGAACCTCACCATGAGAGGGTGTCCCGGTGCTACTGGTCAACGCGCACAATCGACCTCACCTGGCGCACAACGAACCTCACCGATCCCTGCTGGCGCTCTCCTTCCAGCCTTTGTCCAGCTTGGGGAGATAGGACATATGCACAGGTCACGCACAATACATCTCACCTTATTGGCATCCGCACAGTAAACCTCACCTTCTTGGGGAATCGATCTCACCTTCTCCGCACAGTAAACCGCACGATGACAGCACAGCGAACCTCACCTTTGGCACAGCGAACCTCACCTTTGAAAGGTTAAGTCATTGATGAACAAGGATTTCGTCTCCCGTTGTTTGTAGGTTGGGTTGTTTACTTCAAAAAAAGACCTACCAACACACGACGCCAGCCGTTGATCCTATCGAGGCATGCGACCCTCGCCGGGGCGCGGCCGGCGCGCGAAAATGAGCTTGCATACCTGGAGCCCTCCTTAGCCATCGTATAGGCCTTCGCTCAGGAGCAAGATGCTGAACGGTGGGGGCCAAGCCACGACCCGACGCAGCCCGCGTCGCAGACCTTGCTAGTGCGCGGACAAACGTATCCCCCGTGCACAACCTCATGGTGAGGTTATTTGTGCAGAATTGATGGTGAGGTTGGTTGTGCTTAGGCGGACGTCACGTTCCGTCTCGAACATTGAGAAGTTGGCGAGATGCGCATTGCGTTGATCCCTCCATCCACCGGACTGCACAATCAACCTCACCGACGCCCACAATCCATGGTGAGGTCTGTTGTGCGGCATTGGTGGACATGTTCTCAACGGGCTTCACCTCCACGGTGATTCGACCAGTTGACGCAGCGCGGATGGCAAAGGTGAGGTTGATTGTGCTGATTGTGCAATCCGAGCCATGACGCAATGCAGCACAATCAACCTCACCTTGTGCTAGCCCTTTGATCATGCATGGGTCTCCGATCAGCCGAAGGTGAGGTTGATTGTGCAGAAACGAAGGACCAACTGCCCTTCCCCACTCCCCAGGTCTGAAGTGACGAATGAAGGTGAGGTCGATTGTGCTGGTTTTGTGCGACAACAGTTGTCGGGATCCGCAAAACAGCACAAACAACCTCACCTTCCTGCTCGGTTCCACCGATGAGAGACTTTGAAGGTGAGGTCATTTGTGCTGCTTTTCTGCGACAGCCCCCAAGGCAAGCAGGAACGCCGCGGGCCGCCTAGGCCTTGTGAACCCGGAGGCTTCCCGATGCTGCCTAAGATTTGGGCAAAAACTGTTGTATTTGAAGAAACTTTACTTAAGAAACAGCGGTTTATGAGGCCTTGCTTAAGTATTTCCTGTATTCTGAGCTTTATCGAATTTTCTGGAAAAACCTCGGAATGGTAAAAACGAGCCAACTTCCTGCCGTCGACCGAACGGTACCTTTTGAGCAGATATCCCAGTTCGCGGAAAAGGTCAGCATTTTTACGGATGAACTTCGCGAGACGATTCTCGCACCGCGGCCGAGAAAAACTGCGCCGGTTTTCAAGACAGGGGAGATTGCGGAGATGTGCAACATCTCACACTCCCAGGTTCAGTACCTCGCGACCAAGGGGGATGGCGAATTGCCGGCCGGAACCGCGGCCGGTACCGGGCGTACCAGGACCTTTACGCTGGAAGAGGCACGCATCTGGGTGCAGAAGGTCTCGGACATTTATCAGACACCGCTCGTAACTGGAACGAGAGAGCCGGAAGGAAAAATCGTCATCACGGCCCAACTCAAGGGTGGGTCGGCCAAGACCACCACGACGATGTGTCTCGCACAGGGGCTGACATTGCGTGGCCGAAAGGTTCTGGTGGTCGATCTTGACCCGCAAGCCTCGCTCTCGGAACTGTGTGGCTTGTATGCGGAAAAGGACGTCACGCCAGAAGACACGGTCCTGCCTTATATCTATGACCAGCAAATCGAGGGTGGACTGCAGGCACGCATTCAGTCTACCTACTGGGATGGCCTCGACCTGCTTCCGGCGCACACCGAGTTGATCGGTGCGGAGTTCCATCTGCCAGCCATGCAGAAGATCAAGCCGGGTTTCCGTTTCTGGACGGTACTGCGGGAGGGGTTGGAGCCATTGCGGAAGCACTACGATTACATCCTCATGGACACGTCGCCGTCGCTTTCGTATCTCAACCTGAATGCTTTGCTGGCTGCGGACGCGCTGGTCATGCCGATGGTCCCTGAGAACCTGGACTTCATCAGTTCGCTGTCATTCTGGCGCTTGTTTTCAGACGTCTCCAAGAGCTTCATCAAGTACGAGGCGGACAAGAAGTATGACTTCGTCTCGTTGCTGCTTTCGAAGGTCGACTATGGGCGCACCTCGTCCGCGCCCATCGTACGCGCCTGGGCCCAGAGCGCTTACGAGAGCTGGCTGCATTCGATTGAAGTGCCGGCGAGTTCGGTGATGAGCACCGGGGCTCTTGCGTTCTCAACGGTTTTCGACGTGAGCAGTACGCATAGCGCAGCCAAGTCGCTGCAGCGAGTGCGCCAGCCGATTGTCGACTACTGCCGATGGCTGGATGAAATCTACGCGGAAAAGTGGAGGAACGCGTAATGAGCAATATGCGAGAACAGCTATTGGCCAAAACGGCTGGCATTCGGAAAACCTCGGCGATTCAGCAGGACGAGGTCAAGCGTAGCGACCGGACCCAGACAGCGCCGGGCCTCGCTGGGGCATTGGCCGTTGCGCAGATCCGTGTCCAGGAGCTGGAGGCGGCCGGCGTCGCTTCGCAACTCGCGGTTGCCGACATTGTGCCGAACCCATGGCAGCCGCGGCGCGTGTTCAACGAGTTCAAGTTGTCGGAACTGGCGGAGTCCATTCGCGAAGTCGGGCTGATGCAGCCTATCGTTGTACGCCGCGCTGAATCTGGCTATCAAATCGTGGCGGGTGAGCGCCGTTGGCGTGCGCACAAAATGCTGGGGCTCGATACCATCAAGGCGGTGGTCGTGGAGTGTTCTGACGCTGACATGGCGGTACTCGCGATGGTGGAAAACATCAGCCGCGATGACCTGTCCGACTATGAAATCGCCCTGTCTATCCGGCAGACGGAGAAGGAGTTTCCCTCGCGTGTGCGGCTCGCAGAGGCGCTTGGGTTGTCCAAAAGCGGCCTCTATCGGTTTCTCAGTTACGAGCAGTTGCCAGAGTTCGTGTTGAGGGACCTCAATCTTCAGCCACGCCTGCTGGGTGGGAGCGCGGCCGAAGCCATCGTCACAACAATCCGGAAGTATGGCGAGGCCGGGAATGATGCCGCTAAAGAGATCTGGCCACTCGTCGCATCCGGGAAGATGGAGCAAGGGAAAGCCGCTGGCGCTATCAAGGCACTTGCGACCCGGCGAGCTTCGGCGCCAAGCTCCGCAAGTGAGCGAAGCATAGACAAGTTTTTCTCCGGCAAGGAACAAGCGGGTTCGATTACGAAGGACGTCAACGGCTTCACGGTGAAAATCAAAGCTGGGGTGCTAACCGCTGCCTTGGAGACGCAGATCCGAGAGTTGATCAGCGAAACGTTCCACCATCAGCCCAAGTAAAGCGCTTCTAGATGGACATAGCCCGCCTCGAGCGGGCTTTTTTTTTGTCTACTCGACGCAAAAAATCAGGGTAAGTGAGGCGAACCTCCCGAGTTGGAACGACGCCAGGCGGGGCTCGTTGACCTTCCCAAGTTGGGACGCTGGCGGGCGGGGCTCGCTGACCTTCCCAAGTTGGGACGCTGACAGCCGGGAGCTCGTTGACCTTCCCAAGTTGGGACGCTGGCAGCCGGGAGCTCGTTACCTTCCCAAGTTGGGACGCTGGCGGGCGGGGCTCGCCGACTTTCCCCAGTTGGGACACTGCCAACCGGGGCTCACCGACTTTCCCAAGTTGGGACACTGCCAACCGGGGCTCGCTGACCTTCCCAAGTTGGGACGCTGCCAGCCGGGAGCTCGTTGACCTTTCCAAGTTGGGACGCCGCCGACGGGGGCTCGCTGACCTTCCCAAGTTGGGACGCTGCCAGCCGGCAACTCGCCGGCCTTCCCAAGTTGGGACGCTGACAGCCGGGAGCTCGCCGACTTTCCCAAGTTGGGACGCTGACAGCCGGGAGCTCGCTGACCTTCCCAAGTTGGGACGCTGACAGCCGGGAGCTCGTTGACCTTCCCAAGTTGGGACGCTGGCAGCCGGGAGCTCGTTGACCTTCCCAAGTTGGGACGCTGGCGGGCGGGGCTCGCCGACTTTCCCAAGTTGGGACACTGCCAACCGGGGCTCGCTGACCTTCCCAAGTTGGGACGCTGGCAGCCGGGAGCTCGTTGACCTTCCCAAGTTGGGACGCTGCCAGCCGGGGCTCGTTGACCTTCCCAAGTTGGGACGCTGCCAACCGGGCTCCTGACCTTCCCAAGTTGGGACGCTGCCAGCCAGCAACTCGCCGGCCTTCCCAAGTTGGGACGCCGCCGACCGGGGCTCGCTGACCTTCCCAAGTTGGGATGCTGCCAGCCGAGGCTCGCTGACTTTCCCAAGTTGGGGAGCTGCCAGGCGGGAGCACCCTGACTCTCCCAAGTTGGGACGCTGCCAGCCGGCAACTCGCCGACCTTCCCAAGTTGGGACGCCGCCAACTGGGGCGCGTTGACCTTCCCAAGTCGGGACGCTGCCAGGCGGGGCTCGTTGACCTTCCCAAGTTGGGACGCTGTCAACTGGGGCTCGCTGACCTTCCCAAGTTGGGACGTGCCAGACCCGGGCGTGGACCTCCCCAGCGGGGGCAGGAACCAGCCACGGCCTTGGGACTACAGACCACAACTACGAGGGGTCACGGCAGGAAAAGGATGCGAACAGGAATGTTTGCCCTGGTCTGTATAGTGCGGGTGAATCGGCCCAGAGGCTGGTCCGTTCAGCCGAGGAAGACCGGGTCACCGCCTGGCCTGTGCCCCGAGTTCGCTTGCGGAGCCGGGCGACTGACTCGCCCGTGTCCTCTCGGCGCGCACAGCGGCATAGTTTGCAGAAATCCTTACCAGGTAGCCGCCGGACTCACAACGACGCTGCTGCCTATTGCCGACGACGAGCACTTGTCTACGTCATCACAGCCCATTCCACTGAATGTACCGAAGGATCCCACAAGCGCGTGCGAGTATGCCGCGCAGCGTGGCCTGCCCCAATTGAGGTCCACACCGCGACGGAGTACGAGAGTGTCTTTCGCGCAAGCCCCTACACGGCGCCCGGAATCTTGCCAGCCAACGAGCGTGCCACGTCTTCCAGCGCCTCGTGGGTGTACCGCCGCGTAGTGTTGATGTCGCGGTGTCGCAAGGCGCGCTGCACGTCGGTCACCGGCACGCCAGCGCGCAATAGGTGCGTGGCATGGGTATGTCGCAGCCATTGCGTTGACGCGGCGCGCAGCCTGGTCGCTTGCTCGCCTTGGTGCTCTCGCTCCAGGCGGTCGGCTGCCTCGGCAAAGGCCGCGCGCACGATCGCGTAGATGCCCTGGCGTGTACGCAGCGGCCGGCCCAGCTTTCGCTGTAGCTCAAGCGGGTCGACTACCGGCGCGGCACGCTGACGTCCGCCCCCGATCGCCGGGATGACCGCGATGGTGTCAGTGGCGCTCGGCGCGGGCGGCAGGCCCACTAAGCGGCGAAAGCGTGCCAGTTCGTCCATCGCGTTGTCGCACGGCACCAGCTGATCGTCGCCACCATTCGCCTGCCGGATACGCACAGTCCAGAACGTGCGTGACCGGCCGGACTGGAGTTCGAAGTCCGCCCACGTCAGCGCGGCAACTTCGGAGGCACGCAGCCCGGTTTGGACCAGCAGGGCAAGCAACAGGCGGTCGCGCGCCTTGTGCAGTTGCGCCCACGGTGTCGGCGCCGGGCGCCCCTCGATCGCTTCGAATACCGCCATGACCTGTTCCAGTTCGAGGAAGCGCCGCTGCGAGCCCGGGCCGGTAATGGCACGCGCACGAGGAACCATGACGAACGGATTGACCCGCAGCGTCCCGACCCGCACCAGCCAGTCGAACAGAATGCCCACGATGACTGCGCTCTGGCGCCGCGAGGCCTCGGAGAGTGGGCCGCGCAGCGGCCGCCAGCCCGGGCTGGCGCGGCGCGCTCGGCCGTTGCCGACTGCGTGCGCGGGCGGGTCGCGCAGGAAGGCAAGGTAGCCGCTGGCATCGGCCACCTGCCAACTGGCAAGAGGCCGGCCGATCGCGAGCGCGTACCAGAGCAGTCGGTGCGCCTCGAGCTCGTACTGACTGCACGTGCTGATGCGGAGACCGAGACCCGCGGCGGACTTGGTGTCGAGCCAGGCGCGCACCAGCTGGGCGTCGGAGAGCCCAGCCGGCAGTACCGGGCTAGCCAGCGCGTTCGGCGGAAGGGCCGAGGTATCTATCGGCAGCAGGGACAGGGGAGTCTGGGCAGTCGTCATGGCTGGCCAAGGCGGCGGTGGGCGGCCGGTTGGCAGGCGCCGGGCCAAGCCCGCGGCGGCTCTCCAGCCCAATGCGACGCATTATAGCCAAAGCGCTCATTCACTTACCATTATTCGGATAATGACAAATAACAACGTCGCGACGCAATCGAAGCGAGGTATCGATGGTCGCGGCGCACCATCGTCGAGGTAAAACATATTCCTTGGGCGGACCCGGCCGCCTCGCCTAACGCCGCGGCGCTGAACGGACCCATGAGCATTCATTCGTCGCAACTGGCACGCTGGCAGGGTTGCAGCCGTTTGGGCAACCGGGTGCTGCGGGGCCGCCGTCCTCGCCTCCAGCAATGGACGGCCGGCTTAGGGAGGAGCCTGCCGGTGCTCGTCGCGGGGCCCTTCCTAGTCACGATAAGATACTGATTCTTAACAAATTTTGTGGCTCCCCCGGCATTACCGGCTCAAAATGCGTAGCAAAATGCAATGCCGATAATTTATAGGGCACATTGCGCCGTGATCGGGCGACGGACCGATGGAAAACATGTCGCGCGAGGTCACCCAGCTGGCCTGCATACGGACGTCGTCCGCCAGCAGTTCGAGCTGGAACGTGTTGGGCACCAGACGGTCGAGATCCTGGTCCCGCTCGCCACGGCTGCCACACCTGGCGCGACGCTGAGGCACTGCCAGCTGACCTGTCGCAGTGGGTTATGGCAATCGGCTCGATATTGGCGGATAGCGATTCGCCGGCAACAGCCGAGCATTACCCCCTGCGGCACACCGACGGAAAGGCGAGTCCACACTTTTCGAATCGTACGGAGCGGACTTTGCGCGCTCGGCACCGCGACCGCGTTCGCGCCTGAGGGTGGCCGCGGGCGCGGTGCCATGTCTGGGGCCTGCGTCGCGCCCCTGGAGGTTTTTGCTGCCGCTTGCGAGCAGCTAAACCAGATTATCGCGATCGCGGAGTAATTTCCGTGCTTGATCGCATAGCGCGTTGTCATGGCGAAAACGCCGAGCCGTCGCAAGCTGGTCACTGCCAGCGCATGCGGCCCGACTGGATGAAGCCAGCCACGGTAGACGTAGGCGTGATCAGCACGTCTACCTGACCACCGCGCAGATCATTGATGGCCGACCCGGCGCCCTTGTACGGCACGTGCTGCAGCGACACGCTGCTGTCCTTGTCGAGCACCACGCCCATCAGGTGCAACAGTGTGCCGATGCCCGGCGTGGCGTAGGTGATCTTCTGCAGGTGTGCCTTGGCCTGTGTGGCCAGCGCCGGGCAGTGAGCGGGACTCGCCGCGGAACTGGCCACCGGCCTGCATGAGCAGTCAATACTGGCGGTGGGCCGGCGCAGCAGCATGGCGCGCCGCCAACCCCATGTTGAGGTTGTGTCCCGGCGCTACTGGTCAACACGCACAATCCACCTCACCCTGGCGCACAACCAACCTCACCGATCCCTGTCGGCTATTTCCATTCGCCAGCTTTTCCCCACCGGGTGCTTGGAGCGGCGAATGATTTTGTTTAGCGCCGGTCTACTTCAGCGCTGGCCGAGGCACAGCACAGCCACTGGCAGGGGCACAGGGCGGCAGCGGGCCTTGGCGCTGTACATAGTGGTGGCGTGGCGCATTGCCCGCTTGATGCGGTTGGGCAGAACCTGCCCGGATCTAGATGCGTCCCTATTCTTCGACGCCAACGAGATTCGGGGGGCATACGTGCTCGCAAAGAAGGCCCGCCCGAAGACACCAGTCACACTCAATCAGATGATTCGGTTGGTTGCTTCCCTGGGTGGGTTCCTCGGGCGCAAGAGCGATGGCAAGCCCGGCGCTAAGACGATCTGGATCGGCATGCAGCGCACCATGGACACCGCGCTCACCATTCAAGCACTGCGGGAAGAGTTATGGCTTCTGTATAAGGAAATGCCTATAAGGCTCCCAACGGTGCGATGAACGATGCAAGGCATCCTCTCATATAGCAACAGAAACTCCGGCTCCATGAAGGGCAAGTCCAAAGAACACGGCCGCATTTTGTGTTGGTGGCTATGGCTGGCGACACGGCGTACCCATTTCTGCGTGATAGTTTGGTACGCGGGCGCGAGTACGCTGCTACGTGGAATCTGGCCCATGCAGTTAGCAGTTGCGGTGCGCCAATGGGAATACGCTTTGTCCGCAGCAGCGCAATTTCATTCCTCGCGGTGTAGCTGGCGCCGCTGGCAACGCGGCACACTATGCGTAGTTGTCGCGAAAGAAAGAAGTCAAGACAAGCATATTGCCGCGGGTGAACCGGGGCGTCCTTGAGCCGCTTCGTCTCGCCGCCATTGCGCCACTCAGTTGAGGCGCTTTGCCATCGCCACATCGCCGATGAAATTACTAGGTGGAAGGGCGAGACGCACTCGCCGCGGTCCTTCACCGCAATGGCCAGACGGACCAAAGAACCGACTGTCTGCCGCACGCTCGGGTCGCTGGGGTTCCCATTCGTATTTCTCCAGCATCGCGGTTCGGGCGGCAAACATCGGCTACTACGGCTAACGAGCCACCCGGGGCCGCGCCGCGTACGCGAATGGCGCTTGCCATCGCGACCCGTGAAATGGCGGCGGTCCGGCCAGCTCCACCGGCCCCGGCTATACTTGACGGATGACTTCAATCCCCACCTCGGCGCCAGCCGACCCTGCCGACACCCTCTCCCCATTGCTTGCGTCGCCAACCCTACTCGCTGAGGGGATCGGGTTGACCGCAACCACCTTCCATCGCTACAACCGCGTTGCCAGGTGAAGACGCCGAAGCGCATTCAGCCGCTGGTTGAGGAGGGCCTCGTCGATGAGGTCATCCGGCAACTGATGAGCGGCAAGGAGGCGACCGTTTATGTGGTTCGCTGTGGCGACGATATCCGTTGCGCAAAGGTGTACAAGGATGCCTCCCAGCGCAGCTTCCGGCACGCAGCGACCTACCACGAAGGCCGCACGGTCAAGAACAGCCGGCAGGCGCGCGCCATGGAAAAAGGCTCACGTTATGGCCGAAAGATGCAGGAAGCGGTCTGGCAGAGCGCGGAGGTGGACGCGTTGTACCGTCTCGCCGCCGCCGGCGTCCGGGTTCCCGAGCCTTATCTCTGCTTCGAAGGCGTCCTGCTGATGGAACTGGTGGCCGATGCCGAGGGCAATGCCGCGCCCCGCCTGAACGATGTCGAACTAAGTGAGGCGCTTGCGCTGGCTTTCCATGCGTCGCTGCTCGAACAGGTCGTGCGCATGCTTTGCGCGGGCGTGGTGCACGGTGATCTGTCCGAGTTCAACATCCTCGTCGGTGCAGATGGACCGGTTATCATCGACTTGCCACAGGCAGTGGACGCTGCGGGTAATAACGACGCGAAGGCGATGCTGGAGCGCGATGTGGCAAATCTGGCGACCTATTTCGGCCAGTTTGCGCCTGAGCTTCGCGTCAGCCAGTACGGCAAAGAAATCTGGCACCTTTACCAGGGCGGCCTGCTGCATCCGGGCATTGCGCTGAGTGGCCAGGTCGAGGCCGATACGCGCCCGGTCAATGTCGACGAGGTCTTGCGCGAAGTGGAGGCGGTGCGCGAGGAAGAGGAGGCGCGGCAGCGTTATCTGCAGGAAGCCGCCGAGTCCTGAGCGGAGCCATGGCTTTGCGCGGGGGGGCACGGTGACTTGTCCGAGTTCAACATCGTCGTCGGTGCAGACGGGACTGGTCATCATCGACTTGCCGCAGGCAGTGGACGCTGCGGGCAATAACGCATGCTCTCAGCCAACGCAGACAAGTTTTGCGCTACGCGCGCAATGTCAATCTGGCTCCGAGCCTGTCACGTCTTGACCGTGCCTATTACCGCTGCAGTTCCGAAATGATCTGTTCGGCCAGGAAGTCGCAAGGCGGGCGCTTCGACTTTGCGCTGCGTGCCAGGACGAGTTCCAGCGAGGCGAGTTTGGGCAGCCCCTGCGACTGGCCAAGGATGGTGAAATGCTGTGGGACTGCGCATCGCGCGAGCGGTGCCACCGCCAGTCCCGCTTCGACCATACTGAGCAGGCCGAGCAGGCTGGGACTCTCGTAGGACATCCGGTAGGCGATCCTGGCTTGCTCCAGGCTACGGATCGCATTGTCGCGGGCGACGCTGCCCGATTGGAATACGGCAATCGGCAGCGGTCGCTCGTTCCAGATTTCATGAGCGCCCGGCGTGGCGGCCCATACCATCGGTTCCAGCCGAATGAACTCCCCCGACAGCCCCTTCACTCGCGTTGCGCAGGCCAGGTCGACCGATCCGTCCTTGACCATTGGTGCCAGTGCTATGCTCGGCAGGCCAATGACCTGGATTTCGACTTTGGGGTAGGTGGCAGAGAATTTCTTCAGAATCGCGGGCAGCAAGGATGAGGCATAGTCGTCCGGCATGCCAAGCACCACGCGCCCGGTCACATCGGGGCGGACCACCGCCGCCCAGGCCTCGTCGCGCAAGGCCAGCATGCGGCGCGCGAAGGTCAGCAGCACTTCGCCTTCCGAGGTAAGCACCATGTTTCTCGGCTTGCGCACGAACAGTGGCTTGCCCAGTGCCTGCTCAAGCGCCTTGATCTGCATGCTCACCGCTGACTGCGACCGGTGCACGAGCTCCGCCGCACGGGAAATGCTGCCCGAATCGGCAACCGCCACCATCATCGTCAGTACATCGAGGTCGAGCGTTTTCACTGGTATCAGAAAAACTGAATGACCGGATCAATTTTACGCGTTTTCCTTAACCATGGGCTGTCGGCATACTGGTCGGAAAGAACGAGATGACACAGCGGATCATGGACCACCCCTTGCGCGATGGCCTCGCGCGTGAATTACATGCCCGACCATTCCTGCGCATTGGCGGCTCCGTCTCATTGACGCACTTCGCCATCTATGGCGACGGCGATACGGTGATCCATCATGCCTTGCTGGCCTCCTTGTGCCGGCTGACGGGCCTGGACGAGCCGGCCGACGGCATTACGCATTATTCAGCACGTTGGGGCGCTGACAAGCAATTGAAGTGGGAGCGGCATACGGAGTTCTCCACCTTCACCTTTGTGGCCCAGCGCTGCGACACCCACTACTTTTCCGACCTGGCCACATGTCATATCCCAGCCGATTGGTTCGAAGCTTTCGCCGGCAAGCGCCTGGTCGCGCTGCGAATGGAGCTTGTCTCGGGCGAGGCCGCGGCTTATGCGCGCGAGAACGCGAGACAATGGATCGACGGTCCCATCTTGACGGGCAGCCATGTGCTGGGCGGCGGGCAGGTGTTTTGCGACTGGACGATCCCGCCCGACGGCTTTTCGCGCTTCCTGGTCATCGACAACGGCTTCCGCCAAGTGCAAGGAGGGCGGCTACTGCAGCGGCTATATGAAATCGAAACCTACCGGATGATGGCGCTGCTGGCCTTGCCGGTGGCGCGTGAGCTGGGTCGCAGTGTGGACAACCTGCAGCGCTCGCTCGCGCCGCTGATGCGCAGCATGGATGCGGGCCAGGGCGTGCGCCATGATGCCGAGTTGCTGGAGCGGCTGACGCATCTGGCGGTTCGCATGGAGGCACTGGCCGAATCGGGTAACCGCTTCAGCGCGTCGCGCGCCTATGAGAAGCTGGTGTTGGCACGCATCCAGGAATTGCGGGAAGAGCGGATCGAAGGCATACCGACCATTGCCGAGTTCATGGAGCGTCGTTTCGCGCCGGCCATGGAAACGTGCAGGTCAGTCTGGGCGCGACACGAGCAGTTCGCGGGGCGCGTGGCGCGCGCGCTAGACCTGCTGCGCACACGCGTCAATCTGGCGCAGGAGCAGGACACGACGCGCCTGCTCGAGGGCATGGATCAGACCGCCCGCAGCCAGTTGCGGCTCCAGCACGCGGTCGAAGGCCTGTCGGTCGCGGCCATTTCCTACTATGTTCTGTCATTGGCCGGTGCCGGACTCAAGGCGCTGCACTCAGTGCATATCCCGCTGGACCCCGATCTGATCAAGGGCACGTTGATCCTGCCGGTGGTCCTATTGGTGGTGCGCGCCACCAGGCGAAGCAAGCATGCGCAGCCCCGGGGGAGGACGAGGCAGCCGGCTGCGAATCAAGGCCTCTAGCGGCCAGCAATTGCGGTAATTGGCTAGAGTTGCCGGCTGCCTTTGCTCGATGAGCGGCTGCCTGCGATCCTGACCACGAAAAAAAGCCGGAGCGAAGCGGGGGGGCTCGGTCCGGTCCGGCGCAGCGGCGCACAAGTGAGTGATCGGGCGCGCAGCCGATGTTGCGTCGGCATCCGCGTCGGGCTTGTTCATACGCGAGTCACAAGCACTGCTGTGACAGCTCCAGGCCGTGGTCATTGAACACATCTTGCCCGTCGGCTGGCGGTCAATGGCTCAGTGCTAGGGTCTGTTCACAATTGAACCAATGGTCCGAAGGCGCAGGCGAGCGATGCGAAGACGAGATAGCTGTCGGCTCGCTTGTCGTACCGAGTGGAGA
>NZ_JWMA01000103.1 GCF_000812465.1 Cupriavidus sp. IDO | reverse complement strand
GTTACCACGCGGCAGGCATCGTAGCTATGCCCTGAAGCCCATACCCGTACAAAAACCGTCGAACACTACGATAAGACTGGCCGTCCGCCGAGGACAGTTAACGCGTTCTTTGGTTACTTTCTGTCGCTCGGACAGAAAGTGACTCGCCCGGCAGGGCGAAACCCGTCCATCTACCATCAACATCAGCCAACCACAGCCATCACTCTTCAGGGCGAAACCTGGGGCCGTCAGCAAAGACCCAAATTCAAGGCTGAACAATCAACTCGCCACTGCGCCCTTCAATCGACCCCCAGGTCACCGGCAGCCTCGGCAGCGATGTAGTGTCGAGATGCCGGTACCACGTCTGCATCGACACCAGCTCATGCCCCTGCGCCCGCCATCCCTGCAGCAGGCGCTCGAACACCGGCGCCAGCTTGCCGCCTTCCAGCTCGGTATGCAGCGTAAAGACATGATCGCCGGGCCCTTCGGTCAGGCGCAGCACGGCAGTGTGCACGTTGTCTTCGGTCAGGTCGTCCACGCCGATCAGCTCGTCGAGCGTGGGCAGCGTGGTGGGCATCTGCACGTGGCGGCAGGCCACCCCATCGATCGTCGGAATATAGGGCGCGGTGCCGCGTCCGTCCGACGCATAGACCATCCCCCAGTCATCGATCTGGCGGAAGGCTTCGTCGTTCATCTGCCAACCCGCCGCGCCGTGCGTGGGCGGGGCTTCGCCGAAGATCTGCACGTAGCGGTCGAACGCGCTCTGCATCTGGCGGCGCGTCCACCCGGCATCGCGCTCGCGCACGTTGTCCTGCCAGTAGACATGGTCCCAGGTATGGATGCCGCATTCATGCCCGGCGGCGCGCGCGGCACGCATCTCGGCGGCGCCCTTGCGGCCGATGTCCGGTCCTGGCAGCAACACGCCGTACATCAGCGTGCGCAGGCCGTAGTTGGACACCACCGAGGTGCGCGACACCTTCTTCAGGAAGCCCGGGCGGAACACCCGGCGCAGCGCCCAGCCCGTATGGTCCGGGCCGAGGCTGAACAGGAAGGTCGCCTGCGCCTGCGCGGCTTCCAGCATGGAAAGCAGCTTCGGCACCCCTTCGCGGGTGCCGCGCAGCGTATCGACGTCGACCTTCAGTGCGATGCGTGCCATGTGCGAGCCGGCCTCAGTTGTCGGAATCGACCAGGGTGCGCGCTTCCACGACCTTGCAGCGATACGCCTCGAAGATCCGGCGCAGCGCATCCTCCATGCTGACCTCGGGCTTCCAGCCCAGCTCCTGCATGGTGTTGGCGATCTTCGGCACGCGGTTCTGCACGTCCTGGTAGCCCTTGCCGTAGAAGTCGCCCGAGGAGGTCTCGATGATCTTCGTCTTCTTCGCTTCGTCGGCG
>NZ_JWMA01000102.1 GCF_000812465.1 Cupriavidus sp. IDO | reverse complement strand
TCTCACGAGGTCGGGAGGACAGCGCCGTTCCCGGCGTTGCCCCTGGCGATCTGCGCGGCAGGCAGTCCAGCTATGCCCTGAAGCGAATACCCGTACAAGAACCCGCGCACGCTACGATAAGACTCCCGCCCGGCGGGCAAGAAGGCGCTTTTTGCTTCCTTTTTGGCGCAGTCAAAAAGGGAGTCGCCGGCTACGCCGGCGAAACAGCAGCGCATCCAAGAACCCCCACCCGCAATCCAGCGAAGGACCGCTACCAACGGTGATTGATTTATGCCAGCTGGTGCTGGCAAGCAGCCCCAGTAGAATCCATCCGGCAAAACAAGCAAAAACAACAAGCCCATGTCCCTCCCCGTTTTCACCATCGTCCTGTCCGCCGCCTTCCTCCACGCCGCGTGGAACGCAGTGGTGAAAGGCGGCGACGACAAGCTGCTCTCCACCATCATGGTGGCCTTGACCGCCGGCCTGATGGCCGCCGTGGCGCTCCCGATGCTGCCGCAGCCTGCCCCGGCCAGCTGGCCATTTATCGCCGCTTCGGTCCTCGTCCACATCGTCTATTTCGCCCTGGTGGCCCGCATCTATCACGCGGCGGACATGAGCCTGACCTATCCGCTGATGCGCGGCGTGGCGCCTCTGCTGGTTGCGGTGGCAAGCGTCGGCTGGCTGGGCGAGCACCTTTTCCCGATGGCCTGGGCCGGGATTGCGGTGATCAGCCTGGGCATCCTGACGATGGCCGCCGGGCGGCGCGGCGGCGGCAACGATGGCCGGGGCATCTCGCTTGCCTTGCTCAATGCCGTGGTGATTGCCGGCTATACGCTTGTCGACGGCACCGGGGTGCGGCTTTCGGGCGCCCCGGCGGCCTATGCATTCTGGATCTTCCTGCTGACCGCGGTGCCGCTGGCCGGATGGGCGCTGGCGGTGAGGCGTGCGGAGTTTGGCGGCTATCTGCGACGGAACTGGCGTTTCGCGCTGGTGGGCGGCGGCGGCACGCTGGCGTCGTACGGGCTGTCTCTGTGGGCGATGACGATGGCTCCGGTGGCGCCGGTCGCTGCCTTGCGCGAAACCTCGATCCTGTTCGGTGCGCTGATTTCCGGCCTGCTGCTCAAGGAACGCGTGGGCGCGGCGCGGATCGGCGCTGCCTGCGTGATCGCGGCGGGCGTTGCTGCATTGCGCTTCGCCTGAGCGCGCCGGGACTGTGTATCGCCGCATCGCCTGACTATACTTCGTGTGTCCGCTACCGTACTTCACGGGAGCTGCGCCGCGTTCGACGGCGCGCCGGCAAGGGAAGCGGGGACACCTTCGGAGGGTGCCATGAATCACACCGGGGAAGATTTCCGCGCGTTCGAGCTGGCCGGCTGGGAGGATCCCGCCATTGTCCGCCAGTATCACGAACACCTGGCGCGTGTTACCACGCAATCGGTAGATGCCTTGCTCGACAGCGCGCGGGTCGGTGCCGGTACGCGCGTGCTGGACGTCGCCACCGGCGAAGGCACGGTCGCCGCTGCTGCGGCGCGGCGCGGGGCCGATGCCATTGGCATCGACTTCTCGGCGACGCAGGTACAGCTCGCGCGCGAGCTCCACCCGGATGTCCGGTTCGAACAGGCCGACGCGCAGTCGCTGCCATTTGAAGCGGACACGTTCGATGCCGTCGTTAATGGCTTCGGCATGTGCCACCTTTCCGATCCCGATGCGGCGCTGCGCGAGGCGTTCCGGGTGCTGCGCCCAGGCGGGCAGGTGGCCTTCACGGTCTGGGACTCGCCCGAACACGCTGTGGGCTTCGGCGCCGTCTACGCGGCAATCCGCGCCTATGGCTCGATGGAGGTCGGCATTCCGACGGGCCCGAACTTCTTCCTGTTCAGCGACCTCACGCAGTGCGCCAGGGCACTTCAGGGCGCGGGCTTCGTCTCGCCCACCTGCCGGCGGGTGCCGCAGGTGTGGCGCTTCTCCAGCCCTGACCAGCTCTTTGACGCGCTGATGCAGGGCACCGTGCGTGCGGCTGCCACCCTGCGCGCACAAAGCCCGAAGGCGAGGGACGAAATCCGCGCGGTGCTGCGTGGAACGGTCGCCAGCTACATGCGTGGCAATGATTTCGAGTTGCCGATGCCTGCCGTGCTGGCGGCAGCGGTCAAGCCGTAGAGGACCTCAACTTCCGTTTTCCAGCGGAGGTCTCGGCACTCCGCCGGCTATCCATGGCGCGGCGGGCATCAGGCCTGCGGCCAGGGCGATGAAATAGTCAGGCAGTGGGATGTTCCGGAGGCACATGCATTGAGAATGTGAGGCTCGCGCCCGTTGCGCACTGCGCCAAAGCGTGGCGCAATCTAACGTCACGCTCCGATGCCTGTGGAGAAACGCATGCGATGGCCTCCAGCCCTTGTGGTTCCGTTGCTGGTTGCGGGCCTTGTGGCCTGCAGCCACAAAGCCCCGAAGCCGCCACCCGAAAACGTCAATGCGGAGAACGTCAAGGCGGACCAGGAGGTCGGCGACGCCTATGTCTACCTGCTCGGGCGCTTGCTGGTATTGCGACAGGAGCAACTCGATTTCCAGAAGGAGGGCTTCAGGTGGAACGAAATGCTCCACCGCGATGTCGGTGGCGTCTCCTGGGCCAACCCCAACCTCGATGTGGTGTACAGCGAAGCCTGGATCGCCGTCGACGAGCGGACCTGCGTGGTGTTCAGCGTGCCGCGCATCAAAGGCCGCTACTACACGATCCAGTTCCTCAATGGCTGGGGCGAGACGGTGGAGAATATCAACGAGCGCAGCTATCCTGACCGGCCGGCAGGGCGCTTTGGCATGTGCCTGAAGGGTGCCGCGGTCCGGCTCGCGCCGGATATCAGGCGCATAGACCTGCCGGGCAGGACCGCCCGGGTGCTGGCGCGCGTGGAACTGGGCAAGGACAGGAAGCAGGCGGTGAGCCTGCAGCATCAGATCCAGATTCGCATGACCGGCACACCGCGCGTTGAACCGGTGCCCGTGACGCCCATGTTTTCCAATACCCGCCTGCCCGGCGTGGAGGCATTTGATTCCGCTGCCGTGGCCCTCGATTCCGAGCCGGACATCAACCCCGGCATGGAGCCGTTGCAGGCGAAGGTGCGCCAGACCGCGGCAACCGTGGCTGGCGACACAGCCGAGCGCGAGCGGGTCGACCGGCTGATCCGGGACAAGGTCATTCCGCAGTTCATGCAGTCGCTGGCAACGGATGCCGGCACGATCAGGAACGGCTGGAGCCGGCCGGGCGTCATCGGCACCTACGGCAGCGACTTCAAGGCGCGCACTCGCGTCAACCTGGCGGGGATCTGGGCCAACAAGCCAGAAGAGGCGGTGTACTTCCGCAGCGATGCCGATGGCGCCGGCAACAAGCTCAACGGCAGCAACACCTACGCCATCACGTTTTCCAGGGCCGAACTGCCCGCCAGCCACGTCAGGTACTTCTGGTCGGTGATCGCCGTCGATGCGGTCAATTTCCGTGTGATGGAGAATCCGAAGAAGCGCTACCTGCTTAACAAGGAATCGAAGCTGCAGTACGGCAGCGACGGCTCGCTGACGCTATACCTGGCTCCCGAAAAGCCCGCCGGTGCGCCCGACGGCAACTGGCTGCCGACGCCCGGCAGCCAGGACTACAACCTGACCTTCCGCACCTACGGTCCCGACCAGGCAGTTGCCGCGGGAAACTGGTTCCCTGCACCGGTCACCCCGCGCAACTGATCCGCCACCGGCTGCACAAGTGGCTCACAGGGGCTGGCAGCCGGGCTCACGACAAGTGTCGTGAGCCGGCCAACGTTCCACGGCGGGCTGTTCGCACCCCGCCAACTCCCGAACCCGAAAAAGCGACGGGAAGCCGTCCGCATCCGGCCATTTGCGGATGGCACGGTCATTGCGGTTACGTACGTCGAGCGCGGCGCCGATGCTCGTTTCCCCAATCGATCCATTGCTCTTTCGGAGTTACCCTGATGAAGACCCACAGCCCTTCCCGACCCGGGTTCCTGCACAAGGCGCGCCGCGCCGTGTTCGTGCTGCGTGTGCTGGCCCTGTGCGCCAACAGCGCGGCCTGGGCGCAAGTTCCAACGCCCGCCCGGCCGCCACAATCCGCGGTCACGCCCGAGCAGAAGTTTGCGCCCGGCTACCTGGAAGCCGTGTCCACCGGCTACGACAACGGACAGGCCATGCACGACGCCGAAGGCGTTGCCCCGCTGCGGCCGCCACGGCCCGCCGTCACCCGTACCGACGTGCCCGTGGCGCCGGTGCCGATGGCCGAAACCCGGTCGGTATCCGCCACGGGCGTACGGGTCAGGGCGATGCCAGCGCGATGACCCACCGGGCGCGCCATGCCGCGGACGCATGGCGTCCGCGGCATGGGCCGGCGTGGTAAGGTTTGCGGCGACCGCCGATGCCCGGCAGCCCGCACACCGACCCACGCATGGATATCGAACTCGCGCGCACGTTTCTCCAGGTGGTACGAACCGGAAGCCTCCTTGCCGCGGCCGACAAGCTGCACGTCACGCAGACCGCCGTGACGGCTCGCATCAAGAGCCTGGAATCCCAGCTGAACTGCCGTCTGTTCGAGCGCAACAAGGCAGGTGCGAAGCTCACCGCCGACGGCGAGCGCTTTATGGGCTATGCGAGCCGTCTCGTGCAGACCTGGGAAGCCGCGTGCCGCGACCTGCCGCTGCCGGCCGGGCTGGCCAATATGCTCACGTTCGGCGCCGAAATCAGTCTTGGCAATCCGCTGGTGCTGTTATGGGCGACGCGCCTGCGCCAGCAGATGCCGGGCCATGCGGTGCGCGCGGAGGTGGGCGAGGGCGCCGAACTGCAGCGCAAGGTGCTGTCAGGGATGATGGATGCCGCGCTGGTCTACCAGCCGGAGTATGCGGCCGGCCTGCATGTCGAGCAGCTGATGGAAGAGAAGCTGATCCAGATCCGCTCCACGCAGCGAGACGGCGCCTATGTGTATGTGGACTGGGGGCCGGAATTCCGCCGCCAGCATGACAGCGCCTTGCCCGAGCGCGCGCGGTCGTCGCTGTATTTCAACCTGGGGCCGCTGGCGTTGCAGTACATCCTCCAATACGGCGGCAGCGGCTACTTCCGCACGCGCGTCGTGCAGAGCTACCTCGACAGCGGCTTGCTGGCCCGTGTGGAGAATGCTTCGGAGTTCTCGTATCCGGTGTACCTGGTTCACCCCCAGTCGCCAGGTGGAACCGCGCTCAGCGACGCCGTCCGGATTCTTCACGACATCGTGCGTGAAGAATCGGACTGGTCGCAGCGCTGGGAATTTCCCGTCTGAAGGATTGCCGTGCCGGTCTCAGATACGCGCCGGTACCAGGCGTGCCCGGTGGGCGACAGGAAGCGCAAGCGGCCTGCGTACGCGCCTGCGCGGCCGTGGGCGGTCTTCGGGTGCGGCACCGAGCCCGGCATACCTGCCGTGCTGCTGCGCACGCTCGAATACCGGCTCCGGCACCGAGGTCGCGATCAGATAGGTAACCGCGGCGCCAGACGCCAGCAGGCCACCCGCCAGGCCGATCCAGAGGCCGATTTCCCAAAGGCCGACTTCCATTTCCCGCTCCCGTTGATGAGTCCTGTATCCAGTATCGACACAACGGGGCGCATTGGATAATGAAAGTTACCTTTCGTTCATATCAATAATTTTGCATTGATCGGCCCTACAGCACGCCTTCCTCGTGCAGCGCCGCGATGTCCGCCGCCGTCAGCCCCAGCGCGCCATAGAACGCCCCATTGTGCTCGCCGACTCCCGGCCCGCTCCGGGCTGGCACCGGCCGGTGGCCCGAGAAACGCGGCACGGTGCACGGCGCGGGAATGGTCCCCAGGTCGGGATCGGGCAGCCGCACAATCGCACCGCGCGCCTGGAAGTGCGGATCGTCCACGATGTCGGCGATCGTGAAGATCTTGCTGAACGGGAGTCCTCGAGCCAGCATCATCCCGACCCCGCCTCTCGCCGGGCAGCATGCGCGATCGCCTGCAGATGGTGTACGTGGAGACAGCTGTTCGTGCTCAATGGCGGCGTAAAGGCGCAGCCCGGCCGGTTTGCCGCGATGGAGAAACAGGTGGCGCCAAGGCTCGTGACGCTGACTTGCAATGTGGAGGCCTTGCTGGGCTTGCGGTAAGCCGCCGATCCGAAAAATCATCCATTCCGACGAATCTGCTGCCGCCTGCAAGGCAGACACTGCCCCGATCCAACAACAGAAAGGAGACATCGCCATGCAACGCCTGATCTTCGACGCCGAACACGACAGCTTCCGCGAATCCGCGCGGCGCTTCTACCAGCGCGAGGTCGGCCCGCACGGCGAGCGCTGGCGCGAACAGGGATGCGTGGACCGCGAAGTCTTCCGCAAGGCGGGCGAGCAGGGCTACCTGCTGATGTGGGCCGACGAGAAATACGGCGGCGCCGGCGTGGAAGATTTCCGCTTCGAGCAGATCCTGATCGAGGAAAACGCGCGCCATGGCGACTCCGGCTATTTCGGCACCCTGCATTCCCGCCTGGTGGCGCCTTATATCGGCCGCATCGGCAATGAGGAGCAGCGCCAGCGCCTGCTGCCGCCGGCGGTGCGCGGCGAGGCAATCTTCGCCATTGCCATGACCGAGCCGCAGACCGGCTCCGACCTCGCCGGCATCCGCACGCGCGCCGAGGACAGGGGCGACCATTGGCTGCTGAATGGCGCCAAGACCTACATCTCGAACGGCCAGCTGGCCGACCACGTGGTGGTGGTGGCGCGCACCGATCCGGAGCGCCCGCACGGGCTGACGCTGTTCATTGTCGAACGCGGCATGCCCGGCTTCGAGCGCGGCCGCAAGCTGCGCAAGATGGGCCTGCACTCGCAGGACACCTCCGAGCTGTTCTTCGACAACGTCAAGGTGCCCAAGGCCAATGTGCTGGGCGAGCCGGGGCAGGGCTTCCGCTACCTGACACGCCACCTGGCCGAAGAGCGCCTGATCGGTGCCTGCGGTTACCTGGCGACAGCGCAGGTTGCCTTTGACATCACGCTCGATTACGTCAAGGAGCGCAAGGCCTTTGGCCGGCCCATCGGCACCTTCCAGAACTCGCGCTTCAAGCTGGCCGAGCTGCGCGCGCAGCTGGACGCCCTGCAGACCTTCGTCGACCAGTGCGTGCTGCAGCACAATGCCGGGACGCTGACGGTAGAGACCGCCGCATCGGCCAAGCTGCTGACCTCGGAACTGGAAGGCCGCATGGTCGACGAGGGTGTGCAGCTGCACGGTGGCGCTGGCTATATGGAGGAATACCGGATCTGCCGCATGTACACCGATGCGCGGATTTCGCGGATCTATGCCGGCAGCAGCGAGATCATGAAGGAGATCATTGGCCGCGGACTGGGGCTGGATGATCGGGCCAGATCCTGACGAAGGTGCGAGCGTTGCGCCGGCGCGACGCTTGCGTCACTTTCAGATATCGGGTTTTCCCGCGCTTCCTGGAAAATCGCTGCTTTTCCTTCCTTTTATTGGCAGGATGAAAGCAATTTGTAATGCATTTCGGTTTGAATGCGGGCGGGAGATCGTGCGGAGGTGCCGGATAGAGGCAGTACGGATGCAGTCCGAGCCGGATCTGGCGTGAAAGTTCGCCAATCCGGTGCACCGTTCGGCAGGCACGGTCGTTTACCTCTGACCGTTGTCGAATCGAGCCCTGACTGACCGTGCATTTTTCTCTTACCCGAGCCGCTGTCGCGACCATGCTCGCCGTTGTGGCGACTGCGGGGCGAGCCGCCTCCGAGCCGCTCCCGGCCGATGGCCCCTGCATCCCGCCTCCAGCCAAAGCCAGCCTGACGCTGGCGCAGGCGCGCCTTGACGCCATTCGCTGCAACCGCGACATCATCGCCGCCCGGCGCGGCGAGGAAGCCAGCCTCGCCGATATCCAGATTGCCTCGCAGCGCCCTAACCCCGTGCTGAGCCTGGGCGTGCAGAACATCAACCCGCACGCCGGCATCGGCTCGGGCAACCTGCGCAGCAAGACCGTGGATTCGACCGTGCGGGTCGACCAGCTGATCGAGACCGCAAACAAGGGTGGCCTGCGCCTGGATGCCGCGCGCAAGGCCAGCGTGGCCGCCGGCGAGGTGGTGCAGGCGGTGGTGACGCAGCAGACCAGCGCCGTCGAACAGGCCTTCTTTGACGCCGTGGTCAGCCAGGAGCGGGTCGAGGTGCTGACCGAGACACTTGCGCTTTACGGCCGCACCCAGCAGGCCAACGAAACCCGGCTCAAGGCCGGCGACGTTTCCCGCGCCGACGTGACCAAGCTCCAGCTCGACGGGTTGCGCGCGCAGAACGACCTGCGCCAGGCCATGGCCGACCATGTCCGCGACAAGGCCCAGCTTGCCCAGGCCATGGGCGTGCCCGGCACGCTGGCGGACAACCGCCTGGTGGCGGACTGGCCGTCGCTTGAGGCGCCGGCGCCGCAGGTCGATCCGGATACGCTGCAGCGCCGCCCCGACGTGACCGCCGCCGAAGCCCGCCTTGCCGCCGCCGCGTCCGCGCGCGATTTGGCCCGTGCCGGGCGCGTGCCCGACGTGACGGTGGGCGCGCAAGCCGAGCACTATCCGGTCTCGCCGACCAATACCAACGGCAGCGGCAACAGCTACGGCGTGTTCGTCTCGATCCCGCTGTACGTGCGCCACAGCAACGGCGGCGAAGCGCGCCGTGCCGAGGTGGACTACTACGCCGCGCTGGACGACCGCAACCGCGTGCTGCTGGAGGCGCAGAACGAAGTCGAGCGCCTGCGCAGCCAGCTCGAGGCCTCGCGCCTTTCGCTCAAGCAGATGCGCGAATCCGTCGTGCCCGCCGCCGAAAGCGTCGCCGGCAGCGCCGAATTTGCCTACTCCAAGGGCGCCACCGGCGTGCTCGACCTGCTCGACGCGCGCCGCGCCTTGCGCCAGACCCGTCTCGATGCCGTCAACGCGCAGGGCGAATACGCCAAGGCCCTGTCGGCCTATCGCGCCGCATTGCAGGCTTCCATGACTCCCGCCAGCTCTCTTCCGAATTCCCAGGTCCGTACCGATGCGCCGCGTCCCTAATATGCTGTCCGAAGTGTTCCGTGTTTCCCGTGCCGGCGCCGCCGCTCAACTTGGCGCGCGCGTTGCCGCGCTGTCGCTGTGCGCGCTGGCCCTGGCCGCCTGCGGCAAGTCCGAGGCGCCCAAGACCGACGATGAGCCCAAGGTCTCCGGCAACACCATCCAGTTCCCGGCCACTGTGAAGGCCTTGCCCGGCATTGCCGGCGAGGCGGCAAAAGCCGGCGGCGAGCGCATGCTCAGCCTGCCGGGCCGCCTGGTGTGGAACGAAGACAAGACCGTGCGCGTGACCACGCCGTTCGCCGGGCGCGTGACCGAGATCCTGGTCCAGCCGGGCACCGCCGTGAAGGCGGGGCAGCCGCTGGCCAACCTGACTTCGCCCGACTTTGGCGTGGCGCAGGCCGATGCGCGCAAGGCCGCCGCCGAAAGTTCGGTCGCCAGCAAGGCGCTGGCGCGCCAGCGCGAGCTGTACCAGGCGGGCGTGATTGCCCAGAAGGACCTGGAGCAGGCCCAGGGCGACGCCGCGCGCGCCTCCGCAGACCTGCAGCGCACGCAGGCCGCGCTGCGCATGTATGGGGTGGGCGCGGGCGGTGACGGCGTGAACCAGCGCTTCGCGCTGCGCAGCCCGATCGACGGGATGGTGGTGGAGCGCAACATCAATCTGGGCATGGAGCTGCGCCCCGACCAGCCGTCTTCCGCGCCGCTCTTCCTGGTGACCGATCCCACCACGCTGTGGGCGCAGGTCGATGCCGCCGAGGGCGACTTGGGCCTGTTCAAGCCCGGCGTGACCGTGAAGCTGGTGAGCGCCGCGTACCCGGGCGAAACCTTTGAGGGCACCGTCATCAAGATGGCCGACTACGTCGACCCGACCGCGCGCAGCATCAAGGTGCGCCTGACCGTGCCGAATCCCGATCGCCGCCTGAAGGCCGAGATGTTCGTCACGGCGAAGCTGCAGGCCGCGTCGTTCCCGGGCATTGCCGTGCCGTCCAAGGCTGTGTTCCTGGCCGACAACCGCAACTATGTGTTCGTGCGCACCGCGCCGAACACCTTCGTGCGCCGGCAGGTGAAGCTGGGCGTCACGCTGCCCGGCACCTCCGAAGTGCTGGACGGCCTCAAGGAAGGCGAGACCGTGGTGACCGACGGCAACCTCTACCTGCAGGACATCCTGCGCGATGCGACTGCGGTCAACGCGGCGCGCGCGGATGCCAAGCACTGAGGACGGCCGCCACATGATTTCACGTATCGTCAGTTTTGCCCTGCACCAGAAGCTGTTCGTCTGGCTGGGCCTGCTCATTTTCGTCGGAGGCGGCCTGGCTGCCTTCAAGAACCTGCCGATCGAGGCGTTCCCCGACGTATCGGACATCCAGGTCAACATCATCACGCTGTATCCGGGCCGTGCCGCTGAAGAAGTGGAGCGGCAGGTGACCATCCCGATCGAGACCGCCATGGCGGGCACGCCCAACTCGGTGCGCGTGTTCTCGCACACGCAGTTCGGCCTGTCGTTCATGATGGTGACCTTCAACGACAAGGCCACCGACGTGACCGCGCGCCAGCAGATCCTCGAGCGGCTGCGCAGCGTCGACCTGCCCGACGGCGTGCATCCGGACCTGGCGCCGCTGTCGACCGCCATTGGCGAGATCTACCGCTTCCGCCTGACCGGCAAGGGCCAGACGCCGCAGGAACTGCGCACGCTGCAGGACTGGGTGGTCGAGAAGAACATGCGCCAGGTGCCGGGCGTGGCCGACGTGGTCACCATCGGCGGCACCATCAAGCAGTATGAGGTGAACCCCAACCTCGCGCGCATGCGCGACGCCAAGATCTCGCTGTCGCAGCTGTTCACCGCGCTGCAGCGCGCCAACTCCAATGCCGGCGGCGGCTCGGTGGCACAAGGCCGCCAGCAGTTCCTGCTGCGCTCGCTGGGCAGCTTCCGCACTTCGGCCGATATCGCCAACGTGGTGGTGGCCGAGAACAACGGCACGCCGATCCTGGTCAAGGACATCGCCGAGGTGAAGATCGGCAGCGCGCCGCCGCAGGGCCTGATGGGGCAGGATGACGAGGACGACATCGTCTCGGGCATCGTGGTGATGCGCAAGGGCGAGAACCCGTCGCTGGTGCTCGAAGCGCTCAAGAAAAAGATCGACCTGCTGGACGACCAGATCCTGCCCAAGGGCGTGAAGATCGTGCCGTACTACGACCGCTCCACGCTGATCGACAAGACGCTGCACACGGTGTTCGGCAATCTGGTCGAAGGCGCGCTGCTGGTGATGGCGGTGCTGTACCTGTTCCTGGCCAATGTGCGCGCCGCGGCCATCGTGGCGCTGGTGATTCCGCTGGCGCTGCTGTCGACCTTCATCGGCCTGACCTGGGTAGGCATCCCGGCCAACCTGCTGTCCCTTGGCGCGATGGACTTCGGTATCATCGTCGACGGTGCGGTGATCGTGGTCGAGAACATCTTCAAGCGGCTCGGCGAGCTCAAGGAACACCAGATCAAGGACAGCAAGGCGCGCCTCCACGCCATCTTGCAGGCGACCACGGAAGTGGGCCGCCCGACCGTGTTCTCGATGGTCATCATCATCGCGGCGCACATCCCGATCTTCACGCTGCAGCGCCACGAGGGCAAGATTTTCGCGCCAATGGCCTATACCGTGACGGGCGCGCTGATCGGCTCGCTGATCCTCTCTCTGACGCTGGTGCCGCTTTTGTGCCACCTGCTGCTCACGAAGAATATCGCGCATGAGGACAATTTCCTGGTGCGTCGCTGCAAGCGGTTCTACGAGCCGATGCTGGCGTGGGCGCTGGACCACAAGAAGATGGTGGTCGGCATTGCCCTGGGCATGCTGGTGGCGACGGTGGGCGTGGGCAAGTTCCTTGGCAGCGAATTCCTGCCCGAACTGGATGAAGGCTCGATGTGGGTCAGCTTCGACCTGCCCGCGTCGGTGTCGGTCGACGAAGCGCGCGACCAGGCACGGCGCCTGCGCGCCGTCATCCGCAAGACGCCCGAAGTCAACACCACCATTTCCAAGGTGGGCCGCCCGGACGACGGCACGGATCCGAAGCTGATCAATACAGTGGAAATCCTTGTCGACCTGAAGAACGACAAGCAGTGGCGCGCCGGCTACGACAAGCGCAAGATCATCGAGGAAATCAACCACAACCTGCGGCTGTTGCCGGGCATCGAGCCCAACTTCTCGCAACCGGTGCGTGACAACATCCTGGAAAGCATTTCGCAGATCAAGGGCCAGATCGTCATCAAGGTCCAGAGCGACAGCCTCGAGCACAACAAGAAGGTGGCCGACCAGATCCTGGCCAACGTGCAGTCGGTCAACGGCGTGATGCGTGCCTTCATCGACCGCGACGGCGAGCTGCCGCAGTACGTGCTCGACTTCGACCGCGCCCAGGCTGCGCGCTACGGCATCAACGTGGCCGATGTGCAGGACCTGATGGAAACCGCGCTGGGCGGCAAGGCCGCAACCGAGCTGTGGGAAGGCGAAAAGCACTTCAGCGTGGCCGTGCGCCTCAAGCCGGGCGAGCGCGAGCTGCCGAACCTGCCGAACATCTTCATGCAGACGGCAGACGGCGCGCAGGTGCCGCTGTCGCAGCTGGTGACTTTCCGCGCGGCATCGGGCGCGATGAACATCAGCCGCGAGAACGGCCAGCGCACCACGTCGATCGGCATCTTCATCCACGACCGCGACATGGGCAGCGTGGTGAAGGACATGCAGGCGCTGGTGGCGAAGAACGTCAAGACGGAAGACGTGAAGATCAGCTGGTCGGGCGAGTTCGAGAACCAGGAACGCGCCATGGCACGCCTGTCGATCGTGGTGCCGCTGTCGGTGCTGGTGATCTTCCTGCTGCTGTTCAACGCGTTCAAGTCGTTCAAGAGCGCCACGCTGATCATCTCGAACATTCCGTTCGCGCTGATCGGCGGCGTGTTCGCGCTGTTCCTCACCGGCATCCCGTTGTCGGTGTCGGCGGCGATCGGCTTTATCGCACTGTTCGGCCAGGCCGTGCTCAACGGCGTGGTGATGGTGACCTACTTCAACCAGCTGCGCGACGAAGGCATGCCGGTGCGGCAGGCCGTGCTGACCGGCTCGATGGACCGGCTGCGCACGGTGCTGATGACCGCGCTGCTGGCCATGCTGGGCCTGTTCCCGATGGCCATCTCGCGCGCGATCGGCTCCGAGACGCAGCGCCCGCTGGCGATCGTCATCATCGGCGGGCTGATCACCGCCACCATGCTGACGCTGATCGTGCTGCCTACGCTGTATGAGTGGATGGTTGGGCGCAACTGGCCGGATGAGGAGAGCGGTGAAGCCAATAACCGGCTGACGGATTCGCTGGCGTCGTAAGGTTGGCCTGGCTGGTGGGGGGACCTGCCGGTCGGGGGGTGGGATGGGGCCCTGCATGCGGGAGTGTGCGGGGTCTTTTTTGTTGCTTCGATGGTGGCTGCGGTTGGGCGCTGTCGATGGTCGATCGCCCCAGGTTTCGCCCCTGAAGGGGCGACCTACTTATATGAACGCGCCCCGGTTTGCAAGGTAAGACGAACATGCTGGCTTGAGCAGGACTGGTTGC
>NZ_JWMA01000101.1 GCF_000812465.1 Cupriavidus sp. IDO | reverse complement strand
CCACACCCCGCCGTAGGCGATCACGGCGCCGTCTTCATACAGGCAAGGAGCTTCGGGCGTCTGCGTGGCCCAGTGGCGGGGAATTTCGTGAATGAATTGGGGACGGAAGGAAGACATGGTGCTCGCTGTATCGGGAACAGAAATGCGCCGGGAGGCACATGTGGCTGGCGTTGCCAGTTTGCGCCAAGCGCGCCGGCGCGGCCATTTGGAATTGGCTAAGGCCGCCTTCGGCATGGCGTGAAGGCCGCAACGGTTCTGCCCGCCCGAAGGGCACCTTTGCCATTGATGAAGAACCGAACCGCGACCCGCCCCTACAATCGCCCGGCACAGTGAAGGGCCGCCGCGACTGCGCCATGCGGCCTGCGAAACACAGGGGACATTCAGATGGATTTGCGTTTTACCGTCGAGGAACAGGCCTTTCGCGAGGAAGTCCGGGCTTTCGTCCAGGCCAGCCTTCCGGAAGACATCCGCAACAAGGTGCTGAACCACCAGCGCGTCGAGAAAGACGACTATGTCCGCTGGCACCGCACCCTGCACGCGCACGGCTGGGGCGCCCCGACGTGGCCGAAGCAATGGGGCGGCACCGGCTGGAGCCCCCTGCAGCGTCTGATCTTCGAGATCGAGACGTTCCGCGCCGGTGCCCCGCGCCTGCTGCCGTTCGGCCTGACCATGATCGGCCCGGTGCTGATGAAATACGGCAGCCCGGAGCACCAGCAGCGTTTCCTGCCCCGCATCCCGACGGTCGACGATTTCTGGTGCCAGGGCTATTCGGAGCCGGGCTCCGGCTCCGACCTGGCGTCGCTGAAGACGCGCGCCGTACGCAAAGGCGACAAGTACATCGTCAACGGCCAGAAGACCTGGACCACGATGGCCCACTTCGCCGACTGGATCTTCTGCCTGGTGCGCACCGACGCCGAAGCCAAGGCGCAGGAAGGCATCTCGATGCTGCTGATCGACATGAAGTCGCCCGGCGTGACCGTGCGTCCGATCAAGACGCTCGACGGCGGCCATGACGTGAACGAAACATGGTTCGAAGACGTGGAAGTGCCGGTCGAAAACCTGCTCGGCGAAGAGAACCGCGCCTGGACCTACGCCAAGTACCTGCTGGGGCATGAGCGCACCGGCATTGCCGGCATCGGCCACTGCCATCGCGAACTGCGCCAGCTCAAGCACTACGCCAGCCAGGCCACCGACGGCGCCGGCCGCCCGCTGATCGAAGACGTGCGCATGCGCGACAAGATCGCCCGCGTGGAGATGGACATCATGGCGCTCGAAATGCTGCTGCTGCGCGTGGCCACGCAATCCGGCGGCACGCCGGGACCGGAGGCCTCGATCGTCAAGATCCGCGGCTCCGAAATCCAGCAGGACCTGGCCATGCTGATGATGGAAGTGGCCGGGCCCAGCGCCTGGCCGTATTCGCCGGACTGGCTGGAGCCGGGCGCCACGCAGCCGGTGTCCGGCCCCGACTGGGCCGCCCCTGCCGCCTCCACCTACTACGACATGCGCAAGACCACCATCTACGGCGGCGCGACCGAAGTGCAGAAGAACATCATCTCCAAGATGATCCTGGGTTTCTGAAGGGACAGCAGACATGGACTTTAGCTACAGCGAAGAGCAGCAGATGCTGGCGGACAGCCTGCGCCGCTTCATCGACACCGAATACACCTTCGAAGCCCGCCGCAAGAGCGCTCGCGCCGGTGAAAGCCTGGACCGCACCGTGTGGGGGAAGCTGGCCGAAATGGGCGTGCTGGGCCTGACCATTCCCGCCGACTTCGGCGGCTTCGGCGAAGGCGCGGCCAGCCAGCTGGTGGTGCAGCGCGAACTGGGCCGCGGCCTGGTGCTGGAGCCGGTGACGCCGAGCGGCGTGATGGCGTCGGCCGTCCTTGCCGCCTACGGCAGCCGGGCGCAGAAGGAAGCGTGGCTGCCGGCAATTGCCGGCGGCGAGAAGATCGTCACGCTTGCCTACCTGGAGCCGACCACGCGCTACCGTGCGGAAACGGCGCGCGCCAGCGCTGAGCCCCAGGGTGGCGGCTATGTGCTGAACGGCGTGAAAAGCACCGTATGGCACGGCGCGGCTGCCGATGCCTACCTGCTGACCGCACGCATTGCCGGCAGCAACGAGATCGCGCTGTTCCTGGTGCCGCGCGACAGCGCCGGCCTGACCGTCACCGGCTACCCGACCATCGACGGCCTGCGCGCTGCCGACCTGACGCTGCAGAACGTGGCAGTCAGCGCTGACGCCATCGTGGGCCAGCCCGCCGACGGCCTTGCCGCGCTGGGCGTTGGCCTGGAGCATGGCGTGGCCGCCCTGTGCGCGGAAGGCGCGGGCGCGATGGAAAAGCTGATCGAGATCACCGGCGAATACCTCGGCACGCGCCAGCAGTTCGGCAAGCCGCTGGCGACGTTCCAGGCCCTGCAGCACCGCATGGCCGACATGCTGGTGCAGAAAGAGCTGGCGCTGTCGATGGCCTACGTGGCCGCGCAGGCGCTCGATGAAGCCGATCCGGCCCGGCGCCGCCGCATGCTGTCGGCCGCCAAGGTCACGGTCGCGCGCGCGGGCCGCTTTGTCGGCCAGCAGGCTGTGCAGCTGCATGGCGGCATGGGCATGACCGATGAGCTGTCGGTCGGCGACTACTTCAAACGCCTGACCATGCTCGACCAACTGCTCGGCGACAGCGACTATCACCTGCAGCGCTTTGGTGAAGTGATGGAGGCCTGAGTCGCATACAGCCCGTGGCGCCGGATGATACGGTGCCCCCGGGGATCACAGGAAAGCGTATCGTCCGGCCGGAAGATACGCTTTCTTTTTTTGTGCCTCCCACTGGAATGTTTTCGACGAAAACATGGTGCCATGTGCCGCCCTCGAAGCTTTCGGGCTACACTCGGCCGGACAAACCCGACGGCTGGCCTTGGCATCGCAGGCTGAATATCTTCGTGGACTCCAGCAATGACTCGCTCCCCCCGGCACAACGGAGGCTGACATGTGGCGCGCCCTGCCGGGTCTGACCCGATGGCTCGCGGCCGGCGCGCTGGCCATGGCGTGGTGCAGCGCAAGCGCGGCCACGCCAGCCGCCGCCGCGTGTGCCTGGAACGACTGGGCAACATTCAGGCGCAGCACGGTCAGCGCGGACGGTCGCGTCATCGACGCCAGCACCGAGAACCAGGTCACGGTTTCCGAAGGCCAGGCCTATGGCCTGTTCTTTGCACTGGTGGCCAACGACCGCGCCACCTTCGACAAGCTGCTGAGCTGGACCGAGAACAACCTCGCGCAGGGCGACCTGGGCGGCCACCTGCCGGCCTGGATCTGGGGCCGGCTGCCGCCGGACAAGACCGGCAAAGACGGAAACGCGTGGGGCGTGATCGATACCCGCTCCGCGGCGGATGCCGACCTGTGGATGGCCTACACCCTGCTGGAAGCGGGCCGCCTCTGGCAGGAGCGCCGCTTTACCTCACTGGGCACGCTGATGGCGCGGCGCATCGTCAGCGAGGAAACCGGGCAATTGCCCGGCCTGGGCCGGACAGTGCTGCCCGGCCCGGCAGGCTTCAGGCTGGGCGACAACCGCTGGCGCCTCAATCCCAGCTACGTGCCCCTGCAGGTCATGCGCCGGCTGGCGGCGCTGTTGCCCGAGGAGCCCGGCTGGGCGCAGATGACCGACAGCTCCGTCAGGCTGATCCTGGAAACCGCGCCGCGCGGCTATTCGCCCGACTGGGTGGAATATGACGCCGCCAGCGGCTTCCTGCCCGACACCGCCACCAACGCCGAAAGCGCCTACAACGCGATCCGCGTCTACCTGTGGGCCGGTATGCTCGCGCCGCAGGATCCTCAGCGCGCCCGTGTGCTCCGGCAGTTCGTGCCGTTGGCCGACTACGTCGCGGCCAACGGCCATCCGCCGGAACGCGTGGACACCCGGACCGGCCAGCCCGGGCCGAACGTGGGCAACGGCGGTTTTTCCGCAGCGGTTGCGCCGTATCTCGCGGCACTGGGCCGCCAGGACCTGGCACGCGCGCAGGTGCAGCGCACGCGCGAGATGGCCGCGCGCGAACCGCTGGGCTACTACAGCGAGGTGCTGGCCCTGTTCGGCCTGGGCTACCTGGGCGGCCACTATCGCTTCGCCGTGGACGGCAGGCTGCTGCCGGCATGGAAGACCGGCTGCCGCGCGCGCTGACATCCCCGCCGACGCCGGGCCACGGGGCTGGAAGCGATGATCAAGCCGGATATCGGCGGCCTGAAACAGGCATATGAAGGCTGAGCGCCCCGGGGCCAGTGATCGCACAGCTATCAAGAAGCCCTGCGAACGTCCGTAATCGCTAGAATAGGCGCTGACGCCGTCAGACCCGGAGCCGGAACAGCCATGGAACCCCTCTCATTCGAGTTTGTCACCGTTGAGGAAGCAAAGCAGGTACTGGATGGCAATCCGCCATTGCAGGCCCAGCCTGACTGGACCGACGCCCGCCGCCCGCCAGCGCCGGAGGAGTCGGCCCTGACGGATACCGCGATGAGATGGCTGGCATCCCTCCCGCCCGAGGCACGCCCGCTGGAACTGTGCCGCCGCTATGCGCGCATCGGCAACCAGCTGGCGGCCCTCGCTGCCAACCCGGCCGCGCTGTCCGCCTATCTGGTCGAACTGCTGATCGACAGGCGCGGCGGGCGCCAGGGGTTTCCGGGAGGCATTGCGCTCGAGCTGTCCCGGCTGCACGAGCATGTCGCGCAGCTGCTGCCGAATATCGACGTCCAGCAAGGCTGGTCCGAGTCGCAGGACTGAAGTGCCGGGCCAGTGCGGCTTTGCACTGGCAGCAAGGCAGCGGGCGCAGTGGCGAGGAACCTTCCCTTCACCACCACAGCCCGCATCGATCCGGCAACTCAGACCGTCGCGGCCGTCCCCAGGATCGCCGTAGCCTGGCTCGACAGCGTGCCCCCGTTCCCGTGAACGAGGGCAATCTCGGCATCGCGAACCTGCCGCTCACCACATTCGCCACGCAACTGCCGCACGGCCTCGATGGTGATGAACATCCCGTACATCCCCGGATGCACGCATGACAGGCCGCCGCCGTTGGTGTTCACCGGCAACCGCCCGCCCGGCGCGATGCCGCCGCCGCTGACGAACTGTCCGCCTTCGCCCTTCGCGCAGAAGCCCAGGTCTTCCAGGAACAGCAGCGTGTTGATGGTGAACGCGTCGTACAGCTCGGCCACGTCGACATCGGCAGGCTTGAGGCCCGCCATGGCGAAAGCGCGTTCGCCGGATTCCTTGGCGGCCGTGACGGTGAGGTCGGGCATGCAGGAGATCTGGCGGTGCCACGTCGCGGTGGCGTTGCCGAGCACATAGACCGGCGGCTTGGCCAGGTCCCTGGCGCGGTCGGCGCGAACCATCACGTAGGCGCCAGCACCGTCGGAAACCAGGCAGCAGTCGCGCACGGACAGCGGATCGGAGACCATGCGCGCATTCAGCACGTCCTCGATGCTGAGCGGATCGCGCATCATCGCTTCGGGATTCAGTTGCGCCCACTTGCGCGCGGCCACGGCCACTTCGGCCAGGTGTTCGCGGGTGGTGCCGTACTGGTGCATGTGGCGGGCGGCCGCCAGTGCGTACGAGGTGATCGGCGACAGCGGGTTGTACGGATTCTCGTACGGCTGCGGATCGAGCACGGCGCGGACTTTGCCGATGCCCGCGCGGCCCACCGTCGAGGTGCGCTGGTTGCTGCCGTAGCAGACCAGCACGGCGTCGCACTGGCCGGATTCCAGCGCCATCATGGCAGGCAGCATGTGCGAGACAAAGCTGGAGCCGCCGATCATGGTGCTGTCGACGAACTTCGGCTTGATGCCGAGGTACTCGGCCACCGGCATCACCCACATGGTGGCGCCGACGCTGGCGGTGGCGATGCCGTCGATGTCGCGCATCGACATGCCGGCATCCTTCACCGCCGCCTTGGCGGCTTCCACCAGGATTTCCATTTCGGTCTTGCCATGGGCTTCGCCCAGGCCGGCCTGGCCGACGCCAACAATGGCGACGCTGCCGCGCAGAGAAGACAAACTCATGACTCAGCCCTCCACCGGATCGAACACGACGAGAGCGGCCTCGCCTTCTGCCTTGCCTTGCGCCACGCGCGCCTTCACGCGCATGCCGATGCGCACGGATGCCGGCGCGATACCTTCCACGCGGCTCATCATGCGCACGCCCTCGTCCAGGTCGACCAGGACGACGTTGTAGTCGCCGCCGGCTTCGGCCTTGCGGCGGATCACGCTGGTGGAATAGACCGTGCCGGTACCCTTGGGCTCGGTCCAGGCGAGCGCGTCACCGCCGCAATGCGGGCAGATGTTGCGCGGGAAAAAAACGTGGCGCTTGCAGTCCTGGCAATGCTGGATGCGAAACTGGCCGGCGGCGAGCATGTCCGCGTAGACCTTGTCCGGACCCGCTGCCGCTTCCTGGTGGGGCATGGTGTCTCCTTCACTTGATTCTGGATGAGGCCGCCATGGGCATGCCATGGCACAACGTCGCAGCTTGCCGCACTGCGCGCACCGCAGCAATTCGCTTCTGCCGAAGGCAGGATTCCCGAAAGCGGAAATCCCGTCCGCTCAGATCACCAGCTCGATCAGGAACGGGCCCTTGCGCTGGTTGGCCATCCGGAACAGGTCGGCAAAGGTTTCCATGTCGTGCGCACGCGCGCCCTCCACGCCCATGCCGTTGGCCAGCTGCACCCAGTTCAGGTCGGGGTTGCCGATGTCGAGCATGTCGAGCGCGGTCTTGCCGGGACTGGCGCCCACGCCTGCCAGTTCGCCCAGCAGGATGGCGTACTTGCGGTTGGCAAGCAGCACCACGGTCACGTCCAGCTTCTCGCGCGCCATGGTCCACAGCGACTGCAGCGTGTACATGCCGGAGCCGTCCGCCTGCAGCGCGACCACGCGCCGGTCGGGCGCGGCGATGGCCGCGCCGGTTGCCAGCGGCAGGCCCTCGCCGATAGCGCCGCCGGTCAGCTGCAGCCAGTCGTGCGGCGCGGCGTGAACGGTGCCCGGATAGAAGGCGCGGCCGAAGCTGACGCTCTCCTCGACGACGATGGCCTGCTCAGGCAACAGTGCGGTCAGCGTTTTTGCCACCGCTTCGGACGTCACCGCACCGCGCGCGATTTCCGTCGGCGCGGCATGCTGTGTGGGCGGCAGGGCCACTCGCGCCGCGCCCAGTTCGTCGGCCAGTCGCGCAAGGGCTTCGGCAAGGTCTTCCTCGGGCCGTGCCAGCACGTGAAGCAAGGCATCTTCCGGATAAGGCCGCGGCGATTTGCCGGGATACGCGAAGAACGTGACCGGCGCAGGCGCGCCGACCAGGATCACGTGGCGGATCTCGCCCAGCTTGTCGCGCGCCACATCGCCCGAGTATGGAATGCGGTCCACCGCGAGGCGCCCGCGTCCGCGCGAAACGCGCGCGTTGGACATCGGTGTGATCAGCCGCGCACCGGTGGCCGCGGCAATGCGGTGTGCGTCAGCCAGCGCGCCTTCGCGCAAGGCGCTGCCTGCCAGCACGACCAGCGTGGGCTGGCCCGAGCGCAATACGCGCGCGGCCTGCTGGATGGCATCAGGCGAGACCGTTGGCACCGGCAGCACGGGCAGCGGCGCCGCCACCTTGCCGCCTTCGTCCCAGCAGACGTCCGACGGCAGGATCAGGCTGGCAACGCCGCCAGGCGCCGCGCAGGCGGCCTGCACCGCAGCGGCGGCATCGGCACCGACCGATCCGGCGCCTGTCGCGGTGCGCGTCCATACCGATACCGGGCGCGCCCACCCTTCGGTATCGGCGGTGAGCGGCGCATCGAGCGGGCGGTGATAGGTGGCCTGGTCGCCGATGATGTTGACCACCGGCGTCTGCGCACGGCGTGCGTTGTGCAGGTTGGCCAGTCCGTTTGCCAGGCCCGGGCCGCAATGCAGCAGCGTGGCGGCCGGCTTGCCGGCCATGCGCGCGTAGCCGTCGGCCGCGCCGGTCACCACGCCCTCGAACAGTCCCAGCACGCAGCGCATGCCGGGAATGCGGTCGAGCGCGGCCACGAAGTGCATTTCACTGGTGCCGGGATTGGCGAAGCAGGTGTCCACGCCGCTGGCCAGCAGGGTCTTGACCAGGCTTTCGGCGCCGTTCATCGGTTGGGAGGTCTCCATGTGTCTGTTCCGGTAAGGGGGGTGGCATCAGGAACGCCGGCGCGGCGCGGGCTTGGCGCCGGCAAGCAGGTCGAAATCGAGGCAGACAAACTCCGTCGGGAATTCGATGCGGGCGTAGTAGACGATCACATCGTCCACGCAGGCAAAGCGGCGCAGCTCGGCGACGGGCGCGCCGACTTCCAGCTCCATTGCCGCCGCGGATTCCGCCCCGGCGGCAACGATCGACAGGCGCTGACGGGCCGCGCTGACCTGCAGCCCGGGGAAGCGGTCCAGTACCGGCACCGAAGCGCTCCTGCGGAAAGCCTCGGGCTTGCGGGCGAACACGCTGGCCTCGATATACACCTCGCCGACAGCGAAGGGCCGCCCGTCCGCACGGTGCAGGCGGCGCAGGAAGTGATACCCGGGCGCCCGCCGGCCTTCGCAGGGCATGCCGAGGTCGGCCGGCAGCGGCACATTGCCGGCGGACTCGACCAGGGCCTCGGTGTCGAGGTGCTCGCCCACTTCCACCGCCTCGTTCCAGCTGGTCGGCAAGGTCATCTGCCGGCGTGCGCGGCAGGCTGCCTTGACGAAGGTGCCGCGCCCGCGCGAGCGCTCAAGCAGGCCTTCGTCATCGAGCAGCGACAGCGCATGGTGCATGGTCATGCGCGCCACGCCGTACTGCTGGCAAAGGGTTTCGAGGGAAGGAATGCGCTCGCCCTGCTGCCACGCTCCGCTTTCGATCTGGCGGCGGAAGATGGTGGCGAGCTGCAGGTAGACCGGCTGGCGGCTGCGGGAAAGAAGGTCGCTGGAAGGGATGTCCGGCATGCTGGACGGGCTGCGGCGCAGCCCGCGCTGGAAGCAAGACAGGCCCGGCGCCTTTGCGGGGCGGCCGGGCAACGTCGATACCGGACTTTATAAAAGTCTACAAAACTAGACTACTAGGGTTTACCGCGTCTGCGGCAGACGCCTCAGGCGGCAGCCAGCACCACCGGCCTGTGCATCTCCGGGCTCGCGGCGGCGGCCGGCCGTGCAACCAGCCACTCCCGCACCATCGCCTGGACGGCCTCGGCACGCTCGATCTTGCGCCGGTAGGCAGAGCGTTTCTTGGAGGGGAGCTCAGTAATATCGCGGCGCGGCTGGCAAACCGGCACTTCGATATTGCCACCTGGCAGCGCAACGCCGTCGGCTTCCATCCAGAAGCCGTCATAGTCGGCATGAATCACACGCGGCGTGCGGCGCTGCTGCCCCACGTGATTCATGCGCGATACCGCCACGATGCGCCGCGCGCAAACAGAGGCAGCAAATGCCAGCAAGGCTTCCATGACCGCGTCCTTCGGCCGAAGGCCGTCGCAGGCCTTGGTCGCCAGCCGGATCAGCTCCCGGCTGGCCTCGCCCGCCGGGCCTTGCAGGCCGCCGACGAAGAGTTCCGGACCATCCTCGCCCTGGGCCAGGTAGAAGCTCAACTGGGCCAGGCAAACCCCGCTTGCCTTGTCGAGCCAGTAGAACGCCAGCTCGCCTTCGCGGATGTTCGGGCCGGCGTCGGCCAGGCGCAGCGCATAACGGTCGTCGAGCTGCAGCGTCTCGATCCCGCCAAAGAGATAGATCCGCCTGCAGACGTCGGCCGGCACCAGCTTGTGCAGCATGCCGTAATGCTCGAGCACAAAGCGCACACGATCGCGGAAACCCAGGCCGAGCGCGCCGAGCGGGCGAAATGGCCGCTCCAGCAGGCGCGGCTTTGCCGTCACCACGTGCCGCAGCAGTTCGCATGAGCCCGCGGCAGCCATCCAGCCATGCACGGCGCGCCAGCGAATCGCCGACTGCCCGACCAGCCGCAGGCGGCGCCGCAGCCATTTGCGGCTGCCAACCGGATAGCAGAACGCAGACACCGCGAACACGGTGAAGAGATAACGCAGGTACACCAACGGACTCAGGTCCGAAAAAACACCTCGATGGCTGACTGCGATCAGCCATTGGAGGGCAGCAACAGGCCCTTGCACGACGCAACTTCTCCCCAGATCGATGACCACCCGGTCCGCCGGCTATGTCCGGTCTGTATCCAGGCAGAAACATTTTCCTCACACCCGCGGGCCGGCGAAATCGAGGCAAACCCGTAACATTTCGTAACGTTTTGAAGTAAATGCGGTTGACGATCGCTGCAAAGAATTCCGGCTGGATCCCGGCAGATCACGATGCCCCGGCACGAGGGACAGACATGGGCAGCGGGAAGAGCGCTTCTGGCGGATGGATTGGAACCGCGGCAATTCGCCAGCCTCCGCCTCGTGCCAACCCCGCCACACGGCTCCCCTCGCCTTGCAGCCAGCCTCCAGAATGCGTCATGCCCCTCACTTCCCGGGGGCGCGCGTGCTGCCGCTTGCAGTCATTTCAAGGAGTTGTTCCATGTTGATGCGAGACGTGATCCCTCAAGTTCTGAACCGCGGTACGGCCATGCTGACGCAAGACGTACTGGATACACCTCCGCAGAAGACGTTCCACCATGCTATCGACATCTACCTCAAGGATTCCAATGCCTTCATGAACACTTACTTCGCCCGCTACTTCGAGTGGCAGGGCATCTGCCGCGAGCGCTGGTTCCACGAGTGCATCCACGACAACCTGCTGGCTGCCGGCGGTGTCTTCGTGACCAAGCGCGCGCACCAGGAATATGTGGAAGAGACGTTCCCGTTCCAGCGCGTGGACTGCTACCTGAACACGTTCCAGGTCAGGCAGTGCTCCGCCTACCTGCTGTTCCGCTTCTGCGTCGGCGGCCGGCCGGTTTCGCTGGGTTACCAGCAGATCGTGTTCGCCGACAAGGAAAGGCGGATCTCGCGCTTCCCGAAGGGAATCATCGAACGCGTGAAGGAATATGAGCTGATCCTGCCGGAGCTTGCCAGCTGAACGCAGTGACCAGGCAAGCCTGACGGCAGCACCGCCGGCGCGGGTCAGCCGGCGGTGCTGGCCCGGAAGCGGCTGTCCGCCATGGGGGTGAAGCGCGGCAGCTTCAGCGTGAAGGTGGTGTGCATGCCGGGCACCGATTCACATTCGATGCGGCCACCGAACGCCTCGATGACGCGGCGGCAGAAGGCCAGCCCCAGACCGGCGCCGCTGCCATGTGCCTTGGTCGAGAAGAACGGATCGAAGATGCGCGGCATCACGTCGGCGGGAATGCCCGGGCCCGTATCGCGAAAGCGCAGCACGTGGAAGGCGCCCTCGGCCGAGCCGGCAATCTCTATATGCCCCTCTCCACGCGAGCGGATCGCGTGCAGCGCATTTTTCAGCAGGTTGAACAGCACGTAGACCAGCAGCGTGTCCGAGCCGACAAAGCGCCAGGAATGGTCGATGCCGCGCACATGCACCCGCGTGCGCTCGTCGCCCTGGAACGGATAGCGCTCCAGCGCCGCCGCCACGCATTCGTCGATGCCGTGCGGGGCAAACGTGCTGCGGTCCAGCCGCTCCAGCGTGACCGAGGCCAGCGCCATGTCGATGACCGTGCTGGTGCCGTCCACTTCGCGCGTGATCGCGCCCACCAGGCTGGACACACGTTCCAGCTGGCCCGGCCGCATGCGGTCCTCGCACAGCCCGTGCTCCACCGCCAGCTGGTAGCCGTGCAGCACCTGCGGCCAGGTGCGCGCCATCTCCTGCGCCTGCATGCGGATCGTGGCCAGCGGCGTGCGCACTTCGTGCGCCACCGTGGCCGCGAGCGAATACGGATGCATCAGGTCATAGCGCACCACGCTCACCGCCAGGATGCCCAGGCTCAGCGCCACGAACACCACGCCCGGCGGATAGAAGGCGTAGCCATAGTTCACCGCATAATCCACGGCCGCCAGCGAATACAGGCCCACCGCAACCAGGCAGAGGTTGAAGCGCTTGCGGCGTTCCGCGGTGGCATTGCGGCGCGCCAGCACCAGTATCCACGCGCTGCGCAGCGCGACCAGCGCGGTCTGCACCAGGTGCAATGGATGCAGCGGCCCGGCTTTGGGATAGTCGCCGAAGTAATAGGTGTAGTAGCCCGACACCACCTGGCTGCCGCTGAGCAGCAGCATCGCCAGCAGCAGGCTCACGCCATACGAAGCCAGCAGCAGCGGCCGCTCCTCGCGGCGCTCGGTCACTTCGGCAATGAAGTGGTAGTAGGTGGTGGGCAGGAACAAGATGAACAGGTAGCCCAGCCTGGCCAGCAGCAGCGCCACATCCGGGTGCGCGGCCTGGAACAGGAAGACCCACGTGCCCTGCCACGCGAAGGTGGTCACGCAGAGCAGGAAGAACGAAGCCGACACGCGTGTCACGCCCTTGGTCACCAGCACATAGAGGCCGTAACCGAGGAAGGTCGACGATACGAAGGCTGGCAATGCAGCGTACATATTGGGCGAAAGCGAACCGGGCGATTCGTGGCGCGCTCACCTGACGCTGCGCGGCGCAGCATGGCTGCAGGGAAGTGGCCGGGAAGTAGCGGGGACAGCGAAGCAGCTAGCGCTGAACAGGAATGCGAGCGACATGGTATGCCGCCATGACTGCTTCCGTGCATCTTTTGATTGCATTCTGAGCTAACGTGCACTTAACGCGACCCCTCCTTGCCGGGGGTTCACAATACGCGGGCTTTTGCGCAAAGCGAAAAATGGCGGCGGGACGCCTGAGCGTTCCGCCGCCACCTACCGATACCGCCGGTGCCTTCCTGCCTGAAGGCTTACCAGCGCATGTCCCGCTCCCACGCCTTCATTTCTTCCTCGGCCTTTTCCTTGGTATAGCCATAGCGCTCCTGGATCCGGCCGGCCAGCTGGTCTCGCTTGCCGTTGATCCGCGTGATGTCGTCATCGGTGAGCTTGCCCCACTTCTCCTTGACCTTGCCCTTGGCCTGTTCCCACTTGCCTTCGATCTGATCCCAGTTCATGTCCGGCTCCTAGATATGGGTGCCCCGGGGCCGGCCCGCATGGAACCCGGACCCCGGGGGAATGCCCCGCCTGCCGGCGGGGGTGACGCTTCCTGTCGTATTACTTGCCGTACTTGGTCTTCACATCAGCCTGGCACTTGTCCTTGGCGTCGCCGGACATTGCATCGCAACGTTCCTTGTCGGCCTTGTAGGCGGCGTCCATGGTGTCCTTCTTGGCATCGCGGCGCGCCTCGGCCACCTCGGCGGCGCTGCCGGTGGCTTCTGCCTTTTCGACCTTCGCCGCGCCCAGCGCCTTTTCATGCGCTGCCTTGGCATCCTTCACGCAGACGTCCTTGTCGTTGCCCTTCTTGTCGTCGCACATTTCCTTGGCAACGTCATAGTCCCGGTCGGCCTTTGTCTTCATTGCCTTGGCGTGGGCCTTCTCGGTACCATCGCGGCGCGCCTCCGCTTCAGCCTTGGCCACGTCTCGGTCGCGCTTGGCTTCCGCCTTGCACACGTCCTTGGCGTTGGCCTTCATGCCATCACACTTGGCGGCGGCTGCCTTGTAGTCCGCATCTGCCTGCTTGACGGCGGCGTCATAGTCGGCCTTCGAACCGGCCGGGGTCTGCGCCAGGGCAAAGCTTGCCGGAGCGGCAACCAACATCGAACACACTGCTGCTGACAGCCATTTCTTGATCATGTCGAGCTCCTTCTCCAAGTGAAACCTGAAAGCCGCCTGCGCTGCCGTGGCAACGCCGTGTGGCCCGTCCGTACGTCAAGGTTAGGTTCCGGCCGGACGGGGAAGCAGAAGAATGGTTCCGAAAGGCGCGTCAGACGATTCCGACAGGGAGTGGATGGGATGGGGCATTTGCGGCAAGGGGGTTACCCTGGCGGATGCCTCGAAGGGCGGGTGAATCGGCAATAGAGGTTCGTTGCTGGATCGCGGGATTCGGTTCTTGGATGCGCGGCTGTTTCGCCGGCGTAGCCGGCGACTCCCTTTTTGACTGCGCCAAAAAGGAAGCAAAAAGCGCCTTCTTGCCCGCCGGGCGGGAGTCTTATCGTAG
>NZ_JWMA01000100.1 GCF_000812465.1 Cupriavidus sp. IDO | reverse complement strand
GGAGGCAATCAGCCTCAGCTTCGGAAGCTGCTCCATCAAGGGGCGCCGGAAGGGCGTGCGCTCGCGCATCGCGCATACCACATCGAAATCGCGCAGTCACTCGACGATGTTGCCTTCATCGTCGACGTGCTCGCCAAAGACAACAATCTCCGCCCTCTCCTTCAGGGGCGACCAGTCGGCCACCGTGAGGGCAGCGCCCTGGTAGTCGTCCAGGATGGCAATCTTCTTCTTCGCAGAGCTCGTCGTCATGGCATCTCCAATCAGTCTGGTTTGTTCAGAATACTCCGGACAGCAGATAGCCTGCATTCGGAACCTTGGCCTGCAGGCCAAGCGTCTTCAGCATCTGGTACACCGTGGAAGTCGCTGAAGTCTGGGCGTGCAATGCACTGTATGCCGCCGCCCATTTCGATGTTGTCCCCATTCCCGCCAACCCTTCGGCGACAGTTGAGTGAGGGGCGGCCGGCCCCACACCGGCCCTGGGTCACCTGCCCCTGCCCACAACGAAGGCCCAATAGCTTTTTCTGAGATCGGGCGTTATGTTGAAATGTGCTTGACCACCTTTTCGACGTGAAAGCCGTCGTCGGCTTGCATGATCTTGCTCCAAGCTCGCTGCAGCACCTGTTCTTGCGCCGAGGCAATGGCCCCGCCGTATGCAGGAGCAAATGCAGCAAGCCAGTCAACTCAATCCAATTGTCTACTCAGTGCGTAGACAATGTCCCTGATTGGGAAATCTCGGTGAAGCGATATCCAATTGTCGCCGCCTTGCCATGACGTCTGCATCGGTCGCCGCCCCCAAGATGAGGACGGGCTGGCAAAACCGCCCGGGGGATTCAAATTGCCAGACTGTACTGCGTTAGGATCAACACCGTTTGCGTCAGGCCTTGTGCCGAAAGGGTAGTCAAATACTCCGAAGCAGACTTCGGCGGATTCTTCAAAGACAGCACGGTGTTCCGCCACTGCCGCTAGGACCTTCCCTGCATTCAGATCAAAGAGGTCTACGACGAAATCGTCCGGGTGGATCGCCTCGACGTTGAACTCCTTGAGTGCGGCTTCCGGGAAGTCCTTCATATTAAAAACGTGATGATTGCCTCAGAGCCGCTATGAATCGCGGCCGCAACCACATGTCGATCGTCAGGGTCAGGCAGCTTAATGGACTCAATGAGGTGCTCGTACCCGCTAATCAGCGAATCGCGAACACTTCGGTTCATCAGTTCGCGCGTGCCTGCTAGGCGATCCGGCGAAAGCTCCGGCCGCCGCGCGAGGAGGTTGCGAATCCACTCGTCATGAATTTCATTCGTCCACTTGGCACGGTACAGGTCGGTCAGCGCGAGACGCATCAGCAGATCCCGCAGCGGCGCAGGATAGAGAACGCAGGCATCGTAGACTACAGCCAAGTTGGAAGCCATGCTCAATAGCCCATGTCCAGCTCTTGGGCCTGCGCCGCGAGTTCGTCTAGTGCCTTACGTCGCTCGTCATCAATGCGCTGCTTGTAGCTAACAACGTCCTGGTAGAGGACGCGCCGATGCGTATTGACTTTGCGGAACGGAATCTCCCCCTTCTCTAGCAGCTGAACCAAGTACGGCCGAGAGACGTTAAGCAGGTCCGCCGCCTCTTGCGTCGTCAGTTCGGCGTGAATGGGAATGATAGAGACGGCGTTCCCTTGGCCGATTTCAGCGAGAACCTCGACGAGAAGCCTCAACGCAGAGGTGGGCAATGTGACGCTATGCAACTCGCCCTTGTCAGTCTTGAAGTCGAATTGCTGCGTCTCGGAGCGGCTGTCCAAGGCTACAGCCAGGCTGCGGCTCGATTCACGGGCGATAGCACTTTCGTTTGCCGAAGGCAGCGTCGTGTTGGTGATGGTTGCGTGCATGAAGGGCTCCGAATGCTACGTATCCGCGCATGATAATTCGAAATAATCGAATTCGCAATATCCGAAACGACGCACCAACGAAGATGATTGACAGTCACCCTTGGGTTCATAAATTTGTGACGCTTTGCACGCAAATTTAGCACCACTGACGAACGTTGCAGCAGCAGAGAAGGCCGAGCCGTGGATCAGGGGGAACAGCGCGAGGCCGCGTCGTCACGAAGATAAGGCAACGTTATCGTGCCTTATCGCCACGTCCCAGCGATGCCAGGGCCTCACGTGCAGTCCGGCCCGGCACGCTGCGGCTAACCGTGACTCGCCAGAGATGGCAAAAGCGCAACGGCGGTAGCCGGCCATGAGGAGGCGCTCGCCCATGCCATTACTTGGAGATCCGGACGTCGGCACCCGCCAAGCTAACGGACTTTCGATGGCCAGTGATGCGAGTTGCAATTCGACGCGCATTCAGTGCGCCGCAAGATACGCCTTGGCGGCCGCAGTCTCGGGTCGCGTGCTGTCTGCATTCTTCGCGAGCGCAAGGAGTCGCCTGTAATAGTCGGTCGCCATCTCGCGCTGCCCGGCAGCTTCCGCTGCACGCGCCGCGCCATACAGCCCGCGATAGCGATTCGGGTATTCCCGCAGCGCCGACTCGTATTCATGCAGGGCTTGGCCCGGCATTCCTTCCTCGAACAGCAAGTCCGCAAGCAACTCCCGCATCGGGAAAAGCCGGTTCTCCATAGCCACGTTCTTGATGCTGGCGTCCTCGCCGTCTGCGGCTGCTCGCATCAATTGCTCCGCCTGCGCGCGGTTGCCCTCGGCCAGCGCGATCCATGCCGCAACAGCGGTAATCTCTTCCTCGGTTCGTGCCACCCAGTACGACTCATTCGCTCTCTCAAGGTCCTGGCGCAGACTTTTCATTGCGTCGATCTCCAGCCTTGCGCTGGTCGGATCGCCACTGCGCGCCATCCCGATGCCGCGCGCAAAGCGCGTGATCGAATCCGCGTACGCCCAGTTGTTCGAGGTGACGGGCAGAGCGGCGGTGCCCTTCCAGTCTGCGCGCTCAAGTGCATAGCGCGCCGGCATCGCTGCAACCGAGTTCTTGTAGCCCTTCAAGGTTGGCGGCTTCTGCATGGCGTCGGCCACTCCCTTGTCGATCAAGGCACGCGCCTTCACGTCCTGCGACAACTGCAGATGCGCATAGACCACGAAGTCCAACGCGTGGTAGTAATCCGGCTGGACCTCAAGCGCGCTCAGATTGGACGTGATCGATTGCTCCCATCGCCCGAGCATCGTGTAGATGTGCGACGGCATGTGCCGCGCGTGTGGCGCCGCGGGAGCAATGATGGCGTACTTGCTGGCCGCGGCGAGCCCCCTTTCCGCAAGAGGCGGATAGTCGTAGGCATGGATCAGGTAATGCGCGGCGCCGGGATGCTGCGGGTTCTTCGCGAACAGCCTCTCCAAAATCTCAGCGGACTTGCGCTGGTTGGCATAGGTTCGGTCAGTCGGTGGGGCGGCAGCCTGCAGGGAGAGCGCGTAATAGATCCAGACTTCGTCGTCCTCCGGATAGCGCTGCGTCATCCGTTGCATGGCGTCCGCGTAGGCCAACAGCCTGGCGCCGAGGGGCACCTTGTCGTAGTCACGGTAATACGCGCCGATCGCGCCGATCCAGTCACGCTCGCGTTGGGTCTTTGCCCCAACCGCACGAGCCTTGGCAAGGGCTTCCGACGCCGCCTGGGCATCGCGCTGCGGTGGCGGGCCTGCGAGTGAATTGCCCAACAGATTTACGGCGATCCCCCAGTAGGCGATCGCACAGCCCTGATCTTGTTCGATGACCACCGCGAAGGTCTTGCCCGCCTCGGTGAACCAGAACGAGTGCAGCAGCGCCACGCCACGCTCGAACAGTGGCTGGACCTTCGGGTCGCACGAGGTTGGGAAGCTGACTTTGCCTAGCTGGTCTGCGCTTGCCTCGTGTCCATGCTCGTCGGCGAGCACTGAAGCCGATCCCAAGATCAGCGCCGTCGCCACGATGCCAGCAATGTTCCGAGTGCGCATGAGGATCCTTCTGATCGTCACGACGATAATCGATACTGTAGACGATTCATCAGAGCTGTCCCAGCGCTGGCAACCTGTGCGGAAATCGCAGGCAGCTTTGTTTCCATAGGCCCTAATCATAAAGCGCACACCTCACCGCGGATGGGATCAAGTTCAGTGGCAGCCCGCAGGCGGCTTGCAAATTGATCGGCGACAAGGACGTTGCCGAAAAAGGATGGTGCAATGCGTGAAACCAAGGGTTAGTTTCGCTGAGCTACTCCAGACTCCATGCCCAGATGATTCCCATGGCGTAAACCCGGAGCCGATTGGTCACTGCGCTGTCATCGTCAGCGGTTAGAGTACCGGCTCTGAAGATAAATGCGATAAAGGAGACGCAGATGTTCCTTACGTCTGAACAGATCGCCGCCGCGCAGCGTGCCAGCCTGGAAACCTTATGCGGGCTGACACTAAAGGTCTTCGAAAGCCTGGAGCGGCTTACGGCGTTGAATCTGCAAGCAAGTAGGGCCCATTTCGCTGACGGCACCAATGTTACGTTGAAAGCGCTATCCGCAACGAGTACTCAAGAAATCCTGGCGCTCCAAGAGGAGACCATCAAGCCGGCGCAAGAGAAATTCCTGAGCTACATCCGTCAACTTTCTGAGATTTCCGACGCCGCACAGCTTGATTTCTCAGCGTTTATTGAAGGCGTCCAAGCCGCCAATGCAGAGAAGTTGCTGGCCTTTTTTGCGAAGGTCTCGGAAGCTAGCCCAGTTGCTTCGGAGTCGACCGTGGCCATCGTGAAGTCGGCCATCCACGCAGCCCAGACTGCTTACTTGTCAGTCCAGCAAGTCACGAAGGAAACGGCTGAGCTTGCGAATGCCACCCTCGGCGGCGGTGAAATGGAATCAGAATCGAGCACTCCCGAAGATTCCGAGGCCTGAAGCGGGATGCTTCCGGCCCAATACTCGTTGGATGGCCGTTATCGGTGGGCCGTGTAGGTCCGCAACGGCCGCTGAGCGTAAGTTCGTCGGCGGCCCCGGCCGATGGCTCTTCCGGCCGAAGAACGGCCGTACGGGCGGTACGAGGCAACGGGCCGGTGACTTCAGGAATCCACTTGTTCCCTTCATAGGCAACGCTGGGTGCGCAATCGTATGAAACGAGCCTCGTCCCGTCGATATGATGTTACCGTCCCGCCTACTCGACGCCGGTAGACTTCAGATCTGAAAGGACGTGATCATGAGCATGAAGCATTTGCTTCTATTTCTAGTATCCATCTCGCTGATACCGATTTCGTCCGCGGGAGAGTTGTCAGACTCGGACGCCGGCACCTATGAGTTGCTAAAGGAAGATCGAACTCCGTCCGGCGTGCTTTACCGATTCACTCGCTCTGGCAACAAATGGGTAGTCTTCGGGAAACTGCCGGCCAAAGATTGGAAGGATGTTTCCTGCGATTCTGGTTGTGAGTACAGAATAAGTACGAAAAGAGAGATTCAAGCCTACTTCCCCCCTGACTGGAGGGAAAGCAATGAGATCGCCTGCATCCAGAATATTGCCCTGGCATTTTGCCGATTCTCGCCTGTCAACGCTCCTGGTAGAAATGGTTACATATTCTTTGCGCTGGTGACAGGCAAACCGATCCCTATGAGGACTCGGCGGCTGAACTAGCCTTAGGCAGGATGCATGCTGACCCATGGCAGGGGAAGCTCCTTTCCATTTTGGATCGAGACTGAACGACGCCTTCCCAAGCTCGAGTCCAAGCATCACGAATGCTTGAAATGGGTCGGGCTTGGCTGGCCAGCGCCCTTCCCTCTCTTGGCCATTGCCGGCCATGACCGGTCCTTCGCTGAGGCTGGTGCTCGTTCATGGAAACGTCCGATTCACATCCTACTGCGGACCTTCGCTACCTGATACTGACAGACGGCCATTGGCCAAACCATTGGCTTCTCCCATACGTGTTCATTTCCGAATGGCTGGTTTCAGAAAAAGGGACGAAGATCATGAAGAGACCTTGCGGTTCGGGAGTGCAGGGAACGGGCGTCCAAGGCGATCACGCAACGAAAACACTGCTGCATCATCGCAGAGAGTTCGCGCATTCCCCTCCCCATATGAGCGGTTGCCGGGACCCTGGCGCATCCCGGAGGACCGGGCGGCGACGCTCCTCCAGCCGCCGCCGGTTGCGCTCATGGCAATGTGATTTGGCGGGTGAATTCCGCCGTCACGTTGAGACCCGTGGCTATGCCGAATACCGGATACACGGTCTTGGGCCCGCTAGCAGTCAAGCCCATGTAATCGCCAAGGAAATGGCCACGCGCCACGGGAGCGTCAAGTATGTTGAACGAGGCTGTGGTCAGAGGCTGCTCATTGCCCCAGTTGGCGGGCTTCGTGCAATCGCTGGAGGTAGGGCAGAAGAGCACGAAATAGTCGGTGCCCTCGATGCCAGATGTCTTCCCGTCATTACGAAAGTCGTAGTACGTCACCACGATCGTCTTGCCGTCGCCCGACGCCACCACCGCGGGGATGAAGGCCTGCTGACGACACGGGTTCGTGGCATTCGTCGGCGTCTTGTTGATCATCACCGGCGCCGACCAGGTTAGCCCGCCGTCATCCGACTCGCTGAAGACGATCCCGTCGATCGGGATTGACCCAGTGGAACTTGTTGGCGTGGGGCACATGGCCGTCGAAAAACGATCGTCCTGCCAGGCGAGATAGATTGCCCCCGTGACTGGGTTCACAGCCACGCTGTAGAGAATGGAGGCATCGCGTATCGGCGCGCCGGTGTCCGGAGTGACCACTCGGACCACGTGAATATCGTTGGCGAACGTCGGCCCGCTCCAGCTCCCTCCCTTATCCGTGGACTTTATATAGCCGATGCTGAGACCCGCCTTCGTGACACCGATCGCGGTGAAGAAATCGAGCACAGTCCCATCAGGCAACACCCGCACGATGTTGTCGATCGTCTGTTTGTTCGTGCCCGGCTGGAAGATCGGGGCGGCCGTGCTCCAGGTCACACCATTGTCAATGGATCGCGAGAAGAAGGTCGGGCCGGTAAAATTAAACTTGAAGGACGGAGCACCGCCCGCTGTAGCGTTAAGCAATTTGCGGGCGATTTCGACACCATCGTTTTCCGCCAGCAATTGAGCAGCGTCGATCGTGTGCGGGAAGACGCTCAGTTGATCCCACACCGCATAGACGAAACCGCTCGCGGTCGGATCGGCGGTGAGCGAGTTCTTGTCATTTAGCACGTGCGGCGAGTTGTTGCGGATCAGCGTAACCGGAGTTTGCCACGTCGCGCCGTGGTCGACGGACCGGCTGACCAGCATCGCGCTATTTCGTGCGCCAAGCGGAGTCGTCGGCTTCATCGGATCCAACACCAGCGAGAAGAAGAACGCCGTTCCATTTTGCGCAAAGTCTACCCAGGGATCGGAGGCGCGACCGAATTTACCCCCGGTGCACTCGGTAACGCCGGTCGGGATCGAATTGGTCCAAGTGCTGCCCGCATCGTTGGAGACGACGCCGACGAGCCCGCGTGAGCCACCATCGTTCCAGCGGTCCTGTTGGTGGCCCACGAGTAGGCGAGACGGGTCGGTCGGATCAGCCGCCACCCACGGCTCGATCGACGTGGCTGGATAAAGGATGCTCCCGAATGCGGCCTCCTGCGCGTGCACCTGGTCGGCAGCGCATCCACTGAACGGATCGCCCGCGGCCACCTGGACAAGTGGGCCAAGCGTCTGCGCCTGGGAGCCTGTGCCGATCGCGCACGTGAGCGCGATGACGCCGCCACCTGCGAGACCCTGGGAAATAAAACGAGACAGGCGTCTGGAAATTGATTTCATTCTGTGCCTCGCGAAAAAAGGGTAAAACGCCTTTTGCACCGCCGACTGCACATCACCGGCACTGACTCTCGCAGTTTGAACGGCCGATCCACGCGCGAAAAACGACTACCTTCCCGTTGCAGCATGCCCGTTTTCCGAGTTGGGATCGCGGTGCGCTTGAGCGTTGGTATTCGTGCGATCAAGCGCATCGAAACGTTAAAAAATCCACGCAATTCTCCACCGCACTCGATCCGCATAAGGCGAGACAGACAGACTTACTATATGGTGCCAACGGCAAATGACAACGGGTTCCCAGTCAACTCTGTCCTGCCTGATGCTTAATTCGTAACATCGATGAAACAGATGGCCTCGGGTGTCCGCGTTTTTGCATCGACCGGTTGAATCTCCACTTGGGCACGGTCATTCAGAGCGCAATCGTCCGAACGCCCGCTTCGGGTCGGATACCGCCTTGCGCTAGCAGACTCGGAAAGAGCCGCACCTCTTTCATCAGGCGGTGCCCGACATTCAGATTGGCCAGGAACAACGACGCCGAACGGACGCTGTCGTTCTCGCGAGCTCGGACCGACTTAGCACGCCCGCGCGCCCGCCCACCAGCGACCGCGACTTACTTTCGCCCGGGCGCAACGTCCTGGAGCGGCGCAGTTTGTCAGGCTGGCTGCACGCCTACCCTCGGCGCCGCAGCACCGATAGCGCAGGCCAATGGCTGGCAACGCAGGCCGCGCGGACGATGCCCCCGGGCAACGCCCTGGAAGGTCCGGTCTGGGCGCCTCGCACAGCCGCCGGTCGACGCGTGGCCAACGGCGCTACCCCGCCCGCAGCGCCCACAGGGCCTCAAGTACGTATTCCGTGGCACGTTCTACCCGTTCCCCGCTGTGCGCCAACCCCAGTCGCCGCCACAACGCTGGCCGCAGCGGCCGCATCACTACGCGCGCATCCGGCGCCGGCGTGGTGACCTCGTGTGGCAGCAGGGCCGCGCCATAGCCGGCCGCCACCAGGCTCTTGATGGCGTCGTTGTAATTGAGCTGAATTCGCGGCGCCGGCCTGTGGCCACCGCTGGCGAACCACTCGGCGGTCAGGCGCGACAGGCGCGTGGTGCCGTCATTCAGGATCAGCGGGCGCGTTGCCAGCCAGGCTGGCGTGATGCGCGCCGGGCAGGGCCAACTCGCTGGCAGGAAAGCCCGTACCGGATCGCGCCGCCAAGGGCGGATGGTCAGCCCCGCCACGCGCGCCTGTGGCAGTGCCACCAGACCGACCTCCAGCGTGCCGGCGGCCAGCCGCGCCAGCGTCTCCTGCGAGGTGAGCACGGCCACCTGCACGTCGATGTCGGGATGCCGCTCCGCCAGCATGGCCAGCGCCTGCGGCAGCAGGTGGGCGATGGCCCCGGTCGAGGCGCCGAGGCGCACGCGGCCGGTCAACCCCTGCACCTGACGCTGCACGTCGTCCAGCGCAAGGTCGGCATCGGCCAGCAGGCGGCGGGCGCGATCGACCAGTGTCTCGCCAATGGACGACGGACGCACCTCGCCGCGCTTACGCGTCAGCAGTGGCGCACCGACGCGGGCTTCCAGCTCGGCAATGTGAAGGCTGACGGTGGGCGGAGCCAAGTGCAACGCGCGCGCAGCTTCGGCGAAGGAACCCAGATCGGCGATGGCGACGAGGGTACGCAGGCGGTCCAGGCTGATCTCGCGCATGGGGTGGCACTCCGGTTAAGGGCGTATCTGCTGACGAGGATATCGTTCAGGAAAGGTGAACTTCATCGTCATGATATTCAACTTTTTCGATTCTATCCGGTGGCGCAAGATGGCGCTTCCTGTACCGGCCGCACCAACGCAGAGCTGATGCTGCACCGGCCGGGGACGCCACTTTCACGCCACTTCCGAGGATCCATCCCATGCGCTACCCTCTTGTTTTCATCGACGGCGACCAGGGCACCACCGGCCTGCAGATCCACGAACGCCTCCGCGGACGCGACGATCTGCGCCTACTGACGCTGCCCGCCGGCCAGCGCAAGGATGCGCGCGCCCGCGCCGACGCCATCAACGGCTGCGACATCGCCATCCTGTGCCTGCCGGACTCCGCCGCACGCGAGGCGGTGACGTCCATCGTCAACCCTGCGGTGCGTGTGATCGACGCCAGTTCGGCACACCGCACGCAGCCCGGCTGGACCTATGGCTTTCCGGAGATGGCCGCCGGCCAGGCGCAGCGCATCGCGGGCGCGCTGCGCGTCAGCAATCCGGGCTGCTATCCCACCGGGGCGATCGGCCTGCTGCGCCCCTTGGTGGGGGCCGGCCTGCTGCCGCACGACTACCCCATCGCCATCCACGCAGTGTCGGGCTATTCGGGTGGCGGCCGCACCGCAGTCGATACCTACGAGGGACCGGAGGCCACCCGGGCCCTGCCCTTCCAGGTCTATGGCCTGGGCCTGGCGCACAAGCACACGCCTGAAATCCAGCAGCACGCGGGCCTGGCACGGCGCCCCGCCTTCGTGCCGGCCTACGGCGCCTTCCGGCAAGGTATCGTACTGACGGTGGCGCTGGAGTTGGACCTGCTGGCATCCGGCACGGACGTTGGCAGGCTGCACGCCTGCCTGCTCGACCACTACGCCGACGCCTGCCATGTCGAGGTGATGCCGCTCGCCGAATCGGCCGCTGCCACTCACCTCGACCCGCAGGCACTGAACGGCACCAACGACCTGCGCCTGGGCGTGTTCGCCAACCGCGAGCACGGGCAGGTGCTGTTGGCAGCGGTGTTCGACAACCTCGGCAAGGGTGCTTCGGGGGCGGCAGTGCAGAACCTCGACCTCATGCTGGCCGGGGTGGCGGCGGAGGTTCGCCGGGCCGCCTGACGTCTACCCAGGGTAATGGCGGTCGTCGCAGCCGGGCAGTCCCGAGTTCACCGTGTCGCCTTCCAGGCGCGTTACTTAAGGCGGCGCAAGCTTCGGCGTCGAAATAAGAAGCGGGCCGGCAGCTTGTCGGCTTCCGGCCCGCCTGGTGCGATCGGGTCAATCAGGCGTGATTCAGCGCGTCAGTGAATTTGCATGCCACGCATGGCGTGGATGCGTTCGTGATACTTCTGCATGCCCTCGTACTGACGCAGGAGCACTGAGCGGATTTCCTCTGGCATGTCTTTCGCCAGCGCCGAGCGGTACTCGCGCCTGGCGGCGTCTTCCTCGCGCTCGCACAACTGCAGCACCGCGTCATCGTTGTGCGGCGCAATGATGTGCATCACCTCCATCCAGCCACGATGCATCGTGCCGGCCATGGAGCCACGGTCGCGCGGCACCGCGCCCAGGGAGCTGACCAGGGCCTGCAATTCGGTCACCGAATTGCGGCAGGATTCGGCGGTGCCGGTCAGGATGCTGCGCATCTCGGCGTCGTACACTTCACGGGCGCCGGTCATGCAAGTGAGTTCGCCGTCCTTGCCGACTTCGATCAGATGGTTCAGGGTAAAGACGAGTTGTCCTTGAGCGTTGGCCATTGAAAATCTCCTTGCCCGAATCGAGGAAGATGTGAACCTACGAGGACATCCACGCCGGGCGGGTGGTGCCGGGCTGGCTCACGTGGGATTATTGAGATTTACAAAAAACATGACAACCGATTCTAGGCCGGTGCGTTTTATCTCGAACAGGTCGAATGGAGATATGCGCCATGGCGAAGAGT
>NZ_JWMA01000099.1 GCF_000812465.1 Cupriavidus sp. IDO | reverse complement strand
ACTACGATAAGACTCCCGCCCGGCGGGCAAGAAGGCGCTTTTTGCTTCCTTTTTGGCGCAGTCAAAAAGGGAGTCGCCGGCTACGCCGGCGACACAGCAGAGCATCCAAGAACCAAGACCCGCGATCCAGCGAAGACCCATAAAAATCTAGGACAGCCCCCCACCAACACGCCGAAACCCCCTACCGCCGCGCCAGCCTCAACCCATTAAACACCACCAGCAGGCTCGCCCCCATATCCGCAAACACAGCCATCCACATCGTGCCCATACCCATCAGGGTCAGCGCGAGGAACACCACCTTGATGCCCAGCGCCAGCGTGATGTTCTGCCACAGGATGCGCGAGGTGCGGCGCGACAGCCGGACAAAGGCAGGGATCTTGCGCAAGTCGTCGTCCATCAGCGCCACATCAGCCGTTTCGATCGCCGTGTCGGTGCCGGCGGCTCCCATCGCAAACCCGATATCCGCACGCGCGAGCGCCGGCGCATCGTTGATCCCGTCGCCCACCATGCCAACCTTGCCGCCTGCGGCATGCGTGTCGCTGGCGAGGCTGGCAATGGCATCCGACTTGTCCTGCGGCAACTGATTGCCGCGCGCTTCGTCGATGCCGACCTGCCCGCCGATGGCCAACGCGGTATGCGGGTTGTCGCCGGAGAGCATGATGGTCTTCACACCCAGCGCGTGAAGCTCGGCGATCGCCTGGCGGCTGGTATCGCGCACGGTATCGGCCACGGCAAACAGCGCCTGCGCTTCAGCGCTGCCATTCTCGCCCATACGCGCCAGCAGCACGACGGTCTTGCCCTGGCGCTCCAGCGCCTCCAGCCGCGCTTCCAGCGCCGGCGAGCAGGCGCCCAGGTCATGGATCAGATGATGATTGCCAAGGCGATAGTCGACGCCCTGCACCCTGCCCCGCGTGCCCTGGCCGACCAGGGCCTCGAAGTCGGTGACTTCCAGCGTCCCGATGCCATCCGCCAGTGCTGCGGAGGCGACGGCTTTCGAAACCGGATGGTCTGAGCGCACCGCAAGGCTGGCCGCAATCGCGCGTGCCTGCGGGGCGTCAGCCACCAGCAGCGCGTGGTCGGTCTGGGCGGGCTTGCCATGCGTGATGGTGCCGGTCTTGTCCAGCGCCAGCCATGACAGGTCCTTGCCCTGCTCCAGATAGACGCCGCCCTTGATCAGGATGCCGCGACGCGCGGCCGCGGCCAGGCCGCTGACGATGGTCACCGGCGTCGAGATCACCAGCGCGCATGGGCAGGCAATGACCAGCAGCACCAGCGCCTTGTAGATCCAGTCCACCCACGAGCCGCCGGCAAGCAGCGGCGGCACGACTGCCACCGCGAGCGCAATGGCAAACACGGTCGGCGTATAGATCCGTGCGAACTGGTCGACGAAGCGCTGCGTGGGCGCGCGGCTGCCCTGCGCGGCTTCCACCGCGTGGATGATGCGCGCCAGTGTGGAATCGTCGGCCGGCGCCGTGACTTCGTACTCGAGCTCGCCGGACTGGTTGATCGAGCCGGCGAACAGCAGGTCGCCCGCGCCCTTTTCCACCGGCACGCTTTCGCCGGTGATGGGCGCCTGGTCGAGCGCGGACTGCCCGCGCACCACCTTGCCGTCCAGTGCCACGCGCTCGCCCGGACGCAGCCGGACCAGCGCGCCCACCGCAACACCGGCAGCGGCTACCACGCTCCAGTTGCCGTCCGGCATGCGCACGGTGGCCTGCTCCGGCGCCATTGCCATCAGGCCGCGAATCGCATGGCGGGCCCGATCCAGCGAAGCCGCCTCGATGCGCTCGGCGAGTGCGAACAGCACCATCACCATGGCGGCCTCAGGCCATTCCTGCAGGACCAGCGCGCCGGTGACCGCAATGCTCATCAGCGCATTGATATTGAGGTTGCCGTTGCGCAGCGCGATCCAGCCCTTGCGATAGGTGGTGAGGCCGCCAATCGCGACCGCTGCCAGTGCCAGCGTGGCAGGCAGCCATGGCACGCCAAGGCCGATCCATTCGGCCACTTCGGCACCAACAGCCACCACGCCGGCCAGCGCAAGCGGCCACCATGGCTTGCTGGCGGCGGGCGCCGGTTCAACCGCCTGCGCCCCGGCCGGCGCAACAGGCTCGGCCTTCATGCCCAGGCTCTCGATGGCCTTCACCACGGGCTCCAGCGAGCCCAGCGTGTGGTGCACCGTCAGCACCCGCTGCATCAGGTTGAAATCGAGAGCGGCCACGCCGGCCATGCCGCCCAGCTTGTTGCGGATCAGCGTTTCCTCGGTCGGGCAGTCCATCGCGTCGATGCGATAGGCGGCCGAGCTGGTGCCGGCGGGCGCGGCGACGCTGGCGCGCGGCGGCGCAACGGCAATGGTGCCGCAACCGCCGCCGCAGCATGCGTGACTGCCTTCCGCCTCGGCGGACGGCCCCGCATGGTCGTGGGCGGCGTGGTCGTGGTGACCATGGTCATGATGACCATGCCCGTGGTGACGGTGATCGTGTTCGTGCGCATGGCCATGCCCATGGCGGTGATCCTGCGCGGCAGAATCGTGCGGAACTCCGTATTCAGGTGTCGTGCGAGCCATTTCTTCTTGTCCGGCTGGATTGCCCTGATGCCATTGAAGACCCTGTAGCGACTACAGAGTCAAGCGGCCGACCCAAAGGCCTCGGCTGCGGCAGGGTGGCGCAGGCAACGCTTGCCAGCGCCGTGTCGACGGCCGCTATAATCGCGGCCATGCGTCGCCTGCTGATCCTCCTGTTCGCCATCGTGCTGCCGCTCCAGTTCACCTGGGCGAGCGCGGCCGCGTATTGCGACCACGGACGCGAACAGCAGCGCGAGCACGCCACAGGCGATGCGCCCGGCTGGCATTTCGGGCATCACGCGCATCAGCATGAGGGCGACGGCGGCGGGACCAAGTCAAAGTCTGCAGGCAAGCTGCCTGACGCCGACTGCGCCGTCTGCCACTTCGCGGGCACCAACGTCATGCTGCCCGTGACGGCCCAGCCCGCCTCCCATCACTTCGTCACGCTGCGATATCGCATGCTGCCGGTGGACTACGGTTCCATCCCTGCACGCACCCCCGACCGCCCCCAGTGGCCGCGCATCGCGTAGTCCGCTGATCCACGGCTTCGGCTGTTTTCCCGCTGTTACCCGCAAGCGCTGACCCTCCGGTCAGCATGCCGCGCCCGGATCGACGGACCATGCGGCGAGACCGCCATCGTCCTGCCCACACAGGCAGCTGACCATGGCGTCTCGCCGGTTTCCCTGGCTTTGATCTGGTGAAATTCGATGAGAACCGTAGTGATACCCATCGGGCTGGCTGCCGCATTGCTCAGCCTGCCCGCCTTCCCTGTGCCGGCCGCGCCGGCAACCACCACGACGCTCGTGCAGGATGACCCCACCGGCACGCTGACGCTCGACGCCGCACTGGCCCTGGCCCTCTCGCGCAACCACACACTGTCCGCCGCCCGGCATGAGCTGGATGCCACCGAAGGCGAAATCATGCAGGCGCGCACCATCCCGAATCCCGAGGTGGCCTATCAGATGGAGGACACGCGCAAGTCTTCGCGCACCACCACCGCCCAGCTCAACCTGCCGATCGAACTGGGCGGCAAGCGCTCGGCATGGATCGGCGCCGCGCAGAAATCGCGCGAGCTGGCCCAGGCGCAGCTGGGAACCACTGAGGCCAGCCTGCGCGCCGCGGTGATTGGCGGCTTCTTCCAGGTACTGGTGGCGCAGGAACGCGTCAGGCTGGGCGAAAGCGCCGTGCAGATCGCCACGCGCGGCGCCGAGGTCGCGGCGCGCCGTGTCGCCGCCGGCAAAGTGTCGCCGGTCGAACAGACCAAGGCGGAGGTCGAGCGTGCCAATGCCGGGCTGGAACTTGCCGATGCCAGTGCCGCGCTTGCCGTCGCCCGGCAATCGCTGGCCAGCCTCTGGGGCAGCACCACGCCTCGATTTGCCGAAGCCAGCGGCGACCTCGAAGCGCTGCCGTCCCGCCCCGTGCCGGATGCCCTCGACGAAGCGCTCGACACCGCGCCGGAGCTCCAGGCCAGCCAGCGCGAGATGGAACGCCGCCAGGCCGTGATCAACGTGGAGCGCAGCCGGCAGTATCCCGATGTCACCGTCAGCGTAGGCGCCAAACGGGAGAACGCCTCGGACCGCGGCTATTACCCGGTGCTGGGCATCTCCTTGCCGCTGCCGCTGTTCGACCGCAACCAGGGCAACCTGTACTCGGCCATCCGCCAGGCCGACAAGGCCACCGACGAATACCGCGCCACCCGCGTGCGCGTGGCCAGCGACCTGCGCCAGGCGTCGAGCCAGCTCGCGCTCTCGCGCAGTACGGCCCAGACGTTGCGCCAGACCGTGCTGCCCGCCGCGCAGCAGGCTTACCTGGCCGCCACGCAGGGTTTCGAAGCCGGCAAGTTCGCCTACCTCGAAGTCCTCGACGCGCAGCGCACGCTGCTGCAGGCGCGGGTGCGCTATCTCGGCGCGGTGGCTGCGACCTACCAGGCCGCCACTGCCATCGACCGCATGCTCGGTCGCTGACGCGATCGGGCAAACCAGGAATTCTTCATGGCAATCGACAAGACACAACGCACGGCAATCATCGCCATCCTCGTCATCGGGCTGCTGGCATCGGCTGCCCTGATCTTCACCGGACGCGCCGGCCCCCAGGATGCCGACGGGCATAAGGAAGGCGAACAGCGCGAGCAAGCGCCACCTGCCGCCAAAGGCAATGCCGGCGACCACGACGGCGACCGCATACCGATGACGCCCGAGCAGATCCGCAACGCCGGGCTCGAGCTGCGCACCGCCGGCGCCGGGCGCGTGCAGAGCGCGGTGCAGTTTCCCGGCGAGATCCGCTTCAACGAAGACCGCACCGCCCACGTGGTGCCCCGCGTCGCGGGCGTGGCCGAGTCCGTGCCGGCCAACCTTGGACAGCGCGTGAAGCAGGGCGACCTGCTGGCCGTCCTTGCCAGCACGCAGCTTTCGGATCAGCGCAGCGAACTGCTGGCGGCGCAACGGCGGTTGGAACTGGCACGCACCACCTATGCACGTGAAAAGCGGCTATGGGAAGACAAGGTGTCCGCCGGGCAGGATTACCTGGCGGCACGCACCGCGCTGCAGGAAGCCGAGATCGCCGCACAGAACGCCACGCAGAAGCTCACCGCCATCGGCGCAAAGCCCTCCGCTTCGGGCCTGAACCGCTTCAAGCTGCGCGCGCCGTTCGACGGCATCGTGGTGGAAAAGCACCTCGCACCCGGCGAGGCCGTCGCCGCCGACACCACCGTCTTCACCATCTCCGACCTCGGCACGGTCTGGGCCGAGGTCGTGATCGCGCCCAAGGACCTGAACCAGGTGAAGCTGGGCGAAAAGGTCAGCATCGCCTCCACCGCGTTCGACGGCACGGCAACGGGCACGGTCTCGTACGTCGGCTCGCTGCTCGGTCAGCAGACCCGCACCGCCACGGCGCGCGTGACGCTGTCCAACCCCGACATGGCATGGCGTCCCGGCCTGTTCGTCACGGTCAGCGTGGCCGGCGCGGAAGCGCAAGTGCCGGTCGCCATCGATGCCGGTGCGCTGCAGACCGAAGGCCGCCAGCAGATCGTCTATATCGAGGCGCCCGGCGGCTTCGAGCCAAGGCCAGTCACCACCGGCCGCAGCGACGGCAAGCTGGTCGAGATCACGCAAGGGCTGACGGCCGGCACGCGCTACGTAGCGCGCAACAGCTTCGTGCTCAAGGCCGAGCAGGGCAAGGCCGGCGCGGAACACGCGCACTGACGGCGGAGACCTCAACATGTTCGAACGCATCCTCAGTTTTTCGATCGGGCAACGCTGGCTGGTCCTGCTGGCCGTGCTCGCCATGGCCGCGCTCGGCGCGTGGAACTATGGCCGGCTGCCGATCGACGCCGTGCCCGATATCACCAACGTGCAGGTGCAGGTCAACACCGAGGCGCCTGGCTATTCGCCGCTGGAAACCGAGCAGCGCGTCACCTTCCCGATCGAGACCGCGATGGCCGGCCTGCCCGGGCTGGAACAGACGCGCTCGCTGTCGCGCTACGGCCTGTCGCAGGTGACCGTGATCTTCAAGGACGGCACCGATATCTACTTCGCGCGGCAACTGGTCAACCAGCGCGTGCAGGAGGCGCGCGACAAGCTGCCCGAAGGCACCACGCCCCAGATGGGCCCGATCTCCACCGGACTGGGCGAAATCTACCTGTGGACCGTGGAAGCCGACGAGAACGCGCGCAAGCCCGATGGCAGCCGCTACACGCCCACCGATCTGCGCGAGATCCAGGACTGGATCATCAAGCCCCAGCTTCGCACCGTTGCTGGCGTGACCGAGATCAACACCATCGGCGGCTTTGCGCGCGAGTACCTGGTCGCGCCCAGCCACGAGCGGATGGCGTCGTACGGCCTCAGCCTGCAGGACGTGGTGCAGGCGCTGGAGAAGAACAACAGCAATGTCGGTGCCGGCTATATCGAACGGCGCGGCGAACAGTATCTGGTGCGCGCGCCTGGCCAGGTCCGCTCCATGGATGACATCCGCGATGTCATCGTGGGCAGCGCGCAGGGCCAGCCAATCCGCATCCGCGACCTGGCCGAAGTTGGCCTGGGCCGCGAGCTGCGCACTGGCGCCGCCACCGACAACGGCCGCGAAGTGGTGCTGGGCACCGTCTTCATGCTGATCGGCGAGAACAGCCGCGCGGTATCGCGGGCGGTGGACCAGCGCATGGCCGAGATCAACCGCTCGCTGCCCGCAGGGGTGAAGGCGGTCACGGTGTATGACCGTACGGTGCTGGTCGACAAGGCCATCGCCACCGTGAAGAAGAACCTGCTGGAAGGCGCGGCGCTGGTGATCGCCGTGCTGTTCCTGTTCCTGGGCAACCTGCGCGCAGCGGTTATCACGGCACTGGTGATTCCCCTGTCGATGCTGTTCACCTTCACCGGCATGGCTACCTACCGCATCAGCGCCAATCTGATGAGCCTGGGTGCGCTGGACTTCGGCATCATCGTCGACGGCGCGGTGGTGATCGTCGAAAACTGCGTGCGGCGGCTGGCGCATGCGCAGCAGCACCACGGCCGCCCGCTCACCCGCAGCGAACGGCTGCACGAGGTCTTTGCCGCGGCGAAGGAAGCGCGCCGTCCGCTGATCTTCGGCCAGCTGATCATCATGATCGTCTACGTGCCGATCTTTGCCCTGACCGGCGTGGAGGGCAAGATGTTCCACCCGATGGCGATGACGGTGGTGCTGGCGCTGCTGGGCGCGATGATCCTCTCGGTGACGTTCGTGCCGGCAGCAGTGGCGCTGTTCATCGGCAATCGCGTGGCCGAGAAGGAGAACCGGCTGATGCAGTGGGCGCGCCGCCTGTATGCGCCGACGCTAGCCCGCGCCATCGCGAATACGCCGGTGGTGCTCACCTTCGCCGCGGTGGCCGTGCTGCTCAGCGGGCTGGTGGCCACGCGGCTGGGCAGCGAGTTCATCCCCAGCCTGAACGAGGGCGATATCGCCGTGCAGGCGCTGCGCATTCCCGGCACCAGCCTGACGCAGTCCGTGGCGATGCAGCAGCAGATCGAGAAACGCCTGAAGGACAAGTTCCCGGAGATCGAGCGCGTCTTCGCCCGCACCGGCACGGCTGAAATTGCGTCCGATCCGATGCCGCCGAATGCGTCCGACGGATACATCATGCTCAAGCCGCGGGACCAATGGCCCGATCCGGGCAAGTCACGCGACAAGCTGCTGGCGCAGATGCAGGCGGAACTGGAAACGATCCCCGGCAATCGCTACGAGTTCTCGCAGCCGATCCAGCTGCGCTTCAACGAGTTGATCTCCGGCGTGCGCAGCGATGTGGCGGTCAAGCTGTTCGGCGACGACAACGAAGTGCTCGACGCCACCGCGCAGAAGATTGCCGCCGCGCTGCAGAGCGTGCCGGGCGCCGCCGAGGTGAAAGTGGAACAGACCACCGGCCTGCCCGTGCTGACCGTCGACATCGACCGCTCGCGCGCGGCGCGCTACGGCCTGAACATGACCGATGTGCAGGACACTGTCGCCATCGCCATCGGCGGGCGCGATGCCGGCACGCTGTTCCAGGGCGACCGGCGTTTCCGCATCTCGGTCCGCCTGCCCGAGGAAGTCCGCGCCGACGTGGATGCCCTGCGCCGGCTGCCGGTTCCGCTCCCGGCCGGCACGCAACCGTCCCAGGCCGCTGGCGTGAAGAGCAATGTGGCGCCGCGCACCAGCTATATCCCGCTGGGCGAGATCGCCACATTCGACATCGCGCCGGGCCCGAATCAGGTATCGCGCGAGAACGGCAAGCGCCGCATCGTGATCAGCGCCAACGTGCGCGGGCGCGACGTCGGCAGCTTCGTGCCGGAGGCGATGCAGGCGATCGAACAGCGCGTGACGATTCCCGCCGGCTACTGGATCGCCTGGGGCGGCACGTTCGAGCAATTGCAGTCCGCCACAGCGCGGCTGCAGATCGTGGTGCCGCTGGCGCTGCTGATGGTGTTCGTGCTGCTGTTCGCGATGTTTGGCAACGTGAAGGACGGACTGCTGGTGTTCACCGGCATCCCGTTCGCGCTGACCGGCGGCATCCTGGCGCTGTGGATGCGCGGCATTCCGCTATCGATTTCCGCTGCGGTTGGCTTTATCGCGCTGTCCGGCGTGGCGGTGCTCAACGGGCTGGTGATGCTGTCCTTTATCCGCAGCCTGCGCGACGAAGGCAAGTCGCTGGACGACGCCGTCCATGCCGGCGCCCTGACCCGCCTGCGGCCGGTACTGATGACGGCGCTGGTCGCATCGCTGGGTTTCGTGCCGATGGCCATTGCCACGGGCACCGGCGCCGAGGTGCAGCGGCCGCTTGCCACGGTGGTGATCGGGGGGATCATTTCCTCCACGGCGCTGACGCTGCTGGTGTTGCCGGTGTTGTACCGGCTGGCGCATGGGCGGGATGAAGTTGAGGAAGGAGTGAAGGTGCTGCGCGCGCCCGCCTAGCACCTTGCAGTCGGGTAGCTCGAAATTTCGCCGCCCCTGACGGGGCGGCGAATCGGCGTCAATGCTCGCAGTTCACCATCCACGACATACCGAACTTGTCCACCAGCATGCCGAATCCCGCGGCCCAGAATGTCTTCTGGTAGGGCATCACCACCTGCCCGCCTTCGGCCAGCTCCTTGAAGATCCTGGCGCCTTCGGCCTCGGGCACGGCACCGACCGACATGGTGAAGCCAGAGAACGCCGGTGTCTGTCCCTGCCTGCCGTCCGAACCCATGATCTGGTTTTCGCCGATCTGGATGTTGGCATGCATCACCTTCTCCTTCCATTCCTCGGAAATGGGCTGATCGCCCGGCGCCTCCTTGTACCGCATCATGAAGGTCACCTTCGCGCCGAGGACCTTGCCGTAGAACGCCAGCGCTTCGTCAAAGCGCCCGCCGAAATTCAGATAGGGTTGCACCTGCATGTCACGCTCCTTGTGATGGCTTGTGATCGCCTGTGATTGACAACCCGTCCGGTTGGATGGGGTGCGGGGGTCATTATCCGCCGCCGGCCACTGCGCGCAAGGGTCAGCCCGCAGCAGGCGCCGCACTGGCCGGAAACTGCAGGGAAAACTCGGTTTCACCCTCGGCGCTGCGCACCGTAACGCTCCCGCCGTGCAGCCGCATGATGGTATCGACGATCGCAAGCCCGAGCCCGGTCGATGCCGCCGAATTGCGCCGCGAGGGATCGGCGCGGTAGAAGCGCCCGAAGATATGCGGCAGCGCATCAGGCGCGATGCCCGGCCCGGCATTGACCACGCGGATGCAGGTCACCCCGCCCTGCGCCGCCGGCCCGCGCTCCACCGACACGCCGACGGCGCTGCCGTCCGGCGCATGCCGCAGCGCATTGTCGAGCAGGTTGGTCACCGCGCGGCGCAGCAGGGTCTGGTCCGCGCGCACCGTGGCGGCGCCGGACACCGACAGGCTGACATCCCGATCCGCCGCCACCGCCTCGAAATACTCCGCCACCTTGTCCAGCTCGGCGCGGGCGTCGAGCACGCGCACACCCATCGCCACCTGCGCGTGGTCGGCGCGCGCAAGGAACAGCATGTTCTCAATCATGCGCGCCAGCCTCTCATACTCTTCCAGGTTCGATTCCAGCAGCCCCTCGTACTCGGCCACACCGCGGCTCTGTGCCAGCGTCACCTGGGTCTGGCCGATCAGGTTGCTGATCGGCGTGCGGAAGTCGTGGGCGAGGTCGGCGGAGAACTCGGACAGGCGCGAGAAACTGTCCTGCAGGCGCGCCAGCATGTCGTTCAGCGCGCCGGCCAGTTCACGCAGTTCGGCGGGCGCGCTGCCCACGTCCAGGCGCGTGGCAAGCCGGCTGGTGGTCACCGCCGCCGCTTCGGCCACCATACGCCGCAGCGGCCGCAGCCCCCGGCGCGCCAGCACAAAACCCAGCCCCGCCGCCACTGCCGCACCGCACAGCGTGGCCCACAGCAGCCGGTGCCGGTACTCCCGCATCAGGGCCACGCGATAACCGGCATCGCGCAGCACCACGATCTCCACGGCGCGGTCGGAATCGCCCAGCTGGCCCAACGCAGCGATCCCGCGCGAGGGCACGCCGTTCTTCGGCTTCCAGGTCTGCAGCAGCGATTTGTCCGGCTGCGTGGTGGCAGGCAGCACGCGCAGCGGCGGAATCGATTCATTGCGCGGATTGAGTGTCACGAGCGGCTCGCCCTGGCGCGTGCGCACCGCCAGGATGAGCCCCTCGTGGCCCATGGCGATATCGGCAAAGCGATGCGTATCGGCGCGGATCTCGGCCTCGGAGCTCACTTCGCGCAGCAGGTGGCGTACCAGCAGGACTTCGCCGACCAGCTCGCTTTCATCGCGCCCCTCCAGCTGCGCGGAGAGCGCGCTCGACAGATAGGCCGCCATACCGACCAGGATCGCCGCGGTGGCCAGCCCGTAGGCCAGCGCCAGCCGGGTCGTCAGCGAAGAAGTCAGCCGCCTCATGCCGCGTCCGCGTCCTGCTCTTCCAGCACATAGCCCATGCCGCGCCGGGTGTGGATCAGCTTGTGCTCGAAGGGATCGTCCACCTTGGCACGCAGGCGCCGGATCGAGACATCGACCACATTGGTATTGCTGTCGAAGTTCACGTCCCACACCTGCGAGGCGATAAGCGACCGCGACAGCACCTCGCCGCGTCGTCGCGCCAGCAGGTACAGCAGCGCGAATTCCTTCGAAGTGAGGTCGATTTTCTGGCCTGCGCGCGTGACGCGGCGCCGGATGGCGTCGATCTGCAGGTCGGCCACTTCGATGAACTCGCTTTCGCGCAACGGCCCGCGCCGCAGGATGGTGCGGATGCGCATGACCAGCTCGGCAAAGGCGAACGGCTTGACCATATAGTCGTCGGCGCCGAGCTCCAGCCCTTTGAGGCGGTCGGACAAGCCGTCGCGCGCCGTCAGGAACAACACCGGCGTATCGCGCTCGCGCCGCAACTCGCGCAGCACGCGCCAGCCGTCCATGCCGGGCAGCATCACGTCCAGCACGATCAGGTCGTACGGCTGCTCGCGCGCATGGGCCAGCCCGTCCACGCCATCGCGCGCCAGGTCCACCACGAAGCCGGACTCGGTCAGGCCCTTGAGCAGGTAGTCGCCCGCCTTGGGCTCGTCCTCGACAATCAGGATGCGCATGGTCTCTTCACTTTCCGCTGGCACAATGCCCGCCCTACACGCTAGCGCAGGATGCGCCCGCAATGGCAAAGATTGCAAAAATGTCATCTGCCAGGTGCGGCATGTATCGAGCGATTTTGAGTACAATGCCGGTTGACCGCGCACCCGCCGGTTGGTTCACCTGCCCCCGATGAAACGCTTCCTGAGCTGCTTCCTGTTGTGCCTTGCCATGTTCGCGCTACCCGTGCAGGGTGCCGCGGCGGCAGTCATGATGGTCTGCAGCACGGTGCAGGCAGCGGGCCTGTCGATGACGGAGCGGCACGCGGCCATCAAGGCAAGTGCCGAATCCGCACTCGGCAGCGCGTCGCACAAGCACTGCGGCGACGATGCCGTGCAGGTCATGACCGATCCTGACGGCAAGGCACAACCGCTGCAACTGCACGACACGCACGAAGGCCACTACGACAAGTCGCCGCACGACGGCCACCACGCCGCCGGCGGTGCCTGCAATGCCTGCAATGCCTGCGCGGCGTGCGCCGCGGCCGCGGGCCTGCTCCCCGAACTTCCTCTCGTCGCGCTCGCACACAGCGCGCACGCTGCACCGCTGGCTACAGCCACGCCGTTCGCCAGCTTCCTTTCCGTTCCCGCCGACCGCCCGCCTGCCGCGCGCTGCTGACACCCGAGGTGCGTCGATCGCACTCTCGTCCCGCTCGTCCGCCTTTCCGCGTCGCTGACGCTTACCTGCGAACAACGAGGTTGTCATGCATTCCGTGCGTAGTTTCGCCGCGGCATGGCTGATGCTCGGCCCGGCGCTTGCGCTGGCCCAGGCATCGGCCCCGGCCGCCCCACCGCCCCAGACCACTGAGCCGCTCGCCGTGCTGGACCCGAAAGCCAGCGTGCCGGCGTTGCCGCAGATCGCGGCATTCGAGGGCTACCAGCCCTACCAGGCGCAAGCCGTCGCACCGTGGCGGCAATCGAATGCCGCGGTGTCGCCGCAGCCAAAACCAGCCACGGCCGCTGAAAGCGCCGGCAAGCCCGAGGCTACCGGCGGCCACGCCCACCACAACCACTGAGGAACCCGCATGACGACATCCCTCATGTGGCGCCTGCGCCCGGCGGCGCTGGCGGCGGCTGCCCTGCTGCTGGCAGGTTGCGCAGGGTTCTCCGCCGACGGTGGATTCGGCACCAGCGCCGAGATCGCCCGTGACCGGCTGGGCAAGGACGCGGTCTGGGTACGCACCGACCAGGACCGCATCGCCGTCCAGGCACGCACGCAGGCCCTGCTGGCCCAGCCGCTCGACGCCGACAGCGCCGTGCAGGTCGCGCTGCTGAACCATGCCGGGCTGCAGGCTTCCTTTGCCGAGCTTGGCATCTCCGAAGCCGAATACGTGCAGGCCACGCGGCTGCCGAATCCGGGTTTCTCGTTCAGCCGCAAGACGTCCGGCGACGAGCTGAAGATCGACCGCGCCGTCACTATCGGCCTGATGAACCTGCTGGCGCTGCCGTTCGCCGTGCAGATCGAGCAGGGGCGCTTTGCCCAGACCCGGCTGATGGTGGCCGACGCCATGCTCCGCCGCGCCGAGGACACCCGGCGCGCCTATATCGAAGCCGTGGCGGCCGAGCAGTCTGCACGATACGCCGAACAGGTGCGGCACGCCGCCGAAACCGGCGCCCTGTTCGCCCGCGACATGGCACGCGCCGGCAACGTCAGCGCACTCGACCACGCACGCGAGCAGGCCTTCTACGCCGATACGGCCGCGCAGCTTGCCCGCGCCAGGCAGACGGCGCTGTCCGCACGCGAGCGCCTCACCCGGCAGATGGGCCTGTGGGGCACCGGCGCGCAGTACCGCCTGCCCGAGCGCCTGCCCGACCTGCCCAGGGGCCGTCCTGCGATGGCCGAGCTCGAAGCCGAGGCCATCGGCGCACGGCTCGACCTGCAGGCCCAGCGCCTGCAGCTTGACAGCCTGGCACGCTCGCTGGGACTCACGCGCGCCACGCGCTTTGTCAGCGTGCTCGATGTGGCCTACCTGCACAACTCGGAAACCGGTCGCCCGCGCGAGACTGGCTACGGCATCAATATCGAGGTGCCACTGTTCGACTGGGGCGGCGCTCGCGTGGCGCGGGCCGAAGCGGTCTACATGCAGGCCGCTTCGCGGCTGGCGGAAAGCGCCATCAACGCGCGCTCCGAGGTCCGCGAGCGCTCTGCCGGCTATCAGATCCGCTACGACATCGCGCGGCACTACCTCGACGAAGTCGTGCCGCTGCGCAAGCGCATCTCCGATGAAAACCTGCTGCGCTACAACGGCATGCTGGTCAGCGTGTTCGAACTGCTGGCCGATGCGCGCGAGCAGATCGGCGCCGTCAACGGCTATCTCGACGCCCTGCGCGACTACTGGCTGGCGGAAGCCGACCTGCGCGGCGCGCTCGGCGGACGCCTGCCGTCCGCACCTCAGAAAGGACAATGACAATGGTTTCCCGACGACATTTCCTCGGCGGCTCGGCTGCCGCCATGCTGGGCGCCGCCATGGTCTCGCGCGCGGGCGCCGCGGCACTGCCCGAGGCGCCATTACAGGCCACCGCCGCCACCCAGCCGCCGCTGGCACCCGCCACCGGGCGCCCCTACAACCCGGTGGTCACGCTCAACGGCTGGACATTGCCATGGCGCATGCGCAACGGCTGGAAGGAATTCCACCTGATCGCCGAGCCGGTCGAGCGCGAGTTCGCGCCCGGCATGAAGGCGCATCTGTGGGGCTACAACGGCCAGAGCCCCGGCCCCACCATCGAATGCGTGGAAGGCGACAAGGTCCGCATCTTCGTCACCAACAAACTGCCCGAACACACCACCGTGCACTGGCACGGCGTGATCCTGCCCGCCGGCATGGACGGCGTGGGCGGCCTGTCGCAGCCGCATATTCCGCCCGGCAAGACCTTCGTCTATGAATTCGAGATGAAGCACGCCGGCACCTTCATGTACCACCCGCACTCCGACGAGATGGTGCAGATGGCGATGGGCATGATGGGCTTTATCGTCGTGCATCCGCGCGACCCCGCGCAGATGCGCGTGGACCGCGACTTCGTCTTCCTGATCTCGGCCTACGACATCGACCCCGGCTCGTACACGCCGCGCGTGGCGGAGATGACCGATTTTAATATGTGGACCTGGAACAGCCGCGTGTTCCCGGGCATCGACACGCTGCCGGTCAGGCTGGGCGACCGCGTGCGCATCCGCATGGGCAACCTGACCATGACCAACCACCCCATCCACCTGCACGGCCACCGCTTCGAAGTGACCGGCACGGACGGCGGCTGGGTGCCCGCCCACAGCGCGCTGGCCGGAGGTCACCACCGACGTCGCCGTGGGCCAGATGCGCGCGATCGAGTTCGTCGCCGACAACCCCGGCGACTGGGCCTTCCACTGCCACAAGTCCCATCACACCATGAATGCGATGGGCCACAACGTGCCCACCATGATCGGCGTGAAGCAAAAGGACCTGACCCAACGGATGAATGCGCTCGTGCCCGACTACATGGCGATGGGCGAAGCGGGCATGGCGGACATGGGCGGCATGGAAATGCCGATACCGGAAAACACGCTGCCGATGATGACCGGCCAGGGACCGTTCGGCCCGATCGAGATGGGCGGCATGTTCACGACCATGAAGGTTCGCGCCGGGCTCGGGCGAAATGACTACCGCGATCCGGGCTGGTACCGGCATCCGAAAGGCACTGTTGCCTTCGAACACACCGAGCCGGCCGGCAGGCCGGAACGCCGATGACTGCTTTCGCTATCCCGGAGACCACCATGAAGAACAATCCCATCAAGCATTTCCGCACGCTGGCGATCGCCGCGCTGCTTGGCGCCGCCGCGCCGGCCACACCCGTTGCACACGCGGCCGGCAGTCATGCGGCCGGGCACGATCATGACGCCGCCAGTGCCATCGGGCAGCCAGGCGACCCGACGCGCGTCAGCCGCAGCATCGAGATCCGCATGGCCGACGACATGCGCTTCACGCCCGCCGAAGTCCGCATCATGGCCGGCGAGACCGTGCGCTTTGTCGTCATCAACGACGGCCGGCTGCGCCATGAACTCGTACTCGGGAGCGAAGCCGACCTGAAAGCGCACTACGCAGAGATGCTCAAGGCGCCGGAGATGGAGCACGACGATGCCAACGCCGTCACGCTCGACGGCGGCAAGCGCGGCGAGTTGGTCTGGCAGTTCACCCGTAGCGGGAGCGTGCCGTTCGGGTGCCTCCAGCCCGGGCACTATGACGCGGGCATGGCTGGCGTAGTCGGCGTGCGCTGACTGCGGCGCCGGTCACTAATGCAAATTGGCAACAGGACACGATATGAACAAGACCACTTTCACCGCCCTGGCAGTCGCAGCCATCCTCCTCTCCGGCACTCACGCGGCACTCGCCAATACAACGACGACCGCAGGCTCGGCAAGCGCTGACGCAACGGAATCCGCGCCGCAAACCGAAGGCGAAATCCGCAAGGTGGATGCCGCTGCCGGCAAGCTGACGATCAGACATGGCCCTATCGCCAATCTGGACATGGGCGCCATGACCATGGTGTTCCGTGTCCAGGATCCCGCCATGCTCGGCCAGGTCAAGGAAGGGGATCGCGTCAGGTTCACGGTGGAGCGGGTGAGCGGCGCGTTGACGGTAACGAGGATTGAAGTGCAGCCATAGCCGGGCAGCGCTTCAAGAAGGCAGTCTTCGCCGGATGGCGAGGCGATGAACAAAAAAAGAGCCCTCCTTGCGGAGGGCTGAAAGTCGGGGGGTGTAGCAAGATGCCACGATGCAAATGATAGCGACGTGGCATTCCGGCAAGGCGCCGAACAGCCGCAGCCGGCATGCGTTATTCGGGGTCAAGACATGGCATTTGTTGTCGCGACGGTAGAGGATTGCGCCGAGGTTTTCCGGCAGAGGAGTGTGTGCTGATAGGCCTGAGGGTAGTGGCTGCGGTTGGGTGTCGATGGTCGACGGCCGCAGGTTTCGGCCTGAAGGGTGATGGCTGTGGTTGGTTGATGTTGATGGTAGATGGACGGGTTTCGCCCTGCCGGGCGAGTCACTTTTGTCCGAGCGACAAAAGTAACCAAAAACGCGTTGATATGACTCCCGGTGTCAATAGATGGGG
>NZ_JWMA01000098.1 GCF_000812465.1 Cupriavidus sp. IDO | reverse complement strand
GCGCCCGGGTGGCTATCTGCGCCTTACGGGTCTGGTAGCCCACGTCGTTACCCGCCATGTCGTGCACGGCGAAGATGCCCATGGCGTAGCCGAAGTCGGTGAGCGCCTGGTCGACCTCGTGCGGCAGCGCGCCTTCCTCGACCAGGAAGTGTGCTTCGCGCGTGTAGTTGCGGAACAGCGCATTGCCGATGAAGCCGGGGTAGACGCGCGCCAGCACGGCGGTCTTGCCCATGCGCCGTCCCAGGTCCATCAGCGTGGCGATCACGTCAGGCGCAGTGTCGCGGGCACGTACGACTTCGAGCAGGCGCATCACATGCGCGGGGCTGAAGAAGTGCGCGCCGACCACGTCCTGCGGGCGCCGCGTGACCGCCGCGATGGCGTCGACGTCCAGCCCGGAGGTGTTGGTGGCGAGGATGGCGCCGGGCTTGCACAGCGCGTCGAGTTCGCGGAATACCTGCTGCTTGAGCGCCATGTCCTCGAACACGGCCTCGATGACCATGTCGGCTCCCGCGGCGTCAGCCAGGTCGACCGAGCCGGCGATGCGCGCGAGCCGCTCTTGCATGGCAGACGCATCGAGCCTGCCGCGCGAGACGCTGCCGGCGTAGTTGTCCTTCACGCGGCGCAGGCCGGTATCCAGCCCCTGCCGGCTGCTGTCGATCAGCGTGACCGGGATGCCGATGTTGGCCAGCGCCATGGCGATGCCGCCCCCCATGGTGCCGGCTCCCACCACGGCTACATGGTTGACGGGGCGCAGCGGCAGGTCCTGCGGGAAGTCCGGGATGAGCGCCGCTTCTGCCTGGGCGAAGCGCACATAGTCTGCCGTCGCCTTTGCATCGAGGTCGGCGTCGGCTCGGGTAATCGTCGTCATGGGAATCCTTGGGTTCAGTTGGCTTTCGCACCGGGGGTAGCGAGGGGTTTGGCGCGGCCTTCGACGAAATCGCGCAGGCGCTCGGCCGCTTCCGGCGGGCGCGGGATGTTCGACGTCAGGTATTCGACGAACAGGCCGTCGTCGTGCGACAGGTCGTTGATGCGCGGCAACACGTTGGTGATGCGCCAGTTGGTGTCGGCGGTATTGCGCGCGACCAGTGCGGCCAACTCGCGCGCCTTGTCCAGGGCCTGGCCCTGCGGCACTACGTAGCGCACGATGTGTTCGCGCTCGCCTTCCTGCGCGTTGAGCAGGCGCCCGGTCAGCATCATGTCGGCCATCACGGTGTAGCCCACCACGCGCTGGATGCGCACGGTGCCGCCGCCGCCGACAAAGATGCCGCGCTGTCCTTCAGGCAGGCCGAACAGCGCCGATTCGTCCGCCACGCGGATGTGCGCGGCCGTGGCCAGTTCCAGTCCGCCGCCCACCACCGCGCCATGCAGCGCCGCGACGAATGGGATGGGACCGCGCGCAATGCCGTCGAACACGGTGTGCCAGGAATGGCGCGTGCGCTTGCGCGGACGCGGCTGCTCGCCCGAGGCGCGCGCCAGCGCTTCCTTCAGGTCCAGTCCTGCACAGAAGTTGCTGCCGTGGCCGAACAGCACACCCACGTCGGCTTCCTCGCCGGCACGCACCACGGCATCGTGCAGGGCCCAGACCACCTCTTCGTTGATGGCATTGCGCTTGTCGGGACGGTTCAGGCCGATCAGGGCGACGTTGCCGTCGAGTTCATAAGTCACCAGTTCATTGCTCATGGTCTTGCTTCCTTCTTGAATATGGGGGGCTGCCGCGCACCGCTCAGAGATCCAGCACGAGCTTGCGGCTCTTGGCGCCGGAGCAGCAGATCATCATGCGCTGGTTGGTGGCGCGCTCGGCTTCGCTCAGCACGAGGTCGCGGTGATCCGGCACACCTTCCAGCACGCGCACCTCGCAGGTGCCGCATACGCCTTCCTGACACGAGTAGGGTGGTTCGATGCCCTCGCTGAGCAAGCAGTCCAGGATGGTCTTTCCGCTTGGCACTTCGAGGCTGCGCTTGCTGCGCGCCAGCTCCACGACGAAGCCCCCTTCGGTGGCGGCGGCCTCGCGCGCGGCGAAGTACTCGCGGTGTACGCGCGCTGGTGGAAGCGCTTGGGTTGCCGCCTCGAAGGCGTCGAGCATTGGCACTGGGCCGCAGCAATAGATGTGGGCGTTGCCTGGCAGGTCGGCTGCGATGGCCGGGATGTCCAGCATCTTGCCCCCCGCCTCGCGGTCGTAGGCGACGTGCACTTCGGCTCCGTCGCGGCCATCCATGGCCTCCAGCGCGTCGATGAAGGCAGCCTGCTTGCGCGTGCGCGCCGCGTAGTGCAGGCGCCAGGGCCGGCCGAGCGTGCGCAGGCGCTGGATCATGCCGAAGATCGGCGTGATGCCGATGCCGCCCGCGATGAACACGCTCAGCGGCGCGCCTTCTTCCAGCGGGAAGTTGTTGCGTGGCGGAGAGACGGTGAGGATGTCGCCGGGGCGCAGCGTTTCGTGCAGGTAGCGCGAGCCACCGCGGCTCTGGGGATCTTTGTTGACGCCAATGACGTAGCGGTGCCGCTCGTCGGACCTGTTCAGCAGTGAGTAGCTGCGGATCAGCCCGTTGGGCAGGTGCAGGTCGATGTGGGCGCCGGCGTCGAAGACTGGCAGTTCCTTGAGCGGCGGCTCGGCGCGCAGCTCGTAGCTGAGGATGCCATCGGCCTCCCAGGTAATCGACCTGACGCGCAGTTGCAGGGTTTCGGTAGGGTTCATTGATTCTCTCCAGGCTTGGCACCAAGGGCCAGCGGCCATGGGCTTCGCAGCGGGGCAGGTGCCGGCGCTCAGATATCCACGACGTCGATGTCCTCGATCGCGACGCCAGTGGCGGCCTCGTAGGCACGCCGGACGGCTTCCGGCTGTCCGGCGTGGAAGATGAAGTGGCGTAGCAGCTTGTTCCACTTCGGATGGCACTCGTATTCGGCGCGCGGCAGCCCGTTGAGGAAGAAGTCGCGTGAATCGCACGGCAGCACCAGACGGTGGTTGGCCTGCGCGTCGCGGATGACGCCCTTGGGGTCGCGCCCTTGCGCTACCAAGTCGATATCGTCGAGCAGCCGCCGGCGGATCATGGCGATGCCTTTGTCGCTGGCGCCCAGGTTCTCGCGCGTGCGGTCCGTCACCGGTCCTTGCCCGACCCAGGCGATGATGTCCTGGTTGATGACGTGGCTGGAGATCCAGCGCCCCGTGGCCGGATCATGGGTGGGGCTCGTCCAGCTTGGAATCTCCCGCTGCACGAAGGGCTCCGCTTCGCGCGGGACACGGATGAAGGACCAGGTGACGCTCAGCGTGTTGGTGTCGTCGACCGGCACGCGCCATTCGAAGTGGTCGCCGAGGAAGAAGCCGTTCGGCCACAGGCAGACGCGTCCGATGGTCCACAGCGGGTGGCGCTCGTCGGTATCCTCGCTGATGCGCTTGTAGAGGAAGCCGTGCTCGAACTCTTCGAAGGCGAGCTGCAGGTGCCGCGGCGCCCGCTGTCCCAGGTCGCCGCGCAGCCGCCGTCCCCAGTTCGCATGCATCCACTCGAAGTGCACGGGGTCGATGGAGTTTTCCTGCGCCTGCAGCCAGTTGCAGGGGACCTCGGCAAATACCACCTGCACGAAGCCATTGGCCCAGCTGAAGGGCTCCCAGTCCGGCAGTTGCGGAGCCGGGTCCGGCCCCAGATACGCCCACAGCACGCCGGCCTTGGCGGCAACGCGATAGGCCTTGAGGCGCACGCGGTCCAGTAGTCTGCCCACCGGATCGACCACTTGCTCGAAGGGCTGCTCGACGCAGCGGCCGTCATGGTCGTAACGCCAGCCATGGTAGTTGCAGCGCAAGCCGTTAGTTTCCACGTAACCATAGGCCAGATCGGCCCGGCGATGGGCGCAGTGCCTATCCACCAATCCGTAGTTACCGCTCAGGTCCTGGTAGAGCACCAAGTCCTCGCCCATCAGCCGAACAGGCTTGATCGGCTCGCGCTCCAGTTCATCGATGCCCGCGATCGGATGCCAGTGGCGACGCAGCACCTCTCCCATGGGTGTACCCGCGCCGACACTAGTCAAGAGGCGATTCTTTTCCTCACTCAGCATATCGTGTCTCTCCTGCCGTCTAGAGCTCTGCGCGGAAGCCGGAGGCCTTGATGACAGGCGCCCAAGTTTCAAGTTCGGTGCGCTGGCGGCGCGCCATCTGCTGGCCGTCCAGGTAGTCGGGCAAGACCGCAAGCTGTTTCATCAGGAAGTCGCGCGTCTGCGGCGAGGACAGGATGGTGCGCAGTGCCTGCTGCATGCGCACGATCTCCTGCGCTGGGGTGCGGGCTGGCGCCCACATCGCAGTCCAGCCGTCGCCCTGGGTGACATCAAAGCCCTGCTCGGCCATGGTCGGGATGTCGGGCGCCAAGACGGAGCGCTTCTCGCTGAAAATGCCGAGCAGGCGGATGCGGCCGGTGTGGTGGTACTTGCGCAGATCCTCCAGCAACGTGATGGCGCTGGCGATGTGGTCTCCGAGGAGATCGGTGATCATCGGCGGGGTGCCCTTGTACGGAGCCACCGGCAGGTCAATTCCGGCGCTTCTGGCGAACTGGATGCCGAGGAAATGGTTCTGGCCGCCGAGGCCAGGCACGCCGAAGTTCGCCTTGTCGGGATTGGCCTTTACCCAGCGCACGAACCCTGCTGCGTTGGTGGCCTGCGTCTTGGCACCGGCCGCCATGCCGCAGGGGAATGAGACCAGACCGGCCACCGGCTCGAAGTCCTTCCACAGATCCCACTTGAGCTGCTTGCCGAACACCAGAGTCTGGAAGGTCGGCGTCGCGTTGGGGGCGATCATGTAGGTGAGGCCGTCCGGCGGCGCCGTCTTCAGCGCATCGGCGGCCAGGCGGCCACCGGCGCCTACATGGTTTTCCACGATCACCGGCTGGCCCAGCAGCGCGGGAAGGGAATCGGAAAAATACCGCGCGATGGCATCGGTGCCGCCACCGGGCGGCAGGCCCAACAGGATGCGGATGGCGGGTTTGCCGCGCAACTGCGCGAACGAAGCCGCGGGCGCGGCGAGGCCGGCGCACGCCGCCAGCAACAGCTGGCGGCGCGAGCGGAAGCGGGGGCTGGTCATTGTTGTCTCCGTCTTCTTGTCAGTCTTGCGCCGGCCGCTCAGGGCGCCGTGGTCAGCGAACGCCAGTCTTCGCCGGCGGGCAGCACGCCGCCGACCGAGACGATCCGGCTGTAATCGAGGTCTGGGTTGTCGGCGAGCGTCGGCGTCTGGCCGGCCACGAACTCGCGTACCGACTTCAACAGCGCCTGGCGCACGCGCAGCACCGCGCCGTCGGCCGAGCAGAGCTGCTCGGTGGTGCGGTCGGCAATCGGCCCTTGCCCGATGAACATGGCGAAGTCCTCGGTGCCCAGGTGCTGCGGAAACCCGGTGGCGTGGCCGCGGCGCATCAGGTCGCGGTTCTGGCCCCAGTTGTCGGCGGGCGTGCCCGGCGGCAGGGGCGGGAAGTTCCACACGTCCGGCGAGGCCGACATGACGGTCATGCCGAGCGGGCGGTGCGGATTGAAATGCACGAACCACGCGCGGTGCGTGACATCGTCCACCGGCGTCGAGAAGAACACCGTGCTCGGACCCTTTTCATCGGGCGCGCAGATGATGCCATACCACGGCATGACGAAGTTGTTCACGCGCGCATAGAACTGGTCGTCGGGCAGCGGCCGCAACGCGGCATAGCGGTAGCCGTAAGGGCGGTCTTCGAATTCCAGGCGCGGCGCGAGTGCCTTCGTCATGTGCAGGCGCTGGTTGCCCGAGCCCGCGGTGATCTGTGTGGTGGATTCATGCAGCACGCCGACGTGGGACGAATCCATCGAGGCTTCCACGCCCTGCACCCAGTTGGTCGGCACTTCCTGGCTGGTGACCGAACGCTGGTCTTCGGGCAGCGAAGTGAAGGGCAGGTCCGGGAACTTCGGCGGTGTTTCGCCCTTGCCCAGCCATACCCACACGATGCCGCCGCGCTCCTGCACGCCGTAGCGGTTCACGCGCACGTGCTTGCAGAACTGGGCCTGGTCGCCGACGTGGTTCGGCGCCTCGATGACCTCTCCGCTGGTGCCGAGCTTCCAGCCGTGGAAAATGCAGCGCAGGCCGTTGTCTTCGTTGCGCGCCATCAGCAGCGAGGTCTTGCGGTGCGGGCACAGTTCGTCGAGCACGCCCACCGCGCCGTCAGTGCGGCGGAACGCCACGTAGTTGCTGCCGAGCAGGCGCACGCGCACGGGCGCACCGTCCGCTACCAGCCTGGACGACGGCACGGCCGGAATCCAGTAATGCTGGCGGATCATTTCCCCCATCGGCGCGCCGTTCTCGACGCGTGTGAGCAGGTCGTTGTCTTCGTGGGTCAGCGGCATCTCAGCACTCCTCGTCGGTACGGAAGGCGCGCGAGTACAGGCGCCTGCAGTTGCATTCGAAAATGTTCTTGCGCTGGGCATCCGTCAGCCACGAGATACCTTCGATGACCGGCTTCATGTCGTCGTAGTCGCGGTCGGTCAGCGGGTCGCGCGCGCTGCCGGTGCCGGGCTTCTCGGTGCCGAACAGCACGTTGTCGGTGCCGGCCACCTTGAGCAGCAGGTCGATCGCTTCGGTCGAGTAGTTGCAGGTGTCGAAGTAGAGCTTGCGCAGCTGCTCGTCGAACGTGACGGTCTCGCCCTTGCGCACCGACCACGAGCGGAAGCGGCCCATCTGGTAGGGAATAGCACCGCCGCCGTGCGCCACGACGATCTTCAGGTTCGGGAAGTCCTGAAACACCTTCGAATTGAGCAGCGAGATGACGGCGATGCTTTCCTCGTTGATGAACTTGAGCGTGTACGACTCGCGTGCGCTGCAGCTGCCGGCCGAGTGAATCAGGCCCGGTACGTCCAGACGCGTCATGGCCTCGTACAGCGGATACCAGAACGGATCGCCAAGGCCCGGCGGGGTGGGGCCCTCGCTCTCGGTCGGGTCCGGGTTGATCAGGCAGCCGACGAAGCCCAGCTCGTTCACGCAGCGGTCCAGCTCGGGCACGGCGCGTTCGGCCGGCGATTCCAGCATGTGCTGCGGCAGGCCGGCGACACCGCGGAAGCGATCCGGGAACATGGCCACGAAGCGCGCGATGATGTCGTTGCAGTGGCGCGACCACAGCTCGGTCACGCGGCCCGGCTTGACCGAATGCATCTGCAGGTAGGGGCGCGGCGAGATGAACTGCACGTCGGTGCCGACGGCGTCCATGCTGCGCACCAGCTCCTCGGCCGCCTTGCGTACGGATGCATCCGGAATCTTCGGCGTGGTGGACGGATTGGCGCGTCCGCCGATGAGCTCCGCCATGTAGCGGAAGCTCTCCGGGGGCATGACGACGTGGGCGTGGGAATCGATGATCATGGTGTTCAGCCTTGGTTTGGGCCGGCCAGGACGGCCAGGCATTCGAGTTGCAGGAGCATGCCGTGCTGCAGGTCATGCACGACGATGTGCCGCGCGGGGCGGTCTTGGGGGTTGGGGAAGCACTGCAGCCATTCGGCATTGATGGCATCGCGCACGCTGTTGTCCTTCACGTAGATAGTCAGCTTCACCACGTCCGCCACGCTGCCGCCACCGGCCGCCAGCACGCTGGCGAGGTTGCGGAACGCGTGCGCGGCCTGTGCGTCCGCTCCGGCGGGCAGTTCGCCGGTGGCCGCGTCCTTGCCCGAGATGGCGGAGGTGCAGATCACATTGCCCACGCGGGCGCCAGTGGGAATGGGGGCGTTGTGCGCAAGGCCGGGCACATCGAGCGAGCGGAGAGGTCTGGTCATGGGATGCCTGAGGGTTCGGGGGTCTGCGGTCAGGACGCGGCGGCATGGCCGCCGTCGAAGAAATGGGCTGGCACGGTCGCCAGGAATTCGGCGAATCCGGTGGTGCCCGCGGGCACATGAAAGGTCATGGCGGCGGCGGCATGCGGCTCATTGCCGGCGCGGATGGCGTCGGCAATACGCTGATGGTCTTCCAGTGACTTCGCCACTTGCTGGCCAGTGGCGAAGTCCCGCATCCGGTAGCGCTGCAGGTGACGCCGCGCCGCGCGGATACGGCTGGCGAGGGTCTCGTTGCGGCAGCCCTGGTAGATGGCTTCGTGAAAGGCAGCGTTCGCGGCGGCGTAGCCGACGGCCCCCGGGGCTGCAGCCACCCGCCGGCACAGCGACAAGCCGGCTTCGAGCGCCGCATGCAGGGTTTCATCGCGGCGGCGCGCCGCCAGCCGCGCGGCCAGCGATTCCAGTTCGCCCACGTATTCCAGCATCGCCCGCACCTTGCCGACGGACAGTCGCGCGACCGCCGCGCCTTGGCGCGGGGCGACACTTACCAGTTCTTGCGCGGCCAGTTGCTGCAGGGCTTCGCGCACGGGCGTGCGGGATACGCCGAAGCGCTGTGCCAGTTCCCGCTCGTCGAGCGGCGCACCGGGACACAGGACACCGGCCTCTATCTCAGCTTCCAGCGTGGCGCGGATGTCGTCGGCCAGGCTCGTGCGTCCGGCGGAGTGGGGCAGGTGCGACAGGATTCGGGTGGTGTGTTGCATATGGCTCTACGCAAGCAATTGTCTTGTTGGTGCATAAAAATATACAACAAAACATAACTGGTATGCAAAGAGGCAGAATGAAGGGCCTGGCTGGTGCACGGTATGCTTGGCTATGCGTCTCCTATGCTGTGTAGAAGGGGATGCGTGTCAACCAGGGTCGTGGCTGCGATTCGCCCGGAATCCCGCGCCTGGCTTGACTTCGACCTGTCAGGCAGGGAAGACGACAACGCGCCGGAAGGCGTCCATCGCAGCGGCACGGCTGACCTCGGCGTTGCTTGCCGGATTGGCGCGATCGCCCTCGTCCTAAGGGAAATTCCCTAGGTGTGGTTTAGACAATAACGTTTATTGGTGTATTGAAACAGTGGTTATGGTATGCCAGAATGCGATCAACGCGGGGCGAATGCCCCTTTTCCTGGAAGACCTACCCAATGAAGACTTCTGACTTTCCTGGCGCACAAGTCGAACAGACCGAGAAGGCGGGCGAAGCCGCGGTGGCCGCGGTGACCAGCGTCCTCCGTCCGGCTTCTATCGCCATCGTCGGTGCTTCGGCGGATCCGCGCTCATTCGGCGGGTTCGTGCTGGCAAATCTGGAGCGCTTCGGCTACGCCGGCGCCATTCACCTGGTCAGCCGCAGCAGCACGGAAATCAACGGCCGCGCCTGCGTAAAGACGGTGGACGAGCTGCCGGCCGGCATCGACCTGGCCGTGCTGGCGATTCCCGAGGCGGGCGTGCTGGACGCCGTGCGCAAGCTGGCCGCGAAGGGCACCCGCGCGGCGGTCCTGTTCGCATCGGGCTACGCGGAGACCGGCGAAGCCGGCCGCGATCGGCAGGACAAGCTGGCCGCCGCCGCGCGCGACGCCGGCATGCTGCTGCTCGGGCCGAACTGCATGGGCTTCACGAATTTCGAGGGCGACGTGCCCGTGACCTTCGAGGCCGTCCGGCCCTATCCGTGCGGCGGGCGCCCGGGTATCGGCGTGGTCGCGCAAAGCGGCGCGATGGCCGCGAACATGCGCGACGCCTTCGTCGGGCGCGGCCTGCCGCTGACTGCCGTGGTATCCACGGGCAATGAAGCGTCGCTCGGTGTCGAGGACTTCGTTGCCCACTACATCGACGATCCGCAGACCCGTGTGCTGGCCGTGTACGCCGAACAGGTGCGGCGCCCGCGTACCTTCCTCTCGCTGGCGCGCAAGGCGCGCCAGGCTGGCAAGCCCATCGTGATGCTGATGCCGGGCCGTAGCGAACGGGCGCGCGAAGCGGCCCAATCCCACACCGGCGCGCTGGCCGGCGATCACGCCACCGCTTGCGTGGCGCTGGCGCGCGAGGCGGTCGTGCTGGTCGATACCCCTGACGAGCTTGTTGACGCTGCAGCAATCCTGCTGCGTTTCCCGGTGCCGCCTGCTGGTGGCCCGGCTTTTATGACCGGTTCCGGCGCGATGAAGAACGTCGCGCTGGACTTCTGTGACGGGCTGGGGCTGGAGTTGCCGCCCCTGGGTGCGGAGACGACGGCAAGCCTGAAGACCATGCTCCCGGACTACGCGGTGGCCGAGAACCCGCTCGACTACACCACCATCGGCGTACGCCAGCCCGGCCTGGTCGGCGAAGTGCTGCTGACCATGCTGTCCGATCCGGCCGTGGGCAGCATCGTGCTCAGCATCCCGGCAGGGCCCGAAGTGGCGCAGCGCGACAAGGCCGAGCACATCGTCCCTGCAATGGCCCGCGCCGGCAAGCCGGCTGTGCTGGTCGTGACCGGAGACAGCGGCCCCATCGAGCCCTTCTTTGTCGATGCGATCCGCGCCAGCGCCGTGCCGTTCTTCCGCTCGCCCGACCGCGCGCTGCGCGCGCTTGCCCGGGTGTCGGCGTATGGCGAGGCCCTTCAGCGTGCCGATCGGGCCAGCCAGTCCGTTCCCGCTGCGGTGCCGCTACCCGGCGCTGTTCCGCCGTCGGGCGTATTCGCGGAATACCAGGGCAAGGCGTGGCTGGCCGCGGCCGGTCTGACGGTGCCCGAGGGCACGCTGGCGACCACTGCGGACGAGGCAGCGGCGATTGCCGCGCGCATCGGCTACCCGGTAGTCATCAAGGCGCAGGCAAGCGAGCTGCCGCACAAGAGCGATGTGGGCGGCGTGATCGTCGGCCTGGCCGATGAAGCCGCGCTGCGCGCCGGCTGGAGCCGCCTGCAGGAGAACATCGCCAGCCACCGCCCCGGCCTGGTGCTGGATGGCGTGCTGGTCGAGGCGATGGGGCCGCGCGGGCTGGAGCTGGTGGTTGGGGCTCGGCGCGATGCCGGCTGGGGGCCGGTGGTACTGGTGGGCCTGGGCGGCGTGTGGATCGAGGCGTTGAAGGATGTGCGGCTGATTCCGGCCGATCTCGCCGAAGCCGATGTGGTGCAGGAACTGGGCCGGCTCAAGGCTGCGTCCCTGCTGCGCGGCATCCGGGGTGCCGCTGCCGTCGACGTGGCAGCGATTGCGCGGGCCGTGAGACTGATCGGCGAGCAGATGCGCGCCAACCCGGCCATTGCCGAAATCGACGTCAACCCGCTGGTGGCCTATCCCGACCGCGTGCTCGCGCTGGACGCGCTGGTGGTCTGCGCCCCACAAGCCTGAACATACGGCACACATACCATGAAGCTGACTTTCTCCCCCGCAGAAGAAGCGTTCCGCCAGGAGGTGCGCGCCTTCGTCAAGGCGAAACTGCCCGCGGACATCCGGCGCAAGGTCGAACTCGGCCTGCGTCTGGAGCATGCCGACTACGTGACCTGGTTTCGCATCCTCGAAGCGCGCGGCTGGCTCACGCCGGGCTGGCCGGTGGAACACGGCGGTCCCGGCTGGGACCACGTGCAACGCTATATCTTTGACGAGGAAACCATGCTGGCCGGCGCGCCGCGCATTATCGCCAGCGGCATCCAGATGCTGGGGCCGGTGCTGATCGCCTTTGGCACGCCCGAGCAGAAGGCCAGGTACCTGCCCGATATCCGACAGAGCAATACGTGGTGGGCGCAAGGCTTTTCCGAGCCGGGCGCAGGCTCTGACCTTGCAGCGGTGCGGACCACCGCCGTACTGGAGCCGGACGGCAAGCATTTCGTGGTCAATGGCCACAAGGTGTGGACCTCATACGCGCACTGGTGCTCGATGATGTTCGCGCTGGTGCGCACCGACCCGAACGCCGCCAAGCCACAGGAGGGAATTTCGTTCCTGCTGATCGACATGAACAGCCCTGGCGTCGAGGTCCGCCCCATCCGCATGCTGGAAGGCGGCACCGACCTCAACGAGTGCTACCTCGACAACGTGCGGGTGCCGGTGGAAAACATGGTGGGCGAGCTGAACAAAGGCTGGTCCTACGGCAAGTACCTGCTCGGCCACGAGCGCACCGGCATCGCGGGCATCGGCTCATGCAAGCAGCAATTGCAGCGGGCCCGGGCCCTGGCGGCCAGCGAAGGGCTGGGCGGCGATGCGGTGCTGCAGTCGCGCCTGGCGCAGTTCGAGATCGAGCTGCTGGCGCTGGAATTCACCGCGCTGCGCTTGCTCAGCGCCAATCAGCGGAGCCGGGTGCCGGCGGTGGAGGCTTCGATGCTCAAGGTGCGCGGCACCGAGCTGCGCCAGGCCATCTACGAGCTGCTGGTGGAGGTGGCAGGCCCGCATGCCGTGCCGTTCGAGGAATCGGCGCTGCGCGGCGAGCTGGACGATCCCGCCAGCCCGCCCGAACTATCGGCGCTGGCCGCCAACTACCTCGACGCCCGCAAGCTGTCGATCTACGGCGGCGTCAACGAAGTACAGCGCAACCTGATCAGCAAGGCCTTCCTCGCGGCCTGACACCGTACCGAGACCATGGATTTCTCTCTGAACGACGAACATATCGCGCTGCGCGACGCGGTGCGCCGCTTCTGTGACGGCGAGTACCCCGCGCATCGCCGTGGCGACGCCAAGACTGCCGATGAGGCCGCTTCGCGCTGGGCCGCCATGGCCGACCTTGGCCTGCTCGGGCTGCCGCTGGCGGGCGACGTGGGCGGCAGCGAACAAGGCCCGACCGAAATGATGCTGGTAGCCCAGGAACTGGGCCGCGCCCTAGCCGGTGAGTCATGGCTGTCGAGCGTGGTGCTGGCCGGGCAACTGCTTGACGGGGCGGGGACGCCCGCGCAGCGTCGGCGGTGGCTGCCGGCCCTGGCGGCCGGCGAGACACGGCTGGCCCTGGCCATCGGCGAGGCCGACGCCCGCTATGCACTGTCGCGTGTCAGCACGCTGGCGCGGCAGGACGGCGAGGGCTGGGTGCTCGATGGCAGCAAGACACTGGTGCTCGACGGTGCGCAGGCCGATGCTTTCATCGTGGCCGCGCGCACCTCCGGCGGGGCCAGCGACGAGCAGGGCGTGACCCTCTTCCTCGTCGAGGCCGGCACGCCCGGCCTCGCTGTGCGCGAGTTCCCGACGCTCGATGGCCGCGGCGCGGCACACCTGACGCTGCGTGAGCTGCGCGTGGACGCCGGCGCGGTGATCGGGCAGACCGGCGGCGCGCTGCCGTGGATCATCGCAGCAGCCGACCGCGCCAGCGCCATGCTGTGCGCAGAGGCCACCGGTGCGCTGGAAGCGCTGCTCGACCTGACCGCCGAACAAGTGAAGACGCGCCGCCAATTCGGCGCGCCACTGGCGAAGTTCCAGGTGCTCCAGCATCGCGTGGCCGACATGCTGATCGCGCTCGAACAGTGCAAGTCGATGGCGTGCGTCGCCGCCATGGCCGTTGCCGATGGCGATCCGGTACAGCGCCGCCGGCTGGTGTCCGCGGCCAAGGTAGTAATCGGGCAGGCGGGACGGCAGGTCGGCCAGTGGGCCATCCAGATGCACGGCGCCATGGGCATGACCGACGAGTGCCGCGTGGGGCATTACGCCAAGCGGCTGATGGTGATCAACCAGCTGTTCGGCGACGCCGCGCATCACCTGGGGTGTTTTGCCCGGCAGGCCTAGTGCCAGGTTTACTCGCCGGCACCTTGCGTATTCACATAAGAAATACAGGAGACAAAGATATGGCCCTCATCCACACCCTCCGGTCCGCCTGCGGCGCGCTTGCCCTCGGACTGGCGTTCGCCTGCGGTGCGCAGGCCCAGGAGAAGCCGCCGATCCGGCTCCTGGTCGGCTTTCCGCCAGGCGGTTCGACGGATACCGTGGCGCGCGTGCTGGCCGAGAAGCTTCAGGGCGTGCTCGGCCAGACCGTGATTGTCGACAACCGGCCGGGCGCCGGTGGCCGGCTGGCTACGGGAGTGCTGAAGAACAGCGCCCCGGACGGCCTGACCTACATGATCGCGCCGAATGCCACGACAATCTTTCCCACCCTCCTGTACCCGCCCGCGGCACTCAGGTATGACTTGCTGTCCGATCTCGCGCCGGTGGCCGTGGTCATTTCCTACCCGCTGGCCCTGGTGGTCAGCAGCCAGACTGGCGTCAAAGACGTGAAAGGATTCGTGGTGTGGGCAAAGGCGCATCCCAAGGAGGCGGTGTTCGGCACCGCTGGCATGGGCGGGCAGACGCACTTTACCGGTCTGCAATTCGGCAAGGCCACCGGCGTGCCGATGAACGTGGTGCCCTACAAGGGCAACGGGCCGCTCATCACGGACCTGCTGGGCGGGCAGCTGGCCTCGGCCGTGATGACCGCCGGCGACATCGTGCCCCATGCGCAGGGCGGCAAGGTGCGCATTATCGGCGTGTTCGGCGCGGCTCGCTCCCCGCTGCTGCCTGGCGTGCCCACGGTGGCCGAGCAGGGGGTGCCGGTGGACAGCGGCGAAGCCTGGGCCGGTATCTGGGCCCCCGCGCGCACGCCCAGGCCAGAGCTTGAGCGCATGCAGGCGGCGCTCGGCAAGGTGCTTGCCATGCCGGACGTACGTGCCACGTTGCAGACCCGGGCCACGCTGAACCCGGACTTCCGGCCGGCCGCGGAGCTGGACCGCCTCCAGCGCAAGGAACTGGCCTACTGGGGCCCGGTCATCAAGGCCAGCGGCTTCACCCCTGAGCAGTGACGCCCCGCGACACACCAGGCATCTTTCCCTAGTTCCTGCATATCATCATGACCCTGAACGGATCCGCCTATATCGTGGGGGCGTACGAGCATCCCACCCGCAAAGCCGACAACCTCTCGGTGGCGCGCCTGCATGCCGACGTGGCGCGCGGCGCGCTGGCCGATGCCGGCCTCACCGCCGCCGATGTCGACGGCTACTTCTGCGCCGGTGATGCGCCTGGCCTGGGAAGCACCACGATCGTGGAATACCTTGGCCTGAAGCCGCGCCACGTGGACTCGACCGAGTGCGGTGGCTCCGCGCCGATCCTGCACGTGGCGCACGCCGCCGAGGCCATCGCCGCCGGGCGCTGCAACGTCGCGCTGATCACGCTGGCGGGACGCCCCCGTGCGGCGGGCGCCGCGCTGGCGCTGCGGGCGCCGGACCCGGATGCGCCCGACGTGGCCTTCGAGCTGCCGTTCGGCCCGGCCACGCAGAACCTCTACGGCATGGTGGCGAAACGCCATATGTACGAGTTCGGCACTACCAGCGAGCAGCTCGCGTGGATCAAGGTGGCGGCGTCCCATCACGCGCAGCACAACCCGCACGCCATGCTGCGCAACGTGGTGACGGTGGAAGACGTCGTCAATTCACCGATGGTCGCCGACCCGCTGCACCGCCTCGACTGCTGCGTAATGAGCGACGGCGGCGGCGCGCTGATCGTGGCGCGCCCCGAGATCGCCCGCCAGCTCAAGCGTCCGCTGGTGAAGGTGCGCGGCACCGGCGAAGCGCCCAAGCATGCCATGGGCGGCAACATCGACCTGACATGGTCGGCTGCCGCGTGGTCGGGCCCGGCGGCTTTTGCGGAGGCCGGCGTCACGCCCGCCGACATCAAGTACGCGTCGCTGTACGACAGCTTCACCATCACCGTGCTGATGCAGCTCGAAGACCTGGGCTTCTGCAAGAAGGGCGAGGGCGGCAAGTTCGTCGCCGACGGCGGCCTGATTTCCGGCGTAGGACGCCTGCCGTTCAACACCGATGGCGGTGGCCTCTGCAACAACCATCCAGCCAACCGCGGCGGCGTCACCAAGGTGATCGAGGCGGTGCGCCAGCTGCGCGGCGAGGCGCATCCCGCAGTGCAGGTCAGCAACTGCGACCTGGCGCTGGCCAGCGGCATCGGCGGCGCGCTGGCTTCGCGCCATACCGCGGCCACGCTGATTCTTGAAAGGGAATGAACACCATGAGCACACCCGCTACTCCGGCCACCCCCACCAACGCGGCCGCCAAGGCGCCGCCCGCCGGTCCGCGCAAGATTCCCGCACCGCGCACGCTGCCGGAAAGCCAGGCGTTCTGGGACGCCGCGAACGCCGGTCGCCTGCTGCTCAAGGCCTGCCTGGACTGCCATGCGCCGCACCACTACCCGCGCGACATCTGCCCGCACTGCCAGTCCGACCGCACCGAATGGCGCGACGCCAGCGGCTTCGGCACGGTCTACTCGTTCAGCACCATGGGTAAGGGCGAGGCCGCGTGGACGCTCGCCTACGTCCGGCTGGACGAAGGCGTGACGATGATGACCAACCTGGTGGACTGCGACCCGCGCGAGATCGAGATCGGCCAGCGCGTGAAGGTCGTGTTCAAGCCGAGCGACGGCGGCTACGCCGTGCCGATGTTCACCCCGGCATAAGGACCTGAGGCAACGACCATGGCTGATACCCGACACAACGAACACGGCACGGGCGAGCGCAAGGGCCCGCTGTCCCGCTTCACCATCCTCGACGCGTCGCGCGTGCGCGCCGGCCCCACCGCGGTGCGGCTGTTCGCCGACATGGGCGCGCGCGTGATCAAGTTGGAGATCCCGCCGGGCGCGCCGGGCGGCGACGACATGATCGGGGGACGCGACCATAACCGCGCTGACTACGAGAACCTGCACCGCAACAAGGAAAGCCTCACGCTCAACATGAAGACGCCCGAGGGCGTGCGGATCCTGCATGAGCTGGTCAGCCGTGCCGACGTTTTCATCGAGAACTACCGCCCCGACGTGAAGCACCGCCTCGGCATCGGCCCGGACGCGCTGCGCGCGGTGAACCCGCGGCTGATCTACGCCAGCATTTCCGGCTTCGGCCAGGATGGCCCTTACGCGGGCTGGCCCGGCTTCGACTCCATTGCGCAGGGCATGGGCGGGCTGATGAGCGTGACCGGCAAGCCGGGCGAAGGCCCGATGCGCGTCGGCATCCCGCTCGCGGACCTGTGCGCGGGCCATTTCTGCGCCATGGGCATCCTCACGGCGTTGCTGGAGCGCGAGGCCTCAGGCGAAGGGCAGTGGGTGCAGACCTCGCTGCTGGAAGCGCAGATCGCCATGCTCGACTTCCAGGCCGCGCAGTGGCTGGTCGACCGCAAGATCCCCGAACAGACCGGCAACGAACATCCGCTGACCGTGCCCACGGGCGTGTTCGCCACCAGCGACGGCTACCTGAATATCGCCGCGATCGGCCAGACCATGTGGAAGCGCCTGTGCGAGGCGCTGGAGGTGCCGCACCTGGTCGACGAACCCGGCATGGGTTCTGATCCGGAACGCGTGCGCAACCGCGACAGGGTCAACGCGGCGATCGAAGCCGCACTGCGCACGCGCACCACGGCCGAATGGACCGAGCGGCTGCTGAAGGCCGGCGTGCCGTGCGGCCCCATCCACCGCGTCGACCAGGTCTTTGCCGATCCGCAGGTGAAGCACCTTGGCGTAGCCTGGCCGATGCAGCACGCCGAGCTTGGCGACGTCGCACTGGTGGGGCAGCCGATGCGCCTCTCGCGCTATCCGCGCGAGCAGCCACCGCAGCCCGCGCCGGAGCAGGGCGCCAACACCGACGACATCCTGCACGAGCTTGGCTACAGCGCAGCGCAGGTCGGTGAACTGCGCGCCGCCTACATTGTTTGAACGCAAGGACACTTCCATGGCAAGACTCGTCGCCGCTTTCGGCTCCTCCCACAGCATCATGCTGGTGTGCCAGCGTGAAGACTGGCAGCACGGCTTCCGCCAGGTCGACCCGAAGAACCCGCACTATTTCGACCGGGCCGGCAACCCGACCACCTATGAGGCGCTGCTTGCGGTCGCCCCGGCCGATGCCGAGTCGATGGTGACGCCCGGGCGCATGGGCGAGCGCTACGACCAGGCCGAAGCGGCCATGGACGAGCTGCGCGACCGCATCCGCGCCGCCCGCCTTGACGTGCTGCTGGTGGTCGGGGACGACCAGACGGAACTGTTCCGTACTACCAACAATCCTGCCTTCGCCATCTACTACGGCGAGACCATCCGCAATGCGAAGCGCGAAGAAAGCCCTTCCGACGGCTGGTACAAGAAGGCCCGCATGGCCCGCCAGGAACCCGACGCCGACCGCGACTACCTGGTCAACGCCGACATGGGCCGCTGGCTGATCCGCGAGCTGTGCGACCGCGACTTCGACATCACCGCCATGGACGGGCTCGAGCGCGGCCAGTTCGAAGGCCATGCGTTCTCGTTCATCCACCGGCGCTACCTGCAGGGGCTGGACCTGCCGGTGGTGCCCGTCATCGTCAACACCTTCGACCCGCCCAACCAGCCCACGCCGCGCCGCTGCATCCAGCTTGGCGCCGCGCTGCGCGAACTGATCGCCGCCTATCCCGAGGACCTGCGCGTGGGTGTGCTGGCCTCGGGCGGGCTGAGCCACTTCGTCGTGGATGCCGAACTCGATAACGCGATCATCGACGCCATCCGCCGGAAGGACACCGGCTTCCTTGCATCGCTGGACCCGCGCCAGCTCCAGGCGGGCAGCTCGGAGATCCGCAACTGGCTGATCTCCGTGGAGGCCGTGCGCGACCTCGATCTTGAATGGGTGTCCTATGTCCCGGGTTACCGCACGCCTGCGCTGACCGGCACCGGCCTGTGCTTCGCGGCCTGGAAAACCCTGGATTGAACCACTGAACAAAGCCATGCCAACGACCATGAGTGAAACCGAATCCTACGTACAACGCCTGCGCCGGCTCGACTGCTGCGCGGTGTCAGACGCGCTCGACAAGCTACAGCTGCCGGGCACCGTGACCGGCCTGCCCCAGCGCTCCGGCGCCGGGCGCATTGCCGGCCGCGCCATTACCGTCAAGCTCGGCACCGGCGCGCCGCCGCCCGGACCGGCGCGCCATCTCGGCTGCACGGCCATTGAGCAGGCCGGCCCGGAGAACATCATCGTCGTCGAGCAACGTACCGGCGTGGAGGCCGGCAGCTGGGGCGGGCTGCTATCGCTGGGGGCCAAGGTGCGCGGCGTCGCCGGCGTCGTGGCGGATGGTCCGGTGCGCGATATCGATGAAGCGCTCGACTTCGACTTCCCCGTGTTCAGCCGTGCGCTGACCGCGTTTACCGCACGCAGTCGCGTGGTGGAGCAGGGCACCAACGTCCCGGTGCAGATCGGCACCGTGACGGTGGAAGAGGGCGACTACGTGGTCGCGGACCGCAGCGCCGTGATCTTCATCGCCGCGCGTGATATCGCACGCGTGCTGGAGACGGCGGAAGCCATCGTGCGCAAAGAGGCCGTGATGGCAAAAGCCATCCTGGGCGGCACGCCCATCGGGGAAGTCATGGGCGGCAACTACGAACACATGCTGAAAGGTTGAAGGACATGAGCGAGCAACAGGACATCAATGTCGCGCGCGCCGGCAAGCTGGACACGGCCACGCTGAGCGACGCGCTGGACAAGCACGGCATTGCCGGCCAGTGCTATCGCATCAAGGCGCGCGGCGAGGGCTTCGTCATGGCGGGTCGCGCCTACACGCTGCAGTACGGCCCGGCATCCAATCCGCCGGGCACCGTGGGCGACTATATCGACGACGTGCCGCCGGGCAGCGTCCTCGTGCTCGACAATGGGGGGCGCGATAACGCCACGGTCTGGGGCGACATCCTCACGGAGATCGCGCACCGCCGGGGCATTGCCGGCACCGTTATCGACGGCGTGTGCCGCGATGTCGCCCTCTGCCGCCAGCTCGGCTACCCCGTGTTCAGCAAGGACCACTGGATGCGCACCGGCAAGGACCGCGTCCAGGTGGAGGCGACCAACGTGGTGGTCAATATCGGCGACGCGCGCGTGCAGCCGGGCGATATCCTGCGCGGCGATGCCGACGGCGTGGTGGTCATTCCTCGCGAGCACGAGGCTGCGGTGCTGGACACCGCCGAGGAGATCGAGCAGGCGGAGAACGCCATCCGCGAAGCCGTGCGTGGCGGACTGCGCCTGGACGAAGCGCGCCGCCAGTTTCGTTACCACCAGCTGCAGACCAAAGGAGCCTGATCATGGCGGAACACGACCCAGCCAGCACCACGATTCGTGAATTCGAGCGGGTCAGCCCCGAAGTTGTCGAAGCCGCACGGGCGCTGCCCACCGCCACATTGCACGAGGCCGGCGGCAAGATCGGCGTGATCCCGCCGGCCATCAAGCCCGTGGCGCCGGGATTCCGCATCTGCGGCCCGGCACTGACCGTCCATTCGCCTGGCGGCGACAACCTGTGGCTGCACCGTGCCCTCGACATCGCCCAACCCGGCGATGTGCTGGTGGTGCACGTAAGCGGCGCCTACGAGCACGGCTACTGGGGCGAGATCATGACCACGGCAGCCAAGGTGAAGCAGCTTGGTGGGCTGGTCATCGACGGATGTGTGCGTGATGGCGTGCTGCTGGAGGAAATCGGCTTCCCGGTGTTCGCGCGCGGCCTATGCATCCGCGGCACCGGCAAGGACTATGGTGCAATCGGCTGGCTCAACGCGCCGGTGCTGATCGGCGGCACCCGCGTGGAAGCGGGCGACCTGGTCGTGGGTGACCGCGACGGCGTGGTGGTGGTGCCGCACGCCCGCGCCGGGGCGGTCGTGGACAAGGCCCGGGACCGCGAGGCCACCGAAGCCGCCATCCTCAAGCGGGTGGAGGCGGGCGAGACCACCATGCGGATTTACGGCTTTCACTGAGCAGAGCCGAATGCCATGAACGAAACCCCGCAAGGACAGCCACCCGAACTGGCGGTCGACGGTCACGTCGCCGTCATCACGCTGCGCCGCCCCGACGTGGCCAACCGGCTCGAACCCGAAGACCTCGACCTGCTTCGCGAGTACCTGGAGACGGTGAACGGTGACACCCGGGTCCGCGTGCTGCGTATCGAAGGGCAGGGCCGGCACTTCTGCAGCGGATTCAATGTCGGCCGCCTCGGCGGGGCCGATGTCGGTGCCCGCTTCGAGGCACTGGCCAATGCGCTGGAACAGGCGCGGCCAGTCACCATTGCCGTGCTGCAGGGAGGCGCGTACGGCGGCGCCACCGACCTGGCACTGGCGTGCGACTTCCGGTTCGGCGCCGTCGGCGCCGAGATGTCCGTCCCGGCCGGGCGCCTGGGCCTGCTGTTCTACCGCGGCGGCCTGGAGCGCTATGTCACGCGGCTGGGCCTGGCCACGGCCAAGCGCATCCTGCTGATGGCCGACAAGTTCGATGCGGCCGCGATGCTGGCCTGTGGCTACCTGGACCGGCTGGAGGACAGCCAGCAGGCACTGCAGGCGCTTGCGGCACACGCGAGCGAGAGCCTGGCCGGCATGGCACCGCTGGCGCTGCTTGGCATGAAGAAACACCTGAACCGCATCGCCCGTGGCGAGCTCGATACCGCTGAGCTGGCACAAGACATCGCTGTGGCCGATGCTTCCGAAGACCTGCGCGAAGGCGCACTGGCCTGGCGGGAAAAGCGCGCGCCGCGCTTTGCCGGCCGTTGATTTGGGATGCACACGATGAGCGACGGCAACTATTTCAAGCGCATGCAGAGCGGGCAGGCACCCGCCCCGGCTGTCGCCGGACTGCTTGGCGGCGTAGTACGCGCCGCCGACCTGGAGGCGGGCACGCTGGAATCCGACTACCTTGCCACCGGGGCATTCCTCAATCCGGCCGGCCAGGTGCAGGGCGGCATGCTGGGCGCCATGCTGGACGACGTGACCGCGATGCTGGTCACCGCGACGCTGGCCGATGGCGCGTTCTGCGCCACGCTGAACCTGAATCTCTCCTTCCTGAGGCCGGCGCAGGCCGGTCCGCTGCAAGGGCGAGCGCGCCTGGAGCGGCGCGGCCGCAACGTCTGCAACGTGGTAGGAGAACTGCGCCAGGACGGCCAGGTGGTGGCAACCGCGACGGCTACCTGCATGTTGGTCCGGCAGGCGTGAGCGCGCATTGCATTGAGGAGAAATGCGTTCCAGGAAGCGCGATCAAGAATGACCGGCAGCCTTCCCCCCTCGCTCGCTTGCGGGAGCGGGGAGAAACAACAAGTTCGCCTTGATGACTCGTGCGGACGCATCTGCGGCCGGGCAGCGTATCGGGGCACAAACAGCCTGAATCAGGAAACACCCCATGCAATTCATCAGCTTCACCCATCAGGGCCGGAACAGCTTTGGCGCCATCGCCGGCGGCGGCGTGATTGACCTCGGCGCAAGGCTTGGGCTGAGCGACCTGGGCCAGGCGCTGCGCCGGCGGCCCCTCGACGCACTGATCGACGAGGCCGGCAGGCATGCCGCCGACTTGCCGGCCGCCCAAACCCTCGACGCGTACCGGCCGGTGGTGGCCGACCCGGAGAAGATCCTCTGTGCCGGCCTCAACTATGCAGAGCACGTCCGCGAAACGCAGAAGGAACGCACCGAGCGCCCCACCATCTTCCTGCGCGTGGCCGAGTCGCAGGTGGGTCACGGCCAGCCGTTCCTGCTGCCGCCAGAGTCGTCGCGGCTGGACTACGAGGGCGAGATCGCCGTGGTGATCGGCAAGCGTGGCCGCCGCATCCCCGAGAACCAGGCCTTCTCCTACATCGCCGGCTTCGCCTGCTACAACGACGGCAGCATCCGCGACTGGCAGACACACACCTCGCAATGGGGGCCGGGAAAGAATTTCCAGAACACCGGGGGCTTCGGCCCGACATTGGTGACAAGCGATGAGATCGGTGAGAACGAGGTTCTCATGCTGGAAACCCGCCTCAACGGACAAGTTATGCAGCGTGCCACCACTGACATGCTGATCTTCGCCATCCCTGAGCTGGTCGCGTACTGTTCCAGCTTCGTCACGCTGTCTCCCGGCGATGTCATCGTCACCGGCACGCCCGGCGGGGTTGGCGCGCGGCGTCAGCCGCCTGTCTTCATGAAGGACGGTGACGTGGTGGAAGTCGAGGTGAGCAAACTGGGCGTGCTGCGCAACCCGGTGCGATCCGAGATCCCCGAAAGATGCGCTGACTAAGCATGGTCCGCGCCCGTCTCCCGGCCAAGATCGGTCCGGACCGCCCCGCGCAAATCCGCCTTCGTCAGGGCAAGCGCTTGGGTATGTTGAATGAGATCTTCGAAGATGCCGATCTTGAGCGGCACCCCTTGGGCGCAGGGTTCTTCGGAAAGGCTTGTGGGAAGCGCTTTTGCAGCTTGGCGATGGCGTGCACCACCGGACCGACGGGCTTGGTGGGCTGGGTCGAGGTAGCAACCCGTACGCGGGCTAGCCCGAAGTTTGACTCGGAGACCAAGCTAACCTGTTGAAGCGCCGAGAGATTTTTAAGCAGCAGAGGGTTGGCTACTGGGAACAGCCGGGGTCGA
>NZ_JWMA01000010.1 GCF_000812465.1 Cupriavidus sp. IDO | reverse complement strand
CAAACTCAAGAGCGCTCAGCACCGACCTTCGATCATCGCCGCGTGCTGGGTTCAGGCAACGTTGTGGTGATGTCATGATTTACGGAAAGATCAATAATCGTTGACCGTCGCTGGCCCCATCAGGGGGACAAGCCCCATGCGCTGCGCAAGGTGCGGGTTCGAGAATCCGGCTGGCGCCAAATTCTGTGAGGAATGTGGCGCCAGGCAGGTGCGCGTCTGTCCGGCCTGCGGGCAAGAGGCGGCTGCCAGCGCCAAGTTTTGCAGCGAATGCGGCGCGCCGCTGGGCGCCCCCGCTGCTTCAAGCGCGGCCCCCCGTGCCACGGCAACTGCGTCCAGCACCCCCATCGACTACACCCCTCCCTATCTGGCCGAGCGCATCCTGGCGGCGCAGGCAGAGATGGAAGCCCGCGGCCCGGCAGACGGCGAGCGCAAGATGGTCACCGCGCTGTTCGCCGACATGGCCGGCTCGACCGCGCTGATCCACGACCTCGATCCCGAAGACGCCCGCCGCCTGATCGACCCGGTGCTGGCGCTGATGATGGAGGCCGTGCATCACTATGAGGGCTATGTGGCCAAGTCGATGGGCGATGGCATCCTGGCGCTGTTCGGCGCGCCAATCGCGAACGAAGACCATCCGCAGCGGGCCTTGCTGGCGGCGCTGCGCATGCAGGAAGCCATGCGCCATTACGCCGACGGCGTACGCCTCGCCCAGGGCATCGCGCTGCAGATACGGGTCGGCATCAACTCCGGCGAAGTGGTGGTGCGCACGATCCGCATCAAGGATTTGCACACCGACTACGACCCGGTGGGCAATTCGATCCATATTGCTTCGCGCATGGAGAGCATCGCAGTGCCCGGTTCGATTGTCGCAAGCGAACACACCCGCAACCTTACCGAAGGCTATTTCGCGTTCAAGGCCCTCGGCGCGACGCCAATCAAGGGGCTGCCCGAGCCGCTCGCAGTCTTCGAAGTCCTCGGCCTCGGCCCGCTGCGCACCCGGCTGCAGGTGTCGGCCAGCCGCGGGCTGGCGCGCTTTGTCGGGCGTACCCGGGAACTCGAACTGCTGCAAGAAGCGCGGGCACGGGCACGGGCCGGACATGGTCAGATCGTCGGCGTGGTCGGCGAGCCCGGGGTCGGCAAGTCGCGGCTTTGCCACGAGTTCAAGCTGCTCGCGCCGCGCGATTGCCTGGTGCTCGAAACCTTCTCGGTTTCGCACGGCAAGGCCTACCCCTATCTGCCACTGATCGAGCTGCTGCGGAACTACTGCCAGATCACGGCGCAAGATGATGAGCGCAGGCGGCGCGAGAAGCTCACTGGCAAGCTCCTGACGCTGGACCGCGCGCTGGAAGACAGTCTGCCTTATCTTTGCCACCTGCTGGGGGCCGTCGAGCCGGGCTCGGCGCTGGTGCAGATGGACACCCAGATCCGCCAGCAGCGCACCTTCGAGGCAATCAAGCGGCTGCTCGTGCGCGAAAGCCTGACCCAGCCACTGGAGCTGATCATCGAAGATCTGCAGTGGCTTGACAGCGAAACCGAGGCCTTCCTCGGCTTTCTCGGCGAGAGCGTGGCCAGCGCCCGCATCCTGCTGCTGGTCAATTTCCGGCCGGAGTACCGGCACGACTGGAGCCGCAAGAGCTACTACACCCAGCTACGCCTGGATCCCCTTGGCGAAGCGGAAGCTCGGGACCTGCTGCGCGCGCTGCTGGGCGATGCCGCCGGACTTGCCCAGCTCGAGCAGTTGATCCTGGAGCAGACCGAAGGCAACCCATTCTTTATCGAAGAAGTGGTGCAGGACCTGGTCGAGGGGCGGGTCCTGCGCGGCGAGCGCGGGCATTATCGTCTCGAGCAGATCCCGGGCAAGCTGCACATCCCCGCCACCGTGCAGGGGGTGCTCGCCGCCCGCATCGACCGCCTGCAGCCAGCGGAGAAAGCACTGCTGCAGACCCTGGCCGTGATTGGCAAGATATTCCCCTGGAGCCTGCTTGCACGCGTCGCCGAGCAGCCCGAGGACAAGACGAAGAGCCTGCTGGCCCGGCTGCAGGCAGGGGAGTTCATCTACGAGCAGCCGGCGTTCCCGGAGGTGGAGTACAGCTTCAAGCATGCGCTGACCCAGGAGGTGACCTACGGCTCCCTGCTGAGCGAGCGGCGTCGTGCGCTGCATGAGCGCACCGCCCAGGCGATCGAAGCGCTGTTCAGCGCCCAGCTCGAGGAGCACTGCAGCGAGCTGGCCTATCACTTCAGCCGCAGCGGCAACACACTAAAGGCGGTGGAGTACCTGCACCGCGCCGGGCGCCAGGCCGTGCATCGCTCGGCCGACGCCGAGGCGGTCACGCACCTCACCATGGCCCTGGCCTTGCTTGCAACGCTACCCGATGCGCCAGAGCGCGCGCGGGAAGAACTCGCAGTCCAGCTCACCCTCGGCCCGGCCTGGATGGCCAACAAGGGCTTCGCTGCCCCGGAAGTGGAGGCAACCTACTCGCGGGCGCTCGCGCTGTGTCGGCAGCTCGGGGAGACGGTCCAGCTGTTCCCTGCCCTGCTCGGACTGCGCACCTATTACACGGTCCATGCCGAACTCCGGACCGCGCGCGAGCTGGCGGGGCAACTGCTTGCGCTGGCCAAAGAGGCGCAGGACCCTGCGTTGCTGGTCCAGGCGCATCGGGCGTTAGGCGCCAATTTGTCCTATCTCGGCGAACTGGCTCCCGCCCGTGCACAGCTGGAGCAGGCCATGGCTCTCTATGATCCAAGGCAGCACCGGTCGCATGGCTTCATTTATGGATTGGAACCCGGCGTACAGGGGCTGGCGCTGATTGCCATGGACCTGTGGTTGCTCGGCTATCCGGATCAAGCCTGGGCGCGTAGCCAGGAAGCGCTCGCCTTGACCCAAACCCCTGCCCATCCTTCGGACTCGGCCGATGCGCTGATCGCCGCTGCGGAGGTCCGTCTGTTCCGCGGCGAAGTGCAGCCGGCCCACGATCTCGCGCAGGCGCTCCTCGCCCTCGCAACCGATTATGGCTTGCCGTACGGCTTGGCTTGCGGAACCATCCTGTCGGGCAGTGCATTGGCTGCAAATGGACACGTGGAGGAAGGGATAGATCTCATTCAAAAAGGCCTAAGCGCATACCGCGCCACCGGGGCCGAACTTCTGCGAACCCATTTCCTGGCGCTGCTGGCCGAAGCCTGTGCCAGAGCGGGGCAAGTTGAGGCAGGGCTTGCGGCGGTGGCCGAGGCGCTGGCTACAGTGGAACGAACCGAAGAGCGGGTGCACGAAGCAGAGTTGCATCGGATCAAGGGAGAACTGACGCTGCTGGAAGCAGGGCGAGTGGGCGCAGCGAACGAGGACGCCCGTGAAGCCGAAGCCTGCTTCCAGCGGGCGATCGCGATCGCTGGCAGGCAGGATGCCCGATCGCCGGAGCTCCGCGCGGTAGTAGCGCTGAGCCGCCTGTGGCAGCAGCAGGGCCGGCATGCCGAGGCCCGCTCCTTGCTGCAGGAGACCTACGGCTGGTTCAGCGAAGGGTTCGACACAGTGGACTTGCGGGAGGCCCGCGCGTTGCTCGTCAAACTCGGGGAACAGTGAACCCATCGCCCGCGGGATAGCTCGCGTTTGGGGGCGTGACCGATTTTAAATCCAATGCCGCTCTGTCTTTTCGTGGATTCGGAGGCGATTGAAGAGCAGAATCGATACGCTGTAGAACACCATTCCTAGCTTTCCAAAGGGAGAACTGCACTCAGTTCATCGTGCTCATGGGCTCGTGCTACCAGGTAGCGTCCATCGCCGAAGACGAGCGGCCTGTGCTCGGACCGTTCCAGGCGGATAACTCGTCCGATATAAACGCCATGATCGCCTTCAGGATGGGCAGAAACCTTCACGCATTCCAAGTTTGCAGCGCATGAATTAATGATGGGAACGCCTCCTAAGCCGGATCGAAAGGTGATATTGCGAAATTTGTCATCGCTAGCGGTCGAGAACTGCTTGGATATCTGGATTTGATGCTCTGAGAGGATATTTACTACGAACCGCTCGGCATCCCGAAACACGGTGTAGCTCCTTGATGAAAGAGATTGGCTCCATAGGATTAAGGGTGGATTCAGTGAGACAGAACTGAACGAATTGACGGTCATTCCAAACGCCCTTCCGGTGGCGTCCAACGTGGTCATCACTGTCACCCCTGTGGGGAAAGCACCCAACGCCTTGCGCAGAGCCAGGCCATCGATCTGTTTCATAACGTTTCCTTTCAGCGTGCACTGATGCCCGACAGCGCAAGATTCGCCGGCCTTAATCCGTGCCGACACCGCACGATATCCAACTTCGATGTCGAATTTCACTGGTTGCGGACCTACGTAGAGCCATTCGTGCAGCGTCAATTGCCTTGATGGCCCCCATGGAATTGCGTTCAATACAGGGATGCTGTGCGAGCCCCTCCACCGGGTGGCAGGTTATGTCATGGTTGTGCGCCAATGCGATCTCAGCTGCGTTCTCGATCTGTTTGTTGCTACCACCAAGCACCGCGGCCAGACCCGCAGCAGCCATCGAGCACGCCACCCCGACTTCGGCCCCAGGTAGCGAGGCGTTTTCCCTATAAATAATGCCTATGGCCGTGGCGGTTAATAGAAAATCCACCACACCATCCTCATTAGCTCCAGGTACGAAATCACGGTAGTACCGCAGCACAGCAGGAATTACGCCCGCAGCACCATTTGTCGGAGCGGTCACGATTCGGCCGGCCGCGGCATTTTCCTCGTTGACCGCCATCGCGTACAGGTTGACCCAGTCTGGCATCAACAGCGGGTCAGGTAGAGACTCCTCACCGCGCTTGGATAGCTGCTGATACCGTTCGGCAGCATGGCGCCGGCCCCGAATCGGATCGGGCAATTCGCCTCCGCTTGCACAGCCTCGGGCAATGAAGGCGTCCATGGCACCGGCAATTGCCAGTAGCCCGGCGCGAACATCATAGGTACTTCGCCAGCATTTCTCGTTCTCGAGCACCAGGTCGGCAATGGCGCGACCTGACTCCTTGCACATCTGCAATAGCTCCTCGCCACTCCGAAAGGGGTAGGGAATCGGGTGCTCGTCGACCGTCTGCACATTTAAGTGGCAAGCAGCGATCATGGGGCCCACGGTATGCGAACCAGAGGGCCCGATTCCAACCTTGAAGATATCAAATGTGCTGACGGACATACTGCCCTCGACCATCCCTGCCGTACCAGTTCCGATCGCTCCGAAGGGAGCGCCGTCCGCCCTGGGGCGTGTCACCAGTACATCAAATCTTGGAGGTTGGGAGATAGAACCTGTGCGTCGTCACATTAGGACATTCGCGCCAACGCGGGATTCTGGCGGCTCAACAGGGGCCAAGGCCCGCAGACACATTCCAACAGAATCAATGACTTACCGAACGTTTTGAGCTGCGACCCCGATCAAAGCACCCAAACATGCCGTGGATGCGCTAGGGCACCGCGGGGGGCTCCCGGTCTGTTCGAATGCCTGCCAGATGCCGGTAGAGGGCAATCGCCCGGTTGACCGAGGATGCCTCATGGCCACTGGCAAAAACACTTGCGCGCCGGTCGATTCGCGTCAGGAGATAGAAAGTCCAGACGTCCGATCGCCGCTCGATGAATTCCACGCTCTGGAGCATGCCCGGCTCGAACAGCGTTATCGCGAACGCGCGCACCGGCGAAGCATTTTCCCTGGCAAGTACCACGCGATCCTTATCTCGCTCAAGAACGCGCAGGCGATAGACAACGGAGCCGGAGCGGTTGTCGTGGATCCAATAGTAGTGCTGGCTGCCCTTTGTCAGCTCGGATGCCGCAAAGTCAGGACGCCGGGCTTTCGGGTCATTGTCGGCGAGCGCTGCGGCGTCGAGCGCCAGCGGGCGCCATGCCCGCTCGGTCGTCGACCAATAGCGCACATTGCGCAGCGCGGAAATCGATCCGGCGCGCGCCAGGAGCGATTGCAAATCGCCTTCGAACCGGAAGCTTGCTGCGATGGCAACGATGAGCCTGGAACTCGACGGAGCCGACCAGCCCGTGCAAGCGGGCGGAACCCAGCGGATCCTGTCGAGCTCCGCCCCTCGCCAACTCGCAATCGCCGGCGCTTCCTCGGGGGTTGGAAAGACCGGTGAGACATCCGCCCCGCACGGCGGAATGGGACTCGGATCCTGAGCCGCGGCGGAAAGAACAGGCAAGACGACCAAAGCGATGGCCGCCAGCGCGGCCTGCACGGGCTTCATCCGATTGGAAAGCCCCTCGTGGATCAGTAACTCGATCTGCATTTTCCTGGCCCTTTCAGTGCCAACGGCGAATGCCTCTTCCTGCGTCGGCTCACAGCGGCCCGGGGAGCGCCTTCAGGCCGAGCCAGAGCGCGCCGATGACGACATTGACCGGCACGCTGAGCACACTGGGCACGTAGAAGAGCGCGGACAGGCCAGGCGCGCACAGCATCAGTTCGACCACCGCACCCAGGGCATAGAAGAACAGCCCGCACCAGAACCAGCGCCGCATATAGGTCAACAGCCAGTGCGCATGCGCCTGGTTGAAACGCCAGGCGACGGAGCGGTCGACCCGATCGCCCCGGCTGACGTCCCTGAACAGCCAGCCGAAGAAAAAATAGCGGTACAGCATGGTGCGAAAGGCAAGCTCTTGCATGATGACTCCTTCGGCCGCGCCAGCCCGTAGATCGTCCGGCCCATTTCCGCAAGTTGCCGGCCCCTGCTGTGCCAGAAGCGTCACCCTGGCGGCTACCTCGGCAGGCAGGAAAACGGCTCGAACAGCCACCAGCGTATCAAGGAATCGCCTTGTCCGAAGAAGGACAGGCAGACAATTTTTGCGCATCGCCGTGAAGGAGAGTGACGCGGACAAAGCCAACGCTGGCTGCAGCCTGTCAAGGCATTCGTTCGGGTGGCGCAGAACCGGTACGCCAGCGGAAGCCCGAGGTCTCGCTATGGGCAACCTAGGGATTCCATCTAGGCGTGCCCTGGATATTCCCGGCCTACAAGCCCCGCTATTTCGCTGTGCGGAATGCCAGGACGGTTTCCTTGACTGGCCTGCGAAGCCTATGCAACAGTCGTTTGAAAACGAACGATCGTGCGGGAAACAGAACCAGCTTCCACGACACGACGTCACCGGCGCCACCGATCGGCCGGACCGCGGCGCAACTGCGCAGACCGCATCGCATAGGAGACAAACCATGCAACACGAGCAGCAGGCATTCGACCGTGAGCACAAGGCTCACCGGACTTCACCCGGCTACCCGCGATACTCCCGCGCGGCGTTCCCGCACCACTGACCCACTCCGATAGCCTGACTGGCGGCGCCCGCGCCGCCGCTTTGAATCCGCGCGCCGGCAAGCCCTGCGCGTGCCTTGTTTCGTGAACCGCACGAGGTAAGCCTGTGGCATTGTTTCTCCAACAGATCCTGAACGGCCTGACGCTGGGCGGCGTGTATAGCCTGGTGGCCCTGGGCCTGACGCTGGTCTACGGCATCCTGCATGTGCCGAATTTCGCCCACGGCGCGTTCTACATGGCGGGCGCCTACGTCTCGTACTACCTGATGACGTCGCTCGGCATGAACTACTGGCTCGCCATGGCGGGTGCAGCGATCGTGGTGGCGCTGCTGTCCTTGCTGGCAGACCGGCTCGTCTTCCACCCGCTGCGCAATGCGCCCGAGCTGCACGACATGATCGCGGCCATCGGCATCCTGCTGCTCCTGGAAGCGGGCGCGCAGGCATTGTGGGGCGCGGACTTCCACCGCATGCCAACGCCTTACGGGCAGATGGTCGAGCTGTTCGGCCTGACCGCCCCGCTGCAGCGCCTGCTGATCATCGGCGCGGCGTTCGCGCTGATGGTGCTGCTGCACCTGTTCCTCACGCGCACCATGACCGGCGCCACCATCATGGCGATGGCGCAGAACCGCGAGGGCGCCGCGCTGGTCGGCATCGATGCCACGCGCGTCACGCTGCTGGTGTTCGCCATCTCCGGCGCGCTGGCAGCCATCGCCGCCACGCTGTACGCGCCGATCAACCTGGTCTACCCCAGCATGGGCAACCTGGTCATCACCAAGGCCTTCGTCATCATCATCCTCGGCGGCATGGGCAGCATTCCGGGCGCCATCGTCGGCGGGCTGATCATCGGCATGGCCGAGAGCTTTGGCGGCTTCTACGTCTCCACCGACTACAAGGACATCATCGCCTTCGTGCTGCTGGTGGTCATTCTGTCGATCCGGCCGCAAGGCCTGTTTGCCGGCAAGGCAGCCTGAGGAGCAACCCATGACAAAAGCACTGCAGGGAAAAACCGGCTGGACGCTGCTGCTGGCGCTGGCAATCGCCTTCCCGCTGATCACGCCCAACAGCTACTACCTGACCGTGATGACGCTGGCATTCATCTACGCCATCGCCACGCTCGGCCTGAACCTGATCACCGGCTACACCGGCCAGCTCAATCTCGCGCATGGCGGCTTCATGGCGATTGGCGCCTATACGCTGGGCATTCTCACCGTGGACCACCAGGTGCCGTTCTGGGCGGCGTTCGCGCTCTCCGGCGTGGTCAGCATGGCGATCGGCTACGTCGTGGGCAGAGTCTCGCTGCGCCTGAAGGGCCATTACTTCTCGATCTTCACGATGTGCATCGGCTACATCATCTACCTGCTGATCGAGAAGTGGGAAAGCCTCACGCATGGCACGGTCGGCCTGATCGGCATTCCGGTGCCGGCGGCGATCGGTCCGGTCAGTTTCGACTCCGTGCCGGCGCAGTACTACCTGGTGCTGTTCTTCCTGGTGCTCGGCACCTTCCTGATGCATCGCATCGTCAGCTCGCTGCTCGGCCGCAGCTTCATGGCGGTGCGCAACAGCGATGCGCTGGCCGAAGCGCTCGGCATCAGCCTGATGCGCACCAAGGTGCTGTCGTTCGTGCTGTCGGTGGGCTATGCCGGCTTTGCCGGCGCGCTGTACGCCGGCCAGGTGCGCTTCCTCGGACCGGACATCGCGCGCACGGACCTGACCTTCGACATGGTGATGGCGATGCTGGTGGGCGGCACCGGCACGCTGTTCGGCCCGCTGCTGGGCGCCGTGCTGGTGCCGTGGGTCACGCAGACACTGCAGTTCCTGCAGGACTACCGCATGCTGGTGTTCGGCCCGGTGCTGATCCTGCTGATCATTTTCTTCCCGGACGGCATCGTCGGCTCTTACCTGAAGAAGCAGGCGCGCAAGGCTGCCGCTGCACGCCGCGGCAAGCAGGCCCCTCAGCCTGCCGCCTCATCCGCTGTCCCGAACACCCGCGCCGGAGCCGAGAATGCTTGAGATCCGCAACCTGACCCGCAAGTTCGGCGGCCTGACCGCGGTCAACGATGTATCGGTGACCTTCGAGCAGGGCCATATCAACGCCATCATCGGCCCCAACGGCGCCGGCAAGACCACGTTCTTCAACCTGATCGCCGGCACCCATGCCCCCACTTCCGGCCAGATCCTGTTCAAGGGCCAGGACGTGGCCGGCATGCGCGCAGACCAGATCGCCCGCCTGGGCGTGGCCCGCACCTTCCAGGCCACCTCGCTGTTCGATCGCGCCACCGTGCTGGACAACCTGATCGTCGGCCACCGCCTGCGCACGCGCTCGGGGCTCGGCGACGTGCTGTTCAACACGCGGCGCCTGCGCGAAGAGGAACGCCTGTGCCGCGAGAAGGCGGAAGAAGCGCTCGACTTCGTCGGGCTCTTGCACCTGGCCCATGAGGTGGCCGCCGACATCACGCAGGAGGCGCGCAAGCGCGTGGCGTTCGCGCTGGCGCTGGCCACCGACCCCGAACTGCTGCTGCTCGACGAGCCCGCCGGCGGCGTCAATCCCGAAGAAACCGTCGGCCTGGCCGAATTGATCCGCAAGATGGTCCGCCACGGCAAGACGGTCTGCCTGATCGAACACAAGATGGACATGATCATGCGGCTGGCCGACAAGATCATGGTGCTCAACTACGGCGAGAAGATCGCCGAAGGCACGCCCGCGCAGATCCAGAGCGACCCGCACGTCATTGAAGCCTACCTGGGAGCCGACCATGTTGCAGCTTGAACGCGTCTCGCTGTCGTACGGCAGCTTCCGCGCCCTCGACAACATCAGCCTGCACGCCGGCGCCGGCGAGCTGGTCGTGCTGCTGGGCGCCAACGGCGCCGGCAAGAGCTCGATCTTCCTGGCAATGAGCGCCATTCATCGCATCAGCGGCGGCAGCATGCGCTTTGACGGCCGCGAGCTGTCCGGCATGAAGCCGTCGCAGATCGTGCAGGCCGGCCTGGTGCACTGCCCCGAGGGCCGCAAGCTGTTCCCGGCCATGAGCGTGCAGAAGAACCTGACGCTGGGCGCCTACGTGCACCGCCGCGACGCCGCCGGCATCCGCGGCACGCTGGAAGAGGTCTACGAGATGTTCCCGATCCTGCGGCAGAAGAAGGACGATCCCGCCGGCTCGCTCTCCGGCGGCCAGCAGCAGATGGTGGCGCTGGGCCGCGCGCTGATGAGCCGCCCGCGCGCGCTGCTGCTCGACGAGCCTTCGCTGGGCCTGGCGCCGCTGGTGGTCAGGCAGATGTTCGAGATCATCCAGCGCATCAACCGCGCCGGCACCACGGTGCTGCTGGCCGAGCAGAATGCCTATGCGGCACTGGGCATTGCGCATCGCGCGTATGTGATCGAAGGCGGACGGATCGTGATGGAAGGCGATCGCGACTCGCTGCTCAAGGACGAGGGCATCCGCAAGGCGTATATCGGCGGATGAGCCAGGAAACCGGATGGACAACAGCAGTTCAGACCAAGCAAGGAGACAGAGAATGCAGAGCAAGATGATCCGCCGTATCTTCCCCCTGGCCGCCACCGCCATGGCCGCCATGCTGGCCTCGGGCGCCGCGCTGGCCCAGGAAGTCGTCAAGATCGGGTACACCGGTCCGCTCTCCGGCGGCGCCGCGCTGTATGGCAAGAACGTGCTGTCCGGCGTGCAGATGGCCGTGGACGAGATCAACGCCGCCGGCCTTGAAGTCAAGGGCAAGAAGGTCAAGCTGGAAGTCGTGGCGCTCGACGACAAGTACTCTCCCGCCGAAGCCGCCATCAACGCGCGCCGGCTGGTGCAGCAATACAAGACGCCCGCGGTCTTCGTGCCACACTCGGGCGGCATCTTCGCGCTGCAGGCCTTCAACGAGCAGGAGAAGTTCCTGGTGATGGCCTACTCCAGCGTGCCGCGCATCACCGATGCCGGCAACAAGCTGACCATTCGCATCCCGCCGGCCTACACCGGCTATATCGAACCCTTCGTCAAGGCGCAGATGAAGCGCTTCGGCAAGAACGTGGCGCTGGCGCCGGCGGACCACGACTACGCCAAGGCATGGGTGCAGGCCTTCGTCCCGGCCTGGGAAGCCGCGGGCGGCAAGGTGGTGGGCAACAACCCGATGTCCTACACCAAGGCCACCGACTTCTACAGCGGGGTCTCGCGCGCCATGTCGGAGAAGCCGGACGTGATGTTCGTCGGCGGCCCGTCCGAGCCGACCGCGCTGGTGGTCAAGCAGGCGCGCGAACTGGGCTTCAAGGGCGGCTTTATCGTGATGGACCAGGCCAAGATGGACGAGATGGCCAAGGTCACCAACGGCCTGGCCATGCTGGAAGGCTCGATCGGCGTGATGCCGCTGGTCAACGACACCCGCCCGGCCGCGCAGAGCTTCAATGCCAAATACAGGAAGCTGCATGATGGGCGCGACGCCACCACCGAGATGTCGCTGAACTACACCATGGTGTACACACTGGCCGGGGCGATGAAGCTGGCTGGCACCACCAGCGACGCCACGGCCATCCGCGCCAAGATGCCCGACGCAATGAAGGCGCTGCCGAAGGACGTCAACCCGAACGAGGTCGATAGCATCGATGCCAAGGGTGGGTCGGTAGCGGATACCGTGGTGGGCTGGGTGCAGAACGGGAAGATTGCGCCGGTGCGGTTGTCGGAGCTGGCCAAGTAGGGGCGCGGCGGCCGGGCAATACATCCCGGTCCCGGCAAATGAAAAAGCCTGTCAGGCACAATGCCTGGCAGGCTTTTTCCTTGCGGCAACAACTGAAGAGAGCACCGTGCGCTACTGGTGCCGCTCCCCGCCATTACTCGCTTCCATCTGCCGCTGTCCGTGCTGCGCGCGCTGTTGCTGCTGCCGCTGCTGGTCCTGCTGCTGGCGCTGGCGCTCCTGGATCTGGCGCTGCTGCTCCTGCTGATGGCGTTGCTGCTCCTGCACGGCCCGCTGTTGCTGCTCCTGGGCCCGTTGCTGTTCCTGCATGGCCCGCTGTTGCTGCTCCTGGGCCCGCTGCTGCTCCTGCATCTGGCGCTGCGCGGCCTGCTGCTGACGCTGCTGCTCCATCTGCTGACGCTGCGCCGCCTGTTGCTGGCGTTGCTGCTCCTGCGCCTGGCGCTGCTGCTCCATCTGCTGACGCTGCGCCGCCTGCTGCTGGCGCTGCTGCTCCTGCGCCTGGCGTTGTTGCTCCATCTGCTGACGCTGCATCGCCTGCTGCTGGCGCTGCTGGTCCTGCGCCTGGCGCTGCTGTTCCATCTGCTGACGCTGCACGGCCTGTTGCTGGCGCTGCTGCTCCTGCATCTGCCGCTGTTGCTCGAGCTGCTGGCGCTGCATGTCCTGGCCCTGGCGCTGCTGCTCGACCATCTGCCGCTGGCGCTCCATCTGCTGACGCTGCATGTCCTGGCCTTGGCGCTGCTGTTCCTGCGCCTGCCGCTGCTGGTCCTGCTGCTGGCGCTGGGCGGCCTGCTGCTGGCGCTGCTGCTGCGCCTCCTGTTGTTGCCGCTGTTGCTCGAACTGCTGGCGCTGCATGTCCTGGCCTTGCCGCTGCGGCTCGGTCATCTGGCGCTGGCGCTCCATCTGCTGGCGCTGCACATCCTGACCCTGCCGTTGCTGATCCTGCAACTGGCGCTGCTGTTCCATTTGCTGGCGCTGCATGGCCTGTTGCTGCTGCCGCTGCATGTCCGGCCCCTGCCGTTGCTGGTCCAGCTGCTGGCGCTGCAAGGCTTGTTGCTGCTGCCGCTGCGCGTCCTGCATTTCGCGCTGCGCATCCTGCGGCCCGCGGGCCTGGTCCGGGCGCGTGCTGAAGCCGCGTCCGCTAATGCCGCCATTCGGGCCGCCCGGGCCACCGTTCGGCCCCGCCTGCGGATTGCCGCGCTCACCGCCGACGTTGCCGGCTGATCCCGGGGGCCGGAATCCGCCGCCGTCGGGGCGCTGGCCGGGGGGCTGTCCGCCATGCTGCCTGGCTTCGACCGCCGCCTGGCTCATGCGCACATCGGGCACGGCGCCTGCCCGGGTACGCCCCGGGCCCGGTTCGCCGCGCCACGCCGGACCTGCACCGGGCACCACGCCGCCCTCGCGCGCGAAGCGGCGGGCCAGGTCGTCCTGCGCCGGGCGTCCGGGCGCATGGGTGGCAATGGCCTGGCGCTCGAACCCCTGCCGCGCCTGCGGCGGCAACTGGCGCACCGGCGCCGCGCCGACCAGGCTGCTCTTGACCGGCGCCACCGGCGGCGCGCCGCGCGCCTCGCCTGCAGGCAGGTTGCGCCATTCGGGCCGATTCCGCATATCCCGCGGCACCGGCCGTCCCTCGACAAAGCTGCGCGCGGGCATCCCCGTGATGGCGCCCGGCACGTTGCGGTTCAGATAGACGTCGCGCCTGGCGTTGTTGCCGAGCACGACGTTGTTGACCGTGACCCGGTTGATGCGGGTGACATACGCCGGGCTGGCGCGGTAGACCGGCCGGTAGGCGTCACGCGGGCCGAGCGGATACCAGGCCACGGCCGGACCGCCGCCGACGCGCACGCTCCAGTTGGGCCCGCTGCCGCCGACAAACCCCACCAGCGCCGGGGCATAGCATGGCCGCGGCACGCGCGGTCCGGGCACCCAGCCCCAGCGGGTACCGAAATAGGCCCAGCGCCCGTAGTGCGAGGGAGCGAAGCCCCACGGCTCGTCGTCGACCCAGGTCCAGCCCCACGGTGCGATCCAGGCCCAGTGCCCGGCGCTGTAGGGCGCCCAGCCGGCAGCGACCGTGCGCGGGAACCAGACGGCCCCGTAGCCGGGGTCTTCCTGCCAGTCGCCATAGTCATCGAGCGCGACATAGCCGGTCATCTCGCGCGGCACGTAGCGCGCCGACGGGGACGCATCCTCGCGCGCATCACGCGCAGCGGTCCAGCGATCGAACGCGTCGCCGGGCGGAACGTCGCCGGCGCCGGCGTCTGCCAGATCGGTCCCGGCAAAGCGCATCTGCTGGCCGCGCTGCATTTCCAGCGAGCGGTTGTCGCCGTAGATGACGGCGCTGCCGTGGCGCATGGTGACGGTGGTGGTGGTGCCGTCCGGCGCCACGTCGAGGCGGTAATCCCCCGGTTCGCGCGGGACAAAGGCCAGGTTGGGGGTATCGATCTCGACCGGCTGGTCAGGAGGCAAGGCCCGCACGCGCAGTTGCAGCGTGCCCTGGGTCAGCTTGATCTGGGTGGCGTTGTCGTCGAGGTTCAGCACGCTGGCGGCGGTGGCGCCGCCCAGCCGGACTGCCACCGCGCCGGCATGCAGCTCGGCCCGGCCGCCGTTGTCGACCCAGAGCCGGTCGCCGGTGGTGATCGGCCGGTTCAGGCCGGCGGCCGCCCAGTCATCGGAGCCGGCGGGCGCAAAGCTGATATTGCCGTCGGCCTCGGTCAGGGTCGCGATCCGCGACGAGGGGTCCACCTGTTGTGCCTGGCCGTCCCGGGCATACTGGCCCGGATCGCCGAGCGGCAGGTCATACGACTGGGCAAGCGCCGGCCAGTGTGCCAGCGCCAGGGCGATGGCGGCCACCCCGGCCAGCAGGCGCAGTCCCCCGGCCAGCCGGGGCGTGTTGTCTTCGATTCTGGTTTGCTGAGGCATGGATTCCGGGTATCGGGTGCGGACAGCGTGCGCCGCAGGCGCGGCCATCCTGCTATCACCATACATGGCAAAACGCGCGGCGGCAGTCCGGGCCGACCAGACTTTGTAAGCACGTATTTCCTCTTGCTGCGACGCACCGTGGGCATGCCCGGCCCGGAGGCAGGCGCGGGGCCGCGCGCACGTCTTTGGCTCCGCCATGGCCCCGGCAAGCCGGTCAAAGCCGGAAACAAGTCTGTGGGAAGGTCAGGCGCCGTCCGGCCCGGTCAGGAACCGGCCTGCTGGCGCAGGTGTTCGGTAAGGCGCTCGGCGGGCATCGGGCGGCCGTAGAGGTAGCCCTGCGCTTCGTGGCAGCCGTTGGCCAGCAGAAAGTCACGCTGCTCGGGGGTTTCCACGCCCTCGGCGACCACGCCGATGCGCAGGCTGTCGCCCACATTGATGACGGAGCGCACGATCGCCGCATCGACCGGATCCTGGGTGACGTTGCGGATAAACGACTGGTCGATCTTGAGGCGGTCGACCGGGAAGGACTTCAGGAAGCTGAGCGAGGCATAGCCGGTGCCAAAGTCGTCGCAGGTCAGGGTCACGCCGTCGCGGCGCAGGGCCTGGAGCTGGTCCGAGACCTCGTCGCCCTGCTGCAGGGCGATGGTTTCGGTGATCTCGATCTCCAGGCTGCCGGGTGCCAGTTCCAGCGCGCGCAGGACGTGGCGGACTTCAGTCAGCAGCCGGCTTTCGGCAAGCTGCGCCGCAAACAGGTTGATGGCCACCCGCGGTGCCTGCAGGCCAAAGGCGAGGGACCACGCCCGCGCCTGCGCGCAGGCGGTCTGGAGCAGCCACATGCCGACGTCGCTCGCGATGCTGCTGGCGGCCAGGGCATCGATAAAGCTGGCCGGCAACAGCAGGCCGCGCGTCGGATGGCGCCAGCGCAGCAGGGCTTCGGCGCCCAGCACGCGGCCGTCACGCAGGTCTACCTGGGGCTGGTAAAGCAGCTCGAACTGCCGTTGCGCATAGGCTTCGTGCAGGGCCTGCACCAGCGACAGCCGCGTGGTCACGTCCGAACGCATCTGCGGCTTGAAGAAGCGGATGGTGCGGCCGCCGTCGTGCTTGGCGCGTGCCAGCGCCAGGCTCGCAGCGGCCAGCACGTCGGAACTGAGGTCGCCCGCCGCCGGCATCACGCAGGCGCCGATGCTGGCCAGCACGTGGTGGCGGCGGCCGGCATGCTCGTGCGGAGCGGAAAGCATGGAAAGGATGGCGGCGCTGACATGGCGCACCAGCGTCGGGTCGGAAATGGAGGGCAGCAGGACCGAGAACTCGTCGCTGCCGATGCGCGCGATCACGGCATCGCGCGGCGATGCATCGCGCAGGCGGCGCGCCACCCGCTGGAGGATGATGTCGCCTTCTGCATGTCCATGCATGTCGTTGAAGGCGCGGAAATCGTCAATGCCGATCAGCAGCAAAGCGAAACGCGGCGCTGCCTCGCTCTGCAGGCGCGCCTCCAGCCGCTTCAAGAATCCCTGGCGTGTCTCGACGCCGGTCAGCGGATCGAGATCCGAGTCTGGCGAAGCGCCAGTCGCCTTCGCCCCCGACTTGGCCACCATCCCTGCCCCATCTGAAATTATCGACATTGTCACCGGTCAGCAATTTAGCAAGTGTGACGAAAACCATGAAAAAATCAAGCGATTCCGAATTGCAATGCTGCGACACAACGGCCCGGGATGCAGACAAGCCGGTGTCGTTGAAAGGTGGCGGGCCTTCCAGTACCCTACGGCGCAATATGCCAGCCGGCAGGCCGGCGCCTGCGCCACGCCTGGCACTGCGGACAAACCCTGCCCCTCGAAAAAACATAACCGGGAACCGAACCGTGAATCAATGGACCATCCGCACACGCATCCTGGCGAGCTTTACCTTCATCCTGCTGGTCATGACGCTGATGAGCGTCGTTGCGTACAACCGCCTGACGGCGATCGAGCGGGAAACCAACGTGATGCTGACCGACGCGTTGCCGGGGCTGACCTACAGCACCGGCATCCGTGGCGCCTGGGGCGAGCTCTACGTGCTGGCCTGGCAGACGGTCAACGCCGATGACGACGCGGAGCGCCAGCGCCTCCAGCAGCAGAGCGCCAACGCCATGCAGCGCCTGGACAAGCTGGAGCAGCAGTACGAGACCACCATCGCGCGTGACAACGACCGGGCCGCGTTCAATGTCTACAAGTCACTGCGGGCGAACTACGACCAGGCCGCCCAGGCGCTTGTGTATCCTGCCAGCTGGAAGGGCAATGCTGCCGCAGAGGCCCTCCTGCGCGGTGATGTGCACCGCCTCTGGAGCGAAGGCCGCGCGCAGGCGCAGAAGCTCGTCGACGACAACAGCGCCGTCGCTGAACGCTCTGCACATGGCATCAACAACGCCGTCGGTTCTGCCAAGGTCAGTATCGAAGTGGCCTTGCTGATTGCAGTGGCCGCCGCCGCCATCTGCGGCTACCTGCTGCTGCGCGCGATTACGGTGCCGATGAAGTCCATCGTCGGCTTGCTGTCGGGCATGCGCGGCGGCGACCTGCGGGTGCGCATGGCCCTTGGCCGCAATGACGAGTTCCAGGCGGTGGAGGAAGGCTTCAACCAGATGTCCGGCGAGCTGACTTCCCTGGTCGGTCAGGCGCAGCGCTCGGCGATCCAGGTCACGACCTCGGTCAACGAGATTGCCGCCACCGCGCGCCAGCAGCAGGCCACCGCCACCGAGACCGCCGCCACCACGACGCAGATCGGCGCCACCTCGCGCGAGATTTCCGCGACCGCCCGTGACCTGGTGCGCACCATCCATGAAGTCTCGAATGCCGCCGAGCAGACCGCCGGGCTGGCGGGCACCGGCCAGGTCGGCCTGTCGCGCATGGAAGGCACCATGCAGCACGTGATGGAGGCCGCCGGTTCGGTCAACGCCAAGCTGGCCACGCTCAATGAAAAGGCCGGCAACATCAACCAGGTGGTGACCACCATCGCCAAGGTGGCCGACCAGACCAACCTGCTGTCCCTCAATGCCGCCATCGAGGCCGAAAAGGCCGGCGAGTACGGGCGCGGCTTTTCGGTGGTTGCCACCGAAATCCGCCGCCTGGCCGACCAGACCGCGGTCGCCACCTACGATATCGAGCAGATGGTGCGCGAGATCCAGTCCGCCGTAGCCGCCGGCGTCATGGGCATGGACAAGTTCTCGGAAGAAGTGCGCCGCGGCATGTCGGATGTCACGCAGGTGGGCGACCAGCTCTCGCAGATCATCGGTCAGGTGCAGTCGCTGGCGCCGCGCGTGCAGATGGTGAGCGAAGGCATGCAGGCACAGGCCGGCGGCGCCGAGCAGATCAACCAGGCGCTGATGCAGCTGTCCGAGGCCGCGCAGCAGACCGTCGAATCGCTGCGCCAGTCGAGCCAGGCCATTGACGAGCTGACGCTGGTGGCAAACGAGCTGCGCAGCGGCGTGTCGCGCTTCAAGGTATAGAAGCCCCTCCGGATGAAACTGTTCCTGCTGTTCCGCCTGGGTAACGACCACTATGCGCTCGATGCCGCCGAGGTGGCCGAGGTCTTGCCGCTGGTCACGCTCAAGCAGATGCCGGGCGCGCCAGGCTGGGTGGCGGGCCTGCTGGCGCGCCGCGGGCAGACGGTGCCCGTGATCGACATGACAGCACTGGCGACCGGCGTGCCGGCCGCCCTGCGCACCAGTACCCGCACAGTGCTGGTCCACTACCGCCGCCAGGCGTCCGAACCGCCGCGCCTGCTTGGCCTGCGGCTCGAGCACGCTACCGAGACGCTGCGCTGCGCGCCCGAATCGTTTGCCGACGGCGGCATCGACCCCGGCATTGCCCGCTACCTGGGTCCGGTCCGGCACGACGCGCGCGGGCTGGTGCAGTGGGTGCGCGTGAATGCGCTGTTGCCCGACCACGTCCACGCGATGCTGTTTGCCGACGACCTCGCGCTACCGGCACCATGACCACCGCCGCGCATATCGAAGCCCTGCTCAAGGCCCGCATCGGGCTGGACGCCGCCGCCATCGGCAGCGGTGTGCTGGAGCGCGCCGTGCGCGAGCGCCTGGCGGCGGTGCAGGCCGGCGACCACCAGGCCTACTGGAACCTGCTGCATAGCGCGCCCGATGAGTTCCAGGCCCTGATCGAGGCGGTGATCGTGCCGGAGACCTGGTTCTTCCGGCATCGCGAGGCCTTGCTCGCGCTTGGCCGCTTTGCCGCCGAGCGCATATTCGGCGACGGCGCCAGGCACCTGCGCGTGCTGAGCCTGCCCTGCTCCAGCGGCGAAGAGCCCTACTCCATCGCCATGGCCCTGCTCGATGCCGGCATCCCCGCCGGGCGTTTCCAGGTCGACGCCGTAGACATCAGCGCCCGCTCGCTCGAACGCGCGCGCGCCGGCCAGTACGGCAGCAACTCTTTCCGCGGCACCCCGCTCGACTTCCGCGATCGCCATTTCTCGCCCTGCGCCGGCGGCTATTCCGTCGATGCCCACGTGCGCGCGCAGGTGCGGCTGCTGCGCGGGAACCTGGTCGATCCGAACCTGCTGGCGGGAGAGGCGCCGTACGACTTCGTTTTCTGCCGCAACCTGCTGATCTATTTCGATGCCGACGCGCAGGCGCGCGCCGTTCGCACGCTGGTGCGCCTGACCGCGCAAGACGGCATGATCTTCGTCGGGCCGGCCGAAGCCAGCGTGCTCAGCGCGCAGGGGCTGGCCGCAGCCGGCGTGCCGCTGGCTTTTGCTTTCCACAAGGCCGCCGGCGTTGGCACCGCGCAGCGCTGCGATTGGCCGGCAGTGTTGCCACTGGTGACGGCCCGGCAGCCTCCGCCAGTCCGGCAAGCGCCGGCACCAGCCGCTCACAAGCCCCGCCGCGTCCCGCACAAGGCTGCGCCGCAGCCTGCCAGGCGCGAAGAAATGCCTGATGCGCTGGCCGCGGTCGCCGGCCTCGCCGATCGTGGCGATCTCGCCGCGGCAACGTCGGCCTGCCTGGCCCTGCTGGCGCGGCAAGGCCCCGGCGCCGACGCCTATTGCATGCTTGGCGTGCTGTATGACGCCGCTGGGCGCACCTCGGACGCGCACGAGTCGTACCGCAAGGCACTCTATCTCGATCCGGCCCACCAGGAGGCGCTCTACCACCTGGCGGCGCTGTGTGACACCGAAGGCGACCACACCGGCGCCACGCGCCTGCGCCACCGCGCGCAACGCCACACCCGGACAGACCATGGCTGAGCCTTCCCTCGCAATCTCCCCCGCAGTGCAGATCGACGACTGCTGGCGCCGCATCGGCGTTCGCGGCGACGGCAGCTGCCCCAGGCTGGCCGAGCACATCCATTGCCGTAATTGCCAGGTCTACTCCCACGCGGCCGTCGCGCTGCTCGACGCGCAGACCCGCAGCGAAGTGCTCCACGCCTCCGCGCTCGGCCTGGAGGAAGCGCCCGCATTTGCGCAGCGCGAGGCGTCGCTGTCGTGCCTGGTATTCCGCGTGGGCGATGAATGGCTGGCGCTGCCGACCGCCGCGCTGGGCGAAGTCACCGCCCCCTGCCCCTTGCACAGCCTGCCGCACCGGCGCGACGCCGCCATGCTTGGCGTGGCCAGCGTGCGCGGCAACCTGCTGCCCTGCATCTCGCTGGCCATGCTGTTCGGCGCGGCCACGGCCGACGATAGCCATGACGGGTCCGGCCGCCGCTTCCTGATCCTTGACCAGGGCCGCGGCGCCATCGCCCTGCCGGTAGCCGAGGTCGCGGGTATGAGGCGGGTTGCCAGCGCTGCGCTGCAGCCCTTGCCGGCAACGCTGGAGCGCACCTCGGCCCGGTACACGCAGGCACTGTTTGCCGATGCAGGCCGCAGCGTCGGCCTGCTGGACGCCGCGCTGGTGCGGCAGGCGCTGACCCGGAGCCTGGCATGAATCCCGAACAGCTGCGCGACGCCTCGCTGCTGGAACTGTTCGCGCTCGAGGCCGACTCGCAGGCCGAAGTGCTCAATATCGGCCTGCTGGCGCTGGAGCGCGACCCCACCGCCGCCGAGCAGCTGGAAGCCTGCATGCGCGCCGCGCACTCGCTCAAGGGCGCCGCGCGCATTGTCGGGCTGGACGGCGGCGTGCAGGTGGCGCATGTCATGGAAGACTGCCTGGTCGCCGCACAGGGCGGCGGCCTGCGGCTTGGCGCGGCGCATATCGATGCCCTGCTGCAGGGCACCGACCTGCTGCAGCGCATCGGCCATCCGCCCGCCGGCGATCCGGCCTGGTACGAGCGCCAGGGCGAAGCGGAGATCGGAGCCTTTGCCGCACACCTGAATGCACTGATCGACGGCCTGGAGCCGCCACCCATCGCCCCTGCCGTGCCGGATGCCGCGCCACCGGAGGCGCCTGCCGCGGACGTGCCGCCCGCCCCCGCAGCCGGTCCGGCCGCCGGCGCGCAAGCCGACGCGCAGGAGCGCATGCTGCGCGTCAACGCCGACGCGCTCGACCAGCTCCTCGCCATGTCCGGCGAGGCCATGGTGGAATCGCACTGGCTCCATCCGTTCGGCAAATCGATGCAGCAGGCGCGCCGCCAGCAGATGCGCGCGCTGCAGGCCATGGATACGCTGCGCGACGCCCTGGCCGGCGCCGCCGCCGACCCGCACGCCCAGGCCGCGCTGGCCGAGGCACGCCGCCTGCTCGAAGACAGCCACCAGCACCTGTCGCAGCGCCTGGAAGAATTCGACCAGTACGACCATCGCGCCGGCCGGCTGGCACGCCGGCTGTACGACACGGCGCTGGCCTGCCGCATGCGGCCGCTCTCCGATGGCCTGGCCGGCTACGCACGCATGGTGCGCGACCTGGGACGCGCGCTCGGCAAGCACGTGCACCTGGAGCTGGTCGGCGCCGGCACGCAGGTGGACCGCGACATCCTTGAAGCGCTGGACGCACCGCTGGCGCACCTGCTGCGCAATGCCGTCGACCATGGCATCGAAGCGCCGGACGTGCGCGTGGCCAGCGGCAAGGCGTCCGAAGGATGCGTCACGCTGCAGGCCCGGCACAACGCCGGCCGGCTGGTGATCGAGATTGCCGACGACGGCGCGGGCGTCGATATCGACTTGCTGCGCCACGCCATCGTGCGGCGCCGGCTGGCCTCGGAAGAAACGGCCACGAAGCTGTCGCAGGCCGAGCTGCTCGAATTCCTGCTGCTGCCCGGCTTCAGCATGCGCGAGACCGTCTCCGAGGTATCGGGGCGCGGCGTGGGCCTGGACGCGGTGCAGGAGATGGTGCGCCAGGTGCGCGGCAGCCTGCGCGTGACACAGCAGCCCGGGCAGGGCCTGCATTTCCTGCTGGAGTTGCCGCTGACGCTTTCGGTGGTGCGCACGCTGCTGGTCGAGGTGGCCGGCGAAGCCTACGCGTTCCCGCTCGGGCGCGTGGTGCGCGCCGCGGCCGTGCGCCGGGAAGAGATCGAACAGACCGAGAACCACCAGCACTTCCGCCACGAAGGGCGGGCGGTTGGCCTGGTCAGCGCGGCGCAGGTCCTGCAGCGCCCTGAAAGCCCGCACCAGGACGACCACGTGCCGGTTGTCATCATCGGCGAACAGGAGCGCGTCTACGGTATTGCGGTGGACCGCATGCTGGGCGAACGCCTGCTGGTCGTGCAGCCGCTGGCGCAGGCGCTGGGCAAGATCAAGGACATCGCCGCAGGCAGCCTGACCGACGACGGCACGCCGGTCCTGATCTTCGATGTCGAGGACATGATCCGCTCGGTGGAGAAGCTGGTGTCGGAAGGCCGCATCGAGCGGGTCCGCCACGGTGCCGCGGCAGCCGCGCCGGTGCGCCGCAAGCGCGTGCTGGTGGTGGACGATTCGCTGACGGTGCGCGAACTGGAGCGCAAGCTGCTGGCCGGCCGGGGCTACGATGTGGCGGTCGCGGTGGATGGCATGGACGGCTGGAACGTGCTGCGCGCGGAGCCGTTCGACCTGGTCATCACCGATATCGACATGCCTCGCATGGACGGCATCGAGCTGGTGGGGCTGATCCGGCAGGAACCGCGCATGCACCAGTTGCCGGTGATGGTGGTGTCGTACAAGGACCGCGAGCAGGACCGCGAGCGCGGCCTGCAGGCCGGCGCGGATTACTACCTGGCGAAAGGCAGTTTCCATGACGCCGCGCTGCTGGATGCGGTGCAGGACCTGATCGGTGAGGCACGTACATGAAAGTCGGCATCGTCAATGACTCGCCACTGGCAGTGACCGCACTGCGCCGCGCCATTGCGCTCGACCCGTCGTTCGAGATCACCTGGGTCGCGGGCAACGGCGAGCAGGCCGTGCAGATGGCCGCCAGCCATACCCCCGACCTGATCCTGATGGACCTGCTGATGCCGGTCATGGACGGCGTGGAAGCCACGCGCCGCATCATGGCGGCCTCGCCCTGCGCCATCGTGGTGGTCACGATGGATCTCGGCCGCAATGCCACGCAAGTGTTCGATGCAATGGGCCATGGCGCCATCGACGCGGTGGACACGCCCACCTTGGCCGAACCCGATGCGCAACTGGCCGCCGGTCCGCTGCTGCGCAAGATGCGCAATATCGGCCGGCTGCTGGCCGGGCGGGTCGTGCCCCAGCATGCACTGTCCGCGGCGCCCCGGGCACTGGCGGCGCCGCGGCTGGTGGCCATCGGCGCCTCGGCCGGCGGGCCGGCGGCGCTGGCCACGCTGCTGAGCGCCCTGCCGGCGAACTTCAGCGCGGCGGTGGTCGCCGTCCAGCACGTGGACGAAGCGTTCGCCGGCGGCATGGCCGAATGGCTCGACGCGCAGTGCGCGGTGTCCGTGCGCGTCGCGCGCGCCGGCGAAGCGCCGCAGGCCGGCATCGTGCTGCTTGCCGGCACCAACAATCACCTGCGGCTGGCCGGCCCGTCACGCATGGTCTATACCGAACAACCCTGCGACTACCTGTACCGGCCATCCATCGACGTGTTTTTTGAAAGCGTGGTGGAACACTGGCGCGGCGACGCGATCGGCGTGCTGCTGACCGGCATGGGCCGCGACGGTGCACTGGGACTCAAGGCCATGCGCGATCGCGGCTACCTGACCATCGCGCAGGACCAGGCAACCAGCGCGGTGTACGGCATGCCGAAGGCGGCGGCGGCCATCGACGCGGCCAGCGAGATACTGCCGCTGCCGCGCATCGCGCCGCGGCTGGTGCAGGCCTGCGGCGTCGCGGGTCCGGCAGGACGGTAACGACGCGGACTACCGCCGCCATCCCTCATTACACAAACGACACCAGATCGTCCCGATACAGTCCTTTGCGAGTTACAAGAGGTCGGGCAAAAAAGGAAGCAAAGCATGCCAAGAAAAGACAACACCATGGAGGCCGCGAACGCGCACGACTATCTCGCCATGGTCCTGCTGGTAGATGACCAGGCCATGGTCGGCGAGGCCGTGCGCCGCGCACTGGCCAGCGAGGACGATATCGATTTCCACTACTGCGCACAGCCTGACGAAGCGATCGCCGTGGCCGAGCGGACCCGGCCGACGGTGATCCTGCAGGATCTCGTCATGCCGGGCGTGGATGGCCTGACACTGGTGCGCCGCTATCGCGAAAACCCGGCCACGCGCAACATCCCGATCATCGTGCTGTCGACCAAGGAAGAGCCGACCATGAAGAGCGCGGCCTTCGCGGCCGGCGCCAATGACTATCTGGTCAAGCTCCCCGACAGCATCGAGCTGATCGCGCGCATCCGCTATCACTCGCGCTCCTACCTCAACCTGCTCCAGCGCGACGAAGCCTACCGGGCGCTGCGCCAGAGCCAGCAGCAATTGCTGGAAACCAATCTGGAGCTGCAGCGCCTGACCAACTCCGACGGCCTGACCGGCCTGTCGAACCGGCGCTATTTCGATGAATACCTTGGCGCCGAATGGAAGCGTGCGCAGCGCGAGCAGACCCAGCTTGCGCTGCTGATGATCGACGTCGATTCGTTCAAGGCCTACAACGACACCTATGGCCACGTTGCCGGCGACGAAGTCCTGCGCCGCGTAGCCGCGGTGATCCGCGACAACTGCTCGCGCCCTGCCGACCTGCCGGCACGCTTCGGCGGCGAGGAATTCTCGATGGTCCTGCCCGCTACTTCGCCCGGCGGTGCCCGCCTGCTTGCGGAGAAGGTGCGCAGGGCCATCGAGGCCCAGCAGATCCCGCACAGCGGCTCGCCGACCAGCGCATGCGTGACGGTGAGTATCGGCGGCGCCGTGCTGGTTCCCGAGACGACCCAGATATCCAGCCGGCTGGTGGAAGCCGCGGATGCAGGCCTCTACCAGGCCAAGCGCAACGGCCGCAACCAGGTCGTGATGGCCTGACGCAGGGCAGGGCGCCTGCCGTGCCCTGCGCGCGAGAAGGTCCGCGCCAGCTTCTCACTCGTCACTTCTGTCGGAATCGTCCGACATCGAATTCGGAGGCGGGCTCCTGCCTGCACCCGTGGTTACTACCTATCGTTGCATCACGGCGATGCGCAATTGCAGTTCTTGCTCGGGATGCGCCGCCACATTTGCACTCCGGCTCCGCAGCATGCCGCGCCGTGCGCGTCAGCGCGCCCGGATTCCAACGAATAGAGGTGACACATGTTCCGATCCAAGACCAGTCTTATCCTCGGCCTGGCGCTGGCCGCAACGGCAGTCCTCTCCGCATGCGGTGGCGGGGACGACAGCATCGGCGCCCGCATCGGCGTCAGCGAGCCGACCGTGCGCGTGATCCATGCCATTACCGGCGGCCCCAACGTGGATGTGCTGCAGAACGGCACCAAGACCAACCTGCTGAACGAGCCCTATAAATTTGTTTCGAAGTACTTTAGGGTGGAAGAGGGCAACCAGACGTTTTCGTTCAATGTTGCCAACACATCAACCGAGCTCGGGAGGACCACGGTGAACACGCACACCGGCCACAAGTACACGGTGGTGGCCCTGCCTGGTGCAACCGCGGCGGATGTGCTGCAGATCGACGACCCGTTTGAAAAGGGCCTGTTCTCCGACAAGGCTCGTGTTCGCAGCCTGAATGCATCGTTCAACGCTCAGAACGTCGATATCTACCTGACCGTCCCGGCGGCTGACCTCGCAGCGGCGACGCCTACGTTCGCAGCAGTCGCCTACAAGTCGGCGGTGCCTGCATCGGGCAGCGATTCGATCGACGTGAGTGGCGGCACTTATCGCCTGCGCATCACCACGGCGGGCACGAAGACTGTGATCTTCGACTCTGGCGCGCTGACGCTGGCCAACAACGCAGACTGGCTGATCACCACCATCCCGGTCGACGGGATTGGCGCGGCGGTACCGAACAAGATCAAGGTGCTGGTGGCCCGCGGCGATGACGAGTCGCAAGCTGGGCTTGAGTTGGTGACCCAGTAAGAGGCTTCATTTTTGATGAAAGGCTGGTCCTGCGGGCCAGCTTTTTTTTGGGTCTTCGCCGGATTGCGGGCGATCCGGCGAATGAGCCTTTTTCTGGAGTCTTCATTGCAAAGACCCCTCCGCTGCCCTGAACGTGTGCACCTGCCAGGCAGCCAGTGTCCAGAACGCTAGGCATCCACATCCGCCCCGTCTGCCTTCGACAAATCCGCCTTCAACACATCAAGGTGGGAGAGATACTGGTCCAGCTCCGCCCGCCCCGTATCGGTGATGCAATAGACCCGGCCGCTGCCTTCCACCAGTTCAGCCGTGATCGCACGCGCAATCATCAGGCTGCGCAGCACAGGACGCAGCGAGCGGATGTTCTTCTCGATTCCGCAATCGCGCAGCCGGTCGACCAGGTTCAGGACGGTGGACGGGCTCGCCTGCACGAGCTTGAGGACATAGACCCGGGAAAAGAACCGGTCAAGGTTAGGCGATCTCATGGGCGCTGGCGAGGCACCGAAGGGTGCAGTAATACTGGTCATCATGCGCAGCCCATGACTGCAGCCGCAGTCGGGCACTCTCAATTTTAAAAAAAACGGGGTGCACGAAGGCACCCCGAATGCTTGCGTTGTATGCGCCGGTGTGGACAGCGCAGTTCCGGGGCGCCGGGGCGCTACTCTTCCTGGAACGCTTCTTCGCGCTTGGCCTTGATCGAAGGCAGGGCCACCACGGCGACCAGTGCCGCGGCCGCAATCAGCAGGCCCATCGACAGCGGACGCGTCACGAACACGGTGAAGTCACCACGCGACAGCAGCAGCGAGCGGCGGAAGTTTTCTTCCATCATCGGTCCCAGCACGAAGCCCAGCAGCAGCGGAGCCGGTTCGCACTTGAGCTTCAGGAACAGGTAGCCGATCACGCCGAAGCCAGCCGCCATGAACACGTCGAAGGTCTGGTTATTGACCGAGTACACGCCAATGCCGCAGAACACGAGAATGGCCGGGTACAGGAAGCGGTAAGGCACGGTCAGCAGCTTCACCCACACGCCGATCATCGGCAGGTTCAGGATGATGAGCATCAGGTTGCCGATCCACATCGAGGCGATCAGGCCCCAGAACAGCGCCGGGTTGCTGGTCATCACCTGCGGGCCGGGCTGGATGTTGTGGATGGTCATGGCACCAACCATCAGCGCCATCACGGCATTGGGCGGAATGCCCAGCGTCAGCAGCGGGATGAACGAAGTCTGTGCCGCGGCGTTGTTGGCCGATTCCGGACCTGCCACGCCTTCGATCGCACCCTTGCCGAATTCGTGCGAGTACTTTGAGGTCTTCTTTTCCAGCGAGTAGGCTGCAAACGAAGCCAGCGCCGCACCGCCGCCCGGCAGAATGCCCAGTGCCGAGCCCAGGAACGTGCCGCGCAGCACGGCCGGGATCATGCGCTTGAAGTCTTCCTTGGTCGGCCACAGGTTCGTCACGCTATCGGTGAACGTCTCACGGGCTTCCTTCTGCTCGAGGTTCGCGATAATTTCGGCGAAGCCGAACATACCCATGGCCAGCGCCACGAAGTCGATGCCGTCGGTCAGTTCAGGCACGTCGAACGAGAAGCGCGCGGCGCCCGAGTTCACGTCGGTGCCGATCAGCCCCATCAGCAGGCCCAGCACGATCATGGCCACGGCCTTCGGCAGCGAGCCCGAAGCCAGCACCACCGCGCCGATCAGGCCCAGGCACATCAGCGAGAAGTACTCGGCAGGGCCGAACTTGAACGCCAGTTCCGACAGCGGCGTGGCAAAGGCGGCCAGGATCAGCGTAGCGACGCAGCCGGCGAAGAACGAGCCAAGGCCCGCCGTTGCCAGTGCCACGCCCGCTCGCCCTCGCCGCGCCATCTGGTAGCCGTCGATCGTGGTCACCACCGACGACGATTCGCCCGGCAGGTTCACCAGGATGGCGGTGGTCGAGCCACCGTACTGCGCACCGTAGTAGATACCGGCCAGCATGATCAGCGCGGCCACCGGCGGCAGCGTGTAGGTCACCGGCAGCAGCATGGCGATGGTGGCCAGCGGCCCCAGGCCCGGCAGCACGCCGATCAGGGTACCCAGCACGCAGCCCAGGAAGGCATAGGCAAGGTTTTGCAGCGATAGCGCCGTGGAGAATCCCAGCGCGAGGTGATCAAGCAATTCCATTCTCGCTGCTCCTTAACCGGTGATGAATGCAGGCCATACCGGCATCTGCAGGTTGATGCCATAGACGAACGCGCCCAGGCTGATCAGCACGAGCACCACGCCGTTGAGCAGCGCGCCCTTCCAGCTGAACTCATGGCTGGCCATCGAAGACACCAGCACCAGCACGAACACCGACAACACCATGCCGAGCGGCTTGAGCAGCAGGCCGAACAGCACCACGGAACCCAGGATCCAGAGCAGGGTCTTCAGGTCCCAGCGCGCGAGATGGTCTTCCTCGCCCTTGGACGACAATGAACCGATCAGCACCAGCACGCCCAGCAGTGCCAGCACCAGACCGAGCAGGAATGGGAAGTATCCGGGTCCCATCTTCGCGGCAGTTCCCATGGAATAGCCGCGTGCGACCCAGGAAAAGCCGAATCCGACCAGGACAAACATCAGGCCGGAGGCAAAGTCCTTTTGGCTGCGTATGCGCAAAACGATTCTCCTCAAAAGTTTCATGAAATGCGTAGCCGTTCTGCACGTTGGCTCTGTTGTGCAGAGGGTGGCATGCGTGCATGCATGCCCGGCGGTAGCAACGAACCTTAGAGACGCGATCTTTCAGCCGCCTTTCAGTTGTCTTGGTTTAGGGGTATTTACCGATACGCCGCTTGCCGTCACCAGCAGGACGACGTGCAATGCGCCAATGCATGAAACCATCACAACGTGAGGTATTCGTCGGCAAGCCGCAAGCAGAAGGAAGTCAGGAAGAGAAAAGCTGGCGCGCGCCATCGCGGTGATCGCAAGGGCGGCAGAAAAGACTGGCAAGCGCCGCCTGGCCCCGATGGCGCCAGGCGGTCGCGTGATGTCAGAAACTCTGACATCCGTGGCACGATGCCACATGCATCTTTCGATTGCCTTTCAGCGCACGGCTTCGGGCTCGGGCGTGGCCGGGGCCACCTCGCCGGGCTCGTTACCGGCGTCTTCGCATGGCGTGCCCATGCTGGTATCCGGCGCCAGGCCTACCGCTTCGGCAGGATGCGGCGCAGTAGGCAGAATATGACTGCGGCGCCAGTTGCCGAACCGGTAGTAAGCCATTGCGAGTGCCAGCGATACCACCGAGCCTAGCGGGAAACTCCACCAGATTGCCTCGGCTCCGAGGCTTGGCCCCAGCACCCATGCGAACGGCAGCCGGATCACCCACATCGAAATAAACAGGATCACCAGCGGTGCCATCACGGCGCCGGTCGCGCGCACGGTGCCGAACACCACGATGGTGAATCCAAACAGGATGAAGGACCACAGTACGATCGCGTTGATGTGCTGGGCGATGCCGATGGCGAAGCCGTCATCGCCCAGGAACAGGCCGAGCGAATGCCGGTCGAACAGGTAGATCAATCCCACCAGCGCCCCCGTCATCAGCAGGTTGAACAGCAGGCCCAGCTTCGTGATGCGCGTTACGCGGTGCCAGAACCCGGCACCGACATTCTGCGCAACCATCGACGACACGCTGGCCCCCACCGCCAGCGCCGGCATCTGTACGTAGGTCCATAGTTGCGACGCCACGCCGTAGGCCGCGGTGGTCTGCGAGCCATGCGCATTGACCATCGACATCATCACGATCGCGGACGACGAGATCACCACCATCTGCAAACCCATCGGCAGCCCTTTCATGACCAGCGAGCGCAGGATCGCCGGATCGGGCCACAGCAGGGCGAGCTGCTCGCGATGCAGCAGCAGGAAGTGGCGGCGCCGGTAGAGCAGCGCGATCATCGCCACCAGGCTGACCATCTGCGCGATCAGCGTTGCCAGCGCCGAGCCCGCGATGCCGAGCGGCGGAAGCGGACCGACGCCAAAGATCAGCACCGGATTGAGCACTACGTCCAGCCCTGCCGACAGCAGCATGAAGTAGAACGGCGTGCGCGAATCCCCTGCGCCGCGCAGCGTCATCATCACGAAGTTGTAGAAGTACATGAACGGCAGCGCCACAAAAATGATGCGCAGGTACGTCACTGCCAGCGGCGCGGCGTCGTGCGGCGTATGCATGGCCGCCAGGATGTCGGGCGTGAAGATGTAGCCGCCGGCCGAAGCCAGCACCGACAACAGCACGAAGAAGGTGGTGCTGGTGCCCACCACCCGGCGGGCCTCGCCCAGGTCGCGGGCGCCCACCGCCTGCCCGATCATGATGGTGTTGGCCATGCTGATGCCGAATACCACGCCGAGCAGGAAGAACAGGATGATGTTGGCGTTGGAAGTCGCCGTCAGCGCGGCCTCGCCGAGAAAGCGCCCCACCCAGACCGAGTTGATCGAGGCATTGAGCGACTGCAGGATATTGCTGCCGAGCACCGGCAGCGAAAACATCAGCAGGGTCCGGCCGATCGGGCCGGTGGTCAGTCTGGCATCGGGCTTCATGAGCGAGTGTGAGGGCGGTACGGCCGGCGCGGCAGCGGGCATGCCGCCGCGCCCGTACGGCTGGATGACCGGAAGCGGTCAAGTCTATCCCTGGCGGCCGCCCCTCACAAGCCTGGCCGCCAGCCCGCATTACCGGGATTGAGTTATATCCATAACCCCTTCATGTATGCATACTTTTCCACGGATACATGCCGCGGGCTTCCCTGGCCGGAGCAGGCAGACGTTATCCGCTGTAACTCGATGCAAGTGCGGCAGCAAGCGCCATGGGCGTTCTTCAGTGTCGGTATTTCCAACGAGGAGGTGGAGTCATGTTTGTCGGTTTCCAGTCAGTCCCCGGCGCCCTTGTGCCGTTCGCCTATGACTGGCCGATGGTCGGCCTGTCGTTCTTCATCTCCGTGTGCGGCGCCTATGTCGGCCTGCGCTGGTCGCGGCGCATCCGCAAGCCCGACGGCCGGCTGGACATCGACCGCTTTATCTGCGCGAGCGTCGCGCTTGGCGGCGGCGCGGTATGGTCGATGCATTTCATTGGCATGGTGGCCTACCAGACGCCGACTCACCGCGAATTCGGCCTGATCCCGACGCTGGCCTCCCTGCTCGTGGTGATGGCGTTTGCCGGTGCGGGCCTGGCCGTCGCCTCCCGCACGCACGGCAGCCGCTCCGACAATATCGTCAAGGGCGGCGTGCTGACCGGCCTGGGCGTGGTGGCCATGCACTACACCGGCATGGCGGCCATCAATTCAAACAGCCGTTTCGACTGGGATTTCAGCATTGTGGCGCTCTCCGCGGTGATCGCCATCGTGGTATCGGTCGTGGCCTTGTGGCTGGCGACGACGGTGAAGACCAAGGCCAAGCAGTTCGCCGCGGCCCTCGTCATGGGCGTGGCGGTCTGCGGCATGCATTACACCGGGATGTCGGCCGGCACCATGATCTGCACCAGCACCAGCTACTCGCCGTCCCTGCTTGCCATCGAGGGCGAAAGCATCGGCTATGCCGTGTTCGGCCTGACGCTGATCACGCTGCTGGTCATCCTGCTGGTGGAAGCCACCCGCAGCGCCGCCCAGGTCTCGGCGATCCGGGCAGGCGATACGGCATCGCACTGACAAACTTCGCAGGCTGCCGGTTTGCTCCCCTCTCCCGCTTGCGGGAGAGGGGCCGGGGGAGAGGGCAGGCGCATGGCAAGCGTCGTTGCGCTTCACTCCGTGGAGACTCCTGCCCCCTCCCCCCCCCCCCCCCCCTAAATTGG
>NZ_JWMA01000097.1 GCF_000812465.1 Cupriavidus sp. IDO | reverse complement strand
CCGCAGCCGAGGTCTGCAATGACCTCGAACGTCCAGCCCTGCCTCGCGCAGTAAAGCTCCAGCACCTGCTTCTGCCGCTCCAGGTCGTCCTTCTGGTCCTGGCTGGATACGCGCGCATAAGCGATGGTGCGCCGGGCAGCCTCGGAGGCGTGAAATTGCTCGGGCCGCAGACGCGCCAGATCGTAGCGACGACGCCCGCCGGCTGTGCGTTCGTCCGCAATGAGCTTGCCTTCGCGCTCCCAGCGCCTCAGCGTTTGCGCCGAGACGCCCAGAAACTCCGCAGCCTCTTGAATGCTGACCATCGTGCGTATCATGCGCAAATTGTGCACAACTGCGCAAGAACGCGAAACTATTCTGTCAGCAGTTCAAGCCCTCGGGAGGCGAGCTCCCCTTACTCGACCCAGTTCACCTTCGGGAAGCGGCCGGCAAACCCTTCCGGCATCGGCACCACCTGCTTGCTGCGGTACTTGAAGAAGACAAAGCCAGACTTGGCCATGGCGATCAGCGCGCCATCCTGCGGGCGCGTGATGCGGAAGATGATGTCGCCGCCGTACTTATTGAAGTCCATCACGCCGACTTCGAACAGCAGCTGGTCGCGCGCATGCGCTTCATTGCGGTACATCGTCGCCAGGTCGGTGACGATGATGCCGACGCCCTCTTCGCGGACATCGTCCGACGTGCCGAACTCGAACAGGAAACGGGCCCGCGCCTCCGAGATCATGGAGATCATCGAATCATTGGCGAGGTGGTTGGCCGAGTTGATATCGGTCACGCGCACGGTCAGGTGCGTGGCGTAGCAGAACTGGTCGGCGGGAAGGTCGAGCTTGAGGCGGGCCATGATGGGGCGGAATGAAATGACGGATCGGACCGGGCGCCGCGACGAACGCGCCGGCATGGCACGGAAGGCACGTTGCCGGACACTGCAAGCCGAAACCGGGTAGCGGCGTGGCGCCAATCATAGTCGATCCGGCGCAGCCACCAGCCGGATCGCCGCGGGCATGTCTTCAGGGACGTTGCGCGCCGGAGAGGCACGCTACGCCCGGCCACGATCCGGCACGTCTGGCATGGAGGTGAAGGCGTCGACCAGCGCGTCATAGACCAGCCGGATGCGTGCCGGCAGCGGCCCGCGCTGGGGCCGGTAGACGTAGACATCCCACGGTTCCGGCTCGAAATCCTGCAGCATGGGAACCAGCTCGCCGGCGGCGATGGCCGCGCCCGCCTGCAGGCTCGTCGCCTGCCCGAAGGCGGCGCCGGTGCGCATGAAATCCAGCTCGGTATCGGAGTCGTTGCAGACAAAGGCCGGCTGCGCCGGCGTCATCTGCTGTCCGTTAGCGAACAGCCACGGCCACAAGCGTCCCGTGCTGGCGTCGAACAGCGCCGTCGTGGGTACGTCGTTGAGCCGCGTGATGGTCGTGGGCCTGCCGACACGTGCAATGAGCGCCGGCGTGCCGACCACATGAAACGTCTGCCGGGAAACACGCCGCGCGACAAAGCGATTGTCGTGCAGGAAGCCGAAGCGAATGCCGATGTCGATCTTCTCGTCGACCACGTCCGCGTGCGCGTCGCTTAGGCGAAGGTCGAAGCGCAGCTGCGGATGGCGTTCGGTCAGCCGCGCCAGGACCGGGAGCAGTAGCAGGCGGCCCATGAACACCGGGGCCGTCAGCCGGACGATGCCACGCATCTCGGGCTCTTCCTGCGCCTGGCCGCGCTGGAACAGGGCATCGACCTGCTCCAGGCCTGGCCGCGCCCGTGCGGCGAGCCGTTCGCCGAAGGCGGTGATCTGCACGTTGCGGGTACTGCGGTGGAACAGCAGTTCGCCCTGCGCCGCTTCGAGGTCTTGCACCGCGCGCGTAACGGCCTGCGGCGAAATGCCGAGCCGCGTGGCGGCTTCCTTGAAATTGCTCGACTCAGCCGCGGCCAGGAAGATCCGCAGCATCTCCAGGCGATTGAGCATGGCGAAAATTCCAGAAATTGGAATTATGAAATCTTAACATTTCCATTTATTCGCATCTGCCGGATTTCCATAATGGTTTCCCACAAGGCCGGGGCCCCTCAGGCCTTCAATGCAAACTGGAAGGAAACGAACAAATGCGATCAAACATCGAAGGCAAAGTTGTTGTCATTACCGGCGCCAGCAGCGGGCTTGGGGAAACTACCGCACGGCACCTCGCCGGCCTCGGCGCATCGGTCGTACTGGGCGCGCGGCGCACAGAGCGGCTGGAGGTCATTGCCCGCGAGATCCGCGAGTCCGGCGACAAGGCAGAGGTCGTCACGACCGACGTGACGAAGCCGGAACAGCTTAAGGCCCTGGTCGACACGGCAGTGCGCACGTTCGGGCGCATCGATGTGCTGGTCAACAACGCGGGCCTGATGGCCATTGCGCCCTTGAGCGAGACCAAGGTAGACGAGTGGGACCGCATGATCGACATCAACATCAAGGGCGTGCTGTATGGCATTGCCGCGGCGCTGCCGGTGTTCGAGCGGCAAGGCAGCGGCCACTTCATCAACATCGCATCGGTAGCCGGCATCAAGGTATTCAGCCCGGGTGGCACGGTGTACAGCGGAACCAAGTTCGCGGTGCGCGCCATCTCCGAAGGGCTGCGGCATGAAGTGGGTGGCAAGATCCGCACGACCACGATCGAACCCGGCGCCGTCGACTCGGAACTCAAGCTGGGCAGTTCCCACACGGAAAGCGCTCGATTCGTGGGGGACTTCTACAAGATCGCCATCCCCGCCGATTCGGTTGCGCGCGCCATCGCGTACGCCATCGAGCAACCCGTCGATGTCGACATCAACGAGATCGTGCTCCGCCCGACCGTGCAGGAGTTCTGAGCAGCTCGTTCCGGGCGGCTCTTGCGCCACGGGCATGCGCAAGGGCCCACCAGGCAGGCATGGATGTGAAGCAATGCGCGCATGATACATGCATGAAGTGCCATGCGCGCCGCAATTGGCATGGTTCGGCCGCTTCGCCCCGGCGGCTATCGATCACATTAAAAAACACTATTGGGGATCGCCACCCCTTCGCCCTAGATTAAGCATCACGGTGCAGGCACGCGCGCCTCGCCGGCATCGGCTGTAGTGCCGATCGCTCATGACATTCGCGCGTCCCCATGACAGCGATTCAGGAGATACAGATGCCGACAATCAAGGGAAGCAAGACCGAGCAAAACCTGAAGGACGCATTTTCCGGCGAATCCCAGGCGAACCGCCGCTATCTCTACTTTGCCGCCAAGGCCGACGTCGAAGGCCAGAACGACGTGGCCGCGCTGTTCCGCTCCACCGCAGAAGGTGAAACCGGCCACGCACACGGCCATCTCGAGCACCTGGAAGCCGTCGGCGATCCTGCCACCGGGCTGCCGATCGGCTCGTCGCGCCAGAACCTGCAGGCGGCCATTGCGGGGGAAACGCACGAGTACACCGATATGTATCCCGGCATGGCAAAGACGGCACGCGAAGAAGGCTTCGACGAAATTGCGAACTGGTTCGAAACGCTGGCCAAGGCCGAGCGCAGCCACGCGAACCGCTATACCAAGGCGCTGGAAGCACTCGTAGACTGAAGCCATCGCCCGGCGCGGCGCTGCGGTCTGGCTGCGCGCGCCAGGGAGAGTGCGACGCAAGCCCCCGGGATGGCGGGCTTGCGCGTTGTTGCGTGCGCCGCGCGCAAGCGTGACGTGCGGCCAATACAAAAAACGAGGAGACTGACGCCATGCCCCACAAGGAAGGCAGTCTCGAAGCACCCACGCGGCATCCGCTCGACTGGCTCTCGGACGGCTTCTACGATCAGGACCTGCTCGACAAGGAGCTGGCGCGCGTGTTCGATATCTGCGCCGGGTGCCGGCGCTGCGTGTCCCTATGCGGCGCGTTTCCGCAACTGTTCGACCTGGTCGACGAGACCGACAGCGGTGAAGCGCATGACGTGGACAAGCAGCACTTCAACAAGGTTGTGGACCAGTGCTACCTGTGCGACCTGTGCTACATGACCAAGTGCCCGTACGTGCCGCCGCATCCGTGGAATGTGGATTTTCCGCACCTGATGCTGCGCGCCAAGGCCCTGCACTACAAGCGCGGCGAAGTCAGCACACGCGACAAGGTCCTGTCCAACACCGATGCGCTCGGACACTTTGCCGGTATCCCCATCGTCACGCAGGTGGTGAATGCCGTGAACCATACGCGCGCGGCGCGCAGCGCGCTGGAGAATGTGCTGCAGGTCGACAAGAACGCGTGGTTGCCTGACTTCGCAACACGCAAGTTCCGCAGCGCCGCGAAGAAGGCCCCCGTTGCCCCGGTAAAGGACGGCGAGCGTACGCCGGGCAAGGTCGCGATCTATGCGACCTGCTACGTGAACTTCAATGAGCCCGGCATCGGCCATGACCTGCTGGCGATCCTCGCGCACAACGGCATCCCGTATGAGCTGGTGACCAGCGAGGCCTGTTGCGGCATGCCGCTGCTTGAGCAGGGCAACCTGGAAGGCGTGGCAGAGAAGAAGGCGAAGAACATGCCGGTCCTTGCCGCCTACGCACGCGAAGGCTATGCGCTGATGGGCGCGGTCCCCAGCTGCGTGCTGATGTACAAGCACGAACTGCCGCTGATGTTTCCCGATGACGCCGACGTGCGCGCCGTCAGCGAAGCGTTCTGGGATCCGTTCGAGTACTTGGTGTCGCGCCATCGCGACGGCCTGCTGAAGACAGATTTCAAGGAGGCGCTCGGCAAGGTCTCCTATCACGTGCCATGCCACGCGCGCGTGCAGAACATCGGCCGCAAGACGTTCGATACGCTCTCGCTGGTGCCCGACACGCAGGTCACGGTGATCGAACGGTGTTCAGGGCACGCCGGCACGTTCGGCGTCAAAAAGGAATTCCACGGCATGGCCATGAAAATCGGCGGTCCGGTGTTCAAGGCCATGGCGCAGCCCCAGCCGGACTACATCTCGTCCGACTGCCAGCTGGCCGGCCACCATATCGAGCAGGGCATCGACGAAGCCGGTCTGCCGAAGGCATCGCTTGCGCATCCGCTGACGCTGCTGCGCAAGGCCTACGGCATCTGACTCACCCAACCACACGCGAGGACAACTGATGAGCATCGCCAGAGATTCGCTGATGTCGCTCGAAGCCTACGCCAAGGCACGGATCGCCAAGCGCGACGAAGTGATCGCGCACAAGAAGGACCGCACCGTGGCGCTGGGCAATCACCTGACTTTCCTCTTCGAAGATGAGCTGACGATCCGCTACCAGATCCAGGAGATGCTCCATATCGAGAAGATCTTCGACGAGGCCGGCATCCAGGCCGAACTGGACGCCTACCTGCCGCTGGTGCCGGACGGCAGCAACCTGAAGGCGACCATGCAGATCGAATACGCCCACGAGGCCGAGCGCCGCGCAGCGCTGGGGCGACTGATCGGCATCGAAGACCGCGTGTTCATCGAAGTGGAAGGCGAGCCGCCGGTCTATGCGATCGCAGACGAGGATCTCGAGCGCGAGAACGAGGAAAAGACTTCAGCGGTCCACTTCGTGCGTTTCGAGCTCACGGATGCGATGAAGACGCGGCTGCGCGGCGGCGCCGCACTGATGATCGGGTGCGATCATCCGAACTACCGGGTGCCGGTGCAGGTGATTGAAGGGCCTGTGCGGGAATCGCTGCTGCGCGACCTGACGTAGAGGCCCTGGAGGCGCTGCGCAGCAGAATGAGGCTGCCGCACGGCTTCCTTGCTCAACCAGGCAGGTCAGTTCAGGCTTCCCGGATCCTGCGCCGCCTTGCGCTGCTTGGCCTTGGCCGCCCCGTACGCGCCAATCTGCCGCTGCGTGATTGCGCCCGTCTTCTTGGTGTCGATCTTGTCGAAGTTCTTGTAGACCTCCGGCATGCCGGCCTCTGCCTCCTCGCGCGTCAGTTTGCCGTCATGGTTGGTGTCAGCGGCGTTGAACTTCTCCGTGAATTTCGCCTTGGCTTCCTTGGCATTCGCCGGCTGCTGCGGCTGCTGTGGCTGTTGCGCGCCGACAGTTCCCGATGCAAGCAAAACGACCAGCGCCAGGCTGGCCGTTGATAGTAGCCGTTGAATCATCAGAGTCTCCTTGAACACTTCGATGGTGAGGCCAGCCGGTCTGGCGGTCTCCGGTGACAGGCTGGCGCTTGCAGGGCAAAGAATGATCCGGCTCGTGGCTCCTGGCCCCGGTCAGATCATCCTCGCCTTTCAGGCGCGTGGGAATTCAGCTATTTTGGGAAGCGATATTAGAGTTTTGGAGACAAACGGCGACATGCGGAAGAGATGCCTGCCAGGCACCTCACCGTCCGGTCGGCGCAGAGACTGCCGCTCCCGCCTGCCCTGGCGCGGATACGATCCTCGCATCGACGTCACGCAGCAGCCGCTGGAACTCGGGCGATGCCATGATGATCTTCCCGGCCGCGGCACGCAGGCGGTCGACAGCCTCGTCCGGCAGGGAGAACGAGGTAGGCAGCTGGTTCAGGTAGTCCAGCTCCGCGGCGTCGGTCAACTGGGCAAACGACACGTCGATCGCGTAGATCGTCGTGTCCGGCGTGCGTATCGCGCTGACCACCGCGGCATCCTTGTTCGCAGCCATCGCCCGGGATTCCCGCACCCGCCGCATGGCTTGCCAGCGCGCCTGGGTGTCCTTCAGCAATTCAGTCGCCTCGTAGGAATAATGGTCGATCGGAACGCCCGAGGCCTTGAGCAGTATCTGCACCGAGCCCGGCGGGGATTCCGACTTGTCCCAGTCTGTCCTGGGCGTGGACAAAGAGTTGACGACAAACACGACAAGCCTGCGCAACCTGTCGAGCGGCGAAGGTAATCCGACCAGATGCAGCGATTCCATGATCTCCAGCGTATCCAGCACGCTGCGCATGCCGAGGTTGTCTGAAACGCCACCATCCACGACATGGATGTACGGCCGGTTGACGCTGTCCCCGAACTCCCTCTCCTCCCTCAGGTGGCGGGTCGCACGCGCGGCGGGCCTGGGCGGGTCGCCGGTGCCGATAAACGGCTTGATCCAGTCAGGCGGCGCATAGCCGCAATTGCCGCCGTAGTTGTTGAGCGTGACGGGTGTGAGCACCACCGGCACTGCCGATGAAGCGGCGGCGGCACGGGAAAGCCGCATCGAATTCAGGTCCGAGCAGAGCACATCGAAAACGTTCTGCGTAAAGGGAAGACGGGCGCCCGTGGAAATATCGGTGGCCGAGGCGATGATGAGCGGTCCGTTGCCGCGATTGAGGTCGCCAAAGGTTGCACCGTGGAACAGGATCTCGTCGTACAGATCGGCCGCCAGCTCGGACCGGCCCCAACCGGTCGACCACAGCGATGGCCAGTAGGTTGGCGTGAACACACGAGCCGTGATCTCGCCCTGCACATTGCGCTTGAGGAAGTTCCGCTCATAGTTGTCAAAGAGCTTCTCGCCGTAGAGTCCGTAGGCCAATGCGGTGAAGCTTCCGCCCGATACACCGGTGATAACGCCGACATGGTCCAGCAGGCGCGACCGGTTGCCTTTCGGCCCGACCACCTCGGTATTGTGCAAGAACTCCAGGACCCCGTAGGAGAACGCGGCAGCGCGCGTGCCCCCGCCCGAAAAGGCCAGGACCACCAGATTCTCACTGTCCGCCGAGTATTGCGGCCGCGCGACAAACCGATAGCCGGCGTTCGGATCGACCTGGGTGATCGGTGCATTGACCGGCCGGCTGGCGCACCCGCCGAGCAGGAGCCATAGCGCAAGCACGATCGACGCGGTCTTTGGGAATCTGGCCATAGCCCCTCCGCAGCGGATCACGCAGATATCACCGCCTCGCGCCAGCATATGAACCTGACTACCGGGGCATCGGCTACTACCTAGGATAGTCATGAAAGCCGCCGGGATCGCCATCTCCGGCCATAAAGCGCGCTATTGGTGCAACCGGCGAGGTTGCTGCGCCTTTACTCCTGACCTAGACTGAATTCCACAATTTGCGGCGTGCGCGTAACACGGCCGCCGGTAGAGCTAGATTGGCGCGCCTGCCGATCCGATCCTTTGCGGCCCCTGCAAGGAGACCAGCGATGTTGGAAACGCCCTTTTCCGAGCGGGCGCTGTCCCGTGGACTGCTCGATGTCCTGATTCGTGCCGGGCTGGTCGCCACGCTGGTGATCTTTTGCTTCGAGATCTTCCGTCCGTTCTTCGACCTGGTGATCTGGTCGCTGATCCTGGCGGTCACCATCTACCCGCTGCAAGTGATGCTCAGGGGCAGGCTGGGTGTCAACGAAGGCAAGACCGCCACGCTGATCATTCTGATCGCTGTCGCCATCATCATGGTGCCGGCCTACCTGCTGGGTACCGCGGTGGTCGATTCGGTGCAGCGCGCGATAGACATCGTCAAGAGCGGCAGCTTCAACATCCCGCCGCCGGCCGAATCGGTTGCCGCCTGGCCGGTGGTGGGCCAGCGGCTCTATGACTTCTGGCAGCAGGCCGCCAACGACCTGACCGGCCTGGTGATGAAGGTCGCGCCTCAGCTCAAGGGAGTCAGCCTTACGCTGCTCGGCACCCTCGCCGGGGTCGGCACGGGCCTGCTGGTATTCGTCTTCGCCCTGGTCATCGCAGGCATCATCATGGCCTACGGCGAGGAAGGCACGCGCAGCGCGGAACAGATCTCCTCCCGCATCTTCGGCCCGGACCGGGGGCCGCGCATCACTGTACTGTGCACCGCCACGATCCGGGCTGTGGCCCAGGGCGTGGTCGGCATCGCCTTTATCCAGATGTTGCTGATCGGCGTCGGCTTCATCCTCAAGGGCGTTCCTGCCGCCGGCCTGCTGGCCCTGGCGGTGTTGCTGCTGGGAATCATGCAGTTGCCGGCCACCTTGATCACTGTCCCGGTCATCGTCTTCGTCTTTGCGACAGAGGGAACCAGCGGCGGCACCATCATCTTCGCCATCTATGTCTTCGTCGCCGGGCTGGCCGACAACGTGCTCAAGCCACTGATGCTGGGCCGCGGCGTGGACGTACCGATGCCGGTGATACTGATCGGCGCGCTGGGCGGCATGATCAGCGGCGGCATCATTGGCCTGTTTATCGGGCCGGTGATGCTGGCGGTCGGCTACAAGCTGTTCTGGCTGTGGGTCGAGGACCAGCCCCAGGTCGGCGTGGCACCCGTCGAGCAGACGGAACCCTGAGGCAAACGCGGGGCGTCACGCGCAAGCGCCCTGATGCACAGATCCCCTCCTCCAGCGCATCTCGGAAATTACGGCCCACGCCTCCGTTCTCCTGCCGCGGCGCGCGACCGCCATACATCGTATAGCGGCGCGGCGGATTCGAACATCACTCAAATGCAGCAATTTTCAGGACTGTTGCGGCGCTTCGCCGCTCGCATGTGCGACGAATTCGAATCGATATATAGTGCCCGGACAGAACATCGGAAGAAAGACTGAACGGGGTGCTGCGTCTTCACAACTCAAGCCTTGAGGTGGTATGAGCAGCGCAAACTATGCATTGTCGTCCGGACCCGGTTCCGCGGCCTCCGCGACTTACCGCGCGGCGCAATCTTCCGGTACGGCGCCCCCGGCACTTCTGACCGGCGTCCATCGACGCGCGGACCACCTGATGGCGGTCGTGCTCTGGGCGCTGTGCCTGCTCTCGCTGATCGTCGGCAACCACTACGGCTCCCTGGCGCTGACATTCTCGCTCGGGCTGCCGATGACTGTCCTCGGCACACTGATGGCAGCATTGCTGCCAGCGCGGATGGCAACGCGGCTGACGATGGCGGTGCTGCAGATGGCATTCGCCGCGCTGCTGATTCACCAGGCGCACGGGCTGACCGAATTCCACTTCCTCGTCTTCGTTTCGCTTTCGCTGCTGCTGGCCTACCGGGACTTCCGCGTGATCCTGCTTGCCGCAGGCGCCATTGCCGTACAGCATCTGAGCTTCAGCCTGTTCCAGTCCTGGGGCTGGAACGCCATCTGCTTCACCGACCCGAGCTTCAACATGGTCCTGTTCCACGCGGCCTTCGTCGTGGCGCAGACCAGCGTGCTGTGCGTGCTTGCCTGGCGCCTGGAGCGCGATGCCAGGTCAGCGGATGAGCTGAGCGCGCTGGCTGCCGGCATCGAGCGCGAGCCGGGCTACCTGACGCTGGCTTCCGGCGACAGCGAGCCGGACAGCGAATTCGCCCGCGCCTTCCACAAGACCCTGAACACCGTCAGGCAGACGCTGGGCCAGGTCCGCAATGCCGCCGGCACGGTCGCCGCCGCAGCCGGCAACATCCTGGACGCCAGCACCACCGTCGCACGCCGCACCGATGAACAGGCGCGCGCCGTGGAACAGACCATGGAGGCCATGAAGACCCTGACGCAGACCGCCCACACCAGCGCCGACCACGCACGCGGCGCCTGCGAGCTGGCCGGTGCATCGAGCGAAGTGGTGGCGCGCGGCAGCAGCGAAATCCTGTCCGTGATCCGCACCATGGGCGAGATCAACGAAGCCTGCGAGCGCATCACCGAGATTATCGGCGTGATCGACAGCATCGCCTTCCAGACCAACATCCTCGCGCTCAACGCCTCCGTCGAAGCCGCGCGGGCCGGCGTGCACGGCAGGGGCTTCGCCGTGGTGGCCGCGGAAGTGCGGCAACTCGCGCACCGCTGCGGCACCGCCTCCAAGGAAATCCGCGGACTGATCGGCGCGTCGGTCGACCGCGCCCGCGCCGGCTCCGAACTGGTGGGCCATACCGGCGACACCATGAACGAAGTCGTCGCCAGCATCGGCCGCCTGGCCACGCTGGTCGAAGAGCTTGCCGGCATGGGGGATCACCAGCGCGCGGGCATCGAGTCGATGGGCAGGCAGGTGGCTGGGATTCATGCGGCGTTTCGGGAAAATGCGGCGCTGGTGGCCAGGGCGGCGGAGGCTGCAAGGGAGCAGCGGATGCAGGCGGAATCGCTGAATGAGGCGGTGGGGGTGATTCGGTTGGGGCTTGAACTGCTGACAGAATAGTTACGCGTTCTTGCGCAGTTGTGCACAATTTGCGCTCTGCCGCTCCAGGTCGTCCTTCTGGTCATGGCTGGATACGCGCGCACAAGCGATGGTGCGCCGGGCAGCCTCGGAGGCGTGAAGCAGGTGCTGGAGCTGTACTGCGCGAGGCAGGGCTGGACGTTCGAGGTCATTGCAGACCTCTGCTGCGGCATGAACTCCCACAAGAAGGGCCTCAAGCGCCTGCTCGATGATGTGGTGGAGGGGCGCGTCGGGCGGCTGGTCATCACGCACAAGGACCGTTTGC
>NZ_JWMA01000096.1 GCF_000812465.1 Cupriavidus sp. IDO | reverse complement strand
AGTCTGCAACCAGTCCTGCTCAAGCCGGCATGTTCGTCTTACCTTGCAAACCGGGGCGCGTTCATATAAGTAGGTCGCCCCTTCAGGGGCGAAACCTGAGGCCGTCGACCTACGACAGCGCCAACCCGCAGCCACCACCCTCACGCGCACCAGCAGCCGCCCCCCCCAAGCCTCCCCAATCGACGAGCCTGTTCGCCAAGCTGGTAAAGGGACATGGATGCTTCGGGTAAGGGGGGCCGCGTCCGGATGGTCTGGCGGCCCGACAGGAAAGCAGGGTCCGGGGGCGGGCTGCTTACTCGGCCTTCACGTTCGCCTTCTTCACCAGCGCGGCGTAGCGGCTGGCCTCGCTGCGGAAGAAGGTGGCTGCCGCTTCCGGCGTGCCGGGCTTGACCACCGTGGCCTGCTTTTTCATGGCTTCGACCACTTCCGGGCTGGTGAAGGCCTTGGCGAAGGCATCGTGCACGCGCTTGACCTCGGCGGGCTGCATGCCGGCCGGGCCGACCACGGCGAACCAGCCTTCCACGTTGTAGTTCGGCAGGCCCTGCTCGGCGATGGTGGGGATGTCAGGCGCGGCTGGCGAGCGCGTCGCGCCGCACAGGCCGATGGCGCGCAGCGTGCCGGCCTTGAGGTAGGGCTGCACCGCATTCAGCGCGACCACACCCATTTCCACCTGGCCCGCGAGCAGGTCGGTGACCATCGGGCCGGTGCCCTTGTAAGGAACGTGATGCGCCTTGACGCCGGCCTCGTCCAGGAACATTTCGCCTGCCAGATGGATGACGGTGCCGTTGCCGGACGATGCGTAGTTGTACGTATCGGGTTTGGCCTTCATCAGCGCGACCAGCTCCTTCACGTTCTTCGCCGGCACCTTCGGATTCACCACCAGCACCAGCGGCGTGGCGCCGATCACGCTGATCGGCGTGACATCCCTGATGGGGTCGAACGGCATCGATTTGAAAACGCTCGGGTTGATGACGTGGTTGTTCGAGACCAGCCCCAGCGTGGTCCCGTCCGGCGCCGCCTTGACCACCGCCGCGGCGCCGCTGATGCCGCCGGCGCCGGGCAGGTTTTCGATCACCACGGGCTTGCCCAGTGCCTTGCCCAGCGCCGGGCTGGCGGCGCGCGCAATGGTATCCACGCCGGAACCGGCGCTGATCGGCAGGATCAGCCGCACCGGCTTGCCGGAAGTGCCCTGGCTGAGCGCCGGCAGCGTCAGCAGCGCAAGGGTGGCGAGGGCCGCCGTACCGGCTTTCAGGAAGGTGCGGCGGTTGGCGCCGGCGGTCGGACGCGCGAGGCGTGAGGCATGCATGGTTGTCTCCGGTCTGTCTTTTATAGGTGCAACGTTCTGGTCCACTGAATCAGGGTGCGCTGGTCTTGCCCAGCCGCGCAAAGATCTCTTCGTTGTGTTCGCCGGCTTTCGGCAGCGGGCGGCGCACGCCGGGGCGGCGTCCGCCCATCAGCAGCGGCAACAGCACCGTCGGCGCGATCGAGCCGTCGTCCACCTCCATCGGCACCAGTCCGCCGCTGGCCTGCAGGTGCGGATCGTCCAGCAGCTGGTCGGGCCGCACGATCGGCGCGTACGGAATGCCGGCGGCTTCGAGCCTGGGCGCGAGATCTTGCGTGCGGTGGTGGCGCAGGATGTCGCCCAGGCGTTCCAGCAGCTCGGGGCGCACTGCCACGCGTTGCGCGTTGCTGGCGTATTGCGGCAGTGCGGCAAGTTCGGGGTGCTCCAGCACGTTGCACAGCGTGACGAACTGCTTGTCGCTGACCGCGCCGATAAAGAGCTGCTCGCCTTCGGCCAGCGTGAACACGTCGTACACACTCCACGCCGATACCCGCGAGGGCATCGGCGGCGGTGCTTCGCCGGTCATGGCGTATTGCTGCATATGCTGCGAGGCCAGGAAGACGCAGTTCTCGAACAGCGCGCTCTGGATTTCCTGACCCTTGCCGGTGCGGTCGCGTTCGCGCAGCGCGGCCAGCACGCCGATGGCGCCGAACATGCCGCCCATGATGTCGTTGACCGACGTGCCAGCGCGCAACGGACGGCCCTTGGGACCGGTCATGTAGGACAGGCCGCCCATCATCTGCACCACTTCGTCCAGCGCCAGCCGGTTCTCGTAAGGGCCGGGCAGGAAGCCCTTGTGCGAGACGTAGATCAGGTGCGGATACTGCTTCGCGAGCGTGGCGTAGTCCAGCCCGAGCTTCGCCATCAGGCCGGGGCGGAAGTTCTCCAGCAGCACATCGCTCTGTCCGGCGAGTTCGGCGGCGGCGGCGCGGCCCTCTTCGGTGGTGATATCGAGCACCACGCTCTTCTTGTTGCGATTGAAAGCGCGGAAAAAGCCGATGCCAAGGCCCGGCAGGTTGCGGGTCTTGTCGCCGCCGGGCGGTTCCACCTTGATGACTTCGGCGCCGAGGTCGGCCAGGATCATGCCGCAGGTCGGGCCCATGACCATGTGCGTGAATTCCACCACGCGGATGCCGGCGAGCGGCAGGGACTGGCTGTCGTTGGATATTACGTTGGACATGCTGGTTCTCAGGCAACAGCGGTGGAGGAAGAAGCGGCGGCGGGGTAGGTCTTCGGCAATCCGGCCCGCCACAGCGTGCCGTGCAGCGTCTCGCCCTGGAGCCACCCGGCCACGGTCTCGCGCAGGGCCAGCAGCGCGCCGATGTCGAGCCCGGTGTCGATGCCCATGCTGCCGAGCATATAGGCCAGGTCTTCGGTGGTTACATTGCCGCTCGCGCCGGGCGCGTGCGGGCAGCCGCCGATGCCGGCCAGGCAGGCATCGAAGCGCGTCACGCCCGCTTGCAGCGCCGCATGGACGTTGGCCAGGCCCAGGCCGCGCGTGTCGTGGAAGTGGCCGCACCAGAAGCGCTCGCCGGCAATCGCCACGGCACGTTCGAAGAGTTCGCTGACCATCGCCGGGTCGGCATAGCCGACCGTGTCGGCCAGGCTCACGCGATCGGCGCCGGCATCCAGCAGGGCCTGCATCAGGCGCAGGACTTCGTCGGGTTCGACCCGGCCCTGCAGCGTGCAGCCTAACGCCGTGCCCACGCCGCCTTCGATCAGCGTCTTCGATCCGGCGGCATCGCGCGCGGCGCGAATGCGCGCCACCTCGGCCACCACCTCGTCCGGCGTCTTGCGCAGGTTGGCCAGGCTGTGCGCGTGGCTGGCCGAGAGCGGCACGATCATCAGGTCGGCGCCGCTGGCGATGGCGCTTTCGGCGCCGCGCAGGTTGGGCACCAGCACGGAGACAAACAGTTCCGGAAAGCGCCTCGCATAGTCGACCAGTTCGGCGGTATCGGCCAGTTGCGGCAGCAGGCGCGCGGGCACAAAGGAGCCGACCTCGATCTCGCGCTGGCCGGCGGCATGGGCGGCACGGATCCATTCGCGCTTGTGTTCGGTCGGCAGGATGGTCTGGATGCTCTGCAGGCCATCGCGCAAGCCGACTTCGCGGATCACGGCGTGGGTGGGAAGGGAGGCGGTCATGTCAGGTGGGTGTGGAGTGCCCCGTGTGCCGGGTGGATGCCCAGACTCTATGCGTTTCTGAAGTGAAGCTACAGCGATCATTGGTGCATGCTTTCGTTCCGTTTCGGAAAGTCTCCGATGCGTGTGATGCCGGCGGCGCAGATGCAAGCCAGCCATTCCCGTCGAGCGGGTGCGGCGCTATGATCAGCCCATGCCATTCCATCCCGGAAAGGCTATTCAGGACCTGTTCCCCCGATGCGAGACCTTGACCTGACCACCCTGCGGCTCTTCGTGGCGGTGTGCGAAACCCAGAACATGGCCCGCGCCGGCGAGCAGGAGAACATCGTGGCGTCCGCCATCAGCAAGCGGCTTGCGCAGCTGGAGGACACGGTCGGCGCCACGCTGCTGGAGCGGCGCCGGCGCGGCGTCATTCCGACCGCGGCCGGCGAGATCGTGCTGGCGCACGCGCGTGCCATGCTTGCTGCCGCCGACCGCGTCTCCCGCGACATGGCCGACTACGGCGCCGGCGTGCGCGGGCAGGTTCGCCTGCTGGCTACCGTGTCGTCCATGGCGGAGTCATTGCCGGACGATATCGCCGCCTTCCTGCAGATGCCCGAGCACCGGGACATCCGGGTCACGGTGGAAGAAAGCCTCAGCAGCGAGGTGGTCCGCTCCCTGCGCGAGGGCTCCGCGCCGCTTGGCATCTGCTGGGATGCGGCCGACCTGGAGGGATTCGAGACCCGCCAATACCGCAGCGACCGGCTTGCCGTGGTGGTGCACGCCTCTCATCCGCTGGCGGCCGCGGCGCAATGCTCGTTCGAGGAGACGCTGTCCTTCGATTACGTCGGCATGCCGGCGCAGACCGCGGTCTACCTCATGCTGGCGCGCTACGCCGCGATCATCGGACGGCCAATCAAATACCGGGCGGTGGTGTCCACCTTCGATGCCGCCCTGCGCTGCGTGCGCGCGAACCTGGGCGTTGCCGTCGTGCCGCGGGAAATCGCGCAGCCCGTCGCCAGCACATTTGGCGTTTGCGTTGTACCCTTGAGCGACGCCTGGGCTCGCCGCCGTTTCGCCATCTGCTTCCGGGATGCGCAACTGCTGTCGCCCGCCGCGCGCCTGCTGGTCGAGCATCTCGAACGGCTGGCCGCCAGCGATCCCGAGCCTGATGCCCCTGCCGGACGCCCCGAAACCGTCGCCCGGAAGAGGCGCCGCGCACGCTGACCACATCGCTTTACCAAGGAACCTGACATGCTGAACTGGCACGATCTCGCCTTCTTCTCCCTGGCGGCACTGATCCTGGTGCTCACGCCCGGCCCTAACATGATCTATTGCGTATCGCGCGCGCTGTGCCAGGGTCGCGCCGCCGGCCTGATCTCGCTGGCTGGCGTGCTGCTGGGCTTTGTCGTCCACCTGATGGCGGCGTCGCTGGGGCTTACCGCACTGCTGATGGCGGTGCCGTTCGCGTTCGACGCGATCCGCCTGGCGGGGGCCGCATACCTGCTGTGGCTGGCATGGCAGGCCCTGCGCCCGGGCGGCATGGCGCCGTTCCAGGCCCGCGCGCTGCCGGCCGATCCGCCGCGCAAGCTGTTCAGCATGGGGTTCATCACCAACCTGCTGAACCCGAAGGTGGCGATGTTCTACCTGTCCTTCTTCCCGCAGTTCCTGCATCCGGAGAAGGGGTCGGTGCTGATGCAGAGCCTGCAGCTTGGCGCCGTGCAGATTGGCGTGAGCGGCGCGGTGAACTTCATGCTGGTGCTCGGCGCGGCAAGCATCACCGCCTTCCTGTCGCGCAGCGAAGGCTGGCTGCGTGCGCAGCGCTATGTGATGGGCAGCGTGCTGGGCGCACTGGCGTTCCGCATCGCGCTGACGGACAACAAGTAGCCGCTGGCACCCCCCGGGCTGCCAGCCGGCCAGCGCTCAGTCAGGCCTTCGCGCCATCACTGTAGACATCAAACTTGCGCGACGGCTCGGCCGACACGCCGCGGCGGTCCATGCCGGCGACGATGCGCGCGCCATCGCTGTACACATCGAACTTGCGCGACGGCTCGGCCGACACGCCGCGGCGGTCCATGCCGGCGACGATGCGCGCGCCGTCGGTGTAGACATCGAACTTGCGCGACGGCTCGGCCGATACGCCCTGGCGGTCCATGCCGGCGACGATGCGCGCGCCGCCGGTGTACACGTCGACCTGGCGGGTGCCTTCGCCGTAGGTGTCGAACTTGCCGGAGCGGGCGCCGTCGGTGAAGGCGTCGGGTTTGTCGGTGCGGAAGCTGTAGCCGTACTTGTCACCGGCGTGCGTGCTGTCGCGCGGGCCAGAGGCCTGGACGGCGCCGGCCAGGCAGGCGGTGGCAATAGCGGCGGCGGTGATGACGGCATGGGCGATCTTGGCGTGCATGGTGGTCTCCTTGGAAGGTAGGCCACTGCATCAGGCGAAATACGCTCCCCGTGATTTGCCTGATGCAGTGAGCCTGGGATGAACGACGGTTCCGACGTTCTCCCACCTATACGCACGTGCCATGCCACGCGGATGCAGCGCCCGGGGGTGCGCGGGCGCGCATAAATCCGCCGGAAAATGACGGGTTGCGGCCAACAGCGGACGCAAACGTTGGTGGCGCGCAGACACTCGCCTGCCTGCGAGATTCAGCTGGCGCCCGCCAGCGCTTCCAGCACCGCCAGGTTGCCCTCGCCAAAGCCGTGGTGGCCGTCGCGCTGGACGATCTCGAAGAAGAATTCACCCGCCTCGCGCTTCACGAACGCCTGCTGGAAACGCTCGCGTGTGCCGTCGTCGCGCACCGCGCCGTCGACCAGGATGCCGAAGCGTTGCAGCGCGGCAAGGTCCAGGCCATGGCCGGGCATGCGCGTGTCCACGGAATCGTAGTAGGGCGCCGGCGGCTGCACGAACTGCACGCCGTTGGCCGCCAGTGCCGCGGCGCTGGCCAGTATGTCGTCGGTGGCCAGCGCAATGTGCTGGATGCCCTCGCCGTGCTGGTCCGCCAGGTAGTGGCGCATCTGGTCGTGGCGCGGCGTCCCCTTCTCATACAGCGGAATGCGAATGCGCCCGCACGGCGACACCAGCGCGCGCGCCTCGCTGGCAACCTGCCAGCTCGCATCGATTTCGTGGATCTCCCGGAAGCCCAGCACCTTGCGGTAGAACTCCAGCCATTCCTCGAGATGGCCGGGCTCGACGGCCTGGGTCAGGTGATCGACACGCACGAGACCTGCGCCGGGCGGATCGGCGGCCTGCGGCAGCGGGCGGAAATCGACGTCGTAGATCGAGATGTCGCCCACGTCGCCCGGCCGTCCTTCCTTGCCGCGCCAGCGGTCGATGAAATAGAGGATGGACTGGCCGATGCCCTGGATGGCGGGAATATTGAGCTCCATCGGCCCCACCGTGCCGCCCTCGAACGGCCACGCGCCGGCTTCCAGCGCGCGGGCGAAGGCGGCCGCGGCATCGTTCACGCGGATGCCGATCGCGCAGATCGACAGGCCGTACTCGCTGGCGTAGCGCGTCGCAAAGGAGTCCGGCTCGGCATCGACGATGAAGTTCATCTCGCCCTGCCGGTACAGCTTCACCGACTTGTGGCGGTGGCGGGCAATGGCGGCAAAGCCGAAGCGTTCAAGGGTCAGGCCAAGGGCGGCCGGGTCGGGCGAGGCAAACTCGATGAACTCGTAGCCCTGGATGCCCAGCGGGTTGTCCCAGGGCTGGAAATTGTCCGCGCGCGGGGAAGAGACTTCTGCGGCGCTCATTGTCATTGCTCCTGTGGGGGTGGCGTGGGGGCGGTGCCGGAGACATGCGGCGTCGTTGGATCATAGCAATCCGTTCGCGCCGGGCCACCTCGTGGCAGCAATCGGCATCACCCCGTGGAAACCCGTACTGCGCGCCCTGATCGCGCATGTGCGTTCACTGATCGCGCAATATGCACCTTGCATCTCTTGGCTCGCCCGCATCCGGCCACTAATCTGCCGTCAACAACGCGCCCCGCCTTCCGTCAGAACCCTCTGCCGGCCGCCAGGCTCCAGTGCCCCCAGACCTCAGGAACATCATGATCAACGGCAAGACCACGCTCATTCCGCACCTTGGCTATCCCACGGAATCGTTCAAGGCGCCGATGATCTACAACCCCTGGTTCGCACAGCAGGGCATCGATGCGGTGGTGGTGCCAATGGGTGTGAAGCCCGACGACTTTCCCGGCGTATTCCACTCGCTGTTCCGCCTGACCAATATCCGCGGCGCGCTCGTGACCATGCCGCACAAGGTTGCCACCGTGGATCTGGTGGACGAGCTCACGCCGACTGCCCGCATCGCCGGCGCCTGTAACGCCGTGCTGCGGCGCGAAGATGGCACGCTGGTCGGCGACCAGTTCGACGGCGCCGGCTTTGTGCGCGGCATCCGGCGCAAGGGCTGCCGGCTGGAAGGCGCACGCGCCATCGTGTCCGGCTGTGGCGGGGTAGGCAGCGCGATCGCGGCGTCGCTGGCGGCCGCCGGCGTGGCGGAACTGGCGCTGTTCGATGCGCGCGAGGCCAGCTCGCGCGCGCTGGCCGGGCGGCTGGCCGAGCATTACCCCGCCCTGCGCGTGACGACCGGTTCGGCCGATCCGCATGGCTTCGACGTGGTGGTCAATGCCACCCCGCTGGGGATGAGTCCCGGCGATCCGCTCCCGTTCGACGTTTCGCGCATCGTCCCCGGGGCCATGGTGGGCGAGGTGGTGATGAAAACCGAATACACCCCCTTGCTCGAAGCCGCCATGGCCCGCGGCTGCAAGGTCCAGGTGGGCACCGACATGCTGTTCGAGATGATCCCGGCCTACCTGGAATTCTTTGGCTACGGCACCGCCACGCCCGACGCGCTGCGCGCGGTCGCGCAGATCCGGTACTGAGAGGAGGGCGCCCGCCCCGATCAACCGCCGAGCGGATGCCATCCCAAAAAGGCACGCCGGCAAGCAGGACAAGCATTTCTTATTCATTGGTGGAGACAGACAACATGACAACGACACACAAGGAGCTGCCGGCGGCTGCCACGCTCGGCAACTCGCCCGGCGACAAGATCCGCGCGGCCTTTGCCTTCGGCAAGGTGCGCTGGGGCATGCTGGCGCTGGTGTTCTTCGCGACCACGCTGAATTACATCGACCGTGCCGCGCTCGGCGTGCTCCAGCCCGTGCTGGCCAAGGCCATGGCCTGGACCGCGCAGGACTACGCCAATATCAACTTCTGGTTCCAGGTGGGCTACGCCATCGGCTTTGCGCTGCAAGGGCGATTCATCGACATGGTCGGCGTCAAGCGCGCCTTCGCCCTCGCCGTGCTGCTCTGGAGCATCGCCTGCGGCGCCCACGCCCTTGCGGCTTCCGCTGTCGGCTTCATGATCTGCCGTTTCTTCCTGGGCCTTTCCGAAGCGGCCAACTACCCCGCCTGCGTCAAGACCACGCGCATTTGGTTCCCGGCGAGCGAGCGCGCCATCGCCACCGGCATCTTCAACGCCGGCACCAATGTCGGCGCCATGCTTACCCCGATCATGTTGCCGCTGATCCTGCAGGCATGGGGCTGGCAAGCCGCCTTCATCGCCATTGCCGCTCTGGGCGCGATCTGGCTCGCGTTCTGGTACGCGCGTTACTACAACCCTGACGAGCACCCGACCGTCAGCGACGTTGAACTCGCCCACGTCACCCGCGACGTCGAGCCGGCCCCGCAGCGCATTCCATACTCCCGCATCCTGCGCATGCGCGGCACCTGGGCCTTCGCGCTGGCCTACGCCATCACCGCGCCGGTGTTCTGGTTCTACCTCTACTGGCTGCCGCCGTTCCTCAACCAGCAGTACCAGCTCGGCATCAGCGTCACGCAGATGGGCATTCCGCTGATCGTCATCTACCTGTCGGCCGACATCGGCAGCGTGGGCGGCGGCGCGCTTTCCTCGTGGCTGATCAGCCGCGGCATGCCGGCCGTGCGCGCCCGGTTGCTGTCGATGCTCATCTTCGCCGTGTGCATCACATCTATCGTCATGGCGGCCGGCGCCAGCAGCCTGTGGATGGCCGTGGCCGCGATCTCGGTCGCCATTGGTGCCCACCAGGCGTGGACCGCCAACATCTGGAGCATGGTGATGGATTACACGCCGAAGCACGTAGTCAGCTCGGTGTTCGGCTTCGGCGGGATGATCGGCGCGGTCGGCGGCATGTTCATGACGCAGCTCGTCGGCTACGTGCTCACGGTCACGCACAACAACTATGCGGTGCTGTTCACGATGATCCCCTGCGCCTACTTCATCGCGCTCGCCTGGCTCTTCTTCCTCGCCCCGCGCAAGGTGCCCGACGCTGCATGACCCGGGCGTTCGCCCACCTGACAACAACACACAGAGACAAAGCTCCGATGCAAAAACGACTGATTGCTCTGCTCGCGCTCGGCGCGGGCAGCCTGCCCGCTGTCGCCCAGACTTCCGGTGGTGTCACGCTCTACGGACTGCTCGACACGACCATCCGCTACAGCACCCATGAAGACGCCGCCGGCGACGGCCGCACGCAGATGACCGATGGCGTGCTCACCGGCAGCCGCTGGGGCCTGCGCGGCACCGAAGACATCGGTGGCGGCAACAAGGCCTGGTTCATCCTTGAGTCGGGCTTCTCGCCCGACACCGGCACCAGCCAGCAAGGTGGCCGGCTGTTCGGGCGCACGGCCGTGATCGGGCTTGACGGCGATTACGGCAAGCTGGCGCTCGGCCGCCAGTACACACTGGCCCACGAGTTGCTCTCTTCCTACGAATCGATGGCCTTTGCCAATAACTCCATCGTCGGCTATCAGGCCAACTACACCGGGCTGCGCTACGACAACACGATCAAGTACATCAAGAGCTTCGGCGGGGTGCAGGCCGCCGCCGCCTACACCTTCGGCGAGGTGCCCGGCAGCATCAAGAGCGGCTCGGCTGCCGCCGGTTCGCTGGTCTACAGCTCAGGGCCGCTGGAAATCGGCGCCGTCTACCAGCAGACGCAGAACGTGACCACGGCGTTCTTCGGCGCCGTACCCGCGGCGCAGGCCAGCAAGCAGACGGTGTGGGGGCTGGGCGGTACGTGGAAAGCCGCGCGGGCGCAGTATTACCTCGGCTACACCAACAACCGGCTCGATGTGGCCGACTATCGCAACAACGTCGGCTACGTGGGTACGCGCTTCAACCTGACCGACGCGCTTGCGTTCATCGGCACGTTCCAGTACGACTGGCTGCGCCACGCGGGGCAGGGCGGCAAGCGGCTCACCACCGCCGGCATGCTCGACTACAACTTCAGCAAACGCACGGATGTCTATGTGGAGGTCGACTACACCCATCTGCAAGGCCAGTGGATCGCGCTGAACAGCTCGCCGGCTTTCGTCAACAGCGGGAATACCTATGGAAACGCCACACGCCTCGGCGTGATGGCGGGGGTGCGGCACAAGTTCTGAGTGCGCCGGGAGACCGGTAAGGAGTAGGTGGTGGTGCGCCAGGCAAAGCTGGCGCGATCCAGTCGGTGCAAGTCCGACGCAGGTAGGGG
>NZ_JWMA01000095.1 GCF_000812465.1 Cupriavidus sp. IDO | reverse complement strand
GATTCCATCGGAACAGACTCGTGCTAACAGTTAGTCACTTGAAGTCGGTGAACGTACACGACATCTTTCGACTAACACTTTCTGTGCAGCTTTCAAGGCTGCCCCGGGGATCCTTACGCGCCCTTCCGCCCGAACGGAGTTCCACCACCTTGCCCTCGACGATGCGCGTGAGTACCTGAATCTCTGCTCTCAGCGCCTCATTGATCGATGCCAGGTCAACAATTTCCTTATTTTGATCGGCAATCACCTTGTAGAGCTGGGCATTTGCCGCCCGCTGTAACTTCAGTTCGTGGTGCTTGTCGTCGCGCTGCGCACGCGCCGACCCATGGACGAGGGTGCGGATTCGTTCGGCGAAGTCGGGATAAGTGTTATGGATCAAGGCCGGGGTCACGTCAGCCTCTTTCGCGACCGCCGAAATCGAGACTTTCTTGTTGGCGCTTTGCAGACGGCCCAAGGCCAATTGCAACTCGTTCAGTGTTCGCTCCCGGTCCCGGCGGCGGGGTGGGTGGTCCACTTCGGGCGCGGATGCGGCGCTAGACGTTTGCTTCGCTGCCATTCGGCGGGTCCCCTGGTAGTTCAACGCCCAAGTCCTTAAGAACCCGGGCCGCTTCTTCCAGATCGCGCTGGACCCGCTTCACGTCGCCGGGGCCAAACTTCTTGGCCTCCTCCATCAGTTCCTTCTGGTGTCGGTAGGTCTCCTGCCAGAAAGGCTTGAAATTGCTATCGATGACTCCATTGCGGCAGGTCCCGCAGCGGCCCTTCTCATAAATTCCGGCGCCACCGCAGCCCGCATCCTGGGCAAGGCACCACGCATGACCCGTGCTGCGAATGGTGATACGGTCAGATGTTTCCTCGATCATCGCCTTTCGATCTGGAAAGGCTTGCGCGCGCAAGGTCATGATCTTCTTGCCAGCGCCCCCGGCCAACATCTCCTCGCCCTGCAACCACCCGGCGATGGTCTGGACTTTTTGCTTCCGCGATTCCTCCAGAATTTCATCGTAAAGGGCGGCGTCCTGATGTGGGTTGGCAGCGTAAAGCTGGGTCATGTTGATCGACGAGTGCTTGAACTGCTCCTTGAGGAACAACAGGCCTCCCAACCGATGTCGTGCGAAAGAATAGGCATAGAGCCGCCGCATCTGGTGCGGCGCCAGAGCCCAGTCCGTCCCGGCCTCCTCAGCAAACTTCCGAAGCGCCTGACCCCACGCGGTGCCGGACACCAGCAAGACGCCGTGACTGCCCATCCCAAGAAACAGCTTGTTGAGATTGGCGCGGGCGACTGCGATCTCTTGCAGTCGCCGGAGCGTCCTTTTCCCTTGATCGGCTTCCCATTCGCGTAATCGCTCGGCTAATAGCATTCGATGCGGTTCGGACCAGCGTTCGAGCACGCGAAGAATATCGTGACCCATCGCCGGCATCAGGAACTCGACGACACCCTTCTTCGTCTTGTGTTCGAACGATCTGATCCAATGAAAGGTGTAGCCATTCCTGATCTCGGTACGCCCTGCACCAACTTCGATGCCAGATAATTCAGAGCTTCGCATACCGGTCAGCACCCCAAGAAGGTAAAAGCAGGCACTACGGATCGCCCCGTGGTCCGCATTCCGTCGCACAGAGCGGATGCCCACATCCCGCTCGTCCAAAATGCCGTCGGCTCTCTTGAGAATTTTCTCGGCATGAGCGAAGAGAGCTTGTGCTACCGCAGCCGGAACCAAGGGCGTCTTGCTGTTCCTTTCGTCCATCCTTGACTCGCCAACGCGTCCCGCCATTTCGCAAGCGGACGAATGTGGCCATGGATGGAAACCCAGCCCGTCGGGATGCTGGTCACGGAACGCGTAGAGTTTCTCCAGAGCGCGGTATTTTTCTGCTAGCACAGGCCTTCCATGACCACACTCCTTCTGGGCTTGAACGTAATTGGTAATGTGTATCGGCCGGACATCAGCGAACGAGGCGACGCCCACCGTTTCCAAATACCGAGAGAACGCGGCAAGATGTCCGACGAACTGCCGCAGGCGCGACACGCCGGGAGGAGTACTGCCCTCGGTTCCCACCCGCCAGTATCGGAACGCAACCGCCTTGCTCACCTCGCGAAACAGTTCGGGGATGCTCGACCAGTTCAGCCGCTTCTGGCTTTCGCAAGTATTCGGTATAGTCACATAGGGCCACAGTTCCCACACCAAATCGCCGTAGCGGGAAAGTACTCGCTCTTTCCCACCGTCGCTAACAGCCGAGATAACGACATTACGGCGGGTCAACTCGTCGAGCCCGACGACACTCAGAGGCTGCTCGACCAACAACCCGTAGGCCTTTTCCAAAGACTGGACGGCAGCCGGCTTGACGGAGAGCTTTTGGACCGAGCGCTTGCTGGCTTTAGTCATCGTCGTGCTCCCTCAAAGGCTCTATCTCATACGACTTCCAGAAGATATGCGGGTCGATGCGGGCACGTTCTTTGGCGGCTTGCACCGACGCCGCATCAAAATTGTCCGCCGTGAAGGCGTCGATCAAGCGCATCGTGCGATGAAATTGCGTACGCCAATCGTTGCTTCGGGCGCGATCTCTCTCCCGTTCGAGAAACCAGTAGAAACTGAATAGCCGATGCAGGTCGTCCGGCGCACCCACGATTGCATAGCTGCGACAGGAGAAGCAGGCAAAGAAGTCGTCACAGGGGGTGCCGTCGCGGGGGGCTTTGTCCCCGTAGTATGGGTCCTTACAACTTCCAACGCGTGTCGCGGTGAGTGATGCGATGGGGATTACCTTGCCCCTATCATCGCCCTTTTTGCCGTTGCGGTAGATATCCGGCAGTGCCTCCCCGACGAAAGTTGCATCCTCTCGCATGGATTTCGTGCAGGCGAGGTAATGATTGTCCGCAACCTGTGGTGTGTGGCCCATGAGCGCGGCGGTGGCGATGAGGTCTCCGCCACTGAGTTGCCAGAGGCGGTCTTCCATGGTTTTTCGTAGACGCGATGCATTGAGCTGTAGGGGCCCACCATCGTCCGCCTTGAGTTGATGTCGATCAATCAAGGCCTGGGTACCGAGGCAAAGCGCACAAGGGCTCAATCTGGTGAGCTGGCGAGATTTCTCGGTAATCCCTTCTCCGATAAACAGCCAGACGAAATCTTTGAGGTCGTCGCGTGCAATCTCGGCCAGAGGCTGGGTCATCGCCAAGACTTTCCGCATGAGTGCGACGCCGTCCATGGCGACCGCCAGAGACTGGTCTTCCGCCCTGGAGAAGCGCAGGCTCTTGAGCTGGGTCGCATTCCCGCGCCGCTTGAAGGTTTCCAGCAGCATCATGTTGGGCATAAACGGATGCGGCTTTAGGCAATTCCGCTTCATCTCCAAGAGCGGCGTAGAGTTGGCACCGGTACGGATAGCTATTGCCAGCAGATACACAACCAGCGCCGCGGAGGCCGGGCCATTGAAGTATTGTTTGTGAATCGCAATGATGTCGTCACGCAATGCCGTGGCCACTCGGATGCGCTCGCCGGTCGAGAGTGGTGTCGCGCCTTTCAGCCGCGCATTGCAGTGCGGGAATGGATTGGCCGGGAACAGCTCCGCGCCGCCTGGCACCAAGTGGCGAAGCTGCAGACCGACAAGCACCGCCTTCGTCCTGTTAAAAAAGGCTCTTTGCGTGGTGTAGGCCCAGTCCGCGTGGTCCTCAAGCCATGCGATGTAGGCAGCGATATGCTTTCGCTCTAACGCCCCCGGCTGACATGGTTCCGCGGAACTGAGCAGGAAGTCGAAGAAGTGGACCAAACCATTGGTCCAATAGCCACGTAGGGTTGCTGGGGCGGCGTCGCCGCCGGCGAGAAACGCCCGCAACTGCGTGGTGCATACCCACACCCAGGCGTCGATGCCGCGGCCAAGGTAGCCGGACAGGTCGAGTGTGCGTTGTGTCGTGGCATTTCCCTTCGCAGGCAACGAGACGGTGGCGCCGCCGTGCTCCAAGCATATGGGATTGATCGATACCTGGAGAGGAGCGGAAGCGTAGCCTTTGCGATTTGTCTTCACGGTCCGCCTCCTGCGAACAGCTGATCAATCTCATCCTCGTGGGCCAGCACAAGGTGGCCCTCTAGTGAGTTGATGAGATGTAGGTAGAGCACCGTGGTGGTGACATCGGAATGACCCAGCCGGTCGCGCACGTACAGGAGTGGCTCTCCCTCGAATGTCTTACTCTTGCGCAGACTCCAAAGCAAAAAAGTGGCATATGTGTGGCGCAACATGTGGGCAGTCACATGAAATCCCACTCGCTTCGAAAGCGCCGCGAAGATGGCGACCAGGGCTGTCTTGGTGTAAGGCACGCCGTGTTCAGTGAGAAACAGTGTGGCAAAGCTCCTTCCATGGCGATGATTCCGCTCTCGTACCTGGCGGTGCCGAACACTGTACGTGTCCAGTTCCTCCATCAGGTCATAGGGAAGATCGATGCTGCGAGGCTTGCTGTTCTTGATTTCCATGTCGCGCGGATCGAGATTCAGCCGAATCCTTTCGTTCCATCCGAGGTCTCTCCGGCGACTAGGGTCGAATACGTACCCAGGCTTATCTGGCCAAGTCCGACACTCAATCTGGCGCAAGCCCGTACGAAGCATCAGCGAAAACATGAGCCGATGGGTAAGATTCGGTAGGGCTTCATAGCAAACCTTGACCTGCGCCTTAGTCAGGATTTTGATTGACGGAGCTTGCTGTTTCAGCAAGATGCTGGGGGACTCCACCTTGCCGCCAGTAGCATCAACGTGCGCCAGGAAGCCCGGCTGCCGACTGGTCTGAATCGAGGCGAACTCAAAGGGCAAACAGTCAATGTGCCCCTTCTTCGCCGCCCACTGATAGAAGCGGACGATAACCCGCAGCCGATTGTTGATGGTCGTGTTCGCCAGCCCGACCGTGCCCTTCGACCAGTCCCGGTACGCTTCGAGTGCACTCGGCATGCCAGGCATGCCGGGTTGCTGCCAGTCCAGTCCGTTGGATACAACAAAGGCAAAGAAGTCGTACAGCGCCCAGCCATACGAATCCCATGACTTCGGGCTGCTCACCCGGCCATTTGATGTGATCAAATCCCACAGAAATGACTGCGCGGGCTCCATCGGATGGCCGCCCTCATCGAGCAGCAGTGGAAAGCCCTTCCAGGCCCGTCCTGCGACGACTAACTTCTCGTTTGCGAGGACGTATCTCAAAGCACTTGCCTAAGCTTTGTCACCGCCTGCTTGAAGTCGAGTGTCAGCAGATGCATGGCGAGATCAATACCGCCGCCGCCACCCCGCTTCAGTCGTGTGTCGAACCACTTTGGACCAGTGGTAAGGAGCTCAAATTCGCGGTCGCCAACGCGTAGGTGCCAGCGGTGCGTGTGACTGTCATAGATCGGAACGAAACTCGGATCCGCTTTGACGTGATCGGCCAAGAGGGGAAGCAACACCTCACAATCTATAGACCGAAATTTCTCTAGCTCAACAGCTTCAACTCGCCCTCGTGCCGCAACCATGCTTCCCTCCCGCTCCGCGGAAAACCAACTCCGCTACTCGTCTGTAAGACAGACTTTGCTACTCGACGGAAAGAGCCGTGCCCTCGCACGTAAGCATAGGTCAAACAAGGCAAGGATCACTA
>NZ_JWMA01000094.1 GCF_000812465.1 Cupriavidus sp. IDO | reverse complement strand
TGCGTATTCCGGTGATTGTGACCGGTCATTCCGGCATCGTGACCACGGATTCCGTTTTATCGTGACCGCTGTGTCCCTGCGGTTTCCGGTTGATTGTGACCGGCAATTCCGGTGTCGTGACCGGTGATCGGCTGAGGGTGTTGCGCGGGGACGGATTCTACTCTGCCAGGCTAGGCAGTGGGGTTGCCGCTGGATGTGGCGCTCGTTTTTTGAGCAGTCTTTCTCATTGAGTCGCCGGCCAGAGTGATGCGGTGAATGCGGTGCATCAGGCGATCGAGAATCGCGTCGGCAATGGTGGGGTCGCCGATCCAGCCATGCCAGTGTTCGACCGGCAACTGGCAGGTGATGAGCAGCCCGCGGCTGCCGCCGCGATCGTCAATGAGTTCAAGCAGGTCATTGCGAGTGGTCGGGTCCAGCGGTGCCACCGCCCAGTCGTCCAGCACGATCAGGTCGGTCTTGGCCATCTGCAGCAGCCATTTGCCGAAGCCACCGCTGCCATGCAGGATACGTAGCTCTTCGGCCAGCCTGGGCACGCGCAGGTAAGCGACGGAGTGCCCGCGGCGGCAGGCGTACTGCGCCAGCGCGCAGGCCAGCCAGGTCTTGCCGACGCCGGTCGGGCCACCGATCAGGACGGTATGTCCGGTTGCGATCCAGTCGGACAGCACGAGGCTCGTGAGCTGCTTCCGATCAATGCCGCGGCCTGCGCGGGCGTCGAGGTCTTCGATCGCGGCGTGGGGGTACTTGAGGCGGGCACGCTGCAAGAGACGGGCAAGCTTGCGGTCATTGCGCCAAAGCAATTCGCGGTCGATCAGCAGCGCCAGCCGTTCCTCGAAGGCGAGCGCGCTGGCGCCGGGCTGGGCAAGCTGTTCTTCCAGGGCGGCGGCAAAGCCGTCGAGCTTGAGTGAGCGCAGTTGCGCGAGCGTGGTATGGGTCATCATGAGATTGGGTTCCGGTTGTGAGCGCCGGGCAAGCAAGATCGACTGCGGGTGCTGCCCAGCGGTGTGCGAAGGCCATAGAGGCGAATCGCGGGAGTTAGTGCTGCCTGGCAGACGGCGTCACTGGTAGTAGCTGGGGCCGCGCAGGTGTGCGTGGTCGGGACTGACCCACTCGGCAGGAGGGGCCGCGGTCAGCCGATCGCGATCGGTTTCGAGCACGTTCTTGACGTGGCGGTACTGATAGGCGCCGAGCTCCAGCGCAATCGCACAGGCTGCCTCGAGGCGTTCCTTGCCATAGCGTTTGGCCAGGCTCAGCAACCCCAGACAGGCGCGGTAGCCGTGTTCAGGATGCTTGTGCTGCTCGAGCAGCCGGCGCACGACGGCGCCTGCGGCGCCACCGATCTGCTCACCCCAGCGGATGAGGCGCTGCGGCGTCCATTCCAGGTGGGCGCGGTGGGCGGCGGGCAGATGCTCCGGCACCGTGGTGAAGCCACCGGCGGCTGCACGCGCATGAACGGCCACGCGCTGGCCACGGTGCAGCAGTTCGACCGCGTGCGCGGTGATGCGCGCGTCCAGCGTCTGGCCAACCAGGGCATGCGGCACGCTGTAGCGATGCTTGTTGATCTCGACGTGCTGGTCGATATGGACCTTGACGGTGCGGAACCTGGCGACCTCATAAGGGACCGCGGGCAACGGGCGTAACGCCGGCGCATCCAGGGCCGCGAAGGCGCTGGCGCGGCTGCCCGGAAGCTTCTGGAAGGGGCGCTCATTGAGTGCGGGCAGCAACGCTGCAATCGCACGGTCGACCGCATGCACGGTCTCGAAACGCTGATGGCGCAGTCGTGCGAGGATCCAACGTTCTACGATCTGTACTGCCACCTCAACCTTCGCCTTGTCCTGCGGACGCCGTGCACGGGCAGGGAGCACCGAGGTGCCGTAATGGCGCGCGAAGTCGAGCACAGTCTCGTTAGCGCGCGGCTCATAACGGTCGGCGTTGGCAATCAAGGCGCGCGGGTTATCTGGGACGATCAGTTCTGGGCTGCCGCCGATAAAGCTCAGGGCGCGCACCATCGAGGCGATCCAGTCCACCATCGTCTCGCGTGGCGTGGCGCATGCGAATGTGTAGCTCGACGCGCCGAGCGCCGCCACAAACACGTGGGCGCGGCCGCCGTCGGCCACGGCGATGGTCGGTCCGGCATAGTCGACGAACAGCTTCTCCCCGGCCTTGTGGGTCTGCCGCATCGAGCGCTTCAGGCTCTTGGCCCAGGCGTGGTACCGCTCGCAGAATTGCGTGTGGCGGTAGGTCTTGCCGCCGGGATGCGCCTCGACATATTCCTGCCACAGCAGGGTCAGCGTCACGCCCTTGCGGCGCAGTTCCTGGTGGATGCGGGCATAGTCCGGCGGCACGTAAGCGCTTTTGCGTGCGCTGGGCAGTAGGCGCGCGGCGATTGCAGCCTCGTCGAGCTCGCGTAGCTCAGTCCATGCCAGTCCGGCCTCAGAGGCCAGCGACACATACTTGGACACCACTCCTTTGGAGACTTGCAGCGCCGCGGCAATACTGGCGTGCGACAGTCCGGACTCGTGTTTGAGTCGTAACACGTCTTTGATCATGCGTATCGTCATGGGGGGCTTGGGCATCGCTTCTCCGTGCAAAAACGCAGAAGGTTATCCACAGCCTGGGTTGAACAATACGCAACATCCCCACCCGGACCAGCTCGAGCAGGACATCACCATTTCAGCGGTGAGATCCCTCCCCGGCGACCTGGTCACGATCGCCGGAACGGCTGGTCACGATAAACCGGAAATGCCGGTCACGATGCCGGAATCCGTGGTCACGATAATCCGGAATGACTGGTCACGATCGGCCGGAATACGCA
>NZ_JWMA01000093.1 GCF_000812465.1 Cupriavidus sp. IDO | reverse complement strand
CACACCAGGCAAAACACACTGGTTATAGGATCAAGCCTTACGGGCAATTAGTACTGGTTAGCTTAACGCATTACTGCGCTTCCACACCCAGCCTATCAACGTCCTGGTCTCGAACGACCCTTCAAGGAGGTCAAGCCTCCAGGGAATCCTCATCTTCAGGCGAGTTTCCCGCTTAGATGCTTTCAGCGGTTATCTCTTCCGTACATAGCTACCCTGCGATGCCTCTGGCGAGACAACAGGTACACCAGCGGTACGTCCACTCCGGTCCTCTCGTACTAGGAGCAGCCCCCGTCAAGATTCCAACGCCCACGGCAGATAGGGACCAAACTGTCTCACGACGTTTTAAACCCAGCTCACGTACCTCTTTAAATGGCGAACAGCCATACCCTTGGGACCGGCTACAGCCCCAGGATGAGATGAGCCGACATCGAGGTGCCAAACACCGCCGTCGATATGAACTCTTGGGCGGTATCAGCCTGTTATCCCCAGAGTACCTTTTATCCGTTGAGCGATGGCCCTTCCATTCAGAACCACCGGATCACTATGTCCTGCTTTCGCACCTGCTCGACTTGTCGGTCTCGCAGTTAAGCACGCTTTTGCCATTGCACTTTAGGTACGATGTCCGACCGTACCAAGCGTACCTTCGAACTCCTCCGTTACACTTTGGGAGGAGACCGCCCCAGTCAAACTGCCTACCATGCACTGTCCCCGACCCGGATTCACGGGCCAAGGTTAGAACCTCAAACAAACCAGGGTGGTATTTCAAGGACGGCTCCACGTGAACTAGCGTCCACGCTTCAAAGCCTCCCACCTATCCTACACAGATCGGTTCAAAGTCCAATGCAAAGCTACAGTAAAGGTTCATGGGGTCTTTCCGTCTAGCCGCGGGGAGATTGCATCATCACAAACACTTCAACTTCGCTGAGTCTCGGGAGGAGACAGTGTGGCCATCGTTACGCCATTCGTGCAGGTCGGAACTTACCCGACAAGGAATTTCGCTACCTTAGGACCGTTATAGTTACGGCCGCCGTTTACCGGGACTTCAATCAAGAGCTTGCACCCCATCATTTAATCTTCCGGCACCGGGCAGGCGTCACACCCTATACGTCCACTTTCGTGTTTGCAGAGTGCTGTGTTTTTATTAAACAGTCGCAGCCACCATTTTATTGCAACCCCGTCACCCTTCTGGCGCAGGCCAGTCAAGCTACCAGGGCGTACCTTATCCCGAAGTTACGGTACCAATTTGCCGAGTTCCTTCTCCCGAGTTCTCTCAAGCGCCTTAGAATACTCATCTCGCCCACCTGTGTCGGTTTGCGGTACGGTCTCGTATGACTGAAGCTTAGAGGCTTTTCTTGGAACCACTTCCAATTGCTTCGCAGCACTAGGCCGCTCGCCCCGCATCCTTGAATTCCGCGCCCGGATTTGCCTAAGCGCCTTCTCCAATGCAGGGACCGGGACTTCCAACACCCGGACAACCTTCCGCGATCCGTCCCCCCATCGCATCATACGACGGTGCAGGAATATTAACCTGCTTCCCATCAGCTACGCATCTCTGCCTCGCCTTAGGGGCCGACTCACCCTACGCCGATGAACGTTGCGTAGGAAACCTTGGGCTTACGGCGAGGGGGCCTTTCACCCCCTTTATCGCTACTCATGTCAGCATTCGCACTTCTGATACCTCCAGCATCCTTTACAAGACACCTTCACAGGCTTACAGAACGCTCTCCTACCACGCACTTGCGTGCGTCCGCAGCTTCGGTATATAGCTTAGCCCCGTTACATCTTCCGCGCAGGACGACTCGATCAGTGAGCTATTACGCTTTCTTTAAAGGGTGGCTGCTTCTAAGCCAACCTCCTGACTGTTTTAGCCTTCCCACTTCGTTTCCCACTTAGCTATATTTGGGGACCTTAGCTGGCGGTCTGGGTTGTTTCCCTCTTGACACCGGACGTTAGCACCCGATGTCTGTCTCCCGTGATTGCACTCTTCGGTATTCGGAGTTTGCTATGGCGGGG
>NZ_JWMA01000092.1 GCF_000812465.1 Cupriavidus sp. IDO | reverse complement strand
CCGGTCCTTGAAATCCTTCCCGTAACGAGCCACTTCTCTCTCTCATCGCCCCCAGGGTTCAAATTCTATCGGGGCGACATCTATTCTGCCGCGGGGGGCGGCCAACGAGGCCGCCACCGGCGAGCTGGCCACGCTGCGCGCCGAGGCGCGCCATGCGGCCAGCGTCGCCGAGGCCGAGCGCGAGGCCGCACAAGCCGAGACCGCGGCCGCGCTCCCGCGAGCAGGTGACCATTGCCCAGGAACGGGCCGAAGCCAGCGAGCGCCGCGCGCTGCGTGAGCTGGACCAGGAGCGCACCGTGCGCCAGAAGAGCGCGTGGCCGAGGAGTTGCGCGGCGGTGGCGCAGGCCGAAGCCCGGGCCCGGCTCGAAGCCTAGGCCGCGGCGCTCACCGATCGGCTTTCGGCCGCCAAGCAGGCGCAGCGGAAATCGGCCCACGACCTGGAAACCGTGCAGGCGGAGTTCGCCACGGCGCAGCGCCGGGCCGAGCGGGCCGAAGCCGAAGCGGCGCTGGCGCGCCAGCTGCTGGCAGCATTGCGCGTGGCGCCGCGCTAGCGGGAGGGCGGGCGGCGGCCCGGCGCCGACAACGAATCAAGGGGCGGACACGCCCGCAGCCCTTCTCAACCCGAATGACGGCAACGATGACGGCGAAAAATGAGCGGGCGGACGCGATCCGCTGGATCCAGGCGCAGATGGCCGACTACGGGCTGACCATGGAGGAGCTGGCGGCGGCGAGGTGCTTCGATCCGCCACCGCCACCACCGCCTCCCGCGGTCTGCTACCGCAACGCCGAGGGGCTCACGTGGGACGGGCAGGGTGAGATGCCGGCCTGGCTGCGGCGCGCGGTCAATGCCGGGCAGAGCTCGGAGTTTTACCGGGTCGGATAGCTCCAACGGCGTCTCATCCACGGTGCCACGGTGCGAATCGAGGTCGCTTCAGGCAAATACCTGGAGCGGGTAAGGCGAGAGAAGCAAAAATCGTGACTTCAGCGTATCTTGTACTTGCCAGGGCCGACCTGGCTGTTGCACGTGCTGTCCCATGCCAGCAAACCTTTCCCCCGAGTACAAGCGGGCCGAGCAAGCCTATCGGCTGGCACGCCAGCCGCGTGAGCAGCTCGAATGCCTGAAGGAGATGCTCCGTGCCATCCCGAAGCACAAGGGCACGGAGCGTCTGCAAGCCGATATCAAGTCACGGATCAAGGAACTCACCCAGGAATCTGCCAGCCACGGGAAGGCTGGTCACAGAGGGCCGTCACATGCGGTGCATCCCGACGGCGCGGCCCAGCTCTGCCTGATCGGCCCGCCCGGCGCGGGAAAATCCAGCCTGCACGCGAGGCTCACGGGATCGCACAACCAGGTCGGGCCCTACCCCCACCCGACCAGACTACCGATTCCCGGCATGTTGCCATTCGAGGACATTGCTTTTCAACTGGTCGACCTGCCGCCCGTTTCAGTCGAATTCCTGCAGCCTGAGCTCACGGGCCTGTTGCGGTCGACAGACGGCGCACTGCTCGTGGTCGACCTGAGCGCGCCAGACTGCACGGAACAGTTGGAGCGGATTCTGCGGCAGCTTGCCGCGGGAAAAATCATCCTGACGGAGCGCTGGCCGGCGACGGCGGAATTAGCGCCAGCTGATTCATTCAGCGTGTACCTCCCTACGCTGCTGCTGGCCAACAAGACGGATCTTGCCAACCCGGAAGACGCGGCCGTCCTCGAAGACCTGCTCGGCGTACGCTTTCCGGAGCTCGCAACCTCCGCGACCAGCGGGCGAGGGCTGGCCGAAATCGGCCCGTTCCTCTTCAGGGCTCTGGGGATCGTGCGCGTCTACACCAAGGCGCCCGGGAAACCCATCGACCAGAATCGGCCCTTTACGATGCGCCGCGGCGACACCGTGCTGGATGTCGCCATGCGGGTGCATCCCGATCTCGCAAGCACGTTCAAGTTCGCGCGCATTTGGGGGAGTGGCAAGTTCAGTGGCCAGCAGGTGGGCGCCGATTACCCGGTCGCCGATGCAGACGTGGTGGAACTGCATTCGTAGCGCACCGCTGACGAAAAGTCACGGCCGCACGCTGACGAAAGTCACGGCCGCAGTCAGCCTGGGATCTGTCGCTGTAAGTGAGCGAGGACGAGAAGACTCACGAGGGCACAACTGACTTATGCTGCCAGTGAATAGAATTGATCTGCAGCGGACGGATTGCTCCCTTCGTGGCACTGCATCTGGCCCTTGGCAATCATGTGCATGAGCTCGATACCGCCCAGCAGGATGCGCGCGCAACGAAAGTCCTTGAATCCAAGCATTGGTCGGGTCAGGCGTTTGATGGCTCGATGGGCTTATTGCGACAAAACCATCAATCATGCCGACTTCTCGATTGACGGCAAGTACGCGCTCTTTACCTGCGAATTCGCTGGGGGCATCGCCAAGATCGATCTATTGAACCGCAAGGTTGTCGACTATCTGCATCTCGGCTGGGAGAGCATGCCACAGGACATTCGCGTCGCGTCGGATGGCAAGATCTTCTATGTCGCCGACATGATGGCCGGTGGCGTCCATCCATGCCGACTGGAATGGAATTGATCGAGCCCGTCGTTGTGTCGATCGCGTAGACGACATCGTCAAACCGACCAGACAGCCATAGCGTCTTGCCGTCGGCACTGACATTGCCCATATCGGGGCTGCCTCCGCCCGGAATCGGCCAGGTCGCCACGACCTTGCGCGTGGTGAAGTCAATCACCGACACGCTGCCCTTGCCATGCCGCAGCCCGTGAACACGATCGGACCCGCGATTGGCGACGTACAGCCTGGTGCCGTCTCGGCTCGGGTAAAGCCCGTGCGTGCCGATGCCGGTCTGGATGAAGTCGATCTTGATCATGCGATCGCCAGGAACCGCATGGCCTGACGGTTTGGCCGCAACCTGGTCGTTATTCCCTGGGGCACACGGGCAATATGCGTTGAAGCAGAGTCGGCATCGCGCTGGCGCCCAGGGAGCTCTAAAGTGCAGACACGGCGGTAAACCCATCCCGCCGCAATCGTCACCAGGTCCGCGGCTCCCGTCGCGTTGACGGGCACAATGACGCCGCTCGCATTCGCGCGGCGACGTTCCCACGATTCGCGTATTGACTCCATTCTCCAGCCTGTCTTCAAACGTCAGGGCGCCGGCTAGAAGACAGAAATGTCAGTCCGGTCGTGCTTTTTGTGTGGGGTCCGATACTTTCTCGGGATTTCCGTCGGGGGTGGCGCTGACCTGATGTGACAGCGCTTTGCTCTCGGTAGGGCGGTAGCCCCGCGCGCCACCACGCACGCAGTTGACGCTGGACTAGACTGCATTCTTGGGAATGCCTTCTTTGCACCGACTGAGGTGGCAGACGGTAGAAGCGGCGATGACCGGTGAATTGGCAACAGTCCGGATTGATGCCTCGAAAACGGCGCCGGTCCGGTCCAGGGCGGAGCGAATGGCATGCTGATTGCGCACGCCCCCGGCCTGGCGGCGGCGTTGGAGCGTCATGTGAAGGTGCTGGCCGGAGAGATCGGCGAACGCAACGTGTTCCGGCCGGACGCTCTGCATGCGGCAGCCGACTATATCGATCAGGAATGGGCCAGGCGTGGCTGTGCGGTAAGGCGTCAGGATTATCAGGTGCGAGGCATCCCCTGCGCCAATATCGAGGTTGCGCTTGCAGGCTGCGTTCAGCCTGACGAAATCATTGTGCTGGGCGCGCATTACGACACCGTGCGGAACAGCCCCGGCGCCGACGACAACGCCAGCGGCGTCGCCGCGCTGCTCGAGATCGCGGGCCTGCTTCAGGTCCTCCCGCCCCGCCACACTGTGCGCTGCGTTGCGTTCGTGAACGAGGAAGCGCCGTTTTTCTTCGGCGGGGACATGGGCAGCCTGAGGTATGCACGAGCCGCCCGACTGTGCGGGGATCGCATTCGCGTGATGCTCTCGCTCGAGATGCTTGGCTACTACCGGGACGAATCGGGCACCCAAAGCTATCCGCCTCTGCTACGTTACTTCTATCCAGCGCGCGGCAATTTTATCGCCTTCGTTTCCAACCTTCGCTCGAGGCGTCGACTACGATGGGTGGTCAACGCGTTCCAGATTTCATCCGATTTTCCGCTCGAAGCAGCGGCACTGCCATGGTGGGTGCCCGGGGTCGCCTTGAGCGATCACGTTTCCTTCTGGCGCCAAGGCTATCCGGCCGTTATGGTGACGGACACCGCATACCTGCGCAATCCGTACTACCACACTGCGCACGATGTTCCGACCACGCTTGACTATGGCCGCATGGCCGCGGTGACGCATGGCTTGGCCGTGTGCGTCGCTTCGCTGGGGCCAGGGGACGCGAGTCCTGGGAAGGCGGAGGCCGCAGGCCTGCATCAATAACTGAGATCTGGCCGTGGGCAGATGCGAGAACTATGTTGGAAGGATCACCGCGGCGAACGGCGGGAATTCAGGCGGGGTTCAGGCCATGGCAAACGCAAACAGAATCGCTCTGCTGCTGCTGCGCACCTACCCGAAGCCCAAACTGGCGCTACATTTCAGTAATCCGCTGGAACTGCTGGTTGCGGTGATCCTGTCTGCCCAGTGCGCCGATGTTCGGGTCAATGAGGTCACCCGGACCCTGTTCAAGAAATACCGAAGCGTGCGCGACTATGCCGAAGCCGACCTCGCCGTCTTCGAGGAGGAAATCCGTCCCACCGGGTTCTACAAGAACAAGGCAAAACTGGTAATCAACTGCTGCAGAAAACTGCTCGAGGATTTCCATGGAGAAATTCCGGCCACGGTTGACGAACTCGTCACCCTGCCCGGTGTTGGCAGAAAAACCGCGAACATGGTGCTGGGCAACGCTTTCGACACCCCAGGCATCGCGGTGGACACACATGTTCTGCGGGTCTCGAACCGACTGGGCCTCGTCTGCTCGGACAGCGCGGACGAAGTGGAAAAACAGCTGATGCAACAGATCCCCCGCGCGCAATGGACGCCATTCACCAATGCGCTGATTCTTCACGGCCGGGAGACCTGTATCGCGAAGAAGCCCGCCTGCGGACGGTGCGCGCTCTATGAAGCATGCGAATGGCCAGACAAACCAGAACGTTCGTGAAGGTGGGCCGCAGGCGGTGCGCAGCTGCATCTTGCTGCTGACCGGCGCCCCCGGTTCTGGCAAGACTACTATCATCCGCAGGCTGGCGGCCGCGCTGCCCGGCTGGCGGCTCGCAGGCTTTTGCACCGAGGAGATCCGCATGGGCGGCGAGCGTCTCGGCTTTCGGATCAGCGATTTCGATGGGAGGGAAGCAGTGATGGCCCATGCCCACTTCGCTGGGCCACATCGAGTCGGCAAGTACGGCGTGGACGTCGCAGCGATCGACAGGTTGACGGAATCCGCGCTTGTGCTCAACCCTGGCGTGGATGCCTACCTGGTGGACGAAGTCGGCAAGATGGAATGCCTTTGCGCAGCATTTGTCACCCGCATGGGCGCGGTATTCGCGTCCGGGAAGCCAGTCGTGGCGACGGTTGCGCAGTATGGCGGCGGGTTCATCGAGGAAGTCAGAGCGTGCAGAGGCGCATGCGCGGGGGGAGAGCTTTGGGTAGTCACCTCCCGCAATCGCGACAGCCTGCCCGGGCAGGCGCTCGCCTGGCTGAAGCGAATCACAGCGTAGCTTTGTCGCAGCGATGCCATGCCAGCGGAGGTTCTGTCGCGGTAAGAGAGATCAGTCGACAAGAAGGCCGCAGTGATGCTTGGCTCATGAGGCCAGGGAATAGAATTGCTGTGCAGCGCACACAGTGGCCTCACCAGAGCGCTGCATCTGCCCCTTGGCGATCATATTCATCAACTCGATGCCGCCAAGGAGAATGCGCGCGCTTCGAAAGGCTTTGAAGCCAAGCATAAGGGATGGCCGGGATACAAGCTTATGCGCTGCAGAGCATAAGCCGTTATCTTGACATGCCTCCCAGCTATTGCTCATCCGTGACCAGGCCTGCATCGGCCCGCCCCCTTCATGCCCCGAGTCCCATATGGCACCACAATTGACCGCCGCTGGTTTTCCGGCGGCGGCGAGGTGGTCGACCCGGGGCGCGCGATCATAACGACACAGCACGCTGGTCGCCCAGGACAAGAGAGATTGTCGGGTGCGAGCGTACGCTCCGGCCAACGCCAAGTTCTTCGCTGGGGGAAAGCCATTCGCCTTTCGCTTACAACGGGTCTGGCAACTGCGAAGCCTCAGTCAGGCTTCGGTCGCGGCATGCTGGAGAACCCGACGCGCTTGTGCGATCCGTCGCAAAACGGTTTGTTCTCGGAATGCCCGCAGCGGCACAGCCAAACCTGCTCGCCCTCGAAGACGAACGGTTCACCTGTCGGAGTCACGATCTTGACAGGGCCTTTGATACGGTAGGGCCCATTATCCTGCACGGTAACGGTAACGACAGTGTCCTCACTCATGACGCACTCCACCTTTTGGCAACCGTGACGACTGAAGTTCATGGTAGGAAGCCGCCGGCCTCTTGTGCAAGGCGTGGCATGAGCCTGATGGTGCCGAATTAGGAATTCCCTGTGGCGTTGTCCGTTGTCTATATCAGGAGGCCACGGCCCACCTGTATTCGGCCTGGACGTTCCTAAGAGACTATTTCAAGTGCGACACGAGTCGCCGTCCGCTGGACAGCACCCCCACTGTCACGACGCCCAGGTCAGGCACGGTCGCGCCCCACACCTACGACACGCCCCGGCGACGAGCGGCCATCCATGCCCGGAGGTTGTCGGAATTCCGCTACTGTTGCACCTGTTACTACGTCAGTTGGGTGACCGTTTAAGGGGTCGTGCCAAGATTCGCATTTATGCTCTGCAGAGCATAATTGCGAGTCCCGCCCGACCCTCGGCTAGTGTTTCAACCGCCGCGTCGTGCTGCGGGAGTTGCAATTACACAGCATCTACCGCTGCTGCAGCACCAATGTAATATTAACGACTCCTATATCCGTGTTAGACGGAGTTTAATTCATGTCCGCAGCGGATGTGCTGCACCGCTTGTGCGCCGCTGCGCAGGACCGGACCGACGCCCCCGCCGAGGTCCGGTTTTTTTGCCCTGCCCCCTCGAGCCCAGTCTTAGCTGGGAGGCCAGCGCCGCTCAGTGACAAGCCAGGCGCCAACGGGCGTCACGACCTCCGGTGCACTTTGTTCTCCGATATGGGAAAGCGGCGAAAGTCGTGGAATTCATCATTTCGGTGGTAGCTGGCATCGCCGCAGAGGCGGAACAACATCAAGGCATGACATACCCGCCAGCCAGTCTCACGCGAAGTGGTACACAGCCGTATCAGGCACGTGTCAGCACGGAGAGCATTGAGAGAGCTTCTGGAGGAAGCCACCTTGCTAGCCCGAGGACTCGGCTGCCTGTTTCATGTCATTGGCGGAACAACCGTGCACCATGCCTTCGTCGCGAATATTGAGAAACCAGGCCGAGCAAGGAAATCGCACGCTGTCAGTGGTTCTCGCAGGCGGAGTTTGGGGGAGGTCGTCATCAGCCCTACGATGCGTCAGATCATTGAGAGCTTCTGGCTGGTGCGCCGACGCTAAGGTGCGCGGCTTGCCGAAGACGTGTTGGTCGAGCCTACGAGGAGACCGCGCCAAAACGAGGGGCTGACTAAGCGGCAAGATGCGCGTGACCATCGACCACCCCGGGCTGCCGGATGCGCTGAAGTCGATTGCAGCCGACACCGTGCAGGCGATCTGGCAGGTCGCCAACGAGGCTGCCGCCGGCGACCTGGCCGCCTTGCGGGCCGAAGCGCGGCTACAGGCGAGCGAGGCGGAAGCGCAGCGCGACCAGGCGCGCGCCGCGGTGGTGGTGGCCGAGCAGGAGAAAGTCATCGTAGAGGCCGAACTCGAGGCGGCCCAGCGAGCAAGTGCGGTGCTACAGCGGGAACTGGACGCCGCGCGCCAGGCCCACGCGGCCGCACAGGCGCGTCACGAGGAGGGAAGACGCCAGGTCGAGGCGCTCGAGCGGCAGTTGCAGGAGTTGCGTACCCAATTCTCGACGGAGCTGGAGCGCACCCGCGAACAGGTGTGGCGGTGGCGCAAGACGCCGTCGTGGCCGGTGCCGAGGAACGGGCGCGACTGCAGGCCGAGCGCGACACGCTCAGCCTGCAGTCCGTGGAGGCGCAACGGGCGCTGGCGGATGGGCGGGCGGTGCAGGGCAGCCTGCGAGTCGAACTGGAGGCGGCGCTGCGGCAGGCCGAGCGTGCGCAAGCGGAAGCCACCGCGACGCGCACGAAGTTCAAGCTGGGGCCAGCTTGAGGGGGCGTCCGAAGGCGAGGATTTGCCCACCGCGCGATATGTGAATTTGATTAAAATTTAAGCAGAGAGGCCACCTTGTCCTCCCGCCGGCACGGATCTTCACGGCAGCAATCCCCGGAAGAACCTTGACGTCCAATGTTCCCGAACGACGGCGCGGCGCTGGATCCTGCGCCTCCTCAAATCTGTTCACCTGCACCATGTCGATCGAAATCGAGCGCGCGGAAGCGATCACCTGGATTCGCATCCAGATGGCCCAGCATGGGCTGAGCCTGTCCGATCTGCAGGCCGCCGGCTGCTTTGCCGAGCTGCCGCCGCCCCCAACGCCGGGTGCGGTGGTGCGCTACCGCAACGCGCACGGGCAGGGCTGGGACGGGCGCGGTGCCATGCCGGACTGGCTGCAGCGGGCGGTCAATGCCGGGCAGACCGTGGAACATTTCCGCGTCTGAAGCGCTGGTGGCCAAATCGCCCGACGGAAGCTACATGATCGTCTGCAGCCACCGGGAAATGCTGCACGTGCACGAAGTCGAAGGCCGGATGTTCGCCGTATCCGACGATTCGCAGTCTGCGCTGGACGTGGCGACCCGGGAGGCCATCGACAATGCCATAGATCGCGGCCGCTGCCGCGGCACTGGCCCCAGGGCGCCGGCTTCCGGTGCGTGGTCTGCGTGCAGCTATCCGCCGGACGGATTCCCCGGCGAGGCAGAGAGGACGGCAGCTTCGGCTACTCCCGCCGCAAAGGGCAGGACGGGCAGATCTGTCCTGGCTGCCTCGAGGAAGCGGGATGGATTGAGGCCGGCCAGCACAAAAAGTTCGGGCCCGCCCAAAGCAACATAGACGTTCTCCCGGGCATAAACTGGAAGGAGATGGCGGCCGCAGTGTGTTGGCCGCCGGGCGGACTCCCAAGCGTGGCGGGTGCCGGCTGCGCGGCGATAGCCACGCCGAAGCTGCGTTCTCAAATGCCATGAGTTACATTCGCGCACCGTTCACCGACGATCAGGTCCAGAAGCTCAACGAGAACCAGGTCGGTCTCGGCGGCCCGGTTCTGCGCGCCTTCATCTGCAGGAACAGCGCCGATCATCGCCACGGAGTCGAAGGTGGCGCCCCTGGCATCCTGATTGCCACCAAATACGGCTGGGTTTGCCCACACTGCAATTACAAAAGGGACTGGGCCTTCGCGATCATGGCGACCCGGTTGACTCGCCCGCCGACCGCCATCCAATCCTTTGTCTATACGACGCCCTCAATCGAGAAGGCCAACATCCTCCTCGGTCAATATGAACGGCTTGCGGCAACCGAGCACCCCGGCGCGGCCGTGATGGTCGCCTGCATCAAGAATCGCATCGAGGAAATGTCGCTCCCCGGATTCGGCACTATCGAGCTCAGCGAGATCCTCACCGACGCGGTGGTGAGACAATCAGAAGGACGTAATTACCAAATCGTCTCGGGACAATCCCATCTCCAAGCCGCCCTGCGCCTCACCGGCCGCGCGCTGGTGACGGATGCTGTCACCCATGAGCAGTTACACGTCCATGACATCGACGGCAAACTGTTTGCCATTTCGTCCGGCGCCCAGGCAGTGCTGGACTCAGAAACACTTACGGCGATCGAACACGCCAAAGCCGACCCGCGCGCGAGACGCGCGTGAACTCATTTCGCTGTACGCCGCACTGGACTCACATGGCATGGATCTCGATGCGAAGAGCGGGAGTCAGGGCTTGAACTGCTGACAGAATAGTTGCGCGTTCTTGTGCAGTTGTGCACAATTTGCGCATGATACGCACGATGGTCAGCATTCAAGAGGCTGCGGAG
>NZ_JWMA01000091.1 GCF_000812465.1 Cupriavidus sp. IDO | reverse complement strand
TGATAGGCTGGGTGTGGAAGCGCAGTAATGCGTTAAGCTAACCAGTACTAATTGCCCGTAAGGCTTGATCCTATAACCAGTGTGTTTTGCCTGGTGTGTGTGATCGTGTCTGTGCCAGATACGCACAACCCCCACTACATCCCTATTCGCGACGTTGGCTTCAACCCCAGCGCCGCACCCCCTTATGCCTGGTGACCATAGCGAGTTGGAACCACCCCTTCCCATCCCGAACAGGACCGTGAAACAACTCCGCGCCGATGATAGTGCGGATTCCCGTGTGAAAGTAGGTCATCGCCAGGCTCTTATGCCCCAAAACCCCTCAGCTTCCAGGCTGGGGGGTTTTGTCTTTGGGCGACAGGAATATCCTCCTGTCTGGCTTCCCAAACTCCCAATATCCCATCTCGATGTCTGACGACGGCGCGTGGTATCTATACCTGCTGGAATGCAGCGGCAATACGATCTACACGGGAATCACAACCGACGTGGAGCGCCGCTTCGCCGAGCACCAGGCCGGAAAAGGCGCCAAATACACGCGATCGCGCAAGCCGGTCCGTATCCTCGGGCAGGTTCGCTTCGAAACGAAATCCGATGCGCTGAAGGCCGAGATCGCGATGAAGCGGATGACTTCTACGCAGAAACGCGCATTTTGTGCGCAGTTGTCGGAGTCCAAGGCGTAGCACCCGCGGTTATCGCGATCAAACAAAAAGGCCCGCGCGATTTCCCGCGCGGGCCTTTTACGCTTATGTCTTTCAGACCACCGTCAGCGTCACATCGATGTTGCCGCGCGTGGCGTTCGAATACGGGCACACCTGGTGCGCCTGCTCAACCAGCTTCTCGGCTGCCGCGCGCTCGAAGCCCGGGATCGAGATCTTCAGTTCCACCTGAATGCCAAAGCCTTGCGGAATCTGGCCGATACCCACCGCGCCCTCGATCGAAGTGTCGGGCGGCAGGGTAACCTTCTGCTGGCCGGCAACAAAGCGCATGGCGCCGATGAAGCACGCAGAGTAGCCCGCCGCAAACAGCTGTTCCGGGTTCAGGCCATTGCCGGCGCCACCCATCTCCTTCGGTACCGCCAGCTTGACATCGAGTTGCCCGTCAGAGGTGACGGCACGGCCATCGCGGCCACCGGTTGCCGTGGCATGGGCGGTATAGAGGACTTTTTCGATTTTCATGGAAGCTCCAGAGTGGTTTGGATTGCCCCTGCGGGGGCATGAGGACAATTGCCGAAACGATCGGCAGGTCAGGATTCGGTACGCGCTTCTTCAAGCGTCGACCGCAACGCATGCAGGCGCTGCATCAGTGCCTGGATCTCATCGATCGAACACTGCGTGGCGCACAACATCTTTTCCGGAATACTAGTTGCTGACTGTCTTAGCCGACGGCCCGATTCCGTCAGGCTGACCAGCACGCGGCGCTCATCCTGGGTGTCGCGCTTGCGGGCTACCAGGCCAGCGCTCTCCAGCCGCTTTAACAGCGGAGTCAACGTTCCCGAGTCGAGCGCCAGTCTTGCTCCCAGTTCCGACACCGTCAGCGTCTCGTCCTCCCACAGCACCAGCAGGACAAGATATTGCGGATAAGTGAGCCCAAGCTCACTCAGTATCGGCTTGTACAGCTTGGTCATGGCCAGCGAGGTCGAGTACAGGGCGAAGCAGAGCTGCCTGTCCAGCAGCAACCAGTTCCCTGTAGCGGCGGTGTTGTCTTGTGTCATGCAGTTATATTAGACGCAATTTGATTGTGCGCAATGTAAATTTCCGGGAAATTTGAAAGTGACGAAGACAACGCGCTACGATCCTTAAGTCTGTTTTAAGTATCGATGGTTAGCATGGTTCCATCGCGCCGCACCATAAGCGGTGCCGGATTCTTACAGAGAGGACAACTCCATGATTCGCCAGACCATTGCTCGCACGGCCGTCGGTATCGCAGCCATTGCCGCCATTGGCGGGGGCTACGCCTATCTGCAGAAGGAAGTGATCACCCCAGGCTACGCTGCTCCGGCACCGGTCACGGCGTCTGCGCAGCCGGCCGCGGTGGCGACGCCGATCGATTTTTCGGGCATCGTAGACCAGTACGGCCCGGCCGTCGTCAATATCAGCGTGACGGCGCGCGCGCAGCGCACCGCCGCGCAAATGCCCCCGGGTATCGATCCGGATGATCCGCTGTTCCAGTTCTTCAAGCGCTTCGGGCCGCAGTTCCAGGGGCCGCAGGGCGGTCAGCCGCAACTCGTGAAGGGGCTTGGCTCCGGCTTTATCGTCAGCCCGGACGGGCTGATCCTGACCAACGCCCACGTCGTTGACGGCGCGCAGGAGGTCACCGTCAAGCTGACCGATCGCCGCGAGTTCAAGGCGAAGGTGCTCGGTGCCGATTCGCAAACCGATGTCGCGGTGATCCGCATCGATGCCAAGAACCTGCCGACGGTGAGATTTGGCGATCCTTCGCGCGTGCGCGTCGGTGAGCCCGTGCTGGCCATCGGCTCCCCCTATGGTTTCGAGAATACGGTGACCGCGGGCATTGTCAGTGCCAAGTCGCGTTCGCTGCCGGACGATACCTATGTTCCGTTCATCCAGACCGACGTTGCCGTGAACCCGGGCAACTCGGGCGGCCCGCTGTTCAACCAGCGCGGCGAAGTGATTGGCATCAACTCGCAGATCTACAGCCAGACGGGCGGCTACCAGGGCCTGTCGTTTGCCATTCCGATCAACGTCGCGACCAAGGTCCAGGATCAGCTGGTGGCGCATGGCAAGGTCACGCGCGGACGCCTCGGCATCGGCGTGCAGGAGGTCAACCAGGCCCTGGCGCAGTCGTTCGGCCTGCCCAAGCCGGCCGGTGCGCTGGTCAACTCGGTCGAGCCGGACAGCCCGGCGGCGAAGGCGGGCCTCAAGCCCGGCGACGTGATTGTGCAACTGGATAACGACGTAATCGACCACTCGGGCGACTTGCCGGAGCATGTGGCTGACCTCAAGCCGGGCACGCAAAGCGCGATCAAGATCATCCGCAAGGGCCAGCCCATGACGCTGACGGTAAAGATCGGGACGGCCAAGGACCAGGCGGTTGCGCAGAAGGGCAGCGGCGGCGAAGCCGGCGGCAAGCTTGGCCTTGCGGTCCGTCCGCTGACGCCTGCCGAGAAGCGCGATAGCGGCATCGATGGCGGCCTCGTGGTGGAAGACGTTGCAGGTCCTGCCGCGCGCGTGGGCATCCAGCCGGGCGATGTCATCCTCTCGCTCAACGGCACGCCGATCGCCTCGGCGGACCAGTTGCGTGCCCTGGTTGCGAAGTCCGGCAAGCAGGTTGCGCTGCTGGTGCAGCGCGACGAAGCACGGATTTTCATTCCGCTCGACCTCGGCTGAGCGCGCGATGCTGCGGGGGACTCTGCAGGTGACTCGTTAACCCCAAACTGGCTTTACGACCTTCGCGGGCCGCATCCGTATACCGGGTGTCGGCCCGCGAAGCCTTATCGGAGGCCGAATTCAGAGCAACGAAAGGCTTACAGAAATCGCACTAGCAGGTATTATCTCGACTGCGATGCACGAAGCATGCAGCGGCACTGTCCGCTGTGCCTGGTTCCTGCTGACTCGACATACAAGGAAGTCTATGCAGTTGGATTTCACCCGCGCCACAACGGCGGGTACCGAGAGAGCGCGGCGCATGTCGCCGACCGCGCAGACTACGCCGAGCCCCCGCCGGCGCAAGAAAGCCGAAGCTCCCCACTGGGAGCGCGGCTATCGTTCGCACTTCTACCGCAATGAGCGCGGCGAGAAGCTCGGGGAAGTCCGCCTGTCCGACCGCGGCGAAGTCCCGGTCGTGTACCACTGGGCGGCTGGCAACTACTCCGGTGCCGAAGGCTCGCTGGTCCACGCACGCGCCCGCGTGGAAGAGACCATTGGCTTTGGCATGCGCCAGCTCTCGCTGTTCTGACCTGATTCCCGCCTGGTGCCGCTTCCGCCGGCACGCCCCATGCAGTGCCCTAGTCGAGCCGGCGCTGCAGCAGCATGAACACCGCCGCGGTCAGCGCAAGCACCGCGATCAGCCGGTAGATATCCTCGCAGGCAATCAGCCGGGCCTGTTGCTCGACCAGCCCTGTCAGCTGGACCAGCGCTCCCAGATGAGCCTGGGCGGCATCAAAGCCGCGCGCCGCCAGAGCCGTCTGCACCGAATGCATCCATTGGTCCGTCTCGGCCGGGCGCTGCCCCAGCGCACTCACCAGGCTGTCATGCACGGCGAACTGCCGGTTCTGCAGCAGCACCGCGCCCAGCGCCGAGGCAAATGAGCTGGCGATCTGCCGCATCAGGTTCTTGCTCCGGTAGCCGTGCGCAAATTCTTCGCCAGCCAGCGAGCGGAATGTCACGCCTGCAATCGGAATGATGACGAGCACGCCGAACAGCCCCTTCCCGACCAGACCCCAGGCCAGTGCCGGGGGGCCGGCGTCAGGCGGCATCCCCGAAAACCACCAGGTGGCAGCGGCCATCACCAGCAGTCCGGTCACCATCAGCGGCTTCTTGTGCGACAGCCGCGGCGCGGCCCGCTGATAGACGAGGATCCCCGCCAGGCTGATCCCGGCGGCAAAGGTGTTGAGCCAGCCGGTGGTCGCGAGCGGCAGCTTCAGCGCCTGTTCCGCGTAGATCGGGAACACGTAGCCGCTCAGGTTATTGATCATGTAGTAGACGAAGTACATGGCCAGGCCGGTCAGGTAGACCGGATTGCGCAAGGCGCGCACGTGCAGGACCGGCGCCTTGTGGTGCCACTGGTGCCAGAGGAAGCCGGACAGCAGGACCAGGCCGGCAATGGCAACCAGCGCCAGCCGGAACGGGTGCGAGAAGATGTCGAAGCGGGCTTCGGTCAGCGCTGCCTGCAGCGTGACCACCGCGGCCCCGAACAGCAGCAGCGGACCCAGCGCGGGACCGGCTGCGTTAGGGCGCGGTTCCGCGTCGGGCAGCAGCAGCCAGGTGCCGAGCGCCGCCAGCGCGGCAAAGGGCAGCACGCCGTAGAACACGTCCTGCCACACTCCATGGTCGATCAGCTCGGCGGCGAATGCCGGCCCCAGCGCCGACGCCGTGAAGATGCCGATCATGAAAATCCGCGACGCGCGCGGACGTGAAGCCGGCCCGAACAGCACGTTGACCAGGATGCGGCAGCTGGTGAACAGCGCGCCGCCGCCAAAGCCCTGCACAAAGCGCGCCGCGACCATCTGCGGCAAGGAATGACTGGTGGCCGCGCCCAGCGTGCCCGCCATGAACAGCAGCAGCGCCCCGGTCAGGTAGTGCCGGTAGCCGAAGCGCCGCGACAGCCATTGCTGCTGGAGGATCATCAGCATGCTGCCGACGGCGTAAGCGGCCTGCACCAGCGCAAAGCTGCGCGGGTCCGCATCGATGCCGCCAACGATATGGCTCGACGCGAACACGAACATGATGTTCTCGAGAAACTCCACCGCCGTCGCCAGCGCAAGCAGCATCATCAGCAGGGTCTGCCGCTGCTGGTGCGTAAGCAGCCGCAGCCAGCGCATGCCCAGGCGCAACTGCCACAGCGGCTGCCAGCGTTGACCGGTACTCATGGCTGCAGCGATTGCAGGGTCTGGTGGAGGCGGTTCAGGGCGCGCGTGGCGCCGGCCAGCCCGCTATCACCCAGCGGCGCCCAGGCTTCGGCGTAGGCGGCGTGGATCTGGGGGGCTGCGCGTTCGAACAGCCGGCGGCCCGCCGGGGTCAGCGTCAGCTCCAGGCTGCGGCGGTCCTGGCTTGATGCCTGCCGCCGCACCAGTCCACGCGCTTCCAGTCCGTCAAGCAGCCGGGTCATCTGCGTGCGCGTGGCGTCGATCGTGGTGCCGAGCTCGGACGGCATGCTGCGATCCTGTTCATCGACCGACAGCATGCTCAGGAGCAGATACTGGTTGAGGTCCAGCTCAAAGGACGCCAGCGTATGGTTGATATGGTCGCGCAGCAGCCTGGCGGTGCGGAGCAACAGGCGCGAGGCCAGGATCAGATCGCGAGGCGCTTCCGGGTGGCTGGCGCAAAAGCGGTCGATGCGCTGTTCAAAGGACATGGAGGGGGATTCGGCTGACGCAGCGGCTGACACAGCCAACAAGTTACGTCTGATATAGTTTCAAACGTAATTATATCGCTTGGGATGAAATCCGCCAGCCCGCCGTGATCGGCGCCTTTGGCATCACTTGGCGCTGCATAGTGGATCAGGACTTGCGCAAGGAAGCGGCGAGCTGGCGCAGGGCTTGCCGCATTGCGGCGAGCTCGTTTGCGCGGCGGGAGTCGTTCGCCTTGCCATAGCGCATCCGGATATAGCGGCTCGTGAACGCATCGACGGCTGCCGCCGCTGACGGCAGGCGGCTTGCCGCGCGCGACGCAAACGCCTGCGGCCCTTCCGTCGTGCCGCGTTCGCAACCATGGCGCGCCAGCAGGCGGCAGAAGCGTGCATAAAGCGCCTGGACCGGGTCGGTCGGACGCCGGCGCAGCCACAAGGGCACCAGCGCGAGCAGGCTGAGTGCGGCCAGGCCGCCGACCAGCAGTTGCGCCAGGCTGGCGCCGGCGCCGAGCTGATCGAGCAGGCGTGCCTGCTGTTCGCGGTCATACTGCAGGACCCAGCGCTGCCACGTGTAGACGAGCCCGTCATAGGCCCAGTGCAGGTCCTGCAGCCAGCCGGCTTCGCGCGGCGTGCGCCACGCGCCCGCCTCGCTGCCGGCCAGCGCCGCGTCGATGCCCTGCTCGATGCGGCTCGGCGCCACCGCGCTGGTCGGGTCGACGCGCACCCAGCCTCGCCCGTCGAGCCAGACTTCGGCCCACGCATGCGCGTCGGACTGGCGCACGATGTAGTGGCCGCCGATCGGGTTGTACTCGCCGCCCTGATAGCCGGTCACGACGCGCGTGGGCACGCCCGCGGCGCGCATGAGGAAGACGAAGCTGCTGGCGTAGTGCTCGCAGAAGCCTCGCCGCGTATCGAACAGGAAGCTGTCGACCTGTTCCCTGCCCAGCGGTGGCGGCGTCAGTGTGTAGGCGAACGGCGCCGAGGCAAACAGGCGCAGCGCCGCCTGCACGCGCGCGGCAGGATCGCCGTATTCGCCGGCCCAGCGTTCCGCCAGCGCCCGGGCGCGCGGGTTGCCCGCCGGCAGGCTCAGCGCCAGCATGCGCGTGCGCGGCCCCAGCGGCTCAGGCGCCGCGGCCAGCGTGGAATGCGCCCGGTAGCGGATGCGCTGCTCCACCGGCGTGCGCAGGAAATACTCGCCGTCAGAAGAAACCTGCGCGTCAGCGCCGGCGGTGATGGCATCGCCGCGGTCGAGCAGGAACAGCCAGCGCTGCTGGCTCGGTTCCAGCGTCACGCTGTAGTCGATCGTCCTGCCCTGCGCCGCGGGCCGTGGGCCGGGCTCGTCGGCCACGGGTCGGGCCGCAGACGTCCGCAGCCGGCGCATCTCGGCGGGGCGCCAGCTGGCACCGTCGAACTGCCACAGCACCAGCGCACGCCAGTACAGCGCGCTGGCGGGCAGCGGCCCGCTGTCGATCTCGGCGCGCAGGGCCACCTCGGACGAGCGGATCAGCTCGCCCACGCTGCCGGGCCGCATGGTGTCGCTCATGCCGGTGGTGGCCCGTGGCGCTGATTGTGGCAGGCGCCAGAGCGGATGATCCAGGCGCGGAAACAGCACGAAGCACAGCAGCGCCCACGGCAGCCCGATCAGGGCCATGCGGCCAAGCAGCGGCCAGATTGCCAGCCGCCCGCGCGCCTCCGGATGGTGCAGCAGCAGCCAGTTGCGCAACACCCATGCGCTGATTGCCAGGCTATAGAGCGCCAGCCAGAACGGCTGGTCGGAGAGGTACAAGGTCAGCAGCAGGTAGAACGAGAGTTGCGTGACCAGCGTGGCGTCGGTGAGCGCCCGGCATTCCAGCAGCTTGAGGATGACAAAAGCGCCCAGCAGCGCAACCGCCAGGTCGCGTCCCGCGCCGCCGCCGGTCTGCCAGATCAGCGCGGTCGCGGTCAGCAGCACCAGCATGGCCGTTGCACCGAGCATCAGCCGCGAGGGAAGGGGCGCACGCCGGCGCCACAACAGCCAGCGCCAGCACAGCAAGACCAGCAGCAGCAGGCTGACCGTGACCGGCAGGGTTCGCGCCTGCGGGGCCAGCACCAGCGCAAGCTGGCTGAGCAGCAGCCCGTGGTCCTCGTGCCGCAGCGGCCGCGCCGGCGTGCTCATGGCGCGCGCCGGCCTTGCCGCGTGCGCTCCGGCCACAGGGCCAGTGCCTCCAGGCATGCCCGGCGATGGCTGACGCCACGGCCCAGCGGAATTTCCACGCCGGGCAGGCGCAAGCCGATTTCGGCGGCGTCGCCGGCGGCCAACACCCAGGCGCACAGGCGCGACAGGCGCGCTTCGGTATCCATCGCACCGGGCAGCCTATTCCAGTCGAGCCAGCACGCGGGCTGCCGGGGCGGTTCGCCGGCCCGGCTCATCCAGCGTCCGGTACGCGCGCTGTGCTTCCAGGCGATGCGATGGAGCGGGTCGCCGTTGCGGTAGCGGCGCAACTGGTCGATACCGTCGTCGATGGTGCCGGACGCCGGGGTGCCGTCTTCATCGGCATCGCTGTGCGCTAGATGCGGCAGTGGCGGCGCCCCGGCTTCGGGCGCCGGGTAGACCAGGGTCGAGAGTCCCAGGTCCGCATAGCTCCAGACGTGGAACAGGCCGAAGGGGAAGCGGCTGGAAATCGTCACGCGCGGCAGCGCCAGATGGCCGCGCTGCCTGGCGGGAACATGCAGTGCCAGCGTGCCGCTGCCCGTGCCGTCCAGCGTGACGATCGCCGCGGGAACGCCGTCGATCGCGGAAACCTGGGCTTCCACGCCGATGCGCGCATCGGGCGCGGGATTGTCCACCCGCAGCATAAATGCCGCAGTCTGCCCGGCGTAGGCCGGCGTGACCGAATCCGCGGCAATGGCCAGGTCGAGCAGGTTGCGGTAAGCCAGCCACATGCAGGCCATGCCGATGCCGCCCAGCAGGAAGGTCAGGGCAAAGCCCAGGCTGATGTTGTAGTTCAGCGAGGTCAGCAGCATGGCCAGCAGGACCACGGCAAAGCCGAGTCCGCCGCGCGTGGGCAGGATGTAGAGATGGCGGCGGTCCAGCGTGACCACACCCTGCACCGGCGGGCGGGCGCGCAGGAACCAGCCGCCTGGGCGCTGACGCTTGCCGGCGGCGAACAGGCCGGGCTCGCGCACTGCGGCCGACGGATCGCGCGCCATGTGGCTCAGGGAATCGGCACGCCGGCCAGCAGTGCGGCCAGCGCGTCCGGACCCGCTCCCGCCCCGGCGGGCAGCAGCCGGTGCGCGGCCACGGCGGTGAAGACGGCCTGCACGTCCTCTGGCAACACCATCTCGCGTTGCTCCAGCAGTGCCCACGCCCGCGCGCACGCCAGCAGTGCCAGCCCGGCGCGCGGCGACAGGCCGGCGGCGAAGCCACCGTGGCTGCGGGTCGCCTGTACCAGCGCCAGCACATAGTCGACCAGCGCCGGGCTGGCATAGACCTGTGCGGCCGCCGCCTGCAGCGCAACCACCTGCGGGGCATCCATGACCGGCCCCGCCACGGGGGGCGTGGCGCCACCCAGGTACAGCACGCGTTCGAATGAGGGATCGGGATAGCCCAGCGACAGGCGCATGGTGAAGCGGTCGAGCTGCGATTCGGGCAGCGCGTGGGTACCGAGCTGCTCGAGCGGATTCTGCGTGGCGATCACGAAGAAGGGCGAGGGCAGCGTATGCGTGGTGCCGTCGTGGGTGACCTGGCCTTCGGCCATCGCTTCCAGCAGCGCGCTTTGCGTCTTGGGCGGTGCGCGATTGATCTCGTCGGCCAGCACCACCTGGGCAAACACGGGGCCGCGATGGAAGCGGAACTCGCCCGCATCGCGCACGAATACCGACACGCCGATCAGGTCGGCCGGCAGCAGGTCGCTGGTGAACTGCACGCGCTGGTATTGCAGCCCGAGCGTACGCGCCAGCGCATGGGCCAGCGTGGTCTTGCCCACGCCCGGCATGTCCTCCAGCAGCAGGTGGCCGCGCGCCAGCATGCAGGCCAGCGCCAGGCGGATCTGGCGGGGCTTGCCGAGCACGATCCGGCCAAGCTGCGTCTGGGCTTCGGTGAGCGAAGCGACAATCCTGGGGCGAGCGGTCACGAGGGCCTCGGGCTGGGAAGGTGAACCAGCGCATTGTAGCGGCGGGCGCCTTGCGCGGCACAGTCTGTTTCCGCACGCATCGATGCATGTCCGGCAGGTGCCGCCAGCGGCCCGGGCAAGTGGCGGACGCGCCGGATCGGCCGGCTTCTGGCATCATCGGGCTGTTGGCGTTCTGAGCGCCTCATCCGCAGCCTGCCGCAATGACTTCCCCGCTTGACGCTTCCCCAGCCGGTTCGTCCCCCACCGCTTCTGCCGACCTGCCCTGGTCGCCATCCATCGCCACCGATCCGGCAGCCCTCGCGGCACTGGCGCGCTCGTTTCACGAGGATGGCTTTGTCATCCTGCGCGGCTTTGCGGGCGAGCAGACCTGCGCGGAGCTGGAAGCCGTGACGCGCACCCACCTGGCAGGCGCCGTGGCGCCGGTGGAGTTCGAAGCCGATCTCGGCTACCCCGGCGCGCCCGCCAACCGCGACGCCGCGGGCGGCGGCACGGTACGCCGCCTGCGCCAGGCCTACGGGCGGGACGAGGTATTCCGCCGCTGGGCGACCGATCCCCGCCTGGTTGCGGTAGTCGAATCCATGCTCGGCGAGCCCGCGCGGATCACGCTGGCGCACCACAACTGCGTGATGACCAAGCATCCGCATTACGGCAGCCAGACCGGCTGGCACCGCGATACCCGCTACTGGTCGTTCGTGAGCCCGGAACTGGTGACCGTGTGGCTGGCGCTTGGCGACGAGGATGAACGCAATGGCGTGCTGCGCGTCATTCCGGGCTCGCACCAGGCCCAGCTGGAGCCGGGCCAGCTCGATCCGGCGGAATTCCTGATCGAGGCGCACCCGGCCAGCAAGCCGCTGCTGGACGCCACGAAGCCGCTGGCGCTGCATCGCGGCGACGTGCTGTTCTTCGACAGCCGGCTGTTCCATGCGGCCGGCCGCAATGCGTCCAATGCGGTCAAGCTGTCGGTGGCATTCGCGTATTTTGGCGCCAGCAACCGGCCCGTCGAGGGCACGCGTTCGGCCGAATTCGGCAGCGTGGAGCTGCCGCACACGCCCAGGGGCTGAGGTCTGCGGCCGGCTGCGCCGGTTTCAGGTGCGCAGGCCGACCAGGCCCGAAATCTTCTCGGAAGATTCCAGCAGCGGCGGCAGGAAACGCTCCACCATTTCGGCGGCGCTGGTGCGGTTGGCCTGCCCGCTGATATTGATGGCGGCGATGATGTGGCCAGCGCGGTCGCGGATCGGCGCTGCCAGCGAAACCAGTCCCTCTTCCAGTTCCTGGTCGTTCTGGGCCCAGCCGCGCTGGCGGATATCGGCCACGATGGCCTTCAGTGCATCGATGTCCGTGACGGTGCGGCTGGTGCGCGCACGCAGTTCGGTGGCGTGCAGCACGCGGTCCAGCTCCGGCTCGGGCAGCCCGGCCAGCAGCACGCGGCCCATCGACGAGCAGTACGCCGGCAGCCGGCTGCCGATCGACAGGTTGATCGTCATGATCTTGCGGGCCGGCACGCGCAGCACGTAGACGATCTCGGTGCCGTCCAGCACGGAGATCGAGCAGCTCTCATGCACCTCTTGCGAGAGGGCCTCCATGATCGGCTCGGCCAGGTTCCAGAACGGCATGGAGGTCAGGTAGGCAAAGCCGAGATCCAGGATCCTGGGCGTGAGGCGGAACAGCCGGCCGTCGGCCTGCACATAGCCCAGGCCCACCAGCGTCAGCAGGATGCGGCGGGCGCCGGCGCGCGTCAGGCCGCTGGCCTGGGCGATTTCGGTCAGGGTCTGGGCCGGGTGCTGGGCGTTGAAAGCGCGAATCACCGACAGCCCGCGTGCAAAGGACTGCACATAGCTGTCGCTCGGCTTTTCCGGGGTGGCGGCGGTGTCTGCGCCCGGGCTGGAGTCGGTGGGGCTGGCCATTGGTGTAACGCCGGCGCTTGTCGCCGGATTGGCACGGAAAGGCCGAAAGGGTAGAGGAAATACGCCGGTTTAGCCAGTGGCAAGGGCGGGCATGGGCTGGCGGCGCGCCGGAAGGCGCGCCGCCACCATACCGTCTCCCGCACCGTTTTGCGGGCGCGAACTAGCGGAAGCTCTTCTGCACCAGCACGAAGACCGCCGCAATCAGGCAGATCGCCGCAAAGCCATGCAGCATGTCCATGCCGGCGAGCAGGGTCGCCTGGCGGTCGACTTCGGCCGAGATCCTGGCCAGGCCGGCGGCCGACAGCGCGTCCGGCATCTGCAGGGACGGCTCGAAGCGGGTGACGTGCTCGACCAGGTGGGTCCGGTGCGCGGCCAGGCCGTCCTGCATGAACATGCTGGCCAGCCCCGTGCCGGTGGCCGACGCGATCTGCTTGCAGACGTTCTTGAACTGGTAGGCGTGCGAGAAATCCTCGACTGGCACTTCCAGGTAGGTCATCGACGCCACCTGCACCATCAGCAGCACCGGCGTCAGGCCTTCCAGCAGTACCACCGGCACCAGCGCATAGTCCGGCGCGCCCGGCATCAGCTGGTACGAAAGCAGCATGGCGGCGCAGGCATAGACGATAAAACCCGCGGCGATCACCCGGCGCTTGCGGAATACCAGCGCCATGCCCAGCGTGATGATGACGGCGCCGATGGTCGAGACCGTGCCGCTCGTGCTCAGCAGCATGCTGGTGGTGCGGAAGGTCAGCCCCAGGCCGCTCTGCGTAAGCGTGGGAAGCAGGAAGGACCAGCACGACGACAGCAGGTAATAGAGGCTGTAGAAGCCCAGCCCGTACAGGTACTGGCGCCCGGCCAGCCTGGAGAAATCGATCCATGGGTCCGGATGGCGGTGCAGCCGCCAGCCGCAGAACGCAAACAGGCCAATGCCGACCAGCGCCTCTAGCGGCATTTCCGGCGAGCTGAAGAAGCGCGTATAGCGCATCTCCTGCAGCGTGTGCAGGAACACCAGCGCGCCCAGCGCCACCGCGATCGCGGCCGGCCAGTCCAGCGTGGAAACCGGCGGATGCGGATCGCGCGGGGCTCGGGTCGGGTAGGTGAGCGCAACCGAGAGCAGCACGGGCAGCGCAATGCCGGCCTGGAACAGGAAGACCGCGCGCCAGCCGATGTCATCGAGGAAAATGCCGGTCAGCCACGGCGTGATCGCCAGCATCGCGAACGCGCCGCCGGCGAAGCGCAACATCAGCGGGGCGCGTTCGGTCGGTGCGGAGACGAGTTGGACCAGGATGCGCGATGCCGCGAACAGGCCGCCCGCGCCCAGCCCCTGGATCGCCTTGCCGGTGATCAGGCCCGACGGGCTGGCGAACTCCGCGCAGATCAGCGAGCCGATGATGAATACTACCAGCGACGCGATCGTGAAGCGCTTGTACGTAATGCGGCGCGCGATCTGGTCAAGCACCATGTTCATCAGCACCGCGGTGGCCGCATAGGCCGACACTGCATACAGGTAATCCTCGGGCGCGGCGCCGACGCCGCCCTGGATGTGCTGGCTGGCCACGCCCATCATCAGCGTGGAAGAGAAATCGATGCCGGTCACCAGACCTACCGTCAGGCCGAACAATGACAGCCGCCAGTGGCCCATTTCGGGGTGACTGCCAAGTTGCATGCGGGGGCGCTGGGGTTCCGACGCTGCGGCCGGCACGGCACCGGCAGCGCTTGATACAGCAGGTAAGGCGGAGGGGACAGACGTTTGTTGCATCGCTAAAGCATAATGTCGCCTGCGGTTGGGAACTACAGGTTGTCAGGGAAACATTGTCCGGTGAACGAAACAATCCAGTGGAATGATTGGGAGGCGTTCTGCTGCGTGGTCGAGCAGGGCACATTCACGGCCGCGGCCGAGCAGCTCGACTGCCCCAAGTCGCGGGTGTCGGCAGCGGTGGCGCGGCTCGAAACCGCGATCGGCGCCAAGCTGCTGGAGCGCACCACGCGCCGCATGCGGCTCACGGATGCGGGCGGCGCGGTCTACCGCGATGTGGCGCCGCTGTTCGCGCGCCTGCGCGAAATCCGCCAGGAAACACTGGCGCGCGAAGAGCGTGTGCAGGGCGTGCTGCGCATCGCTACGCCCTACGAGTTCGGCGCCCAGCAGCTGGGCGGCGTGATCTGCCGCACGCTGGCGGCCCACCCCGCCCTGGATGTTGCGGTGGAAATCACGCAAGGCATGGTGGATCCCATCCGCGACGGGTTTGATGTCGCCTTCGTCATCGTCGACGCCGACCTGCCCGATTCCGGCACCGTGGCACGGCGCATCTATCACGTCGAGCGCGGCTTGTTCGCCGCCCCGGCGCTTGCCGCCAGCCTGCCGGCGCAACTGCGTCCGGAAGACCTCGCCAACATGCCCACCCTCACCACGCCGGGCGATACCGTCTGGGAATTCAATGGCGACGGGCAGAGCGTGTCCGTGCCGATCCGCCCGCGCATGCAAACCTACAACGCGGAACTTCGGCTGCAAGGTGCGCTGGCCGGGCTTGGTATTGCAAGGCTGTCAGTGAATTACTGCGAGGCGGATATCGCGCAAGGGCGGCTGGTGCGCGTGCTGCCCGATCATCCGTTGCCGCCGCTGCGCGTGTTCGCGCTGCTGCCGGACCGCCGGCTCCAGCCGCGCAAGGTGCGCGCCTTCATGGAGGCGATCGAATCGATGATGGAGTCGGAGCTCGGTGTGGGACTGAGCCTTGGGCAGGAGTGGGAGGCCGGCGCCGAGGGATGACCCCGCTGCGCCGGAAACCGCGTCAGCGCGAGGCGGACGCGGCGATGCGGGGCTCAGGCGCCCTGGGTGAACGCGTCGCGGGCGTCCTGGATATTCGCGCCGTCGGTGAACGGATCGCGCTTGCCGAGGTTGGCGCCGTCGGTGAACGGATCCACCTTGCCCAGCTTGGCGCCGTCGGTGTACGGGTCGAACTTGCCGACCTTGGCGCCGTCCAGGTACGGGTCAACCTTGCCGATGCTGCCGTCCAGGCGGGAGAGGTCCGAGACCGCCTCGGAGGCGTGGGCCACCGAGGCGGCGGTCAGCGAGAGGCCGATGGCGCAAAGTACGGAAACAGCGAGGTTGCGGCGTTGTGCGAGGGTCTTCATGGTGCAATGTCCTTCTTGGCAGGTTTCGTGGCCGGAGCCGCGTTGCCTGTAATGTAGGACTTCGCACTGGGCGGAAAAAGGGTCAATCCTCGAAACTCTGTCCAGCGCCGTGGACAATGCCGCCCGCAAGTCAGTAGTGCGCCCCGATAATGCCGACGGTCAGGCGCGCAATCACCATCAGCAGGATCTGCGCGATCACGAACAATACCAGCGGCGATATATCGAACCCGCCCAGGCGCGGGATCACGCGCTGGATCGGGCGCAGCAGCGGCGCGGTGAGATGGTTGATGGCAGGCGTCACCGGCGAGTGCGGGTTGACCCAAGACAGGATCGCCATCAGCAGCGTCACCCACATCACCAGGCTGATGCCCCACTTGAGCAGATACAGCACACCGACCAGCAGCATCGCCGGCAGCGCGCCGAGCAGGTCGACCCCGGTAAGCGCCATCACCACCAGCAGGAACACCACGGCCGTGAGCCAGGCGCCGACCACGGTCGCCCAGTCGACGCCGCCCAGCCCCGGGATGACCCGGCGCAGCGGGCGCACCAGCCAGTCGGTCACCTGGAACACGCCTTGCGAGACAGGATTGCGGGTCGGCAGGCGGGTGAGCTGCATCCACACGCGCAGCAGCAGTGCCATGCCGAACAAGGTAAAGACGGTATCGAGCAGGAAGAGTGCAATTTCCGTGAACATCGGGCTTGTTTCCGGTGGCGGTTCAAAGGTGTCTGCGACTGCACAGATTCTGCCATACCCAGGTACCGGCCCGGCGCAACATTGCGTACGAGGCTCTGTTCACATATGGAACGTGCGCGCACGTTCTATATGTGAACAGAGCCTACTGCCGCAGCAGCACGTTTTGTGCTGAACATATAATTGCGTCGATCCGGAACCCGCCGCAGTCGCTCGCGACTGCCCATGCCAAGCCTCGCCTATGCCAAGCAAGTCCACCCCGGCCAAGAACGCTGCCGCCCTGACCACGCAGGACTTCGAGGCACTGTCCGATTTCCGTTACCAGCTGCGCCGTTTCCTGCGGTTCTCGGAGGATGCCGCCCGCGACGAAGGCCTGACCGTCCAGCAATACCTGCTGCTGCTCCATATCCGCGGCTGCCCGGACAAGGACTGGGCCTCGATCGGCGAACTGGCCGAGCGCCTGCAGGCCAAGCAGCACGGCGTGGTGGCGCTGGTCAACCGGTGCGAGGCGGCAGGGCTGGTCAAGCGCAAGCTCAACAGCGTCGACCGGCGCGTGGTGCAGGTTCACCTGCTGGCCAAGGGCGAACGATGCCTGAACCGGCTGGCGATGCTGCACCGGACCGAGCTGGAATCGCTGCGCGGCACCTTCCGCGTGGCGCGCATCACCGCGTTCAACGACGACGGCGCCGACCGTTCCTGAGCGCCGCGGTGGGCGTCTTGGCGCACTTGCGCGCCCGGCGTTACAGCCCGTTACCAATCACAATTTCCGGTGACACCCGCCACGCGCCGGCGGCCCTAGACTCGCGCGCATTCCCACACGCGAATTCGCAGGAGTCCTGACATGTCCATCCCTTTTCGTTCGGTTGTGCTTGCGGTGCTTGGCGCCGGTGCGCTGGCCGGTTGCGTCACCGCTCCCTACGGTGGCTACGGGGGCGGATATTCAGGGGGGTACGGTGGCTATGGCACCCAGCAGGCCAGCGGCGGCTATCCGGTCGCGTCGCAGCCGGGGTATCCGCAGCCGGGCTACCCGCAACCGGGCTATCCCCAGCAGGCCTATCCGCAGCAAGGCTATCCACAACAGGGCTATCCGCAACAGGGCTATCCACAACAAGGCGACCCGCAGCAGGGTTATCCGCAGCAGGGCTATCCGACGGACGGCGGCTACGGTAACTACGGCAACGGCCAGTATGGTGTGCGCTACGGCTGGGTCGAATCGATTGAAGTCGTGCAGGGCCAGGCGCCGTCCACCAGCGGGGCCGGCGCGGTCGTAGGCGGCATCGTCGGGGGTCTGCTGGGCCATCAGGTCGGCGGCGGCCGTGGCAATACCGTGGCGACTATCGGCGGCGCCGTGGCGGGCGCCGTGGCGGGCAACGAAGTCGAAAAGCGCTCCGGCACTGTGCAGCCGGCCTACCGCGTGCGCGTGCGGACCAACGACAACGCCTACCTGACACTGACCCAATCCAGCGCGTACCAATTGCGAAACGGCGATCGCGTGAAAGTGGAGAACGGGGTGGCAGTGCCTTACTGATAACGCCGACAACACGCGGTATGTGATGGACGGGCCGCCCGCGAGGCGGCCCGTCGTCGCTTAGACGACTGGTCTATTTAGCTGATATGCTTTTACATATGCGACCCAGTTATGACGACGTCCGCCGCCACATCCTTGGCGCCGGACAGCAGATCATCGCGCTCAAGGGCTTCGCCGGCGTCGGGCTTAACGAGATACTTGGCGCGGCCGACGTGCCCAAGGGCTCCTTCTATCACTACTTCGGTTCGAAGGAGCAATACGGCTGCGCGCTGATCGAGCAATACGTGCAGGACTACCTGGCGAGCATGGACCGCCTGTTCCATGTGGACGGCAGGCCCGCGCGCGAGCGCCTGATGACCTACTGGCAACGCTGGCGGGATACCCAGTGCACGGACGGCGCTGGCGACAAATGCCTGGTGGTCAAGCTCGGTGCCGAAGTCGCGGATCTTTCCGACGACATGCGCCAGCTGCTGCGCGATGGCACCGACCGCATCTGCGGGCGGCTCGAGGCCTGCGTCGCCGATGGCATTGCCGACGGCTCCCTCGCACCGGACCTGGACCCGGCCATGACCGCCACCAAGCTCTACCAGATGTGGCTGGGCGCGAGCCTACTTACCAAGCTGCGCCGCGACCTGAGCGCCTTCGACGACGCGCTGGCGGTGACAGAGCGCGTGCTCGCGCGCCCCGGCTCCCTTACTCGCTGAACAACGTCGCGTAGTCCTCGCGCAACTGCCGCTTGAGCAGCTTGCCGGCGGTATTGCGCGGCAGGTCCGCCACGAACACCACCCGCTTGGGCACCTTGAACGGCGCCAGTGCATCGCGCGCATGCGCCAGCAGTCCCTCTTCACTGGCCTGGGTATCGCGCTTCAGCACCACGCAGGCCGTCACCGCCTCGACCCACTTCGGATGCTGCAGCGCGAACACCGCCGCTTCCGCCACGGCGGGGTGGGTGTACAGGCATTCCTCCACCTCGCGGCTGGATACCAGCACGCCGCCCGAGTTGATCACGTCCTTGATGCGGTCCACCACGTACAGGTAGCCCTCGGCATCCATATAGCCGAGGTCGCCCGAATGGAACCAGCCGCCGGCGAAGGCCTCGGCGGTCTGCTCCGGCTTGTCCCAGTATTCGGTCAGCAATTGCGGAGAGCGGTGCACGATTTCACCCGGCTCGCCGGGCGCCATGTCCTGCATCGTTTCGTCGACGATGCGCGTCTCCACGTTGAGCACCGGGCGTCCCGCGGATGCCGGGCGCGCCGCGTGTTCCTCCGGGCCGAGCACCGTCGCGAGCGGTCCGATCTCGCTCTGCCCGTAGCAGTTGAAGAAGCGCAGCGCCGGCAGTTTCGACTGCAGCTCGAGCAGCACGGGCACCGGCATGATCGACGCCCCGTAGTAGGCCTTGGTGAGCGAGCCAAGCTGCGCGGGAACGAACTCCGCATGGCGCAGCAGCGCGATCCACACGGTAGGCGGTGCAAAGAAGCTGGTGATGCCTTCGCTGCGGATGGTGCGCAGGCAGAACTCGGCCTCGGGGCTCTCGGCGATCAGCGTGGTGCCGCCGCACAGCAGCAGCGGCATCAGGAACACGTGCATCTGCGCCGAGTGATAGAGCGGCAGCGCCGCCAGCGAGTAATCAGTGTCACGGATATCGCAGGATGCGATGGTGCTGACATACTCGGCCAGCAGTGCCCGATGCGTCAGCACGGCGCCCTTGGGGGCGGAGGTGGTGCCCGAGGTGTAGAGGATCTGTGCGGGGGTGGTGTCGATCAGTTGCTCGTGGACCGGCGCAACCGGGCCGCGCGCGGCGGCGGCAAGGATGTCGCGCTGGCCGCCGCCATGCAGCGTGCCGCTCACCTTGCAGGGCAGGCCTTCGACGCGCTCGGCCAGCGAAGGATCGGCAAAGATCGCACTGGCGCCGGACTGCGTGACGATATATTCGGCCTCATTGCGGGTCATCGAGAAATTGACCGGCACGTGGATCAGCCCGGAGCGCAGGCACGCGAGCCACAGCAGCACATACGCGTCCGAGTTCTTGCCGAAGGCGGCCACGCGGTCGCCGGGCCGCAGGCCCCATTGCGCCAGTGAGCCCGCTACGCGCGCCGCGGCTTCGTCGAGCTGGCGATAGGTCCAGTCGCGCTCGCCGAAGCGGATGGCAGTCTTGCCGGGGCTGCGCCGCACGGCACGGGCCAGGGCGTCGGGGATGGTGTTGCGCAGGGCGCGCTGCTGCTCTGACTGCATGGTGGTCTCCGTCGTTATGGTTGGAATCCAGCAAGTCAATGGAACTCATTTCATTATGAAATGAGTTCTTTAGCTCAGCCGCCGAGCATAAGGCCGCTACGCTGGCGTGGCAAGGCATCCCTTCCCTCCGGCAGGAGGGATGCAGTACAGCGTGATAAAGCGTTAGAGCGCTTCTGCCAGGAACGCCAGCGCACGCCCGTGCGCGAGTGCCGCGCTGCGCTGGTGGTACGAAGCCCGCGCCCAGCAGTTGAAGCCGTGGTCGGCGCCTTCATAGACGAAGACCTCGCTGCCGCGCTTGCCCGTCATGGCGGTGCGCACGCTGGTCACGGCTTCGGGCGGGATATGCGCATCGAGCGCGCCATAGTGGAACTGCACCGGCACCTTGATGGAAGCCGCTTCCTGCAGGTGGTTCTGGATGCCGCCGCCGTAGTAAGGCACGGCAGCATCAACCAGCCCGCGTGCGGCGCTCAGGTATGACAGCAGGCCGCCGAAGCAATAGCCCACCGCGGCTACCTTGCCGCCTGCGCCGATTTCCGCGCGCAATGCCTTCACGGTCGCGGCGATGTCGCCCACCGTCGCTTCCACGTCGACCGCGTTGCGCAACGTCATGGCGCGTTCCCAGTCGGCGCCGGCATAACCGAGCTCCACGCGCGGCCCGGTGCGCCAGAACACGTCGGGTGCCAGCACCACGTAGCCGTCGGCGGCGTACTGGTCGGCCACGGCGCGAATGTGTTCATTGACGCCGAAGATCTCCTGCAGCAGCACGATGCCCGGGCCGCCGGGTTGCTTGCCGGCCGGCGGCAGGCTCAGGTAGGCATCAAAGCTGCCCGCGTCCGAGTCGACGCGGATCCATTTGCTATCGGGAATGGCTGTCATGGTGGCTGGCTCCGCAATGGGTCACAGAAAGAGGTGACGGGAAAGTGGCGATGGGGAAATGCAAGCCGCAAGTTTGCCACCGTCCGCCAGATCATGCAGGGCACATGCCCGGATTCAATATGCCGACGACTGCCGGAACCGCGTATTCCAGTTGTCGGTGTAGGCCTTGACCACGGCCGTGTCGCCGCGGATCAGCATGCCGTTTTCCGCGTTGCGCTCCTGCGCCGACTTGGTGAAGTTGAACGAACCGGTGAACACCGCCTGGCCGTCGAACACCATCACCTTGTTGTGCGCGATCGCGGGTTTGGTGTCGATCACGACAGGAACGCCCGCATGCTTCAGGAAGGTGGCGCTGGTATAGCGTTCGGAGACCTGGCTCTTGTCCAGGATCACGCGCACGTCCACGCCGCGCTTGTGGGCCTGCACCACGGCCTCGGCAATCGGCGCGCTGGTGAACGAGTACGCCTGGATCAGCAGGCGCTGGCGCGTGTTGCGGATGGCATTGATCAGCAGCGCCTGGCAACTCGGGCCATCGGGCACGAAGCAAAGCGTATAGCCGCTGCCTGCCGCGAACGGCTTCGATGCCACCGCTGGCGTGGCGTCGGACGGCCGGGCCGGCTGGCCAGTACGGGCCGGCAGGTGGGTGGCGATGGCCTCGTTGAAGGTGTCGCTGATGGTGTCGGTGATATGGTCGAGCGCCGAGCCGGTGCGCGCATGGACAGGCGAGGTCACAGTTGCGGCGACGAACAGGCCGGGCAGGGCCAGTTTCTGGAATCTGGAAATCACGGGGTGTCTTCGAATCTTGGAATGTCGGCGCTGGCCGACGCCGCGTGGGCCAGCGGGCACGCAGCGTAACAGTCACCAGGACCTCGGACAAGGGCACACGGTGTAACAGTGTTTGTCGCGACGCGGCAATTTCGCCGTGCCCATGCCGGCTCCTTTCCGGGCTTGGGCTTTGCCCGCAGTGCTGCCTATGATGGATGGAATCGCGCCGGCGGCGCAGGCCGCCAAGGAGAGGGGACATGTCCAGTCATACCTACAAGCTGGTCGAGATCGTCGGTTCATCGCCCGACGGCAGCGACGCGGCGATCCGCAGCGCCATCGCCAAGGCTGGCGAGACCATCAAGAACATCGACTGGTTCGAGGTCGTGGAGTCGCGCGGCCATATCCAGGATGGCAAGGTCGCGCATTTCCAGGTCACGCTGAAGATCGGCTTCCGTGTGACCTGATCCGTGCCCGGCCCGCCGCTCAGGCGGGCGAAGCGGCCAGCGCGGCGTGGACTGCGGCGTCGGCGTGCGCGTGCAGTCGCCGCAGGGCTTCGTGCGGCGCATTGCGCAGGAACGCCAGCATCTTCTCCACGAACGGTGCGTTGGCCGTCTGCGGCACCAGGCGGATCCACCGCTGCGCGTCGGCTTCATGGCCGGCCAGCGCCAGCATGCGCGCGTAGTTGAACTGGCCGCGGAAATCGCCGCCCTCGGCCGCCTGCCGGTAGTAGCCGACAGCGCGCGCCGCATCCTGTTTGACCTCCCAGCCGTCCTCGTAGAAGCCGCCGACGATATTGAGCGACTTGGCGTGCCCCAGCCGGGCGGCGCGCCGGTACCACGCCAGTGCCGCGCGACGGTCGGTGCTCAGGCCCTTGCCCAGCACCAGCGCGGTGGCGAGGTTGTACATGCCCCAGTCGGAACCGCGCTCGGCGGCCAGCGTGTACCAATGCGCCGCGGCGCGGCCGTCCTGCGCCGTACCCCATCCGTTCTCGTAGCAGCGCCCCGTCATATTGGCTGCGCCGGCATGGCCGGCGTGCGCGGCATGCTTGAACCATGTGAAGGCGCGGGCTTCATCGCGGTCCAGTCCGTGGCCGGCCAGGAACCACTGCCCTAGCGTCATCTGCGCATCGAGGTTGCCGCCGACAGCGGCGCCGCCGAGATATGGCAGCGCCCGCTGCGGCGGGCCGGCGAGCTTGTCGCGCAGCATTGCCGGCGTGAGCTGGCCGAGTTCGACGGGAGTGGCGGTACGGAAGGGCAGGGTATCCATCGGTCGTCAAACGTCCTGCGGCGCTCAGTAGCGCAGGTTCAGGTTGAGGATCGCGGAGCGCCCAGGCGCAATCGATGCATAGTGCGAGGCATAGGCCTGGTTGTAATAGGCCTTGCCCGTCAGGTTCTGCACGTTGAGTTGCAGTGCCACGTTCTGGTTGAAGCGATACGCGGCCATCCCATCAAAGCGCCAGTACGACGGCACCCACTTGTTGCTGGCCAGGCTGCCCCACACCTTCGACACATAGTAAGCACCGCCGCCGATGGTGAAGTTCGGGAACAGCTGGTACGTGGTCCACAGGCTGAAGCTGTCGTCCGGCGTGTTCGGGAACGACTGGCCGTTGGTGGCGCCGAATGCCGAGCCCGCGCCGCCGTTGTTGCGCAGCTCGCTCTTCAGGTGCGTATAGCCGCCGAACATCGCCCACTTCTCGGTCACATTGCCCGAGAAGCCGAGCTCGAAGCCGTCCACGCGCTTGTTGCCGGCCATGGCCGCGGTGCCGTCCTGCATGACGATGCGGGCGTTGGTGGTGTCGATGCGGAAGATCGCCGCCGTCAGCGCGAGGCGGTTTTTCAGCACATCCCACTTGGTGCCGATTTCGAACGAGCGGTTCTTCTCCGGCGCGAGCTGGTCGCCGCGGTTGCCGCTGCGGTCCGGCGCCAGGCCGTTGGGGTCCGAGCCCTGTGCGAGGAAGGCGCCGGCAGGTGTCGACGAAGTGCCATACGACACGTAGAAGCTGGCGTTCTCCACCGGCTTGTAGACCACGCCGAGCTGGTAATTGAACAGGTTGTCGTCGCGCGAGAATTCGGCGCGGGAACCGTCGGCCGCGCGCGCCGCCGTGAAGCTCGTGCTGTAGCGGTCAAAGCGCACGCCGCCGTTGAGCAGCCACTGCTTGCTCAGCTCGACCGAGTCGAAGGCGTAGACCGACGTGGTGTTGGTCTTCGCATTGGTCGGGTTGTTGGTGCGGCGGATGCTGCCGGCCCACGGGTCATTCGGATTCGGATTGACCAGCGTCGTGCAGTTGTAGCCGCCGGCCGCGCCGGGGCCGTTCGGGCAAGCGCTGTCGCCGGTATCGACCGTGTAGCTGTCGTTCTCGCTCTTCTCCTGTGAGAACTCGACGCCAAAGGCGTACTTGTGCCTGACGGAGCCGGTCAGGAATTCGCCCGACAGGTCGCTCTGGTTGGCGATGGTATTGGCGGTGGAGTAGCGCGTGTTGGCGCGCCGCCAGACCATGTCGTAGTAGATGTTGCCCTTGCTGTCGTCCGGCTGCGTGTAGATGTAGTCCTGGTTGGTGCGCGCAATGCGGGTCTGGTTGCGGAACTTCAGCGCCGGGCTGAAATCGTGCTCGAAGCGGATCGTGCCCATGTCCGCCTGGTCCTTGCGGAAATCACGGTCCACCAGGCCGTAGAAGGTATTGCGCGGCACGCTCACCGGCGAGCCGTCGCCGCTCAGGCGCGTGCGCGGCCGGCCGTCCTTGCGCGCCGTGAAGGCCGGGTTGTTGTACGGGATGCCCGTGTCGGGCAGGTCGTCGGTCTGCAGGTGGTAGTACGACAGCGTCAGGCGCGTGTCAGTCCCCAGGCCGAACGCCACCGACGGCGCCACGCCCCAGCGGTTCTGATGCACGGCATCGCGGCCGGCCACGTCCTGGTCGTGGTACATCGCGTTCAGGCGGAACGCGGCGTGGTCGGCAAATTTCCAGTTGCCGTCGACGGTGGCGCGCTTGTAGTCCGCATTGCCCACGCCGATATTGCCTTCAGCAAAGTTGGTCAGCTTCGGCGCCTTGCTGGTGAGGTTGATGCTGCCGCCGGCCGAGCCCCGGCCGTCATAGGCGCCGGCCGGGCCCTTGGTCACTTCGACGGTCTCGATGTTGAACACCTCGCGCGACTGCGCGCCAATATCGCGGAAGCCGTCGAGGAAGGTGCTCGCCTGCGCGTCGTAGCCGCGGATGAACGGGCGGTCGCCCACCGGGTTGCCGCCTTCGCCGGCGCCGAAGGCGATGCCGGGCACAGTGCGCAGCACATCGGTCAGCGAGGTCGATCCGGTGCTCTGGATCACCTCCTGCGGGATGACGGTGATCGAGCGGGGGGTGTCGAGCAGGGGTTCGGGGTTCTTGATCGAAGACGAGGATTCGGCCTTGAAGCCACTGTCACCGCTGACCGTCACGGTCGGCAGTTCGACTGGCCTGGCGGTCTGCTGAGCGGCAACCGGCGCCGCCGCTACTGCAACGCCGACAGCACTTGTGAGGCGTGGGATGCTGACCGAATGCGCAGCAGCACCGGCTCGTGGCCGAGGCTGCGCAGCTGGCGTGCCCACCAGTGAGCGCTGCCGCACGCTTCGAGCGCCACCCGTCCAGGCTGGCGCTTGGCGAGGAATTCGATCAGTTTCTGCCGGCTGAAGCGACGATTGACACACTTGCCGTCGGGCTCGACCCAATAGAGTTGGAAAACGGTCTTTG
>NZ_JWMA01000009.1 GCF_000812465.1 Cupriavidus sp. IDO | reverse complement strand
GTCTCCACTCGGTACGACAAGCGAGCCGACAGCTATCTCGTCTTCGCATCGCTCGCCTGCGCCTTCGGACCATTGGTTCAATTGTGAACAGACCCTAGGAAACCATGTTATCGAGCCCCCATGAAGAGAGTGCGTCGTTTTCCCTTTCCGTCTGTCTTCGGCTGGGCCGCCAGCCCCGAGAGGTCCGGCATGACCGAGTCATTCCCCGCCATCGGCCCGGCGCGCCCCGGCACGCGGGCACAGTCGCTGGTCGCGCTCGCGCTCGCGCTGGCGATCTTCCTGATCGATGCACTGACGCCGCTGGATATCGCCATTGCCGTACTTTACGTGGTGGTGGTACTGCTGGTCGCGCTGGGCGGATCGCGGCGGAGAACGCTTGCCGCGGGTGTGGCCTGTGTCGTCCTGACGCTGATCGGGTTCGGGCTTTCCCGGGACTTTAACGACAGCGCCGGCTCGCTGGCGCGCTGCGTAATCAGCCTGCTGGCGATCACGATTACGTCGCTGCTGGCGATGCGCAACCTGGCCAGCACGGCGCGCCTGCGCGATCAGATCCAGATGCTGAACCTGACGCATGACGCTATCGTCGTGTACGACATGAAGGACAGTGTCACCTTCTGGAACCGCGGCGCCGAGCAGGTCTATGGCTGGACCGCGGATGAGGCCATGGGCCAGTCGGTCCACCGGCTGACACAGACCCGTTTTCCTGTCCCTGCAGAACATATTCAAGCCGAACTGCTGCGGACCGGAAGCTGGGACGGCGAACTGCAGCGCACGCGCCGCGACGGCAAGCCGCTCACCATTTCCAGCCGCTGGGCGCTGTGGCGAGACCAGTCCGGAAAGCCGGCCGCCATCCTCGCCACGAGCAACGACATTACCGAACGCAAGCAGGCCGAAGCCGCGCTGACACGCAGCGAGGCCTTCCTCGCCGAGGCTCAGCGGCTCAGTAAGACCGGCAGCGTGGCGCTGAGGCTGCCGGAGGAGGAGGTAAGCTGGTCGGATGAGGCCTACCGCATCCTGGGCTACGATTTGAGCGTACAGCCCACTTCCGATCGCATGTTGAAGCGGACGCACCCGGACGACCTGGCGCTGGTACAGGAAGCCCGCGCGCAGATTCGGGCGGGTGTGCCGCACATCGACGTGATGCACCGCTTGCTGATGCCGGACGGCTCGGTCAAGCATGTGCATCTGGTGGCCAGGCTAACCACTGCTGCCGCAGGCCACCTCGAGTATGTCGGAGCCCTGATGGATGTGTCGGAGGCCACGCTGACGCAACAGGCGCTGCAGCGCTCGCTGACCGAACTGGCCCACGTCACGCGCATCACTACGCTGGGCGAACTCGCTGCCTCGATTGCCCACGAGGTCGCCCAGCCGATCGCGGCCATCGTCACCTGCGCGGATGCCGCGCTGCGATGGCTGCACCGCCCGCAGCCTGACATCGACGAAGCCACGCGATCGATCCGGCAGATGATCTCCGACGCCAAGCGCTCCAGCGAGATCATCCGCCAGATCCGCGCGATGGCGCAGAAGCGCGATCCCAGCTACGGCGAAGTCGATCTGAACGCGCTGGCGCGAGAATCGGTGGAACTGCTGCGCCGCGAACTGCAGGACCATGGCATCGAAGCCATGCTGCAGCTGGATGAACCGGCTTCGCTGATCCGCGGCGACCGCGTGCAGCTGCAACAGGTGCTGGTCAATCTGGTGGTGAACGCTGTGCAGGCGATGCATGATGTGGCCGGGCGCCGGCGCCGCCTGTGGATCAGCACCTGCCGGGTCGAACCGGAGCAGGTGCAGCTGACGGTCCGCGATTCAGGCAACGGCTTTCTCGCTGGGGACGCCGAGCACCTGTTCAACCCATTCTTCACCACCAAGGCGGATGGCATGGGCATGGGCCTGTCCATCTGCCGGTCGATCGTCGAAGCGCATGGAGGCCGGATCTGGGCGGAATGCCCGGATGACGGCGGCGCGTCGCTGCAAATGTTGCTGCCGATTCAGCATGAGGACGGAAAATGAGCAATAAGCCAGGTGGCGCTCCCGTTGTCTACGTGGTGGATGACGACGATTCCATGCGGGCGGCGCTCAGCATGCTGCTGCGTTCTGTGGGCCTGCACGTCGAGGTTTTCGCCTCGGCGCAGGAATTCCTCGCGCACAAGCAGGCCGACGCGCCAAGCTGCCTGGTGCTGGACGTGCGCCTGAAGGGCCAGAGTGGCCTGGCGGTTCAGGAACAGATTACCGCGAGCGGCATGCCCATCCCCATTGTCTTCATGACCGCGCATGGCGATGTCGCCATGACCGCGAAGGCCATGAAGGCGGGTGCCACCGATTTCCTGGCCAAGCCGTTCCGCGACCAGGATATGCTGGATGCGGTCAGCAGCGCGCTGGCGCGCGACGAAGCACGCCGTACCTCCGACCAGTCTTGCGCCGACCTGCGCCGCCGCTATCAATCCCTGACCCCGCGCGAGCGCGAAGTGATGGCGCTGGTAGTACGGGGCCTGATGAACAAGCAGATAGCCGCGGAGATGAACCTGAGCGAGATCACAGTAAAGCTCCACCGCGGCCAGGCCATGAAGAAAATGGGATCCAGGTCGCTGGCGGACTTCGTGCTCAAGGCCGAAGCGCTTGGCGTGGTCTCCGGCTCGCTCTCCTGAGGTGCGGTTCCAGCCAGCGCGCCTATCGCTGGCACCGGCACGCCGTCAAAGCGGCACCCACAACGCGACGACCGCGGCCATCGCGCAACTGGCGGCACACATGCCAAGCCACGCTGCTGTCAACAGGACAAGCCTGTGGCTACCGGGGCACGGCAGCTTTGAGTCGCCGGGAGCGGCGCGCGCCGGATCAAACAGAGCAACGTTGTTCATCACGGACCTCCGTGGGCGGAATCGCCGCCAGGAAACAGGGGCTGCCCACGCGGTGATGGGCAGCCTTGGCATCAGCCTTTCGCCGTGCCGTCGCCGGCCGGCGATTTCAGTACGCCGGCCAGGTCACGGCCGGCGACCAGTTCGCCGTCGAACGGGCGGGACGTCCCTTCCAGGCGGGCGCCCTCGGTAAAGGGGTCGAATTTTTGGTCAGTCCGACCGCTGCGCGCACCATCGGTGGAGGCGTCGCGCTTGCTGTTGCCGTTGAAGTTGTAGCCGTACCGGTCTGCACTGCCGGGGCTGGTACGCGGGTCGGCAGCGTGGGCCACGCCGGTGGCCAGAACGCTCGCGCCGATGAGGCCGGCGCTGGCAAGGCGGAGTTGGGTGCGTGTGGTCATGATTTCCTCGGGTCGGTGATAGATGGCGCCGGCACAGCTCACCGGCAAGCAGAATATGGCGTTGCGGATCGCGCCTTGGACTGTGGAACTGCACGGCCCGGGTGCGATGCACGCCTTGCTTTCGGGATCGTCGAGCGGGCTCGATTTCCCTAGCTCGAAGCATAGGTGCGACGGTGCGCGCGCGCCTTTATGCGTGCGTTGGCTTTTGCTAGCGCATCGGCTAGCTCCAAGCCATACCTTGGTTTAGGCGGAGCTGGCTGCAAGCGCCATGCCCATGCCCTGCCGGGATACGTAGTAGGGACAGGCCCGCCGATGGCGCGATATACCGGGGTGTGAAGCGGTCAAGCCATCCGGCGCGGTGGGCTACCGTTTGTAGGTCTGGCGATGCCCGGTGGCGCGGAGGAAGCCAAGTCTATGAGCGCGCCGCCGCAAGAAGGAGCGCCATGGCCCAGTCGCGGGGGACATCATTCGCAACGAGTGTGATTATGGCTCTTCGCCGCCGCAGCGGTACTTGTACGCTGACTTGCGGTGCATGCCAAAGCCCTGGCGAATGGTCGGTAATGGAATGCACCCCGAGCACTCGCTCCTTTCGACGACAGTGTTACTACGGACAGGCCGTTAGTGCCTGTGGCCCCTGGTGGGCAGGTACGTCTCAAGCTCCAGCCGGCCTGCCTGCCTGACGAGTTTGGCAAATGAGCCCGCTTGCATCTTCTTCATAATGTGACCACGATGCACCTGCACGGTGTACTCAGTGATCCCCAGTACGTCCGCTGCCTGCTTGTTCAACAACCCCCCGACGAGCAAAGGCAGAAGCTCTTTCTCTCTTGGGGTCAGGGCTTCGTACAACGCTCGTAGGGCAGCAGCTTCTGCCGCATTTCCTCGCTGCAAACGCGTCCTGGCAATTGCCGTGTCGACTGCTCGGAGTAGAGCATCCCCACTGATGGGCTTAACCAGGAAGTCAACGGCCCCGCTCTTCATCGCCAAAACCGTGGAAGGCACGTCATTCCTTCCTGTGATGAAAACGATCGAAGCATGAGAGTTGTTAATAACCTGCTCCTGGACTTCCAGGCCGCTCATGCCCGGCATGCGCATATCAAGAATCAAGCATGCCACTGCGTCCCACTGAATTGATTCCAGAAACTCCTTCCCCGAGTTGAACGACAGCACACTTTTTCCATGGGCGCGCAGCAGGCTTGTTACCGCTTCCCGGACGCTTGCATCGTCATCGACGACACACACAAATTGATTGACCGACTCCATGGTCCCTTCTCCATCATTACATCAGCGTGCTTCCCTTCTCTCTGTGGCGACTCAAGCGGCTGAGGCGACGAGAATTTCCTGCCGCTCTGAATTGAAATGGCGCTCAAAGCACGCCGCGCCAGGGATAGCCCCGCAACTGCCGGCAAGAATCGATCGTCAGCTCACGCAAGGTCCAGTGCGCCCCATCGGCCATGCCGCCGCAAGGAATGCAGCGAACAGGCATAGCGCAGTCCGAATAGCCGCGCGCGGGTCGATGAAGCACGCAAGCACCTGTTCGCTACGGCTTTCCCCATACAGGCACCAGGCGCAGAAATGTTCGCAGTTATTAGTCAGCAGCCTGTAATGATTCTCGCCTAATCGAGAGCGTGCGCGCCGCACGGCTTCGTGCCTGGCGTACACCGGATCAGCGCTTGGCACGAGCAAGACTTCGTATCCGGCAGCGAACCGCGTGATGCTGACCTCCTCGACAGGCCCGCGACGCAACGACCCGGCAAGTCCGGCGTAGTGCACCACCTTGCCGTCGCCCACATAGATGCCATGGTGGCTGTAGCCGTTGCGCGGGGTAAGGAGATGCGCACCAAGCGGCGGTTCTGTGCCGGCATCGAGAGCGCGGTGCGTCAGGACTGTGTTGGCGGTGCGACCTTGGTCGCGGGTTGGCTGGTCCATTTCGGATGCCCAGGCGGTCAGGTGAACTTGAGAGAAGCCTAAGCCCGGCAACACATTAATGACAATTAAACATTCTTCTATTGATCATAAATTTTCATTTATGCCATGCGTGTTGCTACTGGATCGACGATGGGTCATCGGCGGCGCCTGGTAGGCCACTGCGTATCGCATCGAGGTGCGCGGTCCGCGAGGGGACCGCGTTGCCTTCCTCCACGATGTGCCGGCTCGAGGCCGTGCAGCGTTGCCCTGTGGAGAAGAATGCACTCCGCACCGCGCATTCGACTGCGACTTCCAGGTCGGCGTCATCGAGCACCGCCATCCGGTTCTTGCAGCCCATCGCGAACCGGACCTTGGCCAGCCGCTGCGCTGCAGCCTGTGCTACACGAGTGCCGGTGGCGGCCGAACCGGAAACGAAATCGCGTCGATGCGCCGGTCGTCAAGCATGGCCCGGCCGACTTGCGAGCCGCAGCCCATCATGAGGTTTAACGGTTCCCGCCAGCAACAGCCCGGCACCCGTTCCGCCGGCTATCACCTGCGCTCGCTACGCTTCTCGCCGTCCACGTCGGTCATGCCTGTCGGGCCGGCCTCGGCTGGATCGAGCTGTCCGCTGCGCAAGTAGGCCGTGATCGGGGCCCAGAAGCGGGCTGCCTGGTCGCCTTCGATCGCGGCGTTGTGAACCAGGCCACTGTAGGCGACCAGGCGATGCGGCCCCGCAGCGGCGCCGGCAAGCCGCTCTGAGTTGGCGAAGGGGATGAGTTTGTCGGAACGGCTGTGCGTTAGCAGTAGCGGCAGCGTGAGCTTGCGCACCTGGGCTTCGTTGTCCCAGGGTTCGGGCAGCAGAGGTGCAAGCCAGGACGGCACGATGCCAGTGGCAACCGCCGCGGCGTGCGCCGTGGCGAATCCGGCGGCGATCACGACGCCGGACGGCGCCGGGGACAGGGAGTTGACGATATCAAGCAGCACCCCCGAACCGAGGGAGTAACCGAGGACGTAGCGCCGCGCCGCCAGCGGCGTGTCCGCGACAAAGCGGCGGTAGGCTTCCAGGCCATCCTGGTGCAGGTTGTTCACGTTGGGCCGGCCGCTGCTGGCGCCATAGCCGCTGTAGTCGAACACGAAGGAGGATATGCCCTCGTGGTAGAGCAGAGCCTGCACGATGGCCCAGTCCGAGAGGTTTTCTTCGTCGCCGTGGCAAATCATCAAAGCCGGCGCGGCCGGGTCAGCCGCCTGCACGTAAGAAGCACGCAGCTTGCGTTGCGAACTGGCGAAGACAATTTGCCGTGACGGTATGCCGAAGCTCTCGGGCGTGAAGGCGCCGGCGGGCTTCGGCTCGAACGCTTCGCGCTCTATCGCGGCAAACAATGCGAGCCGGCCGAGTCCGACCAGCATGGCCAGGCAGGCTACCCCTGCCAGCCAGCGGGTGAGGGAATGATTGCCCTTGCGATCCATGCCTGCCATGACGCTTGCCCATCCTCATGGCGTCGTGCCGACCGCGATCATCCAGGGGTCGCTCCCGGTCGGGCACGGATGGATCGTCGCGACTCGACTTGGCATGCCGAACGAGAAACAGGTCTTCATAGTCCATCCTGGTTCATGGGGAATTCTCTCGATTTCCGCGCGTCTGCGGTCAGCAGGCGGCGACTGGCCTCGCCGTCACGCCCGCCCCATGGTGAACCGAGATGAATGTGATTGCAACAGGATGAACGTCCGGGCGCCATCTGTTGGCTGGACAGCGGCATGCGGGGCGGTCCAAATGCAGTGGAGGTTGTGATCCCGGCCGGCGGCGTGGACCTGCGGCCATACTCACGCTGCCCCCGGGCGCAGACTCATTGGTATTGTCTGCGCACATTCGCCTTCGCTGGTTTCGACGGATGCGAGCGGCAACGCAACGGTCAATGCGAAGCCTTGATTGGGTGCGGTCTGGATCCGGATGGCGCCGCCCAGGCGGGCCGCACGCTCCCGCATTCCCAGCAGGCCGAAGGCGTTCGCGTTGGGTCGCACGTCACTGGTGCAACCACTGCCGTTGTCTACCACGCGTACTATGCAATTCATCTCCTCGCGCACGATTTCGAGCGTCACCGAGGTTGCCCCCGAATGGCGCGTGACGTTTGTCAGTGCTTCCTGGACAATTCGGAATACTGCGGTGCCGCCCTCGTGATTGAAGTCAATGTTGTCGACGTCAATTCGGCGGATCACTTGTACGTCGTGGCTCGCTGAAAACTCATCGATCAGCCAGTTGACCGCCGGAGTCAGGCCAAGGTCGTCCAGCATCGTGGGACGCAGACCTGCCGCAATCCGCCTTACCGAGCCAATGACCTGGTCGATCAGTGAGTAGACTTTGCGCAAGTTGGCAAGCGGCGCGGCCGTCTCAGCAGCCATAAGATGGTCTTCGATTTTGGCGGCTTCCACTTTCAGTGTCGCCAACTGCTGCCCAAGATCGTCGTGCAGTTCGCGTGCAATACGATTTTTCTCCTCCTCCCGTACGTGCTGAATATTCGCCGACAGGCGCTGCAGTTCTTCGCGCGATTCACGCAATGCGTCATCAGCCCGTTTCCGATCTGTAATATCCATGATCCAGCCCACCATGCGATACGGCTGATCGGAATCGTTCCACAGTGCTTGCCCACGAGACTGAACCCAACGGAAATCGGGAGACTTGGTTCGAACTCGATACTCCACGTCGTAGACGCGCTTATGCTCCAGGTGCGCTTTCAGGCTGGTGAATACCCTGTCTGCGTCGTCCGGATGAATGGCATCCCGAAGCGCTCGCGCGTCGTTGGGCAGTTCGCTGTTTTCATAGCCCATGGTTTCCTTGAAATAGGACGAAAGATACATCGCACCGGTCTGCAGATTCCAATCCCACAATCCCGCGGTAGCGCCGCTCACAGCGAGCTGAAATCGCTCCTCACTCGCTCTGAGCGCCGCCGCGATGCGATGTCGCTCGATGGCGTAACGAATTGCGCGGCCCAGCTCCGACGCATGGATATCTCTTTTCAGAAGGTAGTCCTGCGCACCTTCTTGTATGGCCAGCAAGCCAGCCGATGCGTCGTCCAGACCCGTGAGAACCAGTACCGGAACATCCGGCGAAAGCCGAATGAATGTTCTGACCGTGTCGAGCCCCTGGGCGTCTGGCAGGCCCAGATCCAGAAGCACGACATCGAAACGCATCGATTGTGAACGAGCCACGCCGTCAGACAGGCGCTCGGACCGAACCATCCGATGCTCGAACTCCACCACATCCCCTAGCGCCGTTTCAATCAGGAACGCATCGCTGGCGCTATCCTCAACCAGAAGAATTCTGATTTCCTTCGATATGCTCATGGTCGGATAAGCGGCAGCGTCACAATGCCAAACCAGAACTCACTGATGCTTCGTACGACATCCATGAATTTGGTGAAATCAACCGGCTTTGTGATGTAGCAATTGGCATAGAGCCCGTATGATCTCGCCACATCCTCCTCCGATTTGGAGGTGGTCAGCACGACCACCGGGATATTCATCAGCGCCGGATCTTTTTTGACATCCTCGAGCACTTCCCGCCCGCTCTTGCGCGGTAAATTGAGATCGAGAATGATGAGTCCGGGCCGGGGAGCGGCGCCGTGTTTTCCCTCACGCCTCAGGTATTCCATCGCCTCCACGCCGTCCTCGACCACATGCAGGGGATTCAGCACCTTGTAATACTCAAGAGCCTCACGTGTCATCATCACATCAGTGGGACTGTCTTCCACCAGGAGAATATGAAGGAGATCGTGGGATGCGTTGGTAACCATGGTGGCCTTCGGGACGTTATCGCGACGGATTTACGTGGTCGACCTTCGCGTGCAGAGTAAAGAAGAATGTCGTGCCCTGATCCGAAGCAGACTCGACCCAGATGCGCCCGCCGTGCTGTTCAACGATTCGCTTGCATAGGGCAAGACCGATTCCCGTGCCGGGATGTTCGGCGCGGGTATGGAGGCGCTGGAACACCAGAAAGATGCGCTCGTAATACTGAGGTTCGATGCCGATTCCGTTGTCCCTGACCCAGAACACCCATGAATCGCCCTGATGTTTGGCCCCTACATCGATCCGCACAGGACGGCCCTGGTGCCGAAACTTGATAGCGTTTCCGACCAGATTCTGAAACAGCAGCGTCAGCTGCGTGGGATTCGCGAGCACCGTTGGCAACGCAGCGTGAACAATCTGTGCACCAGCCTCCTCAATCACGACGCTCAAGCTCCTTAGCGCCTGATCAAGTGTTTGTCCGCAGTCAGTCGGCTCCCGTGTATCCACCGATCGACCCACACGAGAATATGTAAGCAGGTCGTTGATGAGCGCCTGCATGCGGGTGGCGCCATCCACCGCATGCGCAATATACTCATCGGCCCGCGGATCCAGTTGGCCCTGATATCGGCGTTGCAGCATTTGCAAGGAGCCGGCGACTGCACGCAGCGGCTCTTGCAGGTCGTGAGAGGCCACGTAGGCAAACTGTTCAAGGTCGTGATTGGAACGGGCCAGATCATCCGTCTTTCTAAGCAGCTCCTGCTCCGCACGCTTCCGCCCCGTGATATCGACAATCGCGCTGAGCACAAATACTTCCTCGGGCGTTCTGACCGGATTGAGTCCGAGCTCGACCGGGAACTCGGAGCCGTCCTTGCGCAGCGCGTAAAGCTCGCGGCCAATTCCCATTGGACGGCTCTTAAGGTCCCCATAGAACGCACTGCGGTAGCCTGGGTGAGCAGCACGGAAGCGCGCGGGCACGAGCGCTTCGATGCTCTTCCCGATCAGTTCGTCGCGCTCATAGCCAAACAGCTTCTCCGTCTGCGCGTTTACGAGGACGATCCGGCCAGCGCGATCCACCATCACCATGGCGTTGGGCGCTGCCTCCACCACCTGGCGGAAGAGTTCGTTTGTGAGGCCATTTGATTCCTTGCGTGGGTCCATCCGGCCTCCCGGCAACATCTCTTTGCGTTTCCGCGGAAAGCGACGCTTACGCGTCTTCACCTGGGTCGCTGCACAGGCCGTTTTTCAACGCGTAACGAATGAGCGCGACGTCGTTGCTCATCTGCATCTTCTGATGAATCCGCATCTTGTAGGTACTGACCGTTTTGGAGTTGATGCACAGCCCGTTTGCGATCTCCGAGACCGTCTCACCATTGACAAGCCGCCTGAAGACGTCGAACTCACGATCTGATAGCTGCTCGTGCGGCAAAGCCTCCGCGTCGCGGTCAAGGTTGCCGGCTACGCGCTCGGCCATGGCTGGGCTCAGATAGACGCCGCCACTGGCGACTTTGGTGATCGCAGTGACCAGATCCGTCATTGCGCTCTCCTTGGTCAGATAGCCCCGCGCGCCGCACTTGAACGCACGTTCGGCGTACTGGTGCTCGCCGTGCATGGTCAACACGATCGTTCGCACGGGCACATTTTCCTTCTTCAATTGGCGCACGACTTCGAGGCCATTGCGTCCTGGCATTGACAGGTCCACCAGCATGACCTGCGCAGGCGTGGTGCGCCCAAGGTGCAATGCCGCAGAACCGTCAGCCGCTTCGCCTACTACGTGGAATCCGGTTGCCTTCTCAAGGATATGCCGCAGGCCCTCACGCATCAATGCGTGGTCATCGGCGATCAATACGCGAATCATGCCTTGTCCCTCCAACGTTTGTCGCAAACGGCAATGCAAGGGAACCCGATCTCCCGTCTGCCATTGTCGGCGTCGGACACATCCCATCAGAATTTCGCGCTCAGGGAGAAGCGCTACCGTGGAAAGCCTACAAGGGTGTGCTCGGCTGGGAAACTACATGTTTATGTAGTCCGGGACACGGTCGCAGGTGCATTCAAGCAATCCCTTCATCACTGCCAGCGGCGATATCCCTTCGGTGATTGCGGGGATTTGCGAGTCGTTGTCGATTAACCCGCGAGGGCCGCTTACGGCAAAGAAATTCCTTCTTAGCACCGGCAACAGCTTTGAGGATCCAGCGATGCACGGTTGAATGCCACTCCTGGAAAGCGGCAGGCAGGCCCGTGGGCTAATGTGACTTTCGCGAGCACGTCCGCCGAGACCGCACCTTTGACAATTCGCAGCGCCTCAGTGGAGATATTCAGCACCAGATCGCCTCAACGGCAGGGTCATTCGCAAGCTGAGCGGCAATCGTGTCCGTACCGAAGCCTCAACCAGCTATGGTGTCGCATACGCAGCCCGAGCATGCCTGTATATCTCGACCAACGCCGCCAGCAGCAGTGCTGCTGGCAACCAGAGTGCCGCATCGTGCAGGCGGTGGGTAATCAGTCCGCCTGCCAACGCGCCGAGCACGAAACTGAGACTGATGGCACCAAGGCCCGCGGCATCGCGCAAACCTGCGGCCTTGACCCGCGGTATTGTCGACTCAAAAAGAAGTTGGAGGCAACGCCGCAGATTGCCGGTGGTCATCACCGACGAGTATGTCTGATTTCCTGAATGCGTGAAAAACGTCGATTGCTGCGTCGCTACGAACGCAACGCCTGCTAACAGCCAGAATTCCGGCAGCTCCTTCAGCGCTGCGAGCGCCAGAAACGCAATTTCGAACACCAGTGAAATGATTGCAGGGCTGCTTGGGTGGCGCCAGGCAATCAATTGCAGTAGGCGCGCAGCGAAAATGCCGCATACGAAACCAATGAGTGGCCAGATATGCCTCAGTGTCTGGTGCATGTCGCCACCCGCAAGATTGACGGCCAGCATCACGATATTGCCGGTCATCGAATTAGCGAATACATTACCGTGGCCAAGATAGGTAAATGCGTCAAGAAAGCCGCCATTCAAAGTAAGCAAGATTGCCACAATGGGATGCGTTTTCGCCGCTTCAATATTGTTCATCGCCTTAGATGATGGAGTATGGATGATGACACGTGGAAACCTGGGCGTGCGCACTGGCGCTCTCGGCGAGCTGTGCCGGCAATCCCAGGCTGCCTGGCCAGGAGATCGAGGTCCGGAAAGACGAGCCGCAGGCCGGCAGAAGAAGCGGAAACCGAAGCCAATCAGCCACGGTCGCGCCCCCTGCCGCGCCCACGCTGTGGTTGACGCACGCACGCCCCGGCATCAGCGTTTCTTCAACTTACCGCGACGAGCGATAGACCAACGACGCGCCTGAGCGAAACCAGCAGCGAACGTTCGGTCGGCGCACTCATCGCACGGTCCCCGTCCGCAGCGCGGATTGCACGCCGAACTCGTGGCGCAGCGCGGGTCCGTGCTCGTCGAGCGCCGGCGCCCCCGCGCGAACCTTCGGGTCGGGATAACCGCTGATCTTCACCGGATTGCCAGGCATCCGCACCCCTCCTGCCTCGATGAACATGTTGCGCGCTTCGGTCTGCGGTAGCTGCGCCGCCTCGGCAACGTTCAGCAGCGGTGCCACCGGTACGCCGGCCGCGTGGATCACCTCAAGCCAATGTTCAGCGGTTTGGCGTTTGAGCACCGACTCGAGTTCCACCTTCAATTCGGGCTCGTGCGCCACGCGACTGGTGTTGGTCACGAAGCGCGGGTCGGCGGCAAGCTCCGTCCGGCCGATTGCCGTACACAGCAGCTCGAACAGATGGTCGTTCCCGCAGCAGATGACGAACGGCTTGTCCGCCGCGGCGAAAACGTCGAACGGAGCCATGTACGGGTGCCGATTGCCAATCCGCGCGGGCGCGTGGCCGGTCGCAACGTACGACATGAAGCCATGCTCGAGGAAGGAAAGCGTCGCGTCGAACATCGCAACGTCGACGTGCGCGCCCTTGCCGGTTCGCTCGCGCGCGTATAGGGCACTCGCAATGCCGCAAAACATGAAGACGCCACCGCACAGATCTGAGAGCGATGTGCCGACCCGCGTCGGCGGGCCGTCGGGAAAGCCCGTTGCGTCCAAGATGCCGCTCATCGCCTGAACAATGGTGTCATATGCCGGGAAGGTCGACAGCGGCCCGGTTTGTCCGAAGCCCGACGACGACGCGTAGACGAGTCGCGGATTGATTTGGGCCAGCGCCTCGTACGAAAATCCGAGTCGCGCCATCGTGCCAGGGCGGAAATTCTCGGCAAGCACGTCGGCCTTGCGGACCATGTTCAGAAAGATCTCGCGGTCTGCGTCGTCTTTCAGGTTGAGCACGATGCTTTCTTTGCCGCGATTCACGAAGCTGAAATAGAGCGACTGGTCGCCGACGTACGGCTCGCCGACGTACGGGCCGTAGGTGCGCGTGTCGTCGCCGTGCCCCGGCGGCTCCACTTTAATCACGCGCGCGCCCAGGTCGCACAGGATCGTCGTGCCGAACGGGCCGTTCAACACGTGCGTGAGGTCGATTACCAACAGGCCGGCAAAGGGGCCGGCGGCGTTCTTGCGATGAGTAAAAGACATGATTTTGCTACCTTTATCAACGGATTGCATTGGCTTGTTCAACTGGAGCTACGCTGCCATTCTTTTTTACTGGTTTACCCATCTTGGGGATGACAAATGTTGCTATAGCGAAAGCGATGAAAGATGTAGCACCTGTAATCATAAACGCCGTATTCCAGCCGAATTTTGTAGCAATCGCTGCGCCAAGACCACCACCGAAGATAGATGAAATTGCCTTAGCTCCGAAGAAGAAGCCATAGTTTTCAGTCGAGAAGGCCGTACCAAAAACCTCGCTATTTATAGGTGGGAAAAGAGCGTAGGAACCACCCCAAGTAAAGAATGTCAACGCCAGTACGATGATAAAGGCTGTTGTCGAAATTGCTGCAACTGTTGGGAACGAAAACAGGATGATACAATTGACACCAAATACGATAGACATCGTCTTGTAGCGGCCAATCTTATCCGAAACAGCGCCCCAGAATGGACGGCTGGCACCGTTGAATAGATTCTGGATCGAAACTGCAATCGCTAGCGTGCCAGCAGCGATACCGAGGCTCTTACCGAAGGGGGCACTATTGGCAACCAGGAGCATGCCACCGAAGTTTACCGAGAAGAATGCCAACCACAGGACCCAGAACTGCGGTGTCTTCAGCATTTGAGCCGAAGTGAAGTCTTTTTCGGTGACAATCGGAGGAGCGTGTTTGACACCCTTCTGTTCGCCCGGGAACTTAATGATCAGTGCGATTGCGATAATCATCAGACCTTCGATCAAGCCTGTGTACGCAAATGCAGGACCAACGCCGCGTGTCTTCAACATGCCGCTAATCAGTGGCAGGAAAGGCAGAACACCCAAACCGTAGCCGGCAGCTGTGAATCCCGATGCCATACCGCGCTTCTCCGGGAACCAACGGTTAGCTGTATTTATCGCGGTACCATAGACGACACCAACGCCTGCACCAGCCAATGCGTACAGTGCGTACAGAGCTGGGGCAGTATCAACTTGCCCCATGAATGCCCAACCAACCAGAACCATTATGCCGCTGATAATCAGTGCACCCTTAGGACCGAATTTATCGACGACGATGCCGCCACTTGGTTGCGAAACTGCTTGAATGACTTGCGACAACGTAAACGCGATTTGCACGGCAGTAAGCGAAATCCCCAACTTTCCTTGCAGCGGGGCCGCATACAGAGTCCAGGAATACTGGACACCAGAGACCATACACATCAGCAAAACAGCTAATATTAGGTAGAGCCAACGATTTTCCAGCAAACCGGCTGGTTGAACTTTCTGCGAATTATTCACGGCATCCTCGCGAAGAATTTGATTGGTGATCGGATCATGTGGGCCGCCAAAGGCCCCAATTGCTCTGTACTGCTACCTGAATGGCGAAGATCGCCAGCGAAAGCGCCGCAAACGATCAGGCCGAAGCGTCGGCGACGCCGGCGAGCACCGTCGCAACGCGCCGCGCGGCGGCAAGCGACGCGGCCTCGCTCTCGGACGCCGCGTCGTCGACAACCCGCTGATACGGCAGCGGTACCGGTACGCGTATCGCAGTCAAACGGCTTTGGCCTCATGCATCCTGGCGATTTGCTCCTTCGTGTAGCCGAGCTGCGCAAGCACCTCGTCCGTATGCTCACCAAGGAGCGGCGACCCCGTAATCTCGGGCTTCATGTCCGAGAACTTGATCGGGCTGCCGACCGTCAGGTACTTGCCGCGCACCGGGTGGTCCACTTCGACGACCGAGCCCGTCTTGCGCATCGACTCGTCGTAGGCGAGCTCCTTCATGCTGAGCACTGGAGCGCACGGGATGTCGAATTTGCGCAGAATATCGACGGCCTCATACTTCGTCTTGTCGGCGAGCCACTCCTCGATCTTCGCAAAGATGTCGAAGATATGGGGCTGACGCGCCTGGGCCGTCTTGTAGTCCGGATCGTTGATCCATTCGGGCCGCCCGAGCGCGCGGCAGATCGGCTCCCACGCTTGCCCCTGAATGGTGAAGTAGATATATGCGTTCGGATCGGTTTCCCATCCCTTGCACTTGAGCACCCAGCCCGGCTGCCCGCCGCCGCCCGCGTTGCCGCCACGTGGCACGACATCGGTGAATGTGCCGTGCGGATACTGCGGATACTCCTCGAGGTAGCCGACGCGTTCGAGACGCTGCTGGTCGCGCAGCTTGACTCGGCACAGGTTCAGCACCGCGTCTTGCATCGATACGGCCACCTTCTGCCCCTTGCCCGTCTTGTCGCGTCCGATCAGCGCCGTCAGGATGCCAATCGCGAGGTGCATGCCGGTATTGCTGTCGCCGAGCGCGGCCGCGCTCACCGTCGGCGGACCGTCCCAGAAACCCGTTGTCGAAGCGGCGCCGCCCGCGCACTGCGCGACGTTCTCGTAGACCTTCAGATCCGAGTAGTGATGGCCTTCGGAAAAGCCCTTCACCGAGGCCACGATCATCTTCGGATTGAGCTCGTTGATACGCTCCCACGAGAAGCCCATCCGGTCGAGCGCGCCAGGACCGAAGTTCTCGACGAGCACGTCCGATTCGCGGATCAGCTTCTCGAGGACTTCCTTGCCTTCCGCTGTCTTCGTGTCGAGCGTCAGCGAACGCTTGTTGCTATTGAGCATGGTGAAGTAAAGCGCGTCGGCCTCGGGGATATCGCGCAGCTGATTGCGCGTCACGTCTCCCGAGCCGGGACGCTCGACCTTGATCACGTCGGCGCCGAACCAGGCGAGCAGTTGCGTGCAGGCGGGGCCCGCCTGAACATGCGTGAAGTCGATGATCTTGATTTCTTTCAGTGGGAGTTTCACTTTCGTTCTCCGGAGAATATAAGGGGGGTGATCAGGGGATTTAGTCCTGTTTCGCCGAGCTGTGCGGATTGAGGTTCGTCAAGCGGCCGCTTTCAGTGCCGGCGGATTCATCGATGACGGCGTTGATGAGGGCTGGCTTGCCGAGCCTGAGCGCTTCGTTCACCGCCTTTTTGAGCTCAGCCGTCGTCGTGGCGTGGTAGCCGATGCCACCGAACGCCTCGATCAGCTTGTCGTAGCGCGCATTCTTGACGAACACGGTCGGGGCTACATCCCTGGTTCCGGATGGATTCACATCCGTGCCGTGATACACGCCGTTGTTGTTGAAGACGACCGTGCAAACCGGCAGGTCATAACGGCAGATCGTTTCGATCTCCATACCGGAAAAGCCGAACGCGCTGTCGCCGCAGACCGCGAGCACCGGCTTGCCGGTCACGATCGCCGCGCCCACGGCATAGCCCATCCCGACGCCCATGACGCCCCACGTGCCGACGTCTAGGCGCTTGCGCGGCTCGTACATGTCGATGACCGCACGTGCAAAATCAAGCGTGTTGGCACCTTCGTTCACGAGCGAGATGCCCGGATTCGCCTCGATAACATCCTTCAGCACGCGAAGCGCGCTGTGGAAGCTCATTGGTGTCGGATCCTTGGCGAGCGTCTCTGCCATCTTCGCCAGGTTCTTGTCCTTGCGCTCGCCCACGGCATCCAGCCATTCGGCGCTGGGCTTCGGGAAGCTCGAGCCGAGCTCGCCGAGCATCGCCGAGACGCACGAACCGATATCACCAATGACAGGCGCAGCAACAGCGACATTGCTGTCGATTTCCGTCGGTGCGATGTCGATCTGGATGAACTGCTTCGGCTTGCCCCAGGTCTTGCCCTTGCCGTGCGCGAGCAGCCAGTTCAGGCGCGCGCCTACGAGCATCACAACGTCGGACTCCGCCAGCACGAACGAACGCGCGGCCGACGCCGATTGCGGATGAGTGTCGGGCAAGAGACCCTTGGCCATCGACATCGGCAGATAGGGAATGCCGGTCTTTTCGACGAGCTCATGAATCTGGGCGTCGGCTTGCGCGTACGCCGCACCCTTGCCGAGCAGGATCAGCGGACGCTTTGCGCTTTTCAGCAGGTCGACAGCACGCTTGACCGATTCGGGAGCGGGCAGCTGACGCGGCGCCGGATCGACCACCTTGATCAACGACTTGCGGCCCTTTTCGGCGTCGATTGCCTGCGCCAGCAGCTTCGCCGGCAGGTCGAGGTAGACGCCACCGGGACGGCCCGATACGGCAGCGCGAATAGCCCGCGCGACGCCGACGCCGATGTCTTCAGCGTGCAGCACGCGGAAGGCGGCCTTTGCGTGCGGCCTGGCGATGGCGAGCTGATCCATCTCTTCGTAATCGCCCTGCTGCAAGTCGACGATCTCGCGCTCGCTCGAGCCGCTGATTAGGATCATCGGAAAGCAGTTCGTGGTCGCGTTGGCCAACGCCGTGAGGCCGTTCAGGAAGCCAGGGGCGGACACGGTCAAGCAAATTCCAGGCTTCTTGCTGATAAAGCCGGAAATCGCGGCTGCGTTGCCTGCGTTCTGCTCATGACGAAAGCTGATGACGCGCATGCCTTCGGCCTGCGCGAGACGCGCCAAGTCGGTAACCGGGATGCCGGGCAAGCCGTAAATGTTCTCGATACCGTTCAGCTTCAGTGCATCGATGACGAGATGAAACCCGTCGATCATCTCTGTCTTTTGTTGCAGTGGGTCTTCTGCAGCGGAGCGCTGCAGGTTACCTTGTGCGCTGCGGGTTGCGCGTTGGTCTTCGTCGAGGTCTAGCATGACACATTCCTTAATTTATGCCTGGTTGGATACTCATTGGCCTTTGCGCATCGCGACCATCTGCGAGGCGTTCCTGTGATTGGCTGCAGTGCGAGAATCGTTAGAACGTAATGCCCGGTATGCTCACAGGAGCTGGCCAAAAGCTGAACGATGGCCGCGAACGCGGAGACATCGTTGATCCAAGTATTGACGAACCGGTCGATTGCGGAAATCGACTCCTTCTTGGAATCCTGTAGGGATTGGCTTTCGAGATTCATGTAATAGCCGTCCTTCGCCCCGCCAGCTATCATCAAGAACCTGGCACTATGAACCGTTCAAGTCAGTCAAAACGGGCTTGGTTATTGCACTGCGGACCTCGACGTGACCGCGGGCCAGATGAACGTCCCGCCGGGGCAATTCATGGCAACCGATTCAGCACTCGTCTTGGAGAGATGGCGGCCAGATAACGGCGCGGCGTGGCGGATACTGCGCGACGGAGACTCGTGGCTGACGAGACAGTGCCGTGGGGGCGCAACATCCACACGGCATCAAATGCAAAGTCGACTGCGTGCAATGCAAATCAAGTAAGCAGCGAAGACCGTATATTGGGTCCAAGGGATCGACTGGTTACGAGACGCACGCCGCGGGTCAGGACGAGTCTCACCTCCACCAGGGGGAGTGCCCCTCAATGTGCCTCGGCGTAGCGAAGCCGCCAGCAGCTCGCGGAAGCCTTTGCGCTTGCGATAGCGCTCTTGGAGCGATCAGAACAACGGTCTTGGTACCCGCGTCAAGCACTTAATGCGATCTGGTGGGAATTCGATCTTGGTAATTGTGTGTCTGCTACCGGCGCCAATTGCCCTCCATGCTCGGTAGCCAAAGGTGGTTGTAAGTGAGTTTTCTTGGAAAGATAAAGTTCGCCGCTTATGTGTTTGGTGGCCAGCATGCAACAGCAAAAGCAAGGGTTCTCTCTAGAGATATTCGAACATTCATTTACGAAGCCGACGCCATACCAAATGATGCTGACAAGGATCCGTTAGTGAAATCGAAGATCTGGCAGAGGACGCGTAATTGCTCGGAGAATGAGTTGCTATTTCTTTATGCGGTGGATAAGGAAGTTGCGATGCTCTGCGAAAGAGTTGCGCAACAGCACTCACCATGGGAATTGTTGTAACGGCACGCGGTGTATTTCTGAGCTCGCCCGGGAATCTGCCGGCCACCGCCAAGGCGACTCACAGAGGGCCGTCACATACGGTGCATCCCGACGGCGCAGTTCGACTCTGTTTGATCGGGGGCGCCCGGCGGGGGAAATTTCAGCCTGCGCGCGAGACTGACAAGAACGCGCCTCGAGGTCGGGGCCTGCCCCACGCTGCCTACGCCGCCATTGCGCGGCGACGTCGATGGCGCCGGGCAGGCGCTCGACGCCCTACTTAACAACATTGAGGACTTTACGCGCGCCATTGTGGTCGGCGACCGCCGCTAGCCGCCCTCACCCTTGCGCCATCTTCCGTTTTCAGCCATCCAGGACGCGCTTGCACCTACTGGACGGTGATTGTCGCCTTCATATTCGGGTGTATGCCACAGAAGATCTTGTAGACACCCGGCTTATCGAACCTGAACTTGTAGGTGTCGTTCTGATCGAGCGCGCTGGAGCGGAACAGGCCGGCATCGTTGACAATCGTGTGCGGTTCGCCGTCGAGATTCTTCCAGGTCACGGTCGAGCCAGCTTTAATTGTGAGTGACATTGGCGAGAACATGAAATTCTTCACAACGACAACATTGGCCTCCTGCGCTTGCGCGACGGAGAGCCCGGAAAGCGACGCCGCTATGAGTAGGCCGACCCCGAGGGGAACGACGAAGGCGCGACGGAGGGTATTCGTTAGCATGATTCGGATCCTGGTTGGTGAGCAGTGTTTGGAAACTCAGGCGAGCGTCGTGTCGGCGAGGGTCGCTGCGAGCGGGTGGCGCACGATCCTGATGCCGGTTACACCAAGCATCCTGGGAAGCTGGTCGCTCGGTACCGTCAGCGGCATCGGGCCCGGTCCATTGCCTGCCGTCGGTTGGGGATAGGCCGTCGAGCGCGCCGTGTGGAAGGTGATATTGCCTTCCACCTTCGACACGATCTGGTGGATATGGCCGTTCAGGACTGTGACCGAACCGAAGCGCGTCAGATAGCTCATCGCCTCGCCGGCGTCGCCGGTGCCCCACCCCCACGGCTGGTAGATCGTCCACATTGGCATGTGGGCGAAGACGACGATCGGCGTACTGGCCGAGCGGCCCTTCAGGTCGGCTTTCAGCCACGCGAGCTGGTCGTCGCCCAGGCCCCCCAGACCGTTCGGCTTGAAATGCATCACGTTGACCAGGCCGATAAAGTGGACGCCACTGTGGTCGAAGCTGTAGTAGCCCTTATTGTCGGAGGCTTGACCAAAGCGCCTGAAGTATTCCGTCCCGGGTCCATCGGTGACATCATGCTCGCCAGGCACGGTATGCAACTCGGTGATATTCAGCCCCGACATCAACTGGGCCGCGTGGTCGAACTCTTCCGCCTTGGAGAGATGCGTTATGTCGCCCGTGTGAATCGTCAACGCAGGCTTGACCGGCATGGCGTTGACGAGGTCAATGGTCTGCTTGAGCGTGCCCGCGACGTCGGGATTGGCCTCCTTGTTGAAGCCAATATGCGTGTCGCTGATCTGCAGGAAAAGGGGGATGCCCGTGGCATCCGACAGCCCCTTCCCCGAGACGGCACGGGCCAGTTCCAGCGGCGCCAGAATGCCGCCGGACAAGACAAAGACGGTGCCCGCACCACCGAAAGCGAGACATTTCAACGCGCCGCGGCGCGACGGATCGGATGGAAGATCTGATGACATATTGCCCTCGCGACTTAGGTTCGGGAGGCAGATCGCCGGACTATCCGACGGGCCTCGCGACTGGGTTCACGAGCAAGACTCTTGCGGCATCCGTTTTATTCCACCGTAAGCATCGCGCGGCGGCGGCTGGAGGCGTCCGTGCTATCAGCGATATGAGGAAGCAGCGACGCACCCAGCTGTACAGTAGCTTGACGCTCGGCCACGCTACATCCTCGCCAAGCCTCGTGAGCTGGAATAAACCTGGCGTCTGCGCAGTCCTGCAAGTGCGCGCGACCAGTTCTCGGGAATGTTCGGCTGGCTCATGCGCCACATGCTCGCCCTCCTCCCGAACGACCGCTTCCTCAACGCCCGGCGGACGTGCCTTGCACCTCTCTGGCGCCAGCCCTTTCGACGCCAGCGAAGATAAGATACGAATCGGCTGCGTCCCGTCGAGGCCAAGGAGAACCGAGCATGTCGCACTTTCCCTATCTTCAGAGGTTGCTGCCGGCGGGGGTGCGATCGGTGCGGCTGACGACTGGACTGGTGCTCTTCACCTACGTAGGCACGCACCTCCTGAACCACTCGCTGGGGAATATCTCGCTCGCATGGCTGGAGCGTGATCTGCTTGTGCAGAAGTTCATCTGGCAGGGATGGCTGGGAACGGCCGTGCTGTACAGTGCGCTGGCGACGCATTTCTTTCTGGGTCTGTGGGCGCTGTATGAACGGCGCTCGCTGAATTGGACTCCCGGTGAGGTGGCGCAACTCGCCCTTGGCTTGTGCATACCGCCGCTGCTAGCCAACCATGTTGTGAACACGCGGGTCGCACTTGCCGAGTTCGGCCTGAACAAGGGCTATGCGCAGTTGCTGTACTCGTTCTGGATCGACTCACCGTTCTTCGGGCGCGTGCAGCTGATGCTGTTGGTGGTCGCCTGGCTGCATGGGTGCTATGGCATCTGGTTCTGGTTGCGGTTGAAGCCATGGTTCGGGGCGTGGCGGAGCGTGCTGCTGAGTGCCGCCGTGCTCCTCCCGGTGCTCGCGCTGCTAGGCTTCTTGCAGGGCGGACGGGAAGTGATCGCGCTCGCGCAGGATCCCGTCTGGCGTGCCGAGGCGACCCGGCCGGCGGTCATTGGAACGGGACTGCAAAATCTCTGGCTCGCCCAGCTGCGCAACGACTTTCTGCTCTTCGATGGCGGTGCGTTGCTGCTTGTGTTCGCAGCGCGGCTGGTGCGCACGGTGCGCGAGCGCCGGGTCGGGCGGCTCCGTGTTCTGTATCCGGACGGGCGAAAGGTATTCCCGCCGCTCGGATTTTCGGTACTCGAGGCTAGCCGCATGGCCGGCATTCCCCATGCCAGCAGTTGCGGTGGCCGCGCCCGATGCTCGTTGTGCCGGGTGCGCGTGCTCAGCGATGTGCCGCTGCCCGCGCCGTCCGAAGCGGAGCGGCGCGTTCTGGAACGGCTGGGCGTTGACTCACAGACAGTTCGACTCGCCTGCCAGTTGCGGCCGACCCATGATCTTTCCGTATGGCCCCTGGTGCCGCCGGCAGCATCCTCGGCCTTCTTGCAGAGGCGCCAGCGGGACGTCATGCCTCAAGAGCGATTCGCGGCGTTCATGTTCGTGGATATGCGGGATTCCACAAAGCTTGCGGCGGCACAGTTGCCGTTCGACAGCCTGTTCGTCGTCAGTCGCTTCCTGAGTGCGGTCAGCGCCGCGGTAGTCAAGGCTGGCGGCCTGCCAAACCAGTTCATTGGGGACGCAGTGCTGGCGATCTTTGGCTTAAGCAGCGAGCCGTCCGCTGCATGTCGTCAGGCGCTCAGCGCGGTGCCACTGGTCGCAGCCAATATAGACGCCCTCAACGCCGCGCTCGAACAGCAGCTGCAAACGCAAATCCGGTTTGGCATTGGCTTGCATTGCGGCCGGGCGGTAATGGGTGAGATCGGTTTTCGCGAGCATGTCACGTTCACAGCGATTGGCGACCCGTTGAACGTGGCTTCGAGACTTGAACAGTTGACCAAAGAGATCGCGTGCGAGGCGATCGTCTCGGAAGAGGTCTTCCAGCATGCCGGCGTTTCGGCCGCAGGCTTGCCGCAGCTTGCCGCACGCCTGCGAGGCCGCGATGAACCGATGCCCGTCCGTGTACTGTCCAAGGCGGCGCAGATGCCTCGCGCCTGACTACGCCCTCCACGTCCCGCAGTGAAGTACATAGAATGCAAGGATACCTACCCAGTGTTGTGTTGAGCGGAGCAGCTCCTCTGCTCGAGGTACTCGGCGTCCAACCCGAGTTGGTTGCGACCGGAGCCGAGCTGCCGGAGCTTGCGCTCCGTTCCGCCGACGTGCCGATCCGGGGTGCGCAAGTGCTTCGATTTCTTTCGCTGGCTGCCGAAGTTACGCAATGCCGGAATTTTGGACTAAGACTCGCCGAATATCAGGGCCTGGCGGTCCTGGGCCCGATCCTTGTGATGATGCATGGCGCGCGTACCCTCGGGGAGGCAATGGATACGCTAGCCGAGTTCTACGTGCTGCATACGTCGATGTCTTCTGTACGTGCAGTGCGGGACGAACAGGGGATGGTCTTGACTTACGACATTGAGAACGCTTCCGGTCCCGGAGAAGTTCAGGCAGTTGAACTGGGTCTCGCCAACGGCATGCAGTACTTGCGTACCATCTGTGGTACCGCCTGGCAGCCGGCCGTTGTGCAATTCCGTCATTCGGCGCCTGCGGACTGCACAATGCACAGGCGCACGTTCGGACCATCCCTCAGCTTCGATCAGGACAGAAATGCGATTGTCCTCGATCGCGGTACGGTGACGCGTCCGGTAACGCAACTTCGCCGTCACGCGCATCGTGTGCTCGAAGCACACTTGCGGCGCGAAAGGGCGCAGTTGGAGGCGCTATGGACGGTACGCACGCAAACGATGATTCGCGCACTTTTGCCGTTCACTGACAGTTCGCTCAACGCCATAGCGCGAGCGCTCGCCACGTCCCCGCGGTCCTTGCAGCGCCGCCTCGCTGAGGCCCGCACGACGTTCGATGAACTGCGGGAGCAGGTTCGTGAAGATCTCGCCCTGAAGTATGTGCAGCAGTCAAACCTGCGTCTCGCCGAGATCTCTGAACTGCTTGGTTATTCGCAGCAAAGCGCGTTCAGCCGTGCGTTCAAGCGACTGCAGGGCGTCACGCCCCGGCAGTTTCGAGCGATGCGTCACGAGGATGACCCCGGACGTCCAACCAGGTAGCAATAGCCTGCCTTGGGTTTCAGGTGGCGACGAACGTGGGATTCAGGAACTCCGGATCGGGATATTGATAGAAGCCGCGCCCCACTGACTCGCCGATATACCCGGTATCGATGAAATGCGCTTTCACGTATTCCGCAATGCGCCGATGCGTTGAATCGCCCGTACGTTCCGCAAGCGCGCGCGTGACGTTATAGACGGTCGTCATGCCGATTCCGTCGAGAATGCCGAACGGGCCAATCCGATCCGCCTTCGCAATCATCCACGCCTTGTCGATCGTCTGCACGTCGGCAACCTCGTTGACCAGCAGACCCAGCGCGGCGATCAGCATCGGGACGAGCATGGTATTCAGCAGGTAGCCGGGCTGCTCCTTGCGCAGCGGTAAAGGCACCATGCCAATGCGGTGTGCGAACTGCACCATGCGCGCGAATACGGCGGGGTCGGTGCCCGGATGGCCCATGATTTCGACGATGTTGTGCTTCCACACTTCGTGCGCGAAATGCAGGCTCAGCACGCGCTCGGGCCGGTCCGTGAACATGGCAAACTGGCTTGGCACCAGCGTCGACGAGTTGCTCGCAAAGATGGTGCCGGCCGGCGCTACAGCCGACAGTGAACGGTAGAAAGACTGCTTGATTGCCAGATCCTCGGGGATGGCTTCGATGACGAGGTCCATGTCGGCAACGGCCGAAGCGAGGTCGCTATTGCCCTCGATGCGTGCCAGCGTGGCTTCGATCTGCTCGCGAGGGGCACCCAAATCGGCAGCGTAGACGCGCCCTAGCGCATCGAAGCGGCCGTTCGCGCGATCCAGGCAGGCGGCATTGATGTCGTAGGCTACGACGTCGATACCGGAAAACGCGCACTGAAAGGCGATCTGCGCGCCCAGCACGCCGGTACCGGCCACCATGATGCGTGCGATCGGCCGATTGTCGTTTAGGGGATGAGAAGGCATGAGTGGCGGGGGCGGTGCGTATCGTAGATCAAATGGGTCGGACCGTTTGCGTGACCTCCGTGAGCCAGATGCCTGGCTCACGTCCGTTGCCGTCGCTTAGCGGCCGCCCTGGCAGCCGATCAGGTCGATCTCGGGCAACGCATTGGCTTTGCAGTAGTCCTGGTAGCGGCTCAAGGCCGTCCGCCACGTCTCGACGAACGTGACGTTGCCGTTTTCGTCGAGGAAGTGGAGCTCACCGGTCGACACCACGAGCGCCATGCCATTGTCGTCGTCGGAGAGATTGGTGAACGAGTGCGACGACTCCGACGGCTCAAAAACGAAATCGCCGGCTTGCGCGATCCAGTCGTGCTGGTCGTATTTCCATCGACCGCTGAGTGTGTAGACCATCACCGTGCCGGTATGGCGATGAATATGCGCGCCCTCCCCTTTGGCGGCCTTCATGAGCAATACCACTTCGCCCGTCACAGGGTTGATTTTGAAGTATTTGAGTAGAATTTTGTCGTTGATAGGGGCGAAGGGAATCCACGGCGTGGCGTTTCCACCGATATGGACCGTGTCGATCGCGGAAACATCGTTGAGGGCTTGGGTAGCTTTTGTGTTCATGGAATGCGTCTCCGATTGAGTTGAGGGCTGGGTGTGCGCAGCGCGAACCGTGCGCAATCTCCAGCCCTTATTCAATCGCAAGCCACCCGTGGGAACTTGACCTGTGCCGCCCTAATTTGTACTTTACGCGCCAAGTGTGTTCTGTCAGCTGATCTCAATCAGGACAGGGCTGACCCGCGGCACCCCACATCGCCATATCCTTCACATGCGACTCGAATGTGCCAGGCGGTGTGCTGCGCCCCCCGCCCGGGTTCCAGCTCCAGGGGATAAAGCCATGCATAACGGCATCGTGACGCAGATGCTCTGCCAACCCCGCTGCGTCCCGACCACCATTGCGCCTGGGGTCGCGCAACTGCTGACAGATCTCCGCGCCGCTCTTGCCGAACCATTGGAATTGCACAGGGGCTAATTGCCAGGCAATGCCGACATGTGGTGGCGCATGCGGTACATCGTTCGGCGCGGTCGAAGTCACATGGCAAGTTGTGCACGCTTGTCCCGGGATACCCGCGCGGCCGAAACCGGCATTGATGTTCATACCGTGCAGTCGGGTCTTGCTCTCCCCGACAACATTCCACCTCGGAACATTGTCCGCGCCAACGTGGCAATTGGCACAGCGCGGATGGGTGACGACGGCCTGGATGCGCTGCCATGCCTTCAGGCCATCGTCCTTGCTGACGCTGCCCAGAGGCGGCATGTCGCTGGCGGTCTCCTGGTGGTCGGTGGCCGAGATCGCGAACGGGGCGGCAATGGCCACGGCGGCGGCGACCAGGCATCTCAACAGAATGCGTTTCACGTTTGCCCCTCAAACGAATTCGACGAACTTGTTGAACGGCATTTCGCGCAGGCGCTTGCCAGTGGCTGCGAAAATCGCATTGGCCAGCGCCGGCGCGGCTGGGGGCACAGGCGGCTCGCCGACCCCCCGTATCGGGCCGGTTTCGATTCCGCGCACTTCTATCCTGGGGCACTGGAACATGCGCATGCCCTCATGCTGATTGAAATTGCGCTGCTGCACCATGCCGTTCGCGTAGGTCAGTTCGCAATTCATGGCGTGGCCCAGCGCCCAGACGACACCACCCTGCACCAGATTTTCAAAGTTGACGGGATCAATGACTTTGCCAACTGCGGCGGCCACCCACACTTTTTCGATACGAATGGCGCCGCTGTTCGTCACGGAAACCTCGACCACCTCGGCTACAGGAACGCCAAAGGATTCCGTGAACGCCACGCCTCGCCCGCGGCCGTTGCCCGGCCGCGGGCCGTTCCAGCCGGACATTTCGCCGACGGCATCCAGTACCATGCGGTGCAGTTCATTCTTGCACAGGTCGATTCGTCCCTTGAGGGGATCGACCCCGGCGGCGTGCAGCAGTTCATCAATAAAAGAATCGCCAAAGAAGCCGCCAGTGGAAGCGCCAACCGAGCGCCACGACGAGCACGGCGAGGTGCCCTTGACCTGGTAGCCCGTCATTCTGAAGTTCGGGATGTTGTACTGGAGGTTGCCGGTCCCAAGCGGAATCTGACCGTCCGCCCCAGCCGCCTTCATTCCCATGCGGCTGAACTGCGACCCCACGGCCGAACTGGTGGCGACATGAAAATCCACCGCGACGATCTTGCCATCCTTGACCACGCCGCGGTTGCGCGCCATGCCGATATGGCGCGGGAAGTCTTGCAGGAAATCCTCCTCGCGCGAAAACACCAGCTTGACCGGCGTGCCGCGCATTTTGTCGGCGATCTGCACGACTGCGCGGATGTTCTCGAACTCCAGGCGATGACCAAAGCTGCCGCCGGCCCATTGGTTGTGCAGCACGACCTGCTCCGGCTTGTGCCCGGTGATGGAGGCGGCGATGCCCTGCACCGCGTCAGGCATCTGGTGACTGGTCCAGAGCTCGATGCCGTCGTCGCGAACGATGGCGATCGCGTTCAGCGGTTCGAGCGGCTGATGCGCGACATACGGTGCGCGATACTCGGCCTCGACCACCCTGGCGCCCTGCAACGCGCCTTTCACGTCGCCCTCGTTGCGCCAGACCTTGTCGACGTTGTCCGGCGCGAATGCGGCAGCGACGGCAGCCCAGTGCTGGGCCTGCTCGGGCGGATAGTCGGTGGCCGCGGCCCACTTGCACTCGACCGCATCCGCTGCCTGCATTGCGTACCAGGTATTGGTCGCGACGACGGCAAATCCGTTGGTGATCGGCAGGATCTTCTTCACCCCCGGCATGCGCTCGGCCTTGCTCGCGTCGAACGACTGCAACGGCGCACCCTTGTGCGGATTCATCTTGACTGTGGCGAAGACCATGCCCGGCACAGACTGGTCGATGCCGAACCTGAGTTGGCCGGTGGTTTTCGAGGCGATATCCAGCCGCTGCACAGGCTTGCCGAGCAGGCGCCACTGCGATGGATCGCGCAGACTGACGCTCTGCACCGGCGTTACTTTGGCTGCCTCGGCAGCGAGATCGACATAGCGAATCTTCTTGCCGTTGGGCAGGATCACCGCCGCGGACGCGGTACGCAACTTGTCGACGGAAATGCCGGTGCGCCTGGCCGCGGCGGCCTTCAAGGTCTCGCGCGCAATCGCGCCGGCCTCGCGCAGCTTGGTGTAGCTGTCCGGAATGGTGCTCGAGCCGCCAGTCAGCTGCATGCCGCCGTCCTTGAGCATCTTTCTCGCGCCCGCGCGCGCTGCCTCGGCTTCCGGGCTGTGGTCAATGCTGAGGAACGGTACCAGCTCATCCGCCAGCGCGGTGTTGTAGTAGGCCTTGTCGGTCGGGCCGAAGTCGGTCTCGAACTGACCAGGGTCGAGATCCATTTCCTCCGCGATCAGAATGGCCTGGCTCGCGACAGCGCCCTGGCCGACATCGGTGTGCGGCGTGATCAGGGTGATCTTGTCGGGGCCGATCCTGACCCACGGACTGATCGAGACCGGCGTCGCTCCGGCCTTCGGCGCACTGGCGGCACCCTTGGCGAAGACATAGGGCCCGAACACGACGCCGCCAGCGACGGCAGCCGAGCCGATCAGGAAGGAGCGGCGACCGGGCTTGCTGACGATCTCGTCCATCTCACTTCTCCGAAAGCTTCGTGGCGGCCGCATGGATCGCGGTGCGGATACGCTCATAGGTACCGCAGCGGCACAGGTTGCCAGACATGGCTGCGTTGATATCGTCGTCCGACGGCTTCGGATTGGCCGACAGCAGCGCAGCGGCCTGCATGATCTGTCCGGTCTGGCAGTAACCGCACTGCGGCACCTGATGTTCGATCCAGGCCCGTTGCACGGCGTGCAGAGACTTCGCGCCGAGCCCTTCGATCGTGGTCACCCGCCGCTTTCCGAGGTCCCCGATGCGCAACTGGCAGGATCGCACCGCCTGGCCATCGATATGCACCGTGCAGGCGCCGCATTGTGCGATGCCGCAGCCGTATTTCGGCCCCGTGATGCCCAACTCGTCCCGCAACACCCAGAGCAGGGGCATGTCGGGGACAACGTCCAGCCGCCGCATTTTCCCATTGACTGTCAGCTCGATCATGGTCCGCCTCCGCGCTTGCCGGCGTTGAGTAAACGCATCGGAACGATGCTCATACGTGCCCGTTCACTGTATCGCCCTGTGGGATACCGGGCGAGGCAGCCATGGCTCTGATGTCACTGTTCTCGAAAATCATACCGGGCGTCTTGCCCGTTCCCTCGACGGCGACATCGACCATGGCGCGAGCCAGGTCGTCGGCCTGAATCACCTGGTTCGGGAATAGCAACCGAAACACTGGATAAATCCAGCGCAAAACGCGGTAGCTGAAATTCGGCTCCTTCCGCGGCTCCACGGGGTAGATATACGCCGGCCGGAAGATATAAAGGCGAGGGAACCCGGCCGCGAGCAGCGCTTTCTCGGCCTCTCCCTTATAGCGTGCAAAGGCCATCCGACTTTGCCCGGTCAAGTCCGCGCCACTGCCGCTCAGGAAGGCGAACGCGGCCTCGGGGCTGCTGCCGCGGAGAACTCGCGCGAACTCGACCGTGTAGTCCACGGTGATCGCGCGGAGCTCCGGGTCCGACACCGCCCCGGTGTACGCGCCCAGGCAGAAAACGGCAGCGTCCTGATCCGAAAGCACTTCAGCGAGTGCGGAGCAGTCCGAGAAGTCCTGATGCAGGACCTCTTTCAGCTTGGGGTCCGAGATGCCGAGCTTCCTGCGTCCGATCGCCGTTACACTCCCGACGGCAAGATCCTCGAGAGCGTAGCGAAGGGCATGCCCGCCAACCATGCCACTCGCGCCGACAATGACAAGCCGTGTCTGATTTGCCGTCGAAGTATTCATCTATGCCCCGAAGCTTCGTGAAGGCCATGAATGGGCTTCCTTATTTGATTCGTTCTGGCGCGGCAGTGGTCGGGACGAGGGGCGCAAGTGAACAAATCGATGCCTCGTGATCGTCGGCTCCGCCCCTGCCGCGCTGCTGCACCAGGGTCTGGGATGTCTGACGCAATTACTGAGCCAACGGCAATGTATTGAATTTACAAGGATTTTTAAGGTTTTGCCTTGGCGATATTTCGCCAATGGCGAACTCCTGTACAACAACGCACTGCTTAACTGTGCGCCCGCGGCTGCCGAAAGCGGCACTTGTCGATTCCCAGCGCGCGGATCTTCGATTCGAGCGTCGAGCGCGGAATGCCGAGCCGTGTCGCCGCCCCGGATGGTCCGTAGACCCGGCCGTCACAGGCGCGCAGCGCGTCCTCGATAATCGCCTTCTCATGTGCAGCGAGCGTGCTGGACAGGGCGAGCCGGCTGTCGACCGGTGGTCGTGTCGGCAGCCAGCTGTCGTCGATCGTGAATTCTTCGGCGTCACACACAATCACTGACCGCTCGATGACGTTTTGCAGTTCGCGCACGTTTCCCGGCCACGGATAGGATTGCAGGCGATTCAGTGTCCGCTTGTTAACGCGCTTGAATGCTTTGCCCGCCTTGCGCGCGTAGTGATCGATGAAATACTCCGCCAGCAGGGGAATGTCCTGTATCCGCTCCCGCAGCGGCGGCATCTCAACAGGGAAAACGTTCAGACGATAGAAGAGGTCGCGGCGGAAGCTTCCGTCGGCCACGGCTTCGCTCAGGTCACGATTGGTGGCCGCGATCAGGCGAACGTCGACGCGGATAGTCTCCGTTCCCCCAACGCGCTCAAACTCGCGTTCCTGCAGCACCCTCAGCAACGCGATCTGCGTGTCGGGCATCAGTTCGCCGACCTCATCCAGGAAGATCGTTCCGCCGTCGGCGAGTTCGAAGCGACCGAGTCGCCGCTGGGTGGCACCTGTGAAGGCCCCCTTCTCATGCCCAAACAGTTCCGAGGCAATCAGCTCGCGAGGAATCGCGGCGCAGTTGACAGCGACGAATGCCTTCGACGCGCGGCGCGACCGCCGGTGAATCGCACGGGCGACGAGCTCCTTGCCGGTCCCGGTCTCGCCAGTGATCAGTACCGTCGAATCGCTGGCTGCGACCTTGGAAACTCGCGCAAGCACAACCGTGAGTGCGGGCGATGTACCGACAATCTCTTCGAAGATGGAGGCTTTGTCGATTTCCTCGCGAAGCGCCACGTTTTCCTGTTGCAGTCTCTCCTCGGCTCGCTTGCGCTCCTCGATATCCGTACATGCAACATACCAGCGGAGCAGCCGTCCATGCTCGTCGCAGACCGGGTTATAACGAGCCAGAAACCAGCGATAGCTTCCGTCGTTCTTGCGCAGGCGCAATTCCAGCTCAGGGACGGAACCGACCGACAAACGACTTGCAAACGCTATTAGCCGCTCGCGATCGTCAGGATGAACGTGAGATCCAGTGGATGCACGCACCCAGTCGTCCAGACGGGTGCCGAGATAGGCGAGCGCTGTGCGGTTGGCGTAGAGGCGCTCGCCGTTCGGGCCCAGTACGCCTACGTGCTGCGGCGCGAGATCGACAATCTGCCGGAGTTCCTCCTCGCTCTTGCGCAGCGCCTGCGTGAGTTCCTCTTGCTCCGTTACATCCATCCCGGTTCCGACGAACCCCCGGAACGTCCCGCCGTCGGTCGCCGGCCTGCCGACGCAACGGATATGCCGAATGGCTCCGTCTGGCCGCACAATCCGTTTCGTGAAATCGAAGCCACGGCCGTCCGCCAGCATCTTCTGCATTGCATGCGCCACGAAATCTCGATCGTCAGGGTGCACGAGCGCAAGATACTCCGGCGTATTTGGTGCCTTGCCGCCCGGCTCAAGCCCGTGGATCTGAAACAACCCGGCAGACCAGTATTCAAAACCGGCAGCGTTGAAGGCCCAGCTGCCGATGTGCGCAAGGCGCTGGCCTTCCGCCAGGTAGAACTCGGCCCGCTGTCGCTCTTCAATATCGAGGTTGATTCCAATCCAGCCACATAGCGTTCCATCATTCGCCCGGCGAGGCTCTGCGCGACTGAGGAACCAGCGATACCCGCCTTCAGCGTTGCGCACCCGAAAAGTCACTTCACCTGCGGATCCCGATCTGACGCACTCTGACCAGGCGTTGCGTGCTGCCTCGTGATCGTCTGGATGGAGAAACGCGAGATGGGACTCCCACGCCGTGCCTGTCTCGATGCCGAACCGAAGAGGATGGTCCTTCGCAAGGCCCAGGTAATCCGCGCTTCGTTCATTCAGGAACGTGAGGGCAACAGACGGATCCGCGTACCAGATGTGCGCCGGAATCAGATTCAGCGGGAATTGCAGCGATTCCCTGGTGAAGTCATTCATGAGGCAGCCCTCGGCGAGAACCGGTGAGAGCGTTGACCGTTGTTCAGGCGCTCGTCATCCAATTTCCGAACGTCAGTAGCAATGACAGGACTCCCGCATCCCGCTGACGGTGCGCTTGTTGTTCAGCATATCGTCACTGGCGAGATTTCGCCAATCATTAGTTGGTGCCAAGCCGTGTCATGCGACCCGTGCCCCAAGGCCGTGGGCTTCTATGTCGAGAGACTAGCGCCGTTGCGCCTGAAGAATGAAACGAAGCTACTGGCCCAGCCATCTCAGGGCCTGATGCTTGCCCTCAGCACAAGGAAGGCTGGCGATTCAAGTTATATCAAAACAAGAAATCAGGCTTATTCGATATAAGGATGGATTTGCCGACAGCCCCCAGGAGCTACTACGTCGGCTTTACGGGGCGGCGAACGCCGCACCGATCTGCCGTGCCCGTTTCACCTCGTCGCCGTGCAGGTAGATCGAGGTCGTCGAGATAGACGCATGCCGCAGATTGTCCCGGACCGTTGTCAATTCCGCACCGCGTGCGAGCGCATGTGTCGCATGCGTATGCCGCATCCAGTGCGGGCTAGCACGTTGCAGCTTCTCCGCCGCTGCCGGATGATCGTTGGCGATCAGCTCGGCCGTCTGCGAGAAAAATCGCTTCACCACATGCCACAAGCGCGTGCTCGTGATGCCGCTGCCGGTTTCCTTGCCCAGCCCGCCAATAAGCTGCGTCCGGGGATTCCATCGAGCCGGTGTCACCGGTAGTCCGCGCTCGACCAGATAACGGTCGAGCGCCGTTCGGGCCAGCGGAGGCAGCGCGACCCGTCCGGCGCGGCTGCCTTTGCCCACCAGCCCGAGCCAGTGGTCGCCCTGCCCGTCGGTCTCGATATCGCCGAGCGTTGCGCCGACCAGTTCGCTGGCACGCAGTCCGGTGGCGTAGCCGAAGTCCAGCACAAAGCGCAGCCGCTGTGCCGCCGGGCCGTCCCAGCCATAGGACCATTCCAGGCCGTCGGCAATGGTGCGGATCAGCAGCCATTCGCCTTCGGTGAATGCGTGCGAGCTGTCCAGCGCCGCCGGCCGCCCTCCTCCCCGCACCTTGATGCCGGCGAACGGATTGGCCAGCACATAGCGTTGCTGGATCAGCCAGCGGAACATCGCCCCCAGAATGGACAAGGCATGGGCGGTGGAGCGCGCCGAGAGGCTGCCGGTGAACGGACGCCAGTCGGGCGAGGTACGGGGTCTTGCTGGCCCTACCCAACGTTCCCGCGGCACTGGCCGCCGCAGGAAGCTGCGGTAGGCCGTCGCATCCTCCGTGGTGAGCGACGACAAAGGCCGCTCGCGCTCGACGATGGCCCACAGGATCAACCGCTCGGCCTCTTTGCGATAGGTCCGCTGGGTGGCCGGCGATTCGTGCAGGGCCAGCCAGGCCTGGATGGCGGCGTAGTCGTTGTCCGCGTTGAGGGTGCAGGTTGCGCGTGGCGCGCGAAACTGGCCTTGCGAGCCGTCTACCTCGTGCGGCAGGCGCAGCTCTTCCCACGGGACAACGATTCCGCGCGGCGTCTGCGCAATCAGTGCACGGGCGCGTTCGGTGAGTTGCGGATGCCGGGCGAAGAAGGCCTCGATCTGCCGCGCACCGGCGACGCCCAGGCCGGGAATCGCGGCCCACCAGCGGCGCCGGCGCGGCACGCGCACCGTCAGTGCCGCCAGCGTGTCGATGCCATGTGCCCGCAGCGCGGCCACCGCCCGCGGCGCCAGCCACAGCCCGATGTCGTCGCTGATCGCCGGCATCGGCGCCGGCAGCGCACGCAATAATTCGATGGCCTGGTCTGCTGCCCTGCCCTTTTTCGCGCGTTCGGCCGCGGAAATCTCAAACAGCGCGGCCAGGTCCTCGCGCTGGCGGTATCGGGCATACGCCGCAAGCTGGCGGCGGATGCGCCCGAGGATGCCGCGCGACGACTGGCCCCGCGCCCGCTCCTCGCCCAGGTACCTGGCAACGGCCTCGCGGGTCGCCAGCCCGGCATGCCAGGCGCGCAGCGCCGCGAGCGAGGCGGCGTCGGGAAACCCGGGTGGCGGGGTCGGTTCCGGGGCACTCAGGGTGAGGCGGGTTTTCATGCCCGCAAGTTTAGCGTACAGATACAGCTATTGCGATAAGAAAACTTATCGCAATAGCTGCACCGAGTGGGGGCGTCGCCTGTGACGGCACGCCGCGAAGCACCGCTGCGGTGGCCACCCTGGCCTATCCCCGTTCGCTCCGCTGCAGCCGGGCCATGCTGTACTTGATCACATCCAGTACCGCAGCGGTCATCACCGAGGTGGAGACGCCAAACATCAGGATCCCGTTGGCCGCCTCCAGCGGCCCCAGCAGGCGCCAACGTGCGGACATCACGATATCGCCATAGCCCAGCGTGGCGAAGTTGACACCCGAGTGATACAGCGCGGTGGCGTAATTGCCGAATTCGCCGAGCAGCATGAACAGGACTGCCCAGATGGCCATCTGCACGAAATTGCCGATCAACATCAGCAGCATCACCACCGCCAGCAGCAGGATATCCAGCCACAGAGAGTCTCGGCCCTCGCGGGCATGCCCGAAGCGCACGTAGTAGCGCAGGCCGATCGCCACAAAGATGGCCTGCAGCAGCAGGCAGAGCAACATCACGGGAAGAGCGGTCAGCAGATTGAGCAGCACGATTGACCTGTTCAGCGGTTGTGCCGGCGCGCGCGGCGGGGTTGGTCAAGAAGCTGGAGCATCAGCCACGCATACAGCGTGACGCCGATAAACAGGCCCATGCGCACGGCGAAGGCGGTATAGACATCCTTGCCGGCGGCGCTGTCCTGCACCGACTGGCCCAGCAGGATGATCAGGGTCACCAGCGTGTTCAGCCAGAAGCCCGGCGGCTGCCCCGTCTGGCTGAGACCATAGAGTTTGCGCGCAACCAGCAGGCCGAACAGAAGCATCCACAGGAAGAACATCCACAGGTGCACGAACAGGCTGAGTGCGCACCAGAACAGGATGGCCAGCACGCCGCCGAGCAACGTCGAGCCGATGAGTTCGCGGCCGGCGTTGCGAGCCGTGGTGGTGCAGCTCTGCCGGCCGAGGCCGACCGCTTTCATGATGATCGGCATGTACGAGGCCGGATCGTTGAGCGCCAGCAGGTAGGCCGGCATCACCACCAGGGTAGCGCGCAGCGCAATCCAGGCGGCCTGGTCAACCGGCAAGACCGGGGCGGCGGGCGGTGCCGGCGTGCCGGCGGGTTCGGGAAACAGCCAATGGCCGATGGCCAGCACTGCCACGGCGACCAATAGCCCCTTGACCAGCGCCTCGATGACCGTGACCGCCAGTCCGAAATCGAAGGTGCCGGCAGCCGAGATCATGGTCAGGCCGACCACCAGGAAGGTGGAAACCAGGTTGTTGCCGCCGCGCAGGCCAAGGCGGAAGGCCAGGAACAGGCCCAGGCCGATCAGCAGCAACCCGCTCAAGGCGTAGTGGCGCAGCAATGGAATCAGCAGCAGCCCACTGCCGGTGGTCAGCATCACGACCAGCGCCAGGCCCAGCCCGGCCTTGAGCGACATCGGCCGGTTGACGCCGGCAAGCAGGAACACGGCGAGTACCGGCGCGACCATGGGGATCGGCAACTGCAGGCCGAAGCTGGCTGCCAGGCACAGTGCGGTGCCGCTGGCCAGGCGCAGCGCACGCTGCGCGCGGGGGGAGCGCGCGGCGGACAGGGGTGCCGTGCCGTCAGTAGACATAGGAGAGCCAGCTCATCAGGTACAGGAATACGCGGCCGAGCGGATTGAGTGGGTTGCCCTGCAGCGGGAACGCCATGACTTCGGCCTGCCCGCCCACTCGAATGCCGCGCAGCGTGGCCAGCTCGCCCGGCGCGAACTCAACGATCACCGGGAAGCGTTGGGCCGGACGCAGCCAGTCACGGCTGTTCTGCACCGTCGGCAGGCTGCCGGGCGGCGTGCTGGGGCCGGTATTGACGCCGTAGCCGACGCTGCGCACGCGCCCTTCGAAGATCCTGCCAGGCAGTGCGTCCAGCACGATGGCAACCGGTGTGCCTGGCTCGACGTGGCCCAGGTTGTTCTCTGTCATTTCCGCATTGATCCATATATCGTGGATCGTGATCAGCGTCATGACCGGGTTGCCGGCGGCGGCAAACTGGCCGGCATCGGTGCGCAGGTCGGTGACCAGGCCTGCCGAGCGCGCACGCACCCGGGTATTGGCAAGATCCAGCTCGGCCTTTTCCAGTGCCGTAGCGGCGCTGCGCAGCTTGGCGTTGTCTTCTTCGCTGCCCCCTTGCTGTTCGCGCGCGCGCTGTACCTCTGCCCTGGCCGCGGCGACCTGGCTGACGGCCTGCTCGAGGGTGGCGCGGGCCACCTCGAGGCGGCGCAGTGAAATGGTGCCCGGGTCTTCGCCGTACAGCCGTTCGAGGCGTTCGCTGTCCTGGCGTGCCTTGAGCTCGTTGGCGCGGGCCGCACGCAAGGATGCCTGCGCCGACTCGATGCCGGCGGTGCTGGCACCGATCTGCCGGCGCGTCGACTCGAGATCGGCGCGTGCGCGGTCAACGGCGATCTGGTAGAGCTGCGGATCGACCTCGAACAGGATGGTTCCTGCCGCGACGTCCTGATTGTTGCGCACATGCACCCGGGTCACTCGCCCGGCCACTTCCGAAGCCACCGGCACGACAAAGGCTTGCACCCGTGCCTGCTGCGTGTAGGGGGTCAGCCGGTCGGCCAGGAGGTACCAGACCAGGCTGATGACGATCAGCAGGAGTACCCACCTGATCCCCTTCTTTGCCGGGTCGGCGGCGGGTGCGGGTGCGGGTGCGGGTGCGGGTGCGGGTGCGGGTGCGGGTGCGCCTGGCGTAGGGGCTGCTGGTGGCTGGGACGGCTGGGGTGGCTGCGGGGCGTCGCTCATCGGCACTCACTTAAGGAGATCTACCTATGTTCCACGGGAAGGCCGGCACCGGCGGGCGGAGGGCCAGGCTCGTTCAGCAGCTTCCCCCAGTCGGTGCGTTGCTGCATCTGTTCGCGGGTGGCCGGGTCCACCAGCGGCCGCTCGCTGTACCAGCCGCCGCCGAGGGCCTTGTACAAGGCAATCAGATCGCTCACGGCACTGCTCCGATTGAGCAGGTAGGCGTCCTGCTGGGCAGCCAGCGCGCGCTGGGCATCCAGTACGCGCTGGAAGTCCGAGTAGCCTTCGCGGTACAGCGCGTTGGCCAGCGTCAGCGACCGTTTGGCGGCCAGCGCCCCGTCGCGCAGGATTTCCTCGCGCTCCAGCGCCTTGATCAGGGCGCTGGCGGCATCGTCGGCCTCGCGCGCGGCCTGTCGCACGGCGTCCTGGTAGGCGACGATCAGTTGCTGCAGGCGGGCATCCTGTACGCGCACGCTGTTCCTGATCTTCCCATAGTCGAATATGTTCCAGCGCAGGCTGGGGCCGCCGACCAGGGCCAGGCTGTTGGGCGTGCCGGCCAGCGTGCTGGCGGACCACACGATGCTGCCCAGCAGGGTCAGCGACGGATAGAGATCGGCTTCTGCCACGCCGATGAGGGCCGATTGCGCGGCAATCTGCAGTTCGGCGGCACGGATATCCGGACGGCGCAGCAGCAGGCTGGCGGGCACGTCTTGCAGCACCGCGCGATCGATCAGGGGAATGACCCCTTCCTTCTCCGCCAGGTCCGGCAGCTCGGGCATCGGGCCGGGAGGGCGGCCCATCAGGATCGCCAGGGCATTGCGCGTGCTCATGATCTGGCTTTCAAAATCGGGAATGCTGCTCAGGGTGCCCAGATACTGCGTCTTGGCTTGTTGCAGGTCGAGCTCGTCTGTCTCGCCGCTCTTGAACAGCCGCTCGGTAATTTCAAAGCTGCGCTTTTGCAGCGCGGCGTTCTCGCGGGCGATGCGCAGCCGGGCCTCGGCAGTGCGCAGGGCGAAGTAGGTCTGTGCCATCTGCGCCCGCAGCAGCACCAGCACATCGTCATGATTGGCCTGGGCGGCAAAATAGGCGGCATCGGCAGACTCGATGGCGCGGCTGAAGCGTCCCCAGAAATCCAGCTCCCAGCCAATGTCGAAGCCTGCGCTGTATTGCCAGAAGCGGCTGTTTTGCGGGTTGCGGCCGCCGGCCTGCCGGCTATCCGTGTACAGGACGTCGGCGCTGGCCTGCTGCAGTTGCGGGTAGCGCCCGCTCTGCGCAATGCCCAGCTGGGCACGGGCCTCCATCACGCGCAGGCCGGCAATCTTCAGGCCGGCATTGTGCGCATCGGCTTCGGCGATCAGGCGTTCGAGAGTCGGGTCGGCAAAGACCCGCCACCATTCGCGGATGTCGGGCTTCAGGCCTTGCTCGCTGGCCTGTTCGAGCGCGGGGCTGCTCCAGTGCTCCACCCAGGGTTCGCGCTGCTTCTGGAAGTCCGGCCCCAATCGTGCGCAGCCACCGAGGAAAAGCGCCCCGATCAGCAGTATTCCCTTCGGCCGGTTCCAGGCAGACATGTGGCGAGGCTGGCAGCGTTACGAAACCGCGATCGGCATGGCACGCCTCGCCATCAGACCGGCAACAGCCCGGCGCGCGTCGGGATATCGGGTCCCCCACAAGGCAGCGCCTTCCCGGAAGTGGACGTGGACCACATCGATTGCCTCCTTCTCGGAACGGGGCATGATGCACGGACTGCGACGAGGGCAACCACAGGGTGCACGGCGCCGCCGGCCACGGGCTGCAAGCGGCTCGCCAACAGGGGATGACCGGCCCTTGAATCGGTGCAGTGTAGTCTAGACTACGTGCAAAACCGGGACAACCCGATAGCGGATTCCCGGGAATGCAGCGGCACGCAACAAGCCGTACGAGCTCGAGCAGGTATTGCCATACGATCCGATGGGCGATAACTAGGAGCAGGCTACGCTGCTCACAGGGCCCATCGCGAAATCAAAGGGACCGTGCCCGGCTCCCTCCGGCCTGCCTTCTGGAAGCAGCCGTTACAACCCTAACAAGTCCAGCCCCGCGCCGAAACACCTGACAAGCGGTTTGTGTTCCATTATTCCTCTCACAAACATCGCATCCAGGAGTCGGACATGCGCCCCATCATCCGTATCGTTACTGCCACCGCCCTGTGTGCCGCCCTGGTGGCGGCCGGCCCGGCGTCAGCGCACGGCCGTTATCACGATGGCGGATCGCAAGCCGGCGTGGCGCTAGCCGTAGGAGCCCTGGTCGGACTGGCGCTGGGCGCCGTGGTGGCGTCCGGGCCCGTTGTCGCGGCGCCCCCGCCCGTTGCCTACGCGCCGGCGCCCGTCAGCTATGCCGCGCCGGCCGTTCCTCCTGGCTATTGCTACCGGGACTATGACCGCGCCTATGTACCCTGCGGTCCGCAGCAGGGCGGCTACTACCCGGCACCGGTGGCCTACGGCTACTGATCCTCCCTTCCCTACCCTTGCCGGCTGGCGTTTCCTCGCCGGCCGGCATGCCGGCTACGCCAGCGCCGCGAGGTGCGCCACCAGCGCGCCGATCATCTCGTCCTCCTCCGTCTGCCGCCGCCACATCACGCCCACGGGAGGCAGATCCCAGCTCAACGCGTGCGGCAGGACAACCGCCCCTTTGGCATCGACCAGCTCCGCCGCCACGGCCTTCGGCACGATCGTGATGGTGCCTGGATTCTTGTGCATCAGTGTTGCCATGGTCTTGATGGAATAGGTCTCGATGACCGGCGTCGGCTGCGCGACGCCCGCCACGGCAAAGATCGTATTGATGGTGCGTCGGATCGGCGTGTTGGGCGGCGGCAGGATCCAGTCCCGCTCCGCCAGGCGCGCCCAGTCCAGGGCGCCGCGTGCCAGCCGGTCTGCGGCGGCGGACGGCACTACCAGCACTGGCTCCTCGCGATATAAGGCACGCTGCGCGATATCGGCACCCGGTGCGTAGAAGGTGCGCGCGATCACGCAGTCGAGTTCGTGTTCGCGCAGCGCCGCCACCAGCTCGTCGGTCGTTCCCTCCCGCACCAGCACGGACACCCGCGGTGTCTGCCGCAGGCCGTAGGTGCAGACAGCATCCAGCACCCCACGGGCAATGAAGGGAATGACACCAACGCGCAAGCGGCCTGACAGCCCGGCGTCGATCACAGCCAGCTCGCGCCCCAGCGCCTCGGCGTCGGCCAGGGTGAGACGGGCATGGGCGAGCACGGCAATGCCGGTCGGCGTAGGCTCCAGGCCCCGGCGCGTACGCGCAAACAGCGGCACCATGAAGATGTCTTCGATCTCGCGCAGCGCCTTGGTGACGGCCGGCTGCGACAGGTTCAGCTCTGCCGCCACGCGCGAAACGGAGCGCTGGCGTTCCAGCGCAAGCAGCAATGGCAGGTGCTTGAGGCGCAGCCGCGAGACCACGTTGTGCACGAGCTTGTCGGAGGCAATGGACATGAGGCATTCCCGGCGCCAGTCCGGGGTGATCATCGTATTACCAAATGGTAATACAACGATAACCATTTATGGCGTTGAAGTTATTGTGCAGTTCTATACTGGGACGAATCCGAGGAGCTATGCGCCATGTTCACCACCCGTCCCGAAATCACCGGCACCTTTGGCGTTGCCGCCTCCACCCATTGGCTGGCCGCGCAAACCGCCATGGGCGTGCTTGAGCGCGGGGGCAATGCGTTCGACGCCGCGGTGGCTGCCGGCTTCGTCCTGCAGGTTGTCGAGCCGCACCTGAACGGCCCCGGCGGCGAGGTGCCCATCGTCTACTGGAACCAACGCGAGCGCAGCATGCGGACGATCTGCGGCCAGGGCCCTGCCCCCGCGCTGGCCGATCCGGCCGCCATGCGGGCCATGGGCCTGGAGCTGGTTCCCGGCATCGGCCTGATGCCGGCCACGGTGCCGGGCGCGTTCGGTGCATGGCTCACGATGCTGCGCGACCATGGCACCTGGTCGCTGGCTGACGTCCTCGCGCCGGCCATCGGCTATGCCCGGGACGGCTTCCCGCTGGTGCCGCGCATCTCGCGCGCGATCCTGGCGGTACAGGCACTCTTCCGCGAAGAATGGCACAGCTCGGCCGCCACCTGGCTGCCGGACGGCAAGGTGCCGCGTCCCGGCAGCCTGCACACGCTGCCAGTCCTTGCCGCGACCTACACCCGTCTTGTCGAAGAGGCCGGGCAACGCAGCGATACCCGCACCGGCCAGATCGATGCCGCCATGGACAGCTGGTATCGCGGGTTCGTGGCGCGCGAAATCGACCACTACTGCCGCCATACCCCGGTGCGCGATACCACCGGCGAGAAGCACACCGGGCTGCTGCGCTACGAAGACATGGCCGGCTGGACGCCGGAGACGGAGGCCCCTGTCACGCTTGATTTTGGCCGCTACACCGTGGCCAAGTGCGGCATCTGGAGCCAGGGGCCGGTGTTCCTGCAGCAACTGGGCATGCTACGCCACGCCGGCCTGGAGCAGCACGCGCCGGATTCGCCCGAGTTCGTGCACCGGATTGCCGAAGCCACGAAGCTGGCGATGGCCGACCGGCTGGCCTGGTATGGCGATCCGCGCTTCGCGCAAAGTCCCCTGCCGTCGCTGCTGGACGACCGCTACCTGGCTGCGCGGGCGCAGCGGATCGGCGAGCGCGCGGCGCTGTCGATCGATGCGGGCACCGTCGCCGGCATGGCACCACGGCTGCCCGACCTGGCCGCTGCTGACCGCACCCTGCAGCGCGCCGACGTGCGCTTTGGCGTGGGCGAGCCGACCTTTGCCGAATTGCCGCCGGTCGCGGAATGGGCGGAACGCGAGCTGTTCGTCGGGGACACCTGCCACATCGACGTGATCGACCGGCACGGCAATATGGTGGCGGCCACGCCCTCGGGCGGCTGGCTATCGTCGAGCCCCACGATCCCGTCGCTGGGCTTCGCGCTCAACACCCGCTTGCAGATGACCTGGCTGGAGCCGGGCCTGACCAACACCCTCGCACCCGGCAAGCGGCCCTGCACCACGCTGTCGCCATCGCTCGCGCTGCGCGACGGCGAGCCGTATATGGTGTTCGGCACGCCGGGCGGCGACCAGCAAGACCAGTGGTCGCTGGCGTTCTTCCTGCGCCATGCCGTCCACGGCATGAACCTGCAGGAGGCGATCGACGCACCGGCCTGGCACATCGATCATTTCCCGGCATCGTTCTGGCCGCGCCAGACGGTGCTCAACCGCATCAGCATCGAGTCGCGCTTTCCGGAGGCGACCCTGGCTGCACTGCGCGAGCGCGGGCATGAGGTACGCGTCGGCGAGCCCTGGTCGGAGGGGCGCATGTCCGCCTGCTCGCGCGAGCGCGACGCCAGCGGCCGGCTGGTGCTGCGTGCCGGAGCGAACCCGCGCGGCATGCAGGGCTACGCAGTCGGACGCTGAACGGCAACTAACACCGGCCGCACCTGGCGGCCAGGCCTGACATCACATCGAGGAGAAAACCAATGCAGTGCGTCGTGAAATCCCTGCTGCGCGGCATTGCCGTGCTGGCGCTTGGCTTCGCCGGGCTTGCCCAGGCAAGCGAAGCCTATCCGCAAAAGCCGATTACGCTGATCGTGCCCTGGGCGGCGGGCGGCTCGACCGATATCCTGGCGCGCGTGCTGTCCGAGCACCTGACCCGCTCGCTGGGCCAGCCGGTGATCGTGGACAACAAGCCGGGTGCCTCGGGCAACATCGGCTCCGCCATGGTCGCCCGCGCGAAGCCAGATGGCTACACGCTGCTGGTCGGCTCGATGAGCACGCACGCCATGAACCCGGCGCTGATGCCGAACATGCCGTTTCGCGGCGTCGAGGATTTCACCCCGCTGGGACTGCTGGCGTATGTGACCAACACCATGGTGGTGCACCCGTCGGTGCCCGCGCAGAACGTGAAGGAACTGATCGCCTACGCGAAGGCCAATCCCGGCAAGCTGGCCTATGCCAGCGCGGGCCCCGGCTCCACCAACCACCTGAGCGCGGTGCTGTTCGAAAAGCTGGCCGGCATCCAGCTGCTGCACGTCCCGTACAAGGGGGGTGCGCCAGCCGTGGTCGATACGGTCGCAGGCCAGACCCAGCTGCTCTTCTCGGCCGGCACCCAGACGCTGCCGCATGTGAAGGCTGGCAAGCTGCGCCTGCTCGCCGTGACGGAGTCCCGGCGCTCGCCGCTGCTGCCCAACGTGCCGACGGTGGCAGAGACCCTGCCCGGCTACGAGCTGGCGGTCTGGTACGGCGCCTTCGGCCCGAAGGGGATGCCGGCCGACCTGACCGCGCGCCTGAACCGGGAGATCAACGCCGTCATGTCGCTGCCGGAGGTGAAGGCCAGGATGAACGCTATCGGCGTCGAAACGGCCACATCGACACCGCAGCAGTTCGGCACCATCCTGCGCCGCGATGCCGACCGCTATGGCAAGCTGATCCGCGAACTTGGCATCCAGGGGGAATGACGTGGGCGCGATTTCTAGCGATCCGCAGCAGCTGATCGCGCAGGTGAACGGCCTGTGCGATGCCTTGCAGCGCGCGGCCAGTCCGCTTGCAACGTTCGACGCCGTCGGCCACGCGACCATGCGGCTGCTTGGGCCCGGGCTGTTGACCATCAATGCCTGGCATGCCGATGCTGCGCAGATCGAGCGGCTCTGGTCGTCCGATACCGCCGCCTACCCCGTGGGCGGCCGCAAGTCCAAGGGTGACAGCCCGTGGCGGCGCCAGCTGCTGGAGCGCGGTGAGGTTTTCACCGGCGAAGGCGACGACGCGCTGGCGGCCGTGTTCGACGACATAGAGACCATCCGCTCGCTGGGCTGCACGGCCGTGGTCAACGTCCCGCTTTGCCGCGCCGGCCGGGTGATCGGGACTTTCAACTACCTGGCGGACAGATCGGCGTGGAGCAATAGCGAGCTGGCAGCACTTCGGGTCCTGGCCAGTCTTGCGGCGCAGGCGGTCCGGACCTGATCTGCCTTTTCCGGCCGGGCCGAACCCTGCCTTCGCACCATGCGATGCCTGCGCCGCCGGGCGATGGCGGTAAGATGCCGTATCCCGGCCACCGCCCGCGCGGCACTCCGATCTCGCCGGGACGTTTTCAGGAGACGCACGCCAATGAGCGAGGCGCTATGTTTTCTCTCTGCCGTCGAACTCCAGGGCCGCATCCGGCGCAAGGAAGTATCGCCAGTGGAGGTCACGCAAGCGGTGCTCGACCGCGCCGCCCGGCTCCAGCCTGAGCTGAACTGCTTTATCACCCTTTGCGCCGACGAAGCCATGGCCGCGGCCCGTGCCGCGGAGCAGGACGTGATGGCGGGCAAGCCGCTGGGGTTGCTGCATGGCATCCCGTTCACGGTCAAGGACATCGTCAATACCCGCGGCGTGCGCACCACGTTCGGGGCGGCGCCGATGCGCGACAACGTTCCCGCCGAGGATGCCGTCGCCGTGGCGCGGTTGCGCGAGCAAGGCGCGATCCTGATCGGCAAGACCACCACGCCAGAATTCGGCTCCAAATGCCTGACCGATTCGCCGCTGTTTGGCCGCACCCGCAATGCGTGGAGCGCTGAACGAACCAGCGGCGGATCGAGCGGTGGTGCCGCGGTGGCAACGGCCAGCGGCATCGCGCCGCTGGCCGTTGCCACGGACGGCGGCGGCTCCACGCGCATTCCCGCCGCCTGCAACGGCGTGGTCGGCATCAAGCAGAGCAATGGCGTGATCCCGCACAGCCAGGCGCAGGACCTGTTCGGCAACCAGACCTATGTCACGCCGACCACCCGCACGGTGGCCGACACCGGGCTGATGATGCAGGTGATGGCCGGCGAGCACGCCTGCGATCCGTGGTCGATCGGCATCCCGAAACCGGACTACGTCGAAGCTGCCGCCGCGCAAGGCGATCTGCGCGGGCGCAGGATCCTGTATTGCCCGGCGCCGCCGGGACGGCCGGTGGCGGCCGATGTGGCGCGCGCCTTCGAGGCCAGCCTGGCAAAGCTGGCCGGCCTTGGCGCGGAACTGGAGCCGTTCTCGGGCGAGGGCTTCGATATCGAGCCGGTCTGGCGTGCCATCAACCATACGGTCTGGCGCTCCCGCTTTGCGCCCATCGTCGAGCGGCACAGGGAAGAACTAAGCCCTACCTTCGTGCGGCAGGTCGAGTCCGCCGCGCAGTTCAGCGGCGTGGAGTACCAGCAGGCGATGTTCGAGCGCTCTAAGCTGTTCCTGCGCGTGCAGGCGCTGCTGGAGCGTGGCGACCTGCTGGCGATGCCGACTATCACGCGCACCGCGCTGCCGATCGGCCAGGACCTGTTCGGCACCATCGAGATCGACGGCCAGCATTACGAAAACGTGCGCGCACACTGGTTCCCCTGGACCATGCCGTTCAACATGACCGGCCATCCGGCCATCAGCCTGCCGTGCGGATTCGGCAGCGACGGCTTGCCGGTGGGCTTTCAACTGGTTGGCCGGTTCCGCGCCGATGCCGACCTGCTGCGCGTGGCGGCGCTGTTCGAAGCCGCGCACCGGTTGACCGAGCAATGGCCATCCTTGCCATAAAGCGCGGAAACTGCACCGCCCTTCCCTACTGCGACTGAACTACTGCCTACCTCCATGTCTTACGCGACCCGTCGTACCCACCTGTTCAAACTCCTGGCCCTGGCCGGCGCCGCCAGCCTCTTCGCGCTCGGCCCGGCGCATGCCGCCGACGAGCCGATGCATATCATCGTCGGCTATGCTCCGGGGGGCGCGGCCGACAGTCTTGCGCGGATCTACGCCGAGCAGTTGCGCCAGGACGGGCGCGGCACCGTCATCGTCGAGAACCGCCCCGGCGCCTCGGCCCGGCTGGCGCTCGACTACGTCAAGCGATCGAAGCCGGATGGCAAGACCGTGTTCATCGGCCCTTCGCCGCTGTTCACGATCTTTCCGCTGACCTACAAGAAGCTGTCGTATGACGCCGACAAGGACCTGGTGCCGGCGGCGGTGCTGACCGATGTGCCGACGGTGGTCGCGGCCGGCGTGCAGCAGCCTTACAAGAACATGAAGGAATACATCGACTGGGCCAGGCGCAACCCGGGCGGCGCCAGCCTTGGCCTGGCGACCATCGGCAGCGCGGGTCACCTGGGTACGGTGGCGCTGGGCAAGGCTGTCGGCGTTTCGATCACACCTGCCGCATATCGCGGAGCGTCGCCGATGCTGGTTGACGTGATCAGCGGCAATGTGTCGATCGGCTGGGATGCGGTGGCAAGCATGATGCCGCTATACAAGGGCGGCAAGCTGCAGTTCCTCGGTGTCAGCGGCACCCGGCGCGCCAAGGCGCTGCCTGACGTGCCGACCATGAAGGAACAGGGCTTCAGCCAGTATGACTACGCCACCAGCTGGTACGGCGTGTTCCTGCCGGCAGGCACGCAGCCTGACGTGGTGGCGCAGGTGGAGAAGATGTTCATCACCGCCTCGGGCAGCGCCGCCACGGCGGCCAAGCTGGAAGCCCTTGGCCTCGAAGTGGTCGGCAAGCCCGGCCAGGAGGCCCGGCGACGCATCGTGCTGGAACGCGCTGCCTGGAAGCCGATCGTGGAAGCGACCGGCTTCGTGGCTGAGGACTGACCGCGCACTCAGGGCTTCGGCCGCACCGCGTCGGCCGTGCCCTGGATGAATGCCTCGATCTTCTTCACGTCACCCGGGGCCTGCTCGGCCCTCAATCCGCCTTTACCCCCAGCTTCTGCGCCAGCGGAATCCACCGCGCCCGCTCATCCCGCACGAACTGGCCGAACGCTTCCGGGCTTCCCGGCATCGGCTGCGCGCCGATGGCATGGAGCTTCTCCTGCATATCCGGCCGCTGCAGCGCCTCGTTGATGGCGCGGTTGAGACTGGCCACCGCCTCGTTCGGCGTCCGCGCCGGCGCTACCACGCCAAACCAGGCGCTCGCTTCCAGGTTGGGGAAGCCAAGCTCCTGCATGGTCGGCACCTCGGGCAGCAGCGGGAAGCGCGTCTTGTCGAGGATCGCCAGCGCATGCAGCTTGCCGCTCTTGGCCTGCTGCATCGATGACGGCAGCGCATCGAACATGAAGTCGATGTTCTTGCCGAGCAGGCTGACGATGGCCGGCGCGCTGCCCGCGAACGGCACGTGCGTGACCTGGATGCCGAGGGCCGAGGCCGCATATTCGCCGGCCAGATGCGTGATGTTGCCGTTGCTGGCCGAGCCCATGGTCAGCTTGCCGGGCGACTGCTTGCCCAGCGCCACAAGGTCCTTTACCGAACCTGCCTTCAGGTCCTGGCGGGTGACCAGCAGCAGCGGCGACTTGCCCATGCCCGCGACCGGCCTGAAGTCCTTGACCGGGTCATAGGGCAGCGTGGTGTAGAGCGCGCTGTTGATGACCAGCGGCGCGTTGGAGCCCACCAGGAACGTCTTGCCATCGGGCTCGGCACGCGCGACAGCCTCGGCCGCCAGGATGCCGCCGGCGCCGCCCTTGTTGTCGACGACGATGGAGGTCCCGAGCGTCGTGCTGGCCTGCTGCGCGACCAGCCTTGTGATCTGGTCGGCCGCGCCGCCGGGCGGATACGGCACGACGAAGCGGATCGGTTGCGCGCGGGTCTGCGCCACGGCGGATCCTGCGATGACGCAGAATGCCGATGCCACCGTGGCGGCGATGATGCGAATCGAGAAACTGTCTTGCACTGTGGTCTCCTCTTTATGGTTTCTGGTGTGTGCAGCAGATCTGTGGCGATGGATGGCAGCGCGCTACAGGATTCCCTCCCCGCGCAGCGCGGAAATGCGCGCGGCGTCGTAGCCGAGGCGCTCGCGCAGGATGTCGTCGGTGTGCTCGCCGAGTGTCGGTGCCGAGCGTTCGTAGACCACAGGTGTGGCGGACAGCCGGATCGGGTTGGCAAGCCCCGGCGCCTGCACGCCGGCGCTGTGGGGCAGCGAGACCTTCATCTCGCGGTGCTGCACCTGTGGGTCCTCGAACACCTGCTCCATGTTGTAGATCGGGCCGCACGGCACGTTGGCCGCTTCCATCCTTTCCACCCAGTCGGTCATGGTGCGTGCGAGCATGGCTTCGGCAACCTGCGGGATCAGCGCGTCGCGGTTGCGGTTGCGCTGCCCTGCAGACGTAAAGCGCTCGTCGCTGGCCAGGTCCGGCCGGCCGATCACCTCGCAGAACGCCCGGTACTGGCTGTCGTTGCCCACCGCGACGATCACATCGCCTTCCTTGCAGCGGAACACCTGGTACGGGACCATGTTCGAGTGCGCGTTGCCCATGCGCTGCGGAACCTTGCCGGACAGGAAGTAGTTGATCGCCTGGTAGGAGTTGAGGGTGACCACGCAGTCCAGCAGCGCCATGTCGATGTATTGCCCTTCCCCACTGACGTGCCGGTGCTCGAGCGCGGCCAGGATGGCGGTGCTGGCGTACATGCCGGTCAGCAGGTCGGTGATGGCGATGCCCGACTTGACCGGACCGCCGCCGGGCTCGCCGTCGGGCATGCCGGTGATGCTCATCAGCCCGCCCATGCCCTGGAACACGAAGTCGTAGCCCGGCAGCGACGCATAGGGGCCGCTCTGGCCAAAGCCGGTGATCGAGCAATACACCAGCCGCGGATTGACCGCGCGCAGGTCTTCATAGCCCAGCCCGTAGCGCGCCAGCGTGCCGACCTTGTAGTTCTCGACCACCACGTCGGCCTGGCGTGCCAGTTCGCGGATGATCTCCTGTCCCTGCGGCGTGGCGATATCCACGGTCACCGAACGCTTGCCGCGGTTTGCGCTGAGGAAGTAGGAGGAATCGCGCGTCTCGTTGCCGTCAGCATCGCGCAGGAACGGCGGGCCCCAGGCGCGGGTATCGTCGCCCGCGCCGGGCCGCTCGATCTTGATGACTTCGGCCCCCATGTCGGCCAGGTTCTGCGTGGCCCAGGGGCCGGCCAGCACGCGCGTCAGGTCCAGCACCTTCAGATGTTCCAGGGCTTTCTTCATTGGTCTCCTTCCTGTTCTTGATCTGCGCGCCAGGCCACCATGGCCAGCCTGGCGCGAACACCAGCTTAGGAGGGGCCGGACTGCGGTGTCCAATATTCATTTGTTCGAAGGTGATATTCAGCGGATATCGGCGGCAAAGAAATGAATATTGGACGCGCCCGGCCGGCTGCCTTAGCCTTTCGCGACAGACAATCGGCCACAGGCCACCCCCTATTCGATTCACGGAGACCTCCCAAATGACTGACTTCCTGCGCTATGAGCAACAGGGCCATATCGTCACCCTGACCATGAACGAGCCCGGGCGCCGCAATCCGCTGACGGGCAACACCGCCGTTGCCGAATTCCTGGCCGCGATCGACCGCATCCATGGCGACCGCAGCGTGCGCGCGGTCATCATCACCGGCGCGGGCACGGCGTTCTCGTCGGGCGGCAGTATCCAGGACATGGAGCGCCAGGCCTCGGGCCGGGTATCGGGCATGGAGATCCGCCAGGACTACCGCTGCGGCATCCAGCGCCTGCCGCTGGCGCTGTTCAATCTAGAGGTGCCGGTGATCGCCGCCGTCAACGGCGCAGCCATGGGCGCGGGCCTGGACCTGGCGTGCATGTGCGATATCCGCATTGCCTCGGAGCGCGCGCAGTTTGCCGAGTCGTTCGTGAAGCTGGGGATCATCCCGGGCGATGGCGGGGCCTGGCTGCTGCCGCGCGTGATCGGGCTGTCGCGCGCGGCGGAGATGACGTTCACCGGGCAGGCTATCGATGCAAAGCAGGCGCTGGAGTGGAACCTGGTGTCGCGCGTGGTGGCGCCGGACGACCTGCTGCCGACCGCCAATGAACTGGCCTCGCGCATTGCCGCCAATCCGCCGCACGCCGTGCGGCTGGCCAAGCGCCTGATGCGCGAAGCGCTGCACAGCCGGCTGGATACGGTGCTCGAGCTTTCGGCCGGCTTCCAGGCGCTGTCGCACCAGACCGCGGATCACCGCGAGGCCGTGCAGGCCTTTCTGGAAAAGCGTACGCCGGTGTTTTCGGGGAACTGAACTGGACGGTGCCAGGCGGACTGCATCGCTCAAGAAAAGGCTCTTCGCTGGATCGGGGGTCTCGGTTCTTGGAGGCGTGGCTGTTTCGCCGGCGTAGCCGGCGACTCCCTTTTCGACTGCGCCAAAAAGGAAGCAAAAAGCGCCTTCTTGCCCGCCGGGCGGGAGTCTTATCGTAGCGTGCGCGGGTTTTTGTACGGGTATGGGCTTCAGGGCATAGCTACGATGCCTGCCGCGTGGTAACGAGACAGCGCGAGGCATTGACAGGCCGTCCTCCCGACCTCGTGAGAGCGGAGTGGCACGCAGCTTGAGGCCCGTCAGTGTGCGCAGCGCCATCGCGCACCACCGTCGTGGTTCAAAAACTCTTGCCGTAGGCACGTCGCTAGATCAAGGTGCCACTCCGCTCTCACGAGGTCGGGAGGACAGCGCCGTTCCCGGCGTTGCCCCTGGCGATCTGCGCGGCAGGCAGTCCAGCTATGCCCTGAAGCAAATACCCGTACAAAAACACGGGCACGCTACGATAAGACTGGCCGTCCGCCGAGGACAGACGGCGCCTTTTGCCTACTTTTGGGCGCCGTCCAAAAGTAGATCGCCCCTTCAGGGGCGAAACCTGAGGCCGTCGACCCTCGACAGCGCCAAACCGCAGCCACTACCCTCAGCCGCACCAAGACCCCAGCCCCACAAATCGGTAACGAACAAAAAAACCCCGACGCTCACACATCGGGGCTCCTGAGAGTGCTTCCTGATGAGCCTTGTTTGCCAAGCCAGGCTCGCTGCCACTATCACGCCGGGCGGGCTTCGGGGCAATTACTCAATTGCGGTATTGCGCTACATCGCGCCTGGCCTGCCTTGCGCTATCCGGCGGCGCCAAGGGAGCCTTCCACGTTCCGCACCAGGCTCACCAGCCGCGGCCCCACGTCTTCCACCATCTGCTTGCTCTGCTGGCTGAACACCGGCACCGAGGCTGCGAAGAGCCACGCCTCGCCGTCGCGCCGCGTGCGCATCGGCACGGCAATGGATTCGACCTCGCGATGCAGGTCGCGGTGGCCTCGGCAGAAGCCGTGTTCCTCCAGGTCGAGCGCGGCTTCCGCCAGCCGGCCCTGCAGCCAGGCTTCGCGTTCGGCATCGTTCGCCCTGAGCTGCGCCAGGTAAGTACTGCGCTCGGCCTCGCCCATCATCGACAGATAGGCGCGCCCGGAGCCCGTGCGCGACATCGATACGCGCGTGCCGACCTCGGGCCGGTACACGCGGCTGCCGACGCCCTGCGCGATTTCCACATAGGTGATCGTGTTGCCGTAGCCCACCATCAGCTCGACCTGCCCGGCGATATGGTCCGCCAGTTCCTGCATCAGCGGCCGCGCCAGCTGGCGCACCGTCATGCGCGCCAGCGCGGGCGCGGCCAGGTTCACCAGCCCCACGCCCGGTACGTAGCGCGACAGCCGCTCGGAATAGCGCAGCAGACCCAGTTCGCACAGGGTGTCGAGCAGCCGGAACAGCGTGGGCTTGGCCAGGCCGGTGCGCTCCATCAGCTCGCGGCTGCTCAGGTCCTGCACCGTCGGCGAAAAGCAGCTGAGGATCGAGATGCCGCGCGCCAGCGCGCTGACCAGGCGCGCCTCGCCGTCGGCATCCGCGGCGGCGGGCGGCGGAGCCAAAGGTGCGTGTGGTGCATTAGTCATATCGGCGCCTCGAACGGAGATTTTTTGATACTCATGTCTCGAAACCCGAATGTTGCCCTTCTGTTTTTCCGAAGTCAAATGCAGGTTTTTGAGTTTACATGGAAGGTTTCCGACGCCAGAATCCCAATTCATCGTATTGGACGATCATTTTTCGGCCCCAACTTCTCAATAATCTTGTTCACGCATCGCAACGCTCAGCCTTACAGGAGACAACCCATGCAACAAGCCGTCATCGTCGACGCCATCCGCAGCCCGATGGGCCGTTCCAAGCCCGGTTCGGCCTTTACCGAGTTACATGCCACTGAGTTGCTGGCGCAGGTCCTGAAGGGCCTGGTCGAACGCAACAGGCTCGATCCGGGCCTGGTCGACGATGTCATTACCGGCTGCGTCACGCAGGCGGGCGAGCAGTCCGCCGGCCCCGGCCGGGTGGCCTGGCTTGCGGCGGGATTTCCCGACCACGTGCCGGCCACCACCATCGACCGCAAGTGCGGCTCCAGCCAGCAGGCGGTGCACTTTGCCGCGCAGGGCATCATGGCCGGCGCATATGACATCGTCATCGCCTGCGGCATCGAATCGATGAGCCGTGTGCCGATGGGCTCTGCACGAATCGGCCAGAACCCGTACGGCCCGTCGATGGAAGCGCGCTATGCGCCGGGGCTGGTCTCGCAGGGGGTGGCGGCCGAGCTGGTGGCTGCAAAGTACGAGCTGTCGCGCCTCGATATGGACAGCTACTCGGCCCGCTCGCACGAACTGGCCGCCGCGGCGCGCGAGAGCGGCGCCTTCCGCCGCGAGATCCTGCCGATCAGCACGCCCAACGGGCTGGTCGACCAGGACGAGACGATCCGCCCCGGCACCTCGGTGGAAAAGCTGGCCACGCTGCAGGCCTCGTTCCGCAACGACGAGCTGAGCGAACGCTTCCCGCAGATCGGCTGGAACGTCACCGCCGGCAATGCCTCGCAGATCAGCGACGGTGCCTCGGCGATGCTGCTGATGAGCGAATCGGCAGCGGCCCGCTTTGGCCTCAAGCCGCGTGCGCGCTTCGTTGCCTTCGACGTCTGCGGCGATGACCCGCTGATGATGCTGACCGCCCCGATCCCCGCCAGCCAGCGCGCGCTGAAGAAGAGCGGCCTGTCCATCGGCCAGATCGACCACTACGAAATCAACGAAGCCTTCGCCTGCGTGCCGCTGGCATGGCAGCGCGCACTGGGCGCCGATCCGGCTCGCCTGAATCCGCGTGGTGGCGCAATCGCGCTGGGCCACCCGCTGGGCGCCTCCGGCGTGCGCCTGATGACCACCATGCTGCATGCGATGGAAGACAGCGGCCACCGCTACGGCCTGCAGTCCATGTGCGAAGCCGGCGGCATGGCCAACGCCACCATCATCGAACGCCTGTAACGCGGCGTCATCGCCTGAGTACCTTTCAGCTAAACCAACGTCATTTCCGCGCAGGCGGAAATGACGACAAACACGATCAGCAAAGATCCATTCGAGGAGACACAGCATGAAACTCAACAATATGTCCGCGGTTGTGACTGGCGGCGCTTCCGGCCTGGGCCTGGCCTGCGCACGGCGCCTGGTGGAGCGCGGCGTCAACGTGGTGATCGCCGACCTGTCGGAAGAGCGCGGCAATGCCGCGGTGGATGAATTCGGCGGCAAGGTCCGCTTCGTCAAGGCCGATGTCTGCGATACCGACCAGATGAACGCCGTCTACGACGCCGCCGAAGCGCTCGGCCCGCTGCGCGCGCTGATCCACTGCGCAGGCCTGGGCGGCCCGGTGCGTGTGGTGGAGAAGGACGGCCAGCCCGGCTCGCTGGAAAAATACGAGTCGATCGTGCGCATCAACCTGATCGGCACCTTCAACGCGCTGCGCCTGGGCGCGGCACGCATGGCGAAGAACGAACTGGTGGACGGCGAACGCGGCGCCTGCGTGCTGACCGCTTCGGTGGCGGCGTATGAAGGCCAGATCGGGCAGATTCCCTACGCTTCGGCCAAGGCCGGCATCGTCGGCATGACGCTGGTGGCCGCGCGCGACCTGGCCCAGCGCAACATCCGCGTCTGCACCATCGCCCCGGGCCTGTTCGATACGCCGCTGCTGGCCAAGCTGCCCGAGAACGTGCGCGCCTCGCTGGGCGCCATGGTGCCGCACCCGGCACGACTGGGCGCACCGGACGAATTTGCCTCGACCGCGCTGCACATCCTCGAGAACCCGATGCTCAACGGCGAAACCATTCGCCTGGACGGCGCCATCCGCATGGCGCCGCGCTGAGTTGCGAGCCGCCACGACTCTCATCCGGAACAAGAGGGACAACCTATGAGCGACACGCTGCAACTTGAAACGCGCGGCAATATCCTGCTGATCACCATGAACCGGCCGCAGGCGCGCAATGCCATGGACTTCGAGACGGCCACCGCGCTCGCCGCGGCGATCGACCAACTCGAATTGCGCGATGACCTGAGCGTGGCCATTCTCACCGGCGCGGGCGGCACCTTCTGCTCGGGCATGGACCTGAAGGGCTTTCTCGAAGGCAAGCGCCCCAGCCTGCCGGGGCGTGGCTTCGGCGGCCTGACCGAAAAGCCCCCGCGCAAGGTGCTGATTGCCGCCGTGGAAGGCTATGCGCTGGCCGGTGGCTTCGAGCTGGCGCTGGCCTGCGACCTGATCGTGGCATCGAAGGAAGCCAGGTTCGGCCTGCCCGAAGTCAAGCGCGGGCTGGTGGCCGGCGCGGGTGGCCTGATGCGCTTGCCGCAGCGCATTCCCTACCACATCGCGATGGAATACGCGCTGACCGGCAATATGCTCGGCGCCGCGCAGGCGCATGCCTACGGCCTGATCAACCGCCTGAGCGAGCCGGGCCAGGCGCTCGAAGGCGCGCTGGCGCTGGCCGCCGAGATCGGCGCCAACGGCCCGCTTGCCGTGGCTGTCAGCAAGCAGATCGTCGCGGAGTCCGCCGACTGGTCCGCCGCCGAGATGTTCGAGCGCCAGCGCCCGCTGCTGGCGCCGGTGTTCACCTCGGCCGACGCGCGCGAAGGCGCTGCCGCCTTTGCGGAGAAGCGCAAGCCGGTCTGGACGGGCAAGTAAGCGGTATCGATGCACTTGCGGCGCACAGTGTCCGGTGATCCTGCATTGCCGGACGCTCCCCGAAGTCAGGCTTCGGCAACGGCGCATTGACAGCTCCCCTGCCAGCCCCTACCCTCGCCTGACCTGACGGAAATTTCAGCGGCCGCTTAACAGTTGTATCGATGCTGCACCGGCGGGACCATCAGAACGATAAGAGACAACCCCGTGCCTCCCC
>NZ_JWMA01000001.1 GCF_000812465.1 Cupriavidus sp. IDO | reverse complement strand
GGGCGGACACCTGGAGAGAGCAAGATGATCGCAATCACGCTGCCGGATGGTTCCCGCCGTGAATTTCCTGCCCCCGTAACGGTTGCCGAAGTCGCGCAGAGCATCGGCTCGGGCCTGGCCAAGGCCGCGCTCGCGGGCAAGGTCGACGGCCAGATGGTCGACACGAGCTACACCATCGATCGCGACGTGGCACTGTCGATCATCACGGACAAGGATGCCGACGGCGTCGACGTCATCCGCCACTCCACGGCCCACTTGCTGGCCTATGCGGTGAAGGAGCTCTATCCCGAGGCGCAGGTGACGATCGGGCCGGTCATCGAAAACGGCTTCTACTACGACTTTGCCTACAAGCGTCCCTTCACGCCGGAAGACCTGGCCGCCATCGAAAAGAAGATGACGGAGCTTGCCCGCAAGGACGAGAAAGTCACGCGCGAAGTCTGGAACCGCGACGAGGCGGTGGCGCTGTTCGAGTCGATGGGCGAAAAGTACAAGGCGGAGATCATCGCCTCGATTCCCGCGGACCAGGAGATCGGGCTGTACCGCGAAGGCAAGTTCGTCGACCTGTGCCGCGGCCCGCACGTGCCGTCCACTGGCAAGCTGAAGGTCTTCAGGCTGATGAAGGTGGCCGGCGCCTACTGGCGTGGCGACGCCAACAACGAGATGCTCCAGCGCATCTACGGTACGGCCTGGGCCAGGAAGGAGGACCAGGAAGCCTACCTGCACATGCTGGAAGAGGCCGAGAAGCGCGATCACCGCAAGCTCGGCAAGACGCTCGACCTGTTCCACCTGCAGGAAGAGGCACCTGGCATGGTGTTCTGGCACCCGAAGGGCTGGCAGGTCTGGCAGGCCGTGGAGCAATACATGCGCGGCCGCCTGGCGAACGCGGGCTACGATGAAGTCCGTACGCCGCAGGTGATGGAGCGTTCGCTCTGGGAAAAGTCCGGCCACTGGCAGAACTATAAAGAGAACATGTTCGTCACGGAGTCGGAAAAGCACGACTACGCGATCAAGCCGATGAATTGCCCGGGGCACGTGCAGATTTTCAATCACGGCCTGCGTTCCTACCGCGACCTGCCGCTGCGTCTCGCCGAATTCGGCGCCTGCCATCGCAACGAGCCCTCGGGCGCGCTGCACGGCCTGATGCGCGTGCGCGGATTTGTGCAGGATGATGCGCATATCTTCTGCACGGAAGAGCAGATCGTTGCCGAAGCGAAGGCGTTCAACGAGCTCGCGTTCTCGGTCTATGACGACTTCGGTTTCAAGGACGTCGCGGTGAAGCTGTCGCTACGCCCCGACCAGCGCGCCGGTTCGGATGAGGTCTGGGACCACGCCGAGGAAGGCCTGCGCCTGGCGCTGCGAGCGTGCGGCGTGGAGTGGGAAGAGCTGCCGGGCGAGGGTGCTTTCTACGGCCCGAAGGTCGAGTACCACATCAAGGACGCCATCGGCCGCTCCTGGCAGTGCGGCACGCTCCAGCTCGATCTGGTGCTGCCCGAGCGCCTGGATGCCGAGTACGTCTCGGAAGACAATTCGCGCAAGCGCCCGGTCATGCTCCACCGCGCCATCCTGGGTTCTTTCGAGCGCTTCCTGGGCATCCTGCTGGAGAACCACGCGGGTGCGCTACCCGCCTGGCTGGCGCCGGATCAGGTAGTTGTGATGAATATTGCCGATTCTCAGGCTGAATATGCCGAAAACGTCGTGCAATTGCTGCAAAAACAAGGATTTAGGGCCAAGGCCGATTTGCGTAACGAGAAAATTACGTATAAAATCCGCGAGCATTCGCTTCAAAAGATCCCCTACCTGCTGGTAGTGGGCGACAAGGAGCGGGATGCCAATCAAGTGGCCGTGCGTGCCCGTGGCAACGTGGATCTGGGTGTGATGCCTGTCTCCGCGTTTGTGGAACGTCTGCAACACGACGTTGCCAGCAAAGCCTGATGGGTGGAAAGCACGGCTTGTTTTTTTGTCTTCTTGAGGTAACGCAACATCGCTACGGACAAAGGTCATCGCATCAACCGGGAGATCAGTGCGCCCGAACTGCGCCTGGTAGGGGTTGATAACGAACAGCTCGGCATCGTCAAGTTCATGGACGCGCTCCGCCTGGCTGAGGATAAGGACTTGGACCTGGTGGAAATCGCGCCGAACGCGGTTCCGCCCGTCGCCCGGATCATGGATTACGGGAAGTTCAAGTACGAGGAAGCCAAGCGCGCGCACGACGCCAAGCTGAAGCAGAAGATCATCCAGGTCAAGGAAGTCAAATTCCGGCCGGGTACGGATGACGGCGACTACAACGTCAAGCTGCGCAACCTGAAGCGCTTCCTGGAAGACGGCGACAAGACCAAGATCACGCTGCGTTTCCGCGGTCGCGAGATGGCGCACCAGGAAATCGGCGCGCGCATGCTCGAACGCCTGAAGGCGGACCTGGAGGAAATCGGCCAGGTCGAGCAGATGCCGAAGATGGAAGGGCGCCAGATGGTGATGGTGCTTGCTCCCAAGAAGAAGAAGTAATTTTTGCGTGGTGCAGCGGCCGGGATGCGAAGCATTCCGGCGTTGCGTCGTGCGGAAGTAGCGCGGTGACCGTCAAGGACACTGCGCAACAACAAGTGGATGCGGGTCTTGCAAGCGTCGGCGCCAGCCGTCCACCTGCATGCATGTCATAGAGCTGGAGTTTTTCATGCCGAAGATGAAGACGAAGAAAAGCGCTTCCAAGCGCTTTACTGCCCGTCCGAACGGTTCGTTCAAGCGTGGCCAGGCCTTCAAGCGTCACATCCTGACCAAGAAGACCACCAAGAACAAGCGTCACCTGCGTGGTACTCAGGACGTCCATGAGACGAACCTGAAGTCCGTTCGCGCAATGATGCCTTACGCATAACCCTTACGAAAACGAAAGGAGAATTACATGCCTCGAGTAAAACGTGGGGTCACTGCACGGGCCCGTCACAAGAAAGTCATCGACGCTGCCAAGGGTTACCGCGGCCGTCGCAATAACGTCTACCGTATCGCCAAGCAGGCGGTCATGCGTGCTGGCCAGTACGCATACCGCGATCGCCGCAACAAGAAGCGCGTGTTCCGCGCTCTGTGGATTGCGCGTATCAATGCCGCGACGCGTGAGCATGGCATGACCTACAGCGTGTTCATGAACGGTCTGAAGAAGGCCTCGATTGAACTGGACCGCAAGGTGCTGTCGGACATGGCTATTCACGACAAGCCTGCCTTTGCCGCCATCGTCAACCAGGTGAAAGCCACCGTTGCCTGATGCCGGCTGCGGTAGCGCGTAAGCGCTGCCGGGCAAGCACCGACCGCAAGGTCGACCGCTGACCGCAAGGTCTGCTGAAACGGGGCTCCTCACCGAGCCCCGTTTTTATTTGCGGTTCCGGATACCGTTTTGCGCCAGCCGCCGAGACGGCATCCGAAAACGCATACCGCACGTAGTGCCAACCCCTGTCGGCGGGCTTTTGCCAGTCGACGCCAGAACATTCCACGACCGCCGCCATGTCTCAGGATCTGGATCAAATTGTCGCCGACGCCCAGGCCGCTTTCGCTGCCGCCAACGACAACGCCACGCTGGAAAACGAAAAAGCCCGCTTCCTGGGCAAGACCGGTGCGCTGACCGAACTGCTCAAGGGTCTGGGCAAGCTCGACCCGGAAACGCGCAAGGCCGAAGGCGCCCGCATCAACCAGGTCAAGCAGCAGGTGGAAGCCGCGCTGCAGGCACGCCGCCAGGCACTGTCCGACGCGCTGATGAACGCGCGCCTGGCTGCCGAAGCCATCGACGTCACGTTGCCCGGCCGCGCGGCCAGCCGCGGCAGCCTGCATCCGGTGATGCGCACGTGGGAGCGTGTCGAGCAGATCTTTGGTTCGATCGGATTCGATGTGGCCGATGGCCCCGAGATCGAAACCGACTGGATGAACTTCACCGCGCTGAACAACCCGGACAACCATCCGGCGCGTTCGATGCAGGACACCTTCTATGTGGACGGCCGCGACAGCGACGACAAGCTCCTGCTGCTGCGCACGCACACCAGCCCGATGCAGGTCCGCTACGCGAAGATGCACGTAGAAAAGTATGCCGGCAAGGCGATGCCGCCGATCAAGGTGATCTGCCCGGGCCGCACCTACCGCGTGGACAGCGATGCCACCCACTCGCCGATGTTCAACCAGGTCGAAGGCCTGTGGATCGGGGAAGACGTGAGCTTTGCCGACCTGAAGGGCGTGTACACCGACTTCCTGCGCAAGTTCTTCGAGCGCGACGACATCCAGGTGCGATTCCGCCCGTCGTACTTCCCGTTCACCGAGCCGTCGGCCGAGATCGACATGGCCTTTGGCAGCGGGAAATGGCTGGAGATCTCCGGTTCGGGCCAGGTGCATCCGAACGTGCTGCGCAACATGGGCCTGGATCCCGAGCGCTACATCGGCTTCGCGTTCGGCTCCGGCCTGGAGCGCCTGACGATGCTGCGCTATGGCATCAACGACCTGCGCCTGTTCTTCGAGGGCGACGTGCGCTTCCTGCGCCAGTTCGCCTGACGCGCCGCCGTTTCCCGGCCATCGTCCCATTCGTCACCGACTACACAGAATACTTACCGGATCAGAAGCGCCATGCAATTCTCGGAATCCTGGCTTCGCACCTTCGCCAACCCTGAAAAGATCTCCACCGACGCGCTGTCGCACAGCCTGACCATGGCCGGGCTGGAAGTGGAAGAGGTGGGCCCGGTTGCGCCGCCGTTCGACAAGGTGGTGGTCGCGCACGTGCTGTCGACCGAACGCCATCCCAACGCCGACCGCCTCAATGTGTGCCAGGTCGATGCCGGCACCGGCGAGACCCTGCAGATCGTCTGCGGCGCGCCTAACGTCAAGCCCGGCATCAAGGTGCCGTGCGCGCTGGTCGGCGCCGTGCTGCCGCCGGCCGAGGATGGCGGCAAGCCGTTCGAGATCAAGGTCGGCAAGCTGCGCGGCGTGGACAGCTACGGCATGCTGTGCTCGGCACGCGAACTGAAGCTGTCGGAGGAACACGGCGGCCTGCTGGTGCTGCCGGAAGACGCGCCGGTCGGCCAGAACATCCGCCAGTACCTCGATCTGGATGACCAGGTCTTTGTCATCAAGCTGACACCGAACAAGGCGGACTGCCTGTCGATCCACGGCGTCGCGCGTGAAGTCGCCGCGCTGACCGGCGCCGCGCTCACGCTGCCGGCAATGAAGCCGGTGGCGGTGACGATCGAGGACAAGCTGCCGGTCAAGGTGTCGGCGCCGGATCTGTGCGGCCGTTTCTCGGGCCGCATCATCCGCGGCGTCAATGCACGTGCGGCCACGCCGGCATGGATGGTCCAGCGCCTGGAGCGTTCGGGCCAGCGCAGCATTTCGGCGCTGGTCGACATCTCGAACTACGTGATGCTCGAACTCGGCCGTCCGTCGCACGTGTTCGACCTGCACAAGATCCATGGCGGCCTGGACGTGCGCTGGGGCCGCAAGGGCGAGCAGATCAAGCTGCTCAACGGCAACACCGTCGAGGTGGACGAGCAGGTCGGCGTGATCGCCGACGACAAGGAAATCGAGAGCCTGGCCGGCATCATGGGCGGCGACAGCACCGCCGTGACGCTGGACACCACGGATATCTACCTTGAGGCTGCGTTCTGGTGGCCGTCCGCGATCCAGGGCCGTGCGCGCCGCTACAACTTCTCGACCGATGCCGCGCACCGCTTCGAGCGTGGCGTGGATTACGCGACGACGGTCGAGCACATCGAACGCATTACCGCGCTGATCCTCGAGATCTGCGGCGGCCAGGCTGGCCCGGTCGATGACCACGTGGTCAACCTGCCCGTGCGCAAGCCGGTCTGCCTGCGCGTGGCACGCGCCGAGCGCGTGCTCGGTATCGAGCTGTCGCCGGCGGCCATTGCCGATGTCTTCCAGCGCCTGCAGCTGCCGTTCACGCGCAAGCAGGGCGCCGACGGTGAAGTGTTTGAAGTTACGCCGCCGAGCTACCGCTTCGACATCGAGATCGAGGAAGACCTGATCGAGGAAGTCGCGCGCATCTACGGCTTCGAGCGCATTCCCGCCCGCCCGCCCGTGGCCGAGAGCGAGATGCGGCCAACCAACGAAGCGCGCCGCTCCACCCACACGGTCCGTCATGCGCTGGCCGCGCGCGATTACCAGGAAGTCATCAACTTTGCCTTCGTGGAAGAGAAGTGGGAGCGTGACTTCGCGTCGAACGACAACCCGATCCGCCTGCTGAATCCGATCGCGAGCCAGCTGGCCGTGATGCGTTCCACGCTGATCGGTGGCCTGGTCGACAAGGTGCGCTACAACCTGAACCGCAAGGCGGCGCGCGTGCGCCTGTTCGAGGTGGGCCGCGTGTTCCATCGTGACAGCGATGTGAAGGACGGCGGCCTGACCGTGGCGGGCTATCGCCAGCCGATGATGGCAGCGGGTATCGCTTACGGCCCGGCGTTCGAAGAGCAGTGGGGCATCGCCACCCGCAACGTCGATTTCTTCGACATCAAGGGCGACGTGGAAGCCCTGTTCCATCCGCGCGTGGCGCGCTTCGAGCCGGTTTCGCATCCCGCGCTGCATCCGGGCCGCGCCGCGCGCGTGCTGGTAGACGGCAAGGCGGTTGGCGTCGTCGGTGAACTGCATCCGCGCTGGCTGCAGGAGTATGAGCTCGCACACGCGCCGGTGCTGTTCGAACTGGAGCTCGACGCGTTGCGCGACGTCGGCCTGCCGGCATACACCGAAGTGTCGAAATTCCCGGCGGCCGTGCGTGACCTGGCTGTGGTGGTGAAGCAGTCGGTACGCGTGCAGGACCTGATCGACGCCATGCGTGCGGCGCTGGAAAAGCAGGGCTTCGGGCGCTACTGCCAGAGCCTCGTGCTGTTCGACGAGTTCCGTCCGAAGGCGGCTTCCGCGGCCATTGGCGCTGACGAGAAAAGCCTTGCGTTCCGGGTGACCTTGCAAGATACTGGGTCGACCCTTCAGGACGAAACGGTCGACAGCGCCGTGCGCTGCATGGTCGACGCGCTGGGCGAGGCCTTCCAGGCCCGTCTGCGCGGCTGAACCGACGGCCGATACGATGAACGGGCGCCCGGGCAGAGTACCCGGGCGGATCGCCAGACAGAACCACATCGAGCGATCTACATGAATGATCGAGACGCGAATTCCATGACCGCTGCAGCACTGGGTGAGATGAGCGACCGGCAATCTTCCTCACTTGACGACGCTACGCCGGATGCCCGCGCGACCGAGGTGCCCACCCTGACCAAGGCCGAACTTGCCGAGATGCTGTTCGACCAGGTGGGCCTCAACAAGCGTGAATCGAAGGACATGGTCGAAGCCTTCTTCGACGTCATCCGCGAGGCCCTGGAGCAGGGCGACAGCGTCAAGCTGTCCGGCTTCGGCAACTTCCAGTTGCGCGACAAGCCGCAACGCCCGGGGCGCAATCCCAAGACCGGCGAGATCATCCCCATTACCGCGCGCCGCGTGGTGACATTCCACGCCAGCCAGAAACTCAAGGGGCTGGTCGAGGAGCGTGCCGGCCTGGCGCTGCCCGGCTGAGCGCAGTCACCCGAATGGCGGATTGCCGGCGGTAGCGGGCGGCTGTATCCTTCTGCGCGCGCAAGCCGCGCGCCAACCACGACCGGCCGGCATGGCCTGACGCCTGTCACCACCACAAATGTCGGACAAATCCAGCGAACGCATCGCGTTGCCGCCGATCCCCGCCAAGCGCTACTTCACCATCGGTGAGGTCAGCGAGCTTTGCGCCGTCAAGCCGCACGTACTGCGCTACTGGGAGCAGGAATTCACGCAGCTCAAGCCCGTCAAGCGGCGCGGCAACCGGCGCTATTACCAGCACCACGAAGTCCTGCTTATCCGCCGGATTCGCGAACTGCTGTACGAGCAGGGCTTCACCATCAACGGTGCGCGCAATCGCCTCGACGAAGGCCGTCATCACGCGCATGCGGCCGCTGGTGCGGAGCCCGAAGAGCGGGTCGAGCCGGCGTCTGAGGCACCGCTGCTCTGCGTGGATATTACGAGCCTGCGCGGTGAATTGCTCGAAGTGCAGCACCTGCTCGCCCAGCTTCGCGAGATCGTGCGGCACTCATAATTTCTGCGTGTGCCGCTGGTCATTTTGGAAATGCTTCTGTTATAATCTTTTGCTTCGGGGCGTAGCGCAGCCTGGTAGCGTACCTGCATGGGGTGCAGGTGGTCGGAGGTTCAAATCCTCTCGCCCCGACCAGATCGAAACCCGCACAGTCATTGGCTGTGCGGGTTTTTTGTTGTGCGTTCGGGCGCGTGGGCATGGGTTTGCGGCGCGCCGAATACATCGGATCACGTGGCAAGCCTGTCCCGTCAGGCCGCATGTCATGCGCATGCGGTCTGGCACGCAATGCAAGCCCGCAGTCTAGTTGCAGACAGTCCCGGGAATAGGTTTGCCGGACGCCGTTGCGCCTTGGCAGGTGTCGCCTGGACTGGGTGTTCCGTCACCGGGCTGGCCGGGGAGGAGTCTCAGCTTTCCGGCAACCGTGCAGCAGCGCTGAACGCCGGCGGGGGGCTGAGCCTTGCTGCTGGTGCTGGTGCTGGTGCTGGTGCTGGCTGCGGACTTCGCAGATGCCGGTTCCACCTGCTCGTCCGCGTCGGGGGAGACGCACTGGCCTTGCTGGCAAATCCGTTCTCCTTTGCACTGCATGTCGTATTGACATCCGGCGGCCACCGAGAGCGATGGCCATGCAATTGCCAGCGAAGCAGCCAGCAGTAACTCCGGTGTTTTCATGTTGGCTCCTGCGTATCGCAGCAACACTGTCGACGCTGCCAGCACGGCCGGGTACATGCTGAGGGACAACTCACGATCATCCCTCAGCCGGCGTGTGTGATCGACATCTTCAGAATATGCCAACGCCCGCGGCAAGGGGAAGGATGCGAGTGTGCCGGAGGTGCGGTTTCTCACTCGCCTGTCTGGTGGGTTGCAGGCAGAGGCGGCGGTGTGCACGCGATTGATGTCTGACTTGCATGCGCGGCAGGTCTGGCTGAGGCCGCCTACGCGGACTTCGGTGCCAGCCGCCGGATCAGCGCAGCATGGTTGGGATGGGCTGCGAGTAGTGCTGCCGTATCGCCCAGTTCGAATTCGCTGAATTCGAAGCCGGGCGCAACCGTGCAGCCCAGCAATGCGAAATCTTCGCTGCCAATGTCCTGCACGCGCTCGGCAGCGAACCAGTGATTGGCGGGCACCAAAGCCTGGAAGACGGCTCCGGCATGCGCCAGCGGATTGCCCAGGCGGTGTGTGACTACGCTGCCGTTGTCGCCGAGCACATGGACGTCCAGCGGCGTGCCGGCATGGAAGTGCCAGAGCTCGTCGGAGCGGATGCGGTGCCATGCGGAGTAGTCGCTGGACTGCAGCAGGTAGTAGATCGCAGTCGATGCGCTGCGCTCGCGATTGTCGGAGCGCAGGATCCGTTCCGGGCTGCGATAGGTCTCCCGGAAATAGCCGCCTTCAGGGTGGGGCTGGAGGTCCAGCGCCTGGATCAGCCGGCTTGTTGCTGAATCGGGAATCGGCACGGGCGAGGGCTCCTCGGTGTCAGGCGCGGATCAGAGCAGGGCAAACCGTGCTTCGCCCGGGCCGACCGCAGCAGGGCGGCTGACGGGGTAGCGGTAATGCGTGCCGCCGGCATCAAAGGAGAGGAAATCCGGGGTCCAGCGCATGGATTGCAGGTGCCTGAGTTCGACGCCGTGAACGACGATGGCGCCCGCTCCCACGGTGACGTGCTCGCATGGTAGGCGCAGGCATTCCGAATCGTCACCGAAGTAGTGGGCTTCCAGGAGGATGGAATCGGAGTGGTAGAGGGGCATACGGCGTCAGGCAATGAATACTGTATGAATATACAGTATAAACGGCTTTTGGCGAACGGTCACTCTCGTTTTGGCCTCGTCTCGAGCCAGCCGTTATTGCGTTCCGCGTCGTTCGCGTTCCTTCCTGGCCAGGAACTCTCCGATCTCTTCCTTGCTGACCGCGCCCCGCTTCGCCGTATCGATTTCATCGAAGTGCTTGAAGATGTTGGGCATGCCGGCTTTGGCTTCTTCGCGGCTAAGCTTGCCGTCGTGGTTGGCATCGGCGGCATTGAAGCGGGCATCGAAGCGTTCCCGCGCCTGCTCGCCGCGGCCTGGTTCCTGGGCGCCGGCGAGGCTCGCCGCGCAGAACAGCGCCAGGACGGTACAGGGGAGGCAGACAAGGCGTGTGGACATGCAGGGCTCCTTGGTGTGCGTTGACGCAGCCCTCGGAAACAGGCGCCTGAAAAGTATAGCGGCCAGCAAGGCGCTCCTGTCGCGCTGGCGGGGCTTTGGTATAACCTGAACCAGATGCCGGACACAGAGGGCTCCCGCATCGTTCCCCGGAGACCGTCATGGCGCATTGCGATAGCAGGGCCTGCTGGTTTGGAACCGGCCTGCTGCTCGGTGCCGCGGCGGCGGCCCTGTGCGCCATGCTGGTGCGCGCTGAACGGCACGGCGCCATGTCCGTTGGGGGGACTGCGGGAAGACTCGACGAACCATCTGCCGAATTTGATCCGCAGCCGGAGGTGGCAACGGATGTGGTCGAATACCGCGGCTTTGTGATCCATGTGTTCTGCCACGCGCTGGGTGCGGGGCGCTACAAGGCCAAGTGCGACATATGGGAATCGGGGGCCGTAGCGCTGGAAGGCGGCTCGCCGCCGGCGATCTACGCCACGCCCAGCGAGGCGCGGGTGGCAGCGGTCGCATGGGCCCGGCACTGGGTGCAGAACAACGGCTGACGGGCTGTGCCGCCGTCATTGCCTCGTCTGAAGCGGCAACAACGGGAGATATTGATGCACGCCTGTGACCTTTGCCATCAACTCGTGGGAGAACCTTCGACCGTGCCGCCGCACGAGAACCTGGCGGCTTCCGGCATCGGTGCCATGAGCAATCGCTGCAAGGTGGACAGCCGCTGGCATTGCACCGGTTGCGGCGCCTGGATGTACCAGAGCACAGCGCTGGGCGAGCCGCCGAATATGTGGCGGATGGGCGCCCGGCCGGCCGACTGGCCGGAAAACCGTAGCTGAAAACCGGCGGCCGCATGCCGCGATGTGGCATGCTGTCCGGTTTTGTCTTGCGCTGGTCTTGCCAGTCACTTAATTTACAGGAGTCAGGATGTTTGTTTGTGGGAATCAGGCCTGCGGAGCTCGTTGGAAACCGTCCGAGGTGGAAATTCGGAACGAGGGGCAGGGCCCCATCTTCCGGTGCCCGCAATGCGGCGCACGCAATGCGGTGGTGGGCCGCACCAGGCGCGACGGCTCGCTGGAGTACCGGCAGGTGCAGGCAAAGCACCAGGGTACGGCCGCGAAATAGGGCGAAACAGCACGAAACCCTACGCAGGTAGGGGTAATCCTGCGCCGTAGTTGCCTAAAGGCGGCTATTAAGGGACCGTTAAATACGAATGGACATTAGCGACCTCCCACAAGATTCAGCCTCCAACGCCGAACTCATCGGTTGGGCGGGGGCATCGCCGCAGGTCATCGCGAAGGTATTGAACGCGGCGCTGGACGCGCAGGATCTGTCCGGATTCGCCGCGCTGCTTTCGGATATCGCGCGCGACCGCGGCCTGAAAGGCCAGCGCGCCGGCCATCAGTCGATCTACGACATGCCTTACGCGAGCCTGCTGCCACGGCAGACGCACCTGCTCGCCGATGCATTCGAGCTGCTGATCCTGCTCGGCCTCGAGCTGCAGCCGCGCCAGCCGGATGCCGATGACTGACGCGGGATCAGCCGCGTTCCAGCATCCCGATTTCCCGGACCGCCACTGACAGCATCGACAGCCCGGCCGCGCCCGACGCACGCTGGTCTGCCAGCATGCGCGAGAAGCGGTCGAGCGTGGCATGGCGGTTGCCGCGCCACGCTTCGATCAGCGCTTCCGGCGCATCGATGCCGGCCGATTGAGCGAGCACGCTGGTCGTCAACGCACGCTTGAGCCGGCCGAGGTCGTCCAGCGTGGTAGTGCGGGCGAGCAGGTCCCAGTGCGTGTCGGCGGGCAGCGCCAGCGCTCGCTCGCGCAGCCAGCTGAAGTTGAGGTGGCTGTCCAGGGCGAAGTAGACGCCCGCCACCAGCTCCAGGCTCCGGTCGCAGGCCGCGGCCACTTCAGCAATATCGAGTGCGGCCGCGGAAATCTCGCTGCTAGCCACGCGCTGCGCCAGTTCTGCATCGACGCCTGCGTCGGTGAACGCGCGTGCGCGCTCGGCCAGCGCCGCTGCATCGGCCTGCGGCAACAGCTTCGGCAGCTGCGGCGTGAGCCATTGCGCGGCTTGCGCAAAGCGGGCGGTGCTGGCGTCGGCCTTGCCGCCGGTGCGCAGGTATCGGATGAACCACAGGCTGGCACGTTCCAGCAGCAGGCCCACCGATCCGAACATGCGGGCCTGTTCAACGTCGGCTACGCGGTTGTCGAGCGCATCGATGGATTCCCACAGCGCCGTGAGTCCGAACACGTCCCGCGCGATCAGGCAGGCCCGCACGATATCGGCCGGGCTGGCATCGGTTTCTTCCATCATGCGATGCACGAAGGTGGCGCCGATGCGGTTGACCAGCATATTGGTCAGGTGCGTGGCCAGGATTTCCCGCCGCAGCGGGTGGCGCTGCATGGCGTCGCCGTAGCGCTGGCGCAAGGGCACGGGAAAGTAGTCGGCCAGCAGGCCGCCGACCAGCGGGTCTTCCGGCACGTCCGAGCCCAGCAGCTCGTCATAGAGCCACATCTTGCTGTAGGCCAGCAGGACCGCGCGTTCGGGCGATGTCAGGCCTTCACCGGCAGCCTTGCGCTCGGCGATATCGTCTTCGGAAGGCAGGAACTCCAGCGCGCGATTCAGGCGGCCGGCGCGCTCCAGCCAGCGGATCTGCCGTGCTTCGCCGTCAAGCAGCGCTGTACTGCTGCGGCCCGCCACCGAGAGCGCCTGGGTCTGATAGTAGTTGTCCTGCAGCACCAGCAGGCCGACTTCGTCGGTCATCTCGGCAAGCTGCTTGTTGCGCTGCTTTTCCGTCATCTCGCCATCGGCCACCACCAGCCCGAGCAGGATCTTGATGTTGACCTCATGGTCCGAGCAATCCACGCCGGCCGAGTTGTCGATCGCATCGGTGTTGATGCGTCCACCCTTGCGGGCGAACTCGATGCGGCCGAGCTGGGTAAAGCCGAGATTGCCGCCTTCGCCAACCACCTTGCAGCGCAACTCGGCGCCGTTGACGCGCACTGCGTCGTTGGTGCGGTCGCCGGCCTGCTGGTGGGATTCCTGGCTGGATTTGACGTAGGTGCCGATGCCGCCGTTGTAGAGCAGGTCCACCGGCGCCATCAGGATGGCGTGGATCAGCTCGGTCGGTGCGAGCGAGGTGGCGGTGATGCCGAGCACTGCCTGGACCTGCGGCGAAAGCGGGATGGTCTTGGCGGTGCGCGGATAGATGCCGCCGCCCGCCGAGATCAGCTTGCTGTCGTAGTCCGCCCAGCTTGAGCGTGGCAAGGCAAACAGCCGCGAGCGCTCCTGCAGGCTGCTGGCTGTATCCGGGTCGGGATCGAGGAAGATGTGCCGGTGGTCGAATGCGGCCACCAGCCGGATGTGGGGCGAGAGCAGCATGCCGTTGCCGAACACATCGCCGGACATGTCGCCGATGCCGGCCACGGTGAAGTCCGTGGTCTGGGTGTCGATGCCCATCTCGCGGAAATGCCGCTTGACCGACTCCCATGCGCCGCGGGCGGTGATGGCCATCTTCTTGTGGTCGTAGCCCACCGAGCCGCCCGAGGCGAAGGCATCGCCCAGCCAGAAGCCATACTCGGCGGAAATGGCGTTGGCGTAGTCGGAAAACGTTGCCGTGCCCTTGTCGGCCGCCACCACCAGGTAGGGGTCGTTGTCGTCCAGGCGCACCACGTCTGGCGGCGGCACCAGTTCGCCGGCGACCAGGTTGTCGGTGAGATCGAGCAGGCCGCGCAGGAAGGTCTGGTAGCAGGCCACACCCTCCTGCAGAAAGGCGTCGCGATCCGCCGGCGGTGGCGGACGCTTGACCACAAAGCCACCCTTGGAGCCGACCGGCACGATCACCGTGTTCTTGACCATCTGCGCCTTCATCAGGCCGAGCACTTCCGTGCGGAAATCCTCGCGCCGATCCGACCAGCGCAGGCCGCCGCGCGCTACCCGGCCGCCGCGCAGGTGGACGCCTTCCACGCGCGGCGAATACACCCAGATTTCGAACATCGGCCGCGGTTCCGGCAGGCCGGCCACCAACGCCGGATTGAACTTGAACGACAGGTAGGGGCGCGGCTTGCCGTCGGTGTCGCGATGGAAATAGTTGGTCCTCACCGTCGCATTGATCACACCAAGGAAGAGCCGCAGGATGCGGTCTTCGTCCAGGTTCGGCACCTGGTCCAGCGCCGCTTCGATGTCGGCCAGCAGGCGCTCGCAGCGCGTTTCGCGCGTGCTGGCGGTGGCCACGTCGAAGCGGGCGACGAAGAGCCCGACCAGCATCGCCGCAATGGCCGGGTTGCCGGTCAGCGCCCGCTCGATATACGCGTCGCTGAAGGTTGACCCGACCTGCCGCAGGTACTTGGCGTAGGCGCGCAGGATGGTGACGTCGCGGGCGGCCAGCTCGGCGCGCAGCACCAGGCGGTTGAAGTCGTCGTTCTCGATCTGGCCGTCCCAGGCGCGCGCAAAGGCGTCTTCGAAGAGCGCCTTGATGCGTTCGATGTCGACGTCGGCTTGCGTGCCGGACTGGTCGGCGATCTCCAGCCCGAAGTCATGGATCCACACCGGCGTGCCATCGTCTGGCTCGATCAGGTACGGGCGTTCTTCGTCCACGCGCACGCCCAGGTGCTCGAGCATCGGCAGGCTGAGCGACAGGGCGATGGGCTCGCCGGCCCGATACACCTTGAAACGGAACGCGCCTGGTTCCGCTTCGATCGGCCGGTAGAGGTTCATGGCCATGCCATTGCCGTGCAGGGCGTGTTCCATGAGATCAATGTCCCGCACGGCAGTACGCGCCGGATAGTCCTCGCGATAGCCGGCCGGGAACGATGCGCCGTATCGCCGCAACAGGCGGTTGCCATGTTCCTCGCCGCGGCTTTCGTGGAGGGCCTCGGCCAGGTCGTCCTGCCAGCGGCGCGTGGCCTGAACGATGCGCTCTTCGAGTTCGTGCGTATCGACCTCGGGCATGGTGCCCGGCTCGCCGCGCACGGTGATCTGGATGCGTGCCAGCGGGGATTCGGACAGCAGCGGGTTGAACTCGCAGCTCGTGCCGTGGAAGGCGCCGGTCAGCAGCTTCTGGATGCGCTGGCGCAGGTCGGTGTTGTACTTGTCACGCGGCACGAACACCAGGCAGGAGACAAAACGGTCGAAGCGGTCGCGCCGTACGAACAGCCGCGTGCGTTGATGTTCCTGCAGCCGAAGGATGCCGATGGTGATGTCGAACAGCTCGTCCTCGTCGGCCTGGAACAGCTCGTCGCGCGGGTACTGTTCGAGGATGGTGACCAGCGACTTGTACAGGTGCCCCTTGGTGAGGAAGCCCGCACGCGTCAGGATGTTGGCGCACTTGCGCCGCACCAGGGGAATCTCCGCGATTGGCGCCGTATATGCGGTGGAGGTGTACAGGCCCACAAAGCGCCGTTCGCCGAACAACTTGCCGTTGGCGTCGAGCAGCTTGACGCCCACATAGTCGAGATACCCCGGCCGGTGCACGGTCGCGCGCGAGTTGGCCTTGGTCACGAAAATCGGCGAGCTGCCTTCGATGATGCTGGCGGCGGCGGCCGGCAACGGCGTCAGGTCCCCGGATTCCGGCTCGCGCAGGCTTTCGCGCAGAATGCCGGCGCCGGAGCCTGGCACGCCGCGCAGGAAGTAGCGGCCGTCCTGCGCGACGAGTTCGTAGTCGCGCTGGCCAAGGAAGGTCAGGTGGTCGTCCAGCATCCATTGCAGGAAGGCCCGTGCCTCGGTGCTGTCAGGGCTTGCGGCGTTCGGCACGCGTTCCATGTCGGTGATGGTGGCCTGCGTGATATCGCGCATCGGCTGCCAGTCCTCGACGGCGGCACGCACGTCGCCCAACACATTCGCGATACCGTTGCGCAGGGCCTCCAGCCGAGCCGGTTCGCCACTGCGGTCAATCTCGAAGTGAATGAAGGATTCCAGCCGGGAGGCATTGCCACCTTCGCCTTCGCCGCCGAGCGCTATCTTCTCGATGCCGCCGCGCGCGCCGCGCCAGACGCGGAACACCGGATGGATCGCCGAGTGCAGGGCCAGTCCCAGCCGGTTGATTTCCATCGTCACCGAGTCGACCAGGAAGGGCATGTCGTCGTTGACGATCTCGACCACGGTGTGGTCGGAGTGCCATCCGTGCTCTTCCAGGTTGGGGTTGTAGACCCGTACCCGCGCCGTGCCAGGAACGAATTTCTGTGCCGTCTGCCAGTGCGCCATGACCGCACCGTACAGATCCGCCACATCGCGCTGGAGCAGGACTTCGGCGTCAGTCTGGTCGTAATAGTGGCGCAGAAACGGCTCGACCACGGCGAAGCCGGCCGATGGCAATCGTTCTCGTGCGAAGGCGACCAGTTCTTCCAGCAGGTGGGCGACTTTCTCTTCGTTCTCCTGCGGCATGATCCCTCCTTGCGGGTCAGGGTTGGCCGGCAGCCCCCTGGCTATCCCGAACGGCGAGCGAGCAAGGGGGCATGTGCTGGCACATGCTCATACTTTAGGAAAAAACGGCGCACTGGGCGTGACAAAGTGATGATGCTGCGCGCAAGAGCCGGAGCATCGCCAGCCGGACCGGCAAGCGATACCAGGCTGGGTTCAGGCGTGTGTGCGGTGATTGCTGCCGGGCGGTGTGGTCCGGCAGGCCGCGGCCGCCTCCGCGCTTGCCGCGCATTCGCTCCGGCTGCGGCGTGCGGAGTGGTCGCTCAGCGTCAGTTGCATGCGCTGAAGCAGGCTGCCGAGAGCCACGCGCTCCTGGGAGCTGAACGGTGCCACCGACACGGAATGCAGCGCCTTGACGGCCTGCCAGGCGCGCTCCACGCGCGTCGAGGCGGCCTCGGCGATACGGGGTGCGACGGTATCCGAGTATTCCACCCAGCCGTCCTGCGCCAGCTCGCTCAGCATGCGCTCGGAGCAGGCAACGTCGATCGGCATCGCGCCAAGGAATGGTTGATGGCGAACGAACGCGTTCTGCCTGATGGCGCGCAGCAGGAGCCATTTGGCATAGCTCAGTCCGGATACGGACAGGGTTTGTTCCAATGCACCCTGCCAGGCGGTAACGGCATCGACCAGGGCAAGGACAACCGGCTCGTTGGGCTCGAGTGGTTTTGGCTGCATGTAATGGCGTCTCCTTGTGTGTGTTTTGCCGCCATTGCAACGCTGTCGGGCCGGTGCATTGCCGGCCCGGGCGGCACAGGCGCCGCGCCCTCATTGCCGGGGCCAGTCGTCCTGATGTCGCAGACACTAACAGAAAGCCGCGGCGACTGTATGTCAGCAAGCAATTTCCCTGCAGCCGCACAGGGACATAGTGGCGTCTGCGCCACCAATTGCCGCGAGCGCGCCACAGCCGGGCGAGTGAATGCCTTCGGTCGCCTTTGTGCATTCCTTCGTGTTCCATGAGAAAAGCGACTCGGAACCATGACTTTAAATCCATGTGGGAATAGGCGGGGCTGGCTACACTGCCTTTCCAACACCCGATGCCAAGAGCGAAGGGGGCGCACGGCGCGGGTTGGGCCCGCGGCCGGCAGAACGGAGATCATGATGTACAAGGAACGCATTCGCCTGGCCAGGCTCCTCGATAAAGTCGTGTCGGCCGACGAAGCCGCTGCACTGATCCGCGACGGCATGACGGTAGGCATGAGCGGCTTCACCCGGGCAGGCGACTGCAAGGAAGTGCCCTTCGCGCTGGCGCGCCGCGCCGCGACCGAACCGCTGCGCATCACGCTGATGACCGGCGCGTCGCTGGGCAACGATATCGACAAGGTGCTGGCACAGGCCGACGTGATCGCGCGCCGCCTGCCGTTCCAGTCAGACGAAACGCTGCGCCGCAAGATCAATGCCGGCGAGGTGATGTTCATCGACCAGCATCTGTCCGAGACGGTAGAGCAGTTGCGCTCCGGACAGATTGCCCCGGTCGATGTGGCCGTGGTGGAGGCAGTGGCCATCACCGAGCAGGGCGGCATCATACCCAGCACGTCAGTGGGCAACTCGGCCAGCTTCGCGATGCTCGCGAAGAAGGTGATCGTCGAGATCAACCTGAACATGCCGCTGGAGCTGGAGGGCCTGCACGACATCTACTTCCCGGTGCAGCGCCCTTACCGCCAGCCGATTCCGCTGATTTCCGCAGAGCAGCGCATCGGCCTGCCCTACATCCCGATCGATCCGGAGAAAATCGCCGCGATCGTGATCACCGCCAAGGACGACAGCCCGTCCAATGCACTGCCGCCGGATGCCGGCACGCGCCAGATCGCCGGCCATCTCAATGGATTCCTCGCGCGCGAGGTCAGCGCAGGGCGCCTCTCGCCGGCGCTGCAGCCGCTGCAGGCGGGTATCGGCACAATCTCCAACGCGGTGCTGCACGGCCTGGTCGACTCGCCGTTCCATGACCTGAAGATGTATTCGGAGGTCCTGCAGGACAGCACCATCGAACTGCTCGACTCTGGCCGGCTGGCGTTTGCCTCGGCCTCGTCGGTGACGCTGTCAAAGCAGGTCTACCAGCGCTTCCTGTCGAACCTGGAGCAGTACCGCTCGCGAGTCCTGCTGCGGCCGCAGGAGATCAGCAACCATCCGGAGATCCTGCGCCGGCTGGGGCTCATCACCATCAATACGGCGCTGGAGTGCGACATCTACGGCAACGTGAATTCCACGCACGTCAGCGGTACGCACATGATGAACGGCATCGGTGGCTCGGGCGACTTTGCGCGCAATGCGCACCTGTCGGTGTTCGTGACGAAGTCTGTCGCCAAGGGCGGGAATATTTCGAGCATCGTGCCGATGGTGGCGCACGTCGACCATACCGAGCACGATGTCGACATCATCGTCACCGAGCACGGCCTGGCCGACCTGCGCGGGCTGGCGCCGCGCGAGCGAGCACAACAGATCATCGCCAATTGCGCCGACCCGGAGTATCGCGAGCTGCTGTGCGATTATTTCCGGCGCGCCGCACGCAATGGCGGCCATACGCCGCACCTGGTGGAAGAAGCGCTGTCCTGGCACCTGCACTACCGTGATCAAGGCACCATGCGACCGGCCCAGCCAGTCCAGCCTCTGGCAGCCTGAGCCGCCTGCCTCGGCCGTGCAGCAATGTAAACAGCCCGCCGAAGCGGGCTGTTTTCTTGACAGTGGTGAGAACGCCTTACTTGGCCTTGTCGGCGTCAGCGGCCTTTGCGCCGTCGGTGTAAGTGTCGAACTTGCCGGACTTGGCACCGTCAGTGTTCGGATCAAACTTCTTGCCGCTGGCGTTCAGGTCCGATTGGGTCGACTGCTTGGCGCCGTCGGTGTACGGATCGAACTTGCCGGACTTGGCTGCGTTCTTGTGCGGGCTTGCCTTCTTTGTGTGGCTGCCGCTGTAAAGGTCGCCGCCCTCCGTGTAGTTCTTTTGCGCATACGCAAGCTGCGCGGTGCCGATGGCCGCGAGCGCAGCCACGATCAGGGTCGGAACGGTCTTTTTGAGCATCTTCATCCTCGCGTGTGACGGTCGCGCAGCGCCTGTGCGATCCGGTTGAGCCGAATTGAGCGGAATCCCCGGTTAATGTACCGAGCCGGCGCTTGTCCGCAAAGTGAAAGTTTCTTCTACTTGTATTTAACGCGTCCTGCGCGGTCCGGAACCTGTCCTGGATCAAGATATCGCCAGAGGCCTGATTCCGGTTCGAGCCAATGCGCAGTGGCCGGCTCACCAATAAAAAATGCCGGCAGCCACGTGTGGCAACCGGCATTTTCGCCCACTGAAGCGCGCCAGGCGATCTTATTCCAGTGTGATGTTCTGGTCGTGTGCGATCTTCTTGCGCAGGTCAAGCTCGCGCTTGATCTGCGCCGCAAATTGCGCCGACGTGTTGCCGTCGGTATAGGCGCCGCTGTCAGCCAGGCGGCGCCTGGCGTTCGGGTCCTGCAGGGCCTTTACCGCGGCATCGTGCACGCGCGTAATGATCGCGGCGGGGGTGCCGGCCGGCGCCACCAGGCCGTACCAGGCCATATTGTTCATGTCCTTCATGCCGGCCTCGGCGAAGGTCGGCACATCAGGCAGGCCTTCTACGCGCTTCGGCGCCGCCACAGCCAGCGCGCGCAGCTTGCCGGCCTGGATATGGGGCATCGACGACGGCAGGTTGTCGAACTGCGCGTTGACCTGACCGGCCAGTGTATCGTTCAGCGCCGGGCCCGATCCGCGGTACGGGATATGGACCATGTCGGTCTTGGTGATGTCCTTAAACAGCTCGCCGTCCAGGTGCGAGATGCTTCCCTTGCCGGCCGAGGCGTAGCTGTATTTGCCAGGATTGGCCTTCAGCAGTGCAACGAAATCCTTCAGGGTCTTGGCCGGCACCTTCGGGTTCACGGTCAGTACATTGGGCACATTGACCAGGTTGGTGACCGGCGCAAAGTCCTTGATCGGGTCGTACGGGTTCCTGGCGTTGGTGGCGGGGTTGGTCGCCATGGTGCTCACGGTGGCAATGCCCAGCGTGTAGCCGTCCGGCGCGGACTTGGCCAGGGCGTCGGCACCGATTACGCCGCCGCCGCCGCCGCGGTTTTCCACCACCACAGGCTGGCCGAGTTCGCGGCCCAGCGCGTCGGATACGGCGCGCGCCACGATGTCGGTGGTGCCGCCGGCCGCAAACGGGACGATCAGCCGGATCGGCTTGTTCGGGTAGGCCTGGGCCTGGGCCTGGGCCAGGCCGGGCTGCGTCAGGCCAAGGGCGATAATGCAGGCGGCGGTGCCTGCGTGGATAAATGCTTTCAAGGGTGCCTCCGTTCTTCTTTCACTGATTCCGGCCAGCAAGCGGCTGCAGGCGTTCTGTGGGGCGATGCGATCGCCCGGCGCCGTCAGTGTCTGCCCGCTGCTGGCACAACCGGGCCGCCTGGCCATTTTGCGGGAAGGCGGCCGGCACACCGTGGTTTGTTCCGCGATACGGAACCATGTTCCACAATGTGCGCCGGTGGCCATTCAACAGGGAAAGGGCGGGAAACGGAATTGGTGAGAACCCGCGTATCAAGAAATGCAGGGCAATGCCGTGCGCCGATGGCGCGCGCAAATGAAAAAGGCCAACCTGTGCAGGCTGGCCTTTTCGGGAATTCGCTGGTGGGGCGTGAGTGACTCGAACACTCGACCTACGGATTAAGAGTCCGCTGCTCTACCAACTGAGCTAACGCCCCAACGAAGAAAAAGATTGTAGCAAGGTATCGATTAAGACGCAATAGCTTGCCGCACTTTTCTTGCGGTCGGGGCGGCTACAATGCGCGGCAATCCATTGCCGGGAGTACTCGCTCATGCACGCCAGAGTCTTGCGCTATCTCGACGAAGTCGTTCGTCGCGGCTCGATCCGGAAAGCCGCGGAGACCCTGCATGTGGCGCCGACCGCGGTCAATCGCCAGATCCTCGACCTGGAAGCGGAACTCGGTGCGCCGTTGTTCGAGCGGATCAACAAGCGCCTGCGGCTGACGCCCCTGGGCGAGATGGTGCTTGCCCATGTGCGGCAGACCCTGCGCGAGCACGATGCGCTGCGCGACCGGATCGAAGAGTTCAAGGGCGCGCGGCGCGGCGAAGTGACGGTGGCGGCGACTGCCGGCCTGGCGGGCTCGCTGATGCCCTCGCTGGTCCATGATTTCCGGCAGCGTTTTCCGGGGATCGTGGTCCGCGTGGTTGACCTGCCGGTGCTGGAAATCATCGCCGCGGTGGAGCAGGGCGACGCCGACCTGGGCCTTGGCTATGACCTGCCCGAGGTCCCGGCCTTCCGCACGATTGCCACCAGCGACTGGCAGATCGGCGCGGTAGTGCCGCCAGGGCATGCGCTGGCGGCGCAGCCGTCAACGATGTTGAGCGAGTGCGTGGGATATCCGCTGATCCTGCCGGCGCGGTCCTTGTCGATCCGTTCGATCCTTGACGACGCCTTTGCGCGTAACGCCATTGAGGTATCGCCAACTGCCGAATCGACCTCGACTGCGCTGATCCAGCGTCTGGTTATGCTTGGCTCGGGGATTGCCCTGCTGAACCCGCTGGATGTGATGGAGGAGCGGGCCAGGCAGGCACTGGTCTTTGTGCCGCTGCGCGACCGGCATCTGCGGCGCCAGACCCTGGCACTGGTGTCGCGTGCGCGCGGGCAATTGAGCGCGGCCGCAGAGTTGATGGCCGGCACGGTTGCTTCGGCACTGGCCGCCCTGTTCGCGCAGGCGCACTAGCATCAAGTGGGTATGTCCACATTTTGTGGACACATTGGGCGAAATTCTATGCTTTGGGGATGACGGCGGTACACCGTAGACTGCCTGTGCCAACTACCACTGCAGCCGGATATCAACCATGACCCTGATTGCCTTGAACGCCGACGTCCTCGTCACCATGGACGCCCAGCGGCGCGAAATACCCGATGGCGCGCTGGTGGCCGATGGCCCGGCGCTCCAGTGGGTCGGCGCGACGTCTGATCTGCCGCTGGAATATCGCCGCATGATCGACGAGGGCACGGCGCAGGTGATCGAAATGCGCGGCCACGTCGTGATCCCCGGCCTGGTCAATACGCACCACCATATGTATCAGAGCCTGACCCGTGCGGTTCCCGCCGCCCAGGATGCCGAGCTGTTCTCGTGGCTGACCAACCTGTACATGCTGTGGTCGCATCTCACGCCCGAGATGATCGGGGTGTCCACCAAGACCGCGATGGCCGAGCTCATGCTGTCGGGTTGCACGACCACGAGCGATCACCTCTACCTGTATCCCAACGGCTCGCGGCTGGACGACTCAATTGCTGCCGCGCAGGAAATGGGCATGCGCTTTCACGCTGCGCGCGGCTCGATGAGCGTCGGCCGGAGCAAGGGCGGACTGCCGCCCGATGTGGTGGTGGAAGAAGAGGCCGCCATCCTGCGTGACAGCCAGCGGCTGGTGGAGCAGTACCACGACGGCTCGCGCCACGCGATGCTGCGCATGGTGCTGGCGCCGTGCTCGCCATTCTCGGTGTCGCGCGACCTGATGCGCGAATCGGCGCTGATGGCGCGTCACTATGGCGTCTCGCTTCATACGCACCTGGCCGAGAACGACAACGATATCGCCTACTCGCGCGAAAAATTCGGCCTGACGCCGGCGCAGTACGCCGAGGATCTTGGCTGGGTCGGCCATGACGTCTGGCATGCCCACTGCGTCAAGCTCGATGAAGAGGGGATTGCCCTGTTCGCGCGCACCGGCACGGGCGTGGCCCATTGCCCGTGCTCCAATATGCGGCTGGCTTCGGGCATCGCGCCGATCCGGACCATGCGCGATGCCGGCGTCAAGGTCGGGCTGGGCGTGGACGGCAGTGCTTCCAACGATGGTGCACACATGCTCGGCGAGGCACGCCAGGCGATGCTGCTGCAGCGTGTCGGGTTCGGGCCCGCGGCCATGAGTGCGCGCGAGGCGCTGGAGATTGCCACGCTTGGCGGCGCGCGCGTGCTCAATCGTGACGATATCGGCGCGCTGGCGCCGGGCATGTCGGCGGACTTCGTCGCATTCGACATGTCGGCGGTCGGCTTTGCCGGCGGTGGGCACGATCCGGTCGCGGCACTGGTTTTCTGCACGCCAGCCAATGTGGCGACGAGTGTCATCAACGGGCGCGTGGTGGTGCGCGACGGCGAATTGCTGACGACAGACCTGCCGAGCGTCCTGTCGCGCCACCGGCAGCTGTCGCGGACCCTGTTCGAGCGCGCCCGCGACAGCGGCGTCTGAACAGGCGGGCACCAGGGGTGCCCGGCGCACCCGCCCGCCGAGTGCGAAGGCGCGAGGAGAAAAGCAAAAGGCCGGAAGCATTGCTGCTTCCGGCCTTTCTGAATTCGCTGGTGGGGCGTGAGTGACTCGAACACTCGACCTACGGATTAAGAGTCCGCTGCTCTACCAACTGAGCTAACGCCCCAACGAAGAAAGAGATTCTATCATTATTTTTGGCGTTGTCAAATACTTGTCGATGATGGGCGCATTTCACGCGAGATCCGCGGGCGAGCGTACCGACAAGGTGCGTTGCCGCCATCGCGTGCGGCGAAGCCTGCCCGTGTCTGCCCGTGGAACTTCGATGGGGTCGGCCCGGTCATCCATTTGAGCGCTTTCGCATGGGCTCATTCCATACGAATCGCCCGAGCCATGTTAGGATGTTTCTCCACTTGCATATGGAGGGCTGCACCGATGGATATCAAATTCCAAGAGCAAGAGCGCTACGACATCAATAACGAAGGCTTGCTGTTCCAGGCGATTGTCAATGGTGAGAAGGTGACTTGCGTGGTGACACGCGAAGCACTCTGGGAGGGCTTCAGCGCCGACCAGGTACTGTCACTGGAAGAAGCATTCCGCGCTGGTCGCGACACGATCGAACGTGCGGCAGTGGTGCTGATCGAGCAGGGCGTCCCGCAACCGATCGTCGTCAAGCGCGCACACGTGGCGCCAGTCTGATCCGGATGGATGCCCCGGTCCGCCGTCGGCATGCCGTGGGCGCCCATCTCCGGTCATCGCCAGCCTCGCTGGCCACAAATCCGCTTCACCAGCCGTGCCGGTTCCCGCCGGCGAATCCGGCTCATCCCGAAATTTCGTAGCCTGTTTCTGTGACGCTTTCGCGGCGCATTGCATTGGAAGCATGCCGCCGAAGGGCAACCGCTGCGCGGTCAGACTTGCGGCGAACCAGTCGCGTGCGCTGACGGCCCGGTTCCCGGACGCTGCGCGCATTCTTCGAAAATCCGCACGCTGCACTGGGCACAGATCTCCGGTGATAGCTGTCCGATGATCGTGTGAAGCGCCTGCCGCTTCGTCGAGAAAACATGATCAGGCCCCAGCTTCGCGCCGAAGCCGGTCTGTTCCCAGGTCTGCAGTACCTGCGTGCGCGGCCGGTGGAAGTAGAGGTCGCCGCCGGCTGCGCGGCGCTCGGCGAGTTCGCTTTCCCACATCTCGGCGCCGGCCAGGTCGATGAAGTTCATGCTCTTGGTCATCGCCAGCAGATGGGTCTGGCTGGCATTGACCGTGCGCAGCCAGTGGAGCCGGTCGGTCACGTACTGGACCGCGCCAAAGTAGATGGCGCCTTCCATGCGCAGCAGCTTCAGTTGCGGGCATTCGGGCTGCGGGCGCTGCAGTTCGTCCAATGGCGTGAAGCGCCGGCCGGGATCGTCGGCGTCAGGCACCAGGCTGCGCACCGCGGGGCGCGAAGTGCGATACAGGTAGGCCACCAGCGACAGGATCGTGCCGAGCAGCACGGCCATCTCGAGCCGGATCACCAGCGTGGCGGCGAAGGTGCCGACCGCAATGGCGAACTCGGTCCGGCTCAGGCTGGCAATGCGGCGGAACCGACCGAAATCGAACAGGCCCCAGGCCACCAGCATCAGCATGGCGGCAATGGCGGCGAGTGGAATCTGCGCCAGCAGCGGTGCGCTGACACTGACCAGCGCCACCAGCAGCAGCGCGGAAAACACGGCCGCCAGCGGCGTCCTGGCGCCGCCCTCGAAGTTCGGGACCGAGCGGTTGAGCGAGCCGCAAGAAATATAGCCAGAGAACAAGCCGCCGGCGATATTGGACAGGCCCTGGCCGATGAACTCTCGGTTCGCGTCGATGTGCTGGCCCGAGCGCAGCGCCACCGCCTTGGCAATCGAGATCGACTGGCCGAGTGCAACGATGGTCAGCGCCGATGCAATGCCAAGCAGGTCGGGCACGGCGCGCCACGATATGTCCGGCACATGGAAAGGCGGAATGGCCGACGGAATCGGGCCGACCACATTGACGTGGTGGCCGCCGCCCCAGCCGGTGGTGTTGAGCAGCAGGGCGACGCCATAGCCTGCCAGCAGACCGAGCAGCATGAACGGCAGTCGGCGCCACAAGCGCTTGCAGAGTAGCGTCGCGACGAGCGTGACCGCGCCCACCGTGACTGCGCCCCAGTTGATTTCATCAAGGTTGCCGAACAGGAAGCGCACGACGCCAAAGGCGCTGGTGCCGGTCGGCACCGCCAGTCCGAACAGGTCCTTGAGCGCGTACAGGCCGATCAGCGTAGCGGCTCCGCAGGTGAAGCCGAGCAGCACCGACGGCGAGATGAAGTTGGCCAGCGAGCCCAGCCGCAAGGTGCCCACCGCCAGCTGCAGCACGCCCACCAGTATCGTCACGCCCAGCGCCAGGCTGATGTAGGCGGGACTCCCGGCCAAGGCGATCGGGCTCAGCATGGCGAAGAGCGCCAGCGAATTCGCATTGGTCGGCCCCGACATCACATGCCAGCTCGACCCGAACAGCGCGGCGACGATGCACGGCACGACGGCGGTATAGATGCCGTACTGCGGCGGCAGCCCGGCCAGCGTGGCAAAGGCAACGCCTTGTGGCAGGACCAGCACGGCGCCGAGCAGGCCGGCAATCAGATCCGCGCGCAGCGTGGCCGCGCTGACGCGCTGGCTCCAGCGGAAAAGACGGCGCAGGCCGTGGTCATGGCCGTTGGCGGGCACGGTCATGGGGCGATAAAGAGTGGTCGGCTATCGGGGCCGGCGCCGTGCGCGATGGGGTGCATGAAGGCGGAGTGCTGAAGCGCCGCGGCTACGTGGCCGCTGGCGTCGTTGGTGTCTGCGCTCATGATAAGCGATACGGGCAGCGGGGCGCGCGCTTCAGCGGCTCGTTCCAGTCCTTGAGACGGGCGCGCGATGCCGCCCGTCAGCTCTCGCTGCCTGTAGTCCCGCCCGGCGGTAGTGGCGCGAAGCTGCCCAGCAGATCGTCGAGCGCCCCGTAGACCTGGCGAAGCTGCTCGGTGCCGACCTGCTGCTCCAGTTCCCCGTAACGGGCATCGATCAGCGGTTCTATTTCCGCGATCAACCCCCGGCAATGGCCTGTCAGGCTGATCAGCTGGCGGCGCTGGTCGGTCGCGGAGCGTTCGCGCAGGACAAGGCCGGCTTCTTCCATGCTGGCCAGCATCCGGGTCAGGCTCGGACTCAGGATCAGGCAGGCGTCGGCCAGCTGGTTGGGTTCCATCGGACCCCGCTCGTTGAGCGTGCGCATGACGCGCCATTGCTGCTCGGTGACGCCGAACTGCCGCAGGATCGGGCGAAAGCCGGCCAGCAGGTGCTCGCGCGCCTGCAGCAACAGATGGGGAAGATTGCGATGGCGGAGCATGGCCGAGGTCATGGGGGGAGTGTAGCCGCAGCCGGGCGCCGCCGCGAGCCGCAAATGCTCCCGGCTCGCGGTGATTGCTTTCTGCAGGAACTGCGTCAGCCGCAGTTGAGTGTGGCTACCACCGGCGTATGGTCGGACGGTTGTTCCCAGGTCCGCGGCACGCGGTCGATCACACAGGCGGTGCAGCCGCTGGTCAGCGCCGGCGACAGCAGGATGTGGTCGATACGCAGGCCCGCATTGCGGCGGAACGCCAGCATGCGGTAGTCCCACCACGAGAACGCTTTCTCGGGGTGCTCGAACTTGCGGAATGCGTCAGCCAGGCCGAGCTCCACCAGCGCCGCGAAGGCGGCCCGCTCCTGCGGCGAAACCAGGTTCTGGCCTTCCCACTTCTTGGGGTCGTGCACGTCGCGGTCTTCGGGGGCGATATTGAAGTCGCCCAGCAGCGCCAGCCGCGGATAGCGCGTCATCTCCTCGCGCAGCCAGGCCGTCATCGCTTCCAGCCACTTGAGCTTGTAGACGAACTTGTCCGAGTCCGGCGCCTGTCCGTTGGGGAAATAGGCGCAGACCAGGCGCAGATCGCCGTACGTGGCGGCGATCACGCGCTGCTGCACATCCTCGAAGCCGGGGATGTTGCGCACCACGTCGGTGGCGACCGGCATGGTGGCATTGCGCGCCAGGATGGCCACGCCGTTGTACGTCTTCTGTCCGGTGTAGACGCTGTGGAAGCCAACGTCCTCCAGCTCGGCCAGCGGGTACTTGTCGTCCGGCAGCTTCAGTTCCTGCAGGCACAGCGCGTCGATGGGCGCGCCGGCCTGCTCCTGTTCGGCCAGCCACTGCAGCACCTGCGGCAGGCGCACCTTGAGCGAGTTGACGTTCCAGCTGGCAATGCGCAGCGGGCCGGTGGAAGGCAGCGCCGCGCTCATGCCGCCATCCCGCCGTGGCGCAGCAGCGCGTCGATCTGCGGCGCGCGTCCGCGGAAGGCGACGAAGGAATCCATGGCCGGCCGGCTGCCGCCGACGGACAGGATTTCGCGCTGGTAGCGTGCGCCGGTTTCGCTGTCGAGCACGGTGCCGGACAGCTGGGCGGCTTCCTCGAACGCAGCATAGACATCGGCGGACAACACTTCGGCCCATTTGTAGCTGTAGTACCCCGCCGCATAGCCGCCGGCAAAGATATGGCTGAAGGTATTGGGCCAGCGCGACAGCGGATGCTGCGGCACGACGTGCACGTGGTCGTTGATCTCGCGCGACAGGCCGAGCACGGACTTTCCGCCGAGCGGATCGAAGTCGGTATGCAGGTGCATGTCGAACGATGAGAACACGATCTGGCGCAGCGTCATCATGCCGTTCTGGAAGTTCTTGGCTGCCAGCATGCGGTCGAACAGCGCGCGCGGCAATGGCTCGCCGCTGTCGACGTGGCGCGTCATGCCGGCCAGCACTTCATACTCCCAGCAGAAGTTTTCCATGAACTGCGAAGGCAGCTCGACCGCATCCCACTCAACGCCGTTGATGCCGGACACGCCCAGCTCGCCCACCTGCGTCAGCATGTGGTGCAGGCCGTGGCCGAATTCATGGAACAGCGTGATGACTTCATCGTGCGTGAAGAGCGCGGGCTTGTCGCCCACCGGCGCCGAGAAATTGCAGGTCAGGTAGGCCACCGGCGTCTGCACGCGGCCATCGGCCAGCAGCTTGCGTCCGCGCGCATCGTCCATCCATGCGCCGCCGCGCTTGCCTTCGCGGGCATAGAGGTCGATGTAGAACTGGGCGAGCAGGGCGCCGTCGGGCGTCGTCACGCGGAAGAAGCGCACATCCTTGTGCCAGGTCTGCGCCGGCTCGGGCTCGATGCGCACCGAGAACAGCTTCTGCACGACCCCGAACAGGCCTTCCAGCACCTTCGGCTCGGGGAAGTATTGCTTGACCTCGTGTTCCGAGAAGGCGTAGCGCTGCTGGCGCAGCTTTTCGGAGGCGTAGGCCACGTCCCATGGCGCCGGTTCGGCAATGCCAAGCTCGGCGGCGGCAAACGCCTTCAGTTCGGCCCAGTCCTTCTCGGCATAGGGGCGCGCCTTCACGGCGAGTTCATCGAGGAACTTCAGCACCTCGGCGGGCGATTCGGCCATCTTCGGCACGAGCGACACTTCGCCATAGCAGTTGTAGCCGAGCAGCTGGGCCTCCTCGCGCCGCAGCGAGAGCTGCTCGCGCATGTTGGCGGTATTGTCCCACTCGGCCTTGCCTTGGCCATACTGCTGCGCCAGTTCGGAAGCACGCGTGACGCTCGCCTCGTACATGGTCTGGCGCAGCGCGCGATCATCGGCGTACTGCACCACCGGGAAATAGGACGGGAAATGCAGCGTGAACTTCCAGCCCGCCTTGCCTTCCTTCTCGGCGGCGTGGCGGGCGGCTTCCTTCGCATCTTCGGGCAAGCCTGCCAGACGCGCCGGGTCTTCGACGTACAGCGCGTAGGCGTTGGTGGCGTCCAGTACATGGTCCGAGAACGCCTTGGACAACTGCGCCTGCTGCTCCTGGATCTCGGCAAAGCGCGGCTTCTTGTCTTCGGGCAGCTCGGCGCCGCCCAGGCGGAAGCCGCGCAGCTCGTTCTCGATCAGCTGGTGGCGCGCCGCGCTCATGGCCGCGAACTCCTGGCTGGCGGCCAGCGCCTTGTACTTTTCGTACAGCGCCAGGCTTTGTCCCAGCGACGACCAGAACTCGGTCATGCGGGGCAGGTTTTCGGCGTGCGCCTGGCGCAGTTCCGGCGTGTCGACGACGGCGCTCAGGTGGCCGACCACGCCCCAGGCGCGGCCCAGCGGCTCGGTGGCGGCTTCCAGCGCCTGTACGGCATTGGCCCAGTCGGGCGTGGTGGCGGGATCTTCGGCGCGCGTGACCGCGGCCTGCGCCTGTTCGAGCAGGACGTCGAGCGCCGGCCCGATGTGCTCGGGGCGGATCTCGGCGAATCGGGGCAGGTCGGAAAAGTCGAGGAGCGGGTTAGTGGCGTTGGCGGCTTGGTCCATGGCGGTTCTCGGTTGGCTGGCCTCGATTGGGGCAATGTCCCTCAGATTGGGCCGGGGCAGGATTTTTCCAATGCCCCGGGTGATGCTGCGGCCGCTCAGCCGGCAGCGCGCTCGGCGGCTTCCAGCGTATTGACCAGCAGCATGGTGATGGTCATCGGGCCCACGCCGCCCGGCACCGGCGTGATGTAACCGGCCACTTCACGCACGCCGGTGAAATCGACGTCGCCGCACAGCTTGCCATTGTCGTCGCGGTTCATGCCCACGTCGATCACCACCGCGCCCGGTTTGACCATGTCGGCGGTGATCAGGTTGCGGCGGCCGACGGCAGCAACGATGACGTCGGCTTCACGCGTGTGGGCGCCGATATCGCGGGTCTTGCTGTTGCAGATGGTGACGGTGGCGCCGGCCTGCAGCAGCAGCATCGCCATCGGCTTGCCGACGATGTTCGAGGCGCCCACCACCACGGCGCGCGCGCCGCGCAGCGGGTACTGGACCGATTCCAGCATCTTCATGCAGCCGTAGGGCGTGCAGGGGCGGAACAGCGGAGCGCCGGTCATCAGCGCGCCGGCATTGGCGACGTGAAAGCCATCGACATCCTTTTCCGGGGCGATCGCCTCCAGCACCTTGTGGCTGTCGATGTGCTTGGGCAGCGGCAGCTGCACCAGGATGCCGTGGATGTTCGGGTCCTGGTTCAGCGCGTCGATGCGGGCCAGCAGTTCCGCCTCCGACAGGTCGGCCGGGTAGCGGTCGAGCGAGGAGTGAAAGCCATTGTCCTGGCAGGCCTTGACCTTATTGCGCACGTAGACCTGGCTGGCCGGGTCTTCGCCGACCAGGATCACGGCCAGGCCGGGCCGGTGACCGCGCTCGGTCAGGCGGGCGGCGCGCAGGGCGGCTTCGGAGCGGATTTGCTTGGCAAGGGCGTTGCCGTCGATCAGTTGGGCAGACATGGGGAAATGGGCCGGGAGGTGAAGAAAGGCGAACTCAGAGCCGGACTCTGGCGCGGATGCAAAGGCGAATTATAAGGGGTGAAGGCGGCCCTCAAGGGGCTCGATGGCGGCTTGATCGCATGCAAGCCGCAGATGCCGCCAGCGCTGGTAGCATCGGCCCATGCACACCGCACTCCCGTCCCTGCTGTCAGATCCCTGGCTGGTCATCGCCTCTGTGTTCGGGCTTGGCTGGGCGCTGAGCCGCCAGCCATGGCGGCTGCTGCGGCGCCATGCCCTGCAGAACGCGTGGCTTGGCGCGATGGTGCTGGTGGCGCTGCTGTGGACTGTTCGCGCCACCCTGGTCGGCGGCGTGGTGATCCAGCTGCTTGGCGCCACGCTGCTGGTGACGCTGTTCGGGCTTCCGCTGGCGGTGGTTTCCCTGTTTATTGTCGACCTGGTCTCGCTGTTCGGACTCGAGTATCTCGCCGGCCACGACTGGGCTGAGTTTGACTGGGCGTCGCTGTGGGTGCGCTACGTGTGGCTGGCGTTGCTGCCGGCGTTCATTTCAGCCGGTCTGCAGGCGATCATGCGCAGGCTGCTGCCGCGGCATCCGTTCGTCTTTATCCTGGGACACGGTTATTTCGCCGCAGGCCTTGCTGCCCTGGGCGCCGGTGCGGCCGAGGCGGGGTGGCGTTACTGGATGGCGCCCGGGTTGCCGTTCAGCTTCGCGGATACACTGGCGGCGACTGTCATCCTCGCGTTCGGCGAGGCCTTCCTGACCGGGATGCTGGTGGCGATTTTTGTGGTCTACAAGCCGCAATGGGTGGTCACGTTCCGCGACGAGGAATATCTGCGGGACTGACTGCAGGGAGGAGAGGAGGGGGCGCTGCGCCGGACCAGGCCGGCGCAGGCAGGGGCGCAGCGGCCGCTCAGCTGTTGCGCGAGAGCGCCAGGCGCAGCAGGTCGGCCACCGTGTTGACGTTGAGCTTTTCCATGATGTTGGCGCGGTGCGCCTCCACGGTCTTGATGGAAATGCCCAGGTCGTCGGCGATCTGCTTGTTCAGGCGGCCGGCCACGATGCGCTCCAGCACCTGCTGCTCACGCGTGGTGAGCTTGCCGAGCAGGTCCTTGGCGGCGCGCTGTTCGCGTGCGGCGGAATGGTCGGTGCGCGCCTTCTGCAGCATGCGCTCGACCAGCGCGCGCAGTTCGGACTCGTCGAACGGCTTCTCGATGAAGTCGATCGCGCCGCGCTTCATGGTCGAGACCGCCATCGGGACGTCGCCGTGGCCGGTGATGAAGACGATGGGGATGTCGATGTTCTCGGCGATCATCCGCTCCTGCAGTTCCGGCCCGCTCATGCCCGGCATGCGGACATCGAGGATCAGGCAAGACACCTGGCCCGCGTCATAGGCGGAGAGGAACTGCTCGGCGCTGCTGAAGCTGCGAACCTGATAGCCATTGCCCTCCAGCAGCCAGGTCAGCGAGTCGCGCATCGCTTCATCGTCATCGACGATGAATACGGTCTCGCCGCGGTGGGGAGTGGGGTTTGGCGTTGCGGTCATGAAGTCTCCTGGGACAACAAATCATTTGCTGCGAAGTGTAACCGGGCCGGGCGCGATGTAACAGCCTGCGCACCCTACCGAGGTGGGGTTATTGCTCCGTCATCCCCGGCTGCAGCGGCAGCATGATTTTAAACGTACAGCCGATCCCGTCGATGTTGTTCTCGACCCACAGGCGGCCCTGGTGCGACTCGATGATCGAGCGGCAGATATTCAGGCCCATGCCCATGCCGTCGGACTTGGTGCTGAAGAAGGGCTCGAACAGCCGTTCCTTGGTAGCCTCGTCCACGCCCGGGCCCTGGTCGATGACGTCGATGTGCACGTTGTTGCCGAACTCGCCCGGCTCGACGCGCGCGTGCAGGCGCACCACGCCGCCGGCGCGCAGGGCAGGCAGTCCGGACATGGCTTCCACGGCGTTCTTGAGCAGGTTGACCAGCACCTGCTCGATCAGCACCGGGTCCACGTACACCAGCATCGGCGGGGGCGGCAGGCGGGTCAGGATGGTGACGCGCCGGCGCGTGGCTTCGAGGTCGGCCAGGCCGACGGCGTCGGCCACGATGTCGTGCAGCGACGCCTCGCGCCGCTGTGGCTGGCTGCGCTTCACAAAGCCGCGGATGCGGCTGATGATGGTGCCGGCCCGCACCGCCTGTGCCGAGGTTTTCTCCAGCACCGGAATCAGATCTTCCGGCGTGCTGCGGCCCGAATGAAGGCGCGCCACCGCACCCATGCAGTAGTTGTTGATCGCGGCCAGCGGCTGGTTGAGTTCGTGCGCCAGCGAAGAGGCCATCTCGCCCATCGTGGTCAGGCGGCTGGTGAACTGCAGGCGTTCTTCGTGCTGGCGGGCCATTTCCTCGGCCGCCTTGCGCACCGTGATGTCGGTGGCGATCTGCATCTGCGCCAGGTGGCCGTCCACCCACTGGATATAGCGGCGGCGCACTTCGAACCACTTCTGCATGTCGGGTACGAAGACTTCACGCGCATCCGAGGTGTATGGCATCAGCTCCGACGCCGGCAGGCCGGCGTAGCCGTCGACGTAGTCGGTGTTGTCGCCCGACACCTGCTCCTTGTCGAGGTCGTCGCCGGCCAGCTTCATGTGGCCTTCGGCTTCCCAGCCGAACAGCTGCCGGTAGTAGCGGTTGGCGAACAGCAGCTCGGCCTTGTCGGTGGCCAGCACCGAGACCGCGGCGTCCAGGCTTTCCAGCACGGTGGTGAAGCGGTCGTGCGCGGCGGCCAGTTCTTCGCGGGCCCGCTTGGGCTCGGTGATGTCCGTCATCGAACTCATCCAGCCGGTATGGCGGCCGCGGCTGTCCACCAGCGGCGAGACATACATGCGGGCGAAGAAGCTGCTGCCGTCGCGGCGCATCACGCGCATTTCATAGCCGCCGGCGGGCGACTTGCCCTGCAGGGTCAGGTCGATCTGCTTCTGCATCTCCTGCTGGTCGTTGGGCGGCCAGTAGGGGAAGGGCGGCAGGCGGCCCACCAGGTCGTTCTCCTGCCAGCCGGTCAGGCGGCAGAACGCCGGGTTGACGTAGGTGATGCGTCCGTTCAGGTCCAGCGCGCGCAGGCCGATCAGCATCGAGTTTTCCATCGCGCGGCGGAACGAGGTCTCGGCCAGCAGCGCGCGCTGCGCCTCGGAGCGGCGGCTGGTGTGCCGCCACATGCTCCACAGGCTCCACAGCAGGAAGCAGGACAGCCCCACCACCAGCCACAGCAGCATGTTGTTGGGCAGGTTGGACGGCGGCGGATACGCGTCGGCGCGCAATGACAGCGAATGGCCCGGCGGATCCAGCAGCACCTCGTACGACAGCGCATTGCCCGGCACCGGGCGCAGTGAGGTGCTGGCGCGGATCTGGTTGTTCTTGTCGATCAGCGAGAAGCGGTAGCGCTCGGTCAGCTCGGGCGGCAGCAGGTGGGTCAGGATGCCGTTGATCGAGTACAGCGCGCCCAGCGTGCCGAGGAACTCGTTGTCGCGCACGATCGGCACTTCCACCAGCATGAAGCTGTCGCCGCGGTCGTTGACCAGCGGGCGCGAGTAGACCACGCGCTGGGTTTCGCGCGCGGCGTCGAAGGTGTCGAGCACTTCCGGCTCGAGCGGCTGGTCCGCGTTTTCGCGCAGCCGCCCGGCGAATTCCGAGGTGGATGGCAGCGACCAGCGCCCGCGGCGCGTGGCATCGAGCCAGTTGATGAAGACGATCTCGGGGTTCTCGCGCAGGATTTCCTGTGCCGCGGTGCGATACGCGCCTTGCTCCAGCTGCGCGGCGGCAATGTCGCGCGCGAGCGAGGCAAGCTGGTCCTGGTTGCTCAGCAGGGACAGGCGCACGCGCTGCTGCGCCCAGGCGGCGTCGCGGTACAGCGCGTCGCGCTGCTGCTGGCGCTCGGTTTCATGCAGGGACCACAGGATGACGCCCATCGCCACCGTGAAGAGCACAATGGCAACCAGCGGAATGAACATAAACCAGCTGGTTGCAACCAGGTTGCGCCAGCGCAGCCACCACAGCCCGCGCGGCGGGGCGGTGACGGTGCCGCCGTCGTCGCCGGCCGCCAGCGTCTCGAGCGCGCCCAGGGTGCTGTGCGGCGGGGCGGCGTGCGCGGCATCGCCTCCGGTCGCCTTGGCCGTGCCCGAAGCGGTGGGGGGAAGAATGGCTGCGCGCAGGCTGGAAAGGAATCGATCGAAAAACGACATGACGGGGATTGACGGCTGACCGACCAGTGTATCGGGATTATTGCGGTGCGTCGCTTGGGGAAAGCGCCTATGAAAATACGGTGTCGCCGGTCCTGGCGGCGCGGCTTGCGGGTTGCGGCCTGCCGGGATCGATGTGTTTCTTGATGCGCTGCCGCAATATTTCACATTGTAAGAAACGATATCGCAATTTGAAAATTTCGCTTGTGTTGCACTTTCTGCTTCCATAGAATCGGCTCGACCAATAAATGCGGGCGGTAGCCATGCGCCTGCCGCGCGGAGGGTTCGGAACAGAGCCCCCGGCGGCGGCCCGATGCAAGGCGCGGCAGCGCCGCATCCGCGAGTCAACCCGTCAGACCCCGGCCCGAAGCCAGCAGCTCGGGAGCGGGGGCAGGAATTCACCAGGAGACAGTCATGTCAGCTGTACCAGAGCAGATTCTCGGCGCGTCCAGCGCCAACGATGCAGACCCCCAGGAAACCCATGAATGGCTGGACGCCCTGCAGGGCGTCCTCGCCGCCGAGGGTCCCTCGCGCGCCGCGTTCCTGATCGACAAGCAGATCGAATACGCACGCGTGAATGGCGTGACCCAGCCGTTCCACGCCGAGACGCAGTACATCAACACGATCCCGGTCGAGCAACAGGCCCGCATCCCCGGCGACCAGGACGTTGAGCACCGCATCCGCTCGTACACCCGCTGGAACGCCATGGCGATGGTGCTGCGCGCCAACAAGCACACCAACGTTGGCGGCCACATCTCGTCGTTCGCCTCGGCGGCCACGCTGTATGACGTCGGCTACAACCATTTCTGGCGCGCCCCGTCGGAAGCGAGCGGCGGCGACCTGGTCTTCGTGCAGGGCCACTCGGCTCCGGGCGTGTATTCGCGCGCCTTCCTGCTCGGCCGCCTGACCACCGACCAGCTCGACAACTTCCGCCAGGAAGTGGACGGCAAGGGCATTTCGTCCTACCCGCACCCGTGGCTGATGCCGGACTTCTGGCAGTTCCCGACGGTGTCGATGGGCCTGGGCCCGATCATGGCCATCTACCAGGCCCGCTTCATGAAGTACCTCGACAGCCGCGGCCTGGCCAAGGCCGGCGACCGCAAGGTCTGGGCCTTCCTCGGCGACGGCGAGACCGACGAACCCGAATCGCTGGGCGCGATCGGCATGGCCGGCCGCGAGAAACTCGACAACCTCGTCTTCGTCATCAACTGCAACCTGCAGCGCCTGGACGGCCCGGTGCGCGGCAACGGCAAGATCATCCAGGAACTGGAATCGGAATTCCGCGGCGCAGGCTGGAACGTCATCAAGGTGGTCTGGGGCAGCAAGTGGGATTCCCTGCTGGCGCGCGACACCAAGGGCCTGCTGATGAAGCGCATGATGGAATGCGTGGACGGCGAGTACCAGACCTTCAAGGCCAAGGACGGCGCCTACGTGCGCGAGTTCTTCTTCAACACGCCTGAACTGAAGGCGATGGTGGCCGACTGGTCCGACGACGACATCTGGCGCCTGAACCGCGGCGGCCACGATCCGCACAAGATCTACGCCGCCTACAAGGCTGCCAGCGAACACAAGGGCCAGCCCACGCTGATCCTGGCCAAGACCATCAAGGGCTATGGCATGGGCGACGCCGGCCAGGCCATGAACGTGGCCCACCAGCAGAAGAAGATGCCGCTGGACGCGATCCGCAAGTTCCGCGACCAGTTCAACATTCCGGTGCCCGATGACAAGCTCGAAGAGGTGCCGTACCTGACCTTCGAGGAAGGCTCGAAGGAACTGGAATACATGCGCCAGGCGCGCATGAACCTGGGTGGCTACCTGCCGGCCCGCCGCCAGAAGGCCGAGGCGCTGCCCGTGCCCGAGCTGGCCGCCTTCGACGCGCTGCTCAAGCCCACCGGCGAAGGCCGCGAGGTGTCGACCACCATGGCCTTCGTGCGGATCCTGAACACGCTGCTGAAGGACAAGCAGATCGGCAAGCACGTGGTGCCCATCGTCCCGGACGAGTCGCGCACCTTCGGCATGGAAGGCCTGTTCCGCCAGGTCGGCATCTGGAACCAGGAAGGCCAGAAGTACGTGCCGGAAGACCATGACCAGCTGATGTTCTACAAGGAATCGCAGACTGGTCAGGTGTTGCAGGAAGGCATCAACGAAGCCGGCGCCATGTGCGACTGGATCGCCGCCGCCACGTCGTACTCGACGCACGGCGTGCAGATGATCCCGTTCTACATCTACTACTCGATGTTCGGCATCCAGCGTATCGGCGACCTGTGCTGGGCCGCTGCCGACATGCGTTCGCGCGGCTTCCTGCTGGGCGGCACCGCCGGCCGGACCACGCTGAACGGCGAAGGCCTGCAGCACGAAGACGGCCACTCGCACGTATTCCACGCCGCCATCCCGAACTGCATCTCGTACGACCCGACCTTCCAGTACGAACTGGCGGTCATCATGCAGGACGGCCTGCGCCGCATGTACGCGGAACAGGAAGACATCTATTACTACCTGACGGTGATGAACGAAAACTACGAGCACCCGGCCATGCCGGCTGGCGTAGAGAAGGACATCGTCAAGGGCATGTACCAGTTCCGCAAGGGCGTGGAGAACAGCAACGCACCGCGCGTGCAGCTGCTGGGCTCGGGCACGATCTTCCGCGAGGTGATCGCCGCCGCCGACCTGCTCAAGAAGGACTGGGGCGTGGAATCGGACCTGTGGGGCTGCCCGAGCTTCACCGAGCTGGCCCGCGAAGGCCATGATGTCGAGCGCTTCAACCTGCTGCACCCGACCGAAACGCCGCGCGAATCGCATGTGGCCAAGAGCCTGAAATCGGCCCGCGGCCCGGTCGTCGCTTCGACCGACTATGTGCGTGCGTTTGCCGAACAGATCCGTCCGTTCGTGCCGCGACGCTACGTGGTGCTGGGCACCGACGGCTTCGGCCGCTCGGATACCCGCGAAAAGCTGCGTCACTTCTTCGAGGTGGATCGCCACTGGGTCACGCTGGCCGCGCTCAAGGCGTTGGCCGACGAGGGCGCGATCGGCCGCGACAAGGTGGCCGAGGCAATCAAGAAGTACAACCTCGACCCCAGCAAGCCCAACCCGATGTCGGTCTGATCCGGCAGCCTGCACCAACCCCCCAGCAGTACGGCGACGCCGTGCCGCGGGCGCCCCGGCTACAGCCGGTAGCGTCTTGCGGCATGGCGGCGTGACAGAAGCGGGCGACGAGGGTAACCTCGTCGCCTGCGGATGAACGCGCGTGCCGGCCTGCCCAGGAGACACTGAATGAGTCAAGCGATTGAAATCAAGGTGCCGGACATCGGCGATTACGACGCCGTTCCCGTCATTGAAGTGCACGTGAAACCCGGCGACAGCATCAACGCGGAAGACGCGCTGGTGACGCTGGAGTCGGACAAGGCCACCATGGACGTGCCCTCGCCGCAGGGCGGCGTGGTCAAGGATGTCCGCATCAAGGTGGGCGACAACGTGTCCGAAGGCACCGTCCTGGTGATGCTGGAAGCGGCTGGCCAGGCCGCCGCCGCGCCGGCACCGGCCGCGGCTGCTCCCGCTCCCGCGCCCGCCGCCGCGCCGGCACCCGCTCCTGCAGCAGCGCCGGCCCCCGCCGCAGCGCCTGCCGCCGGCGGTGGCACCATCGAGGTGAAAGTCCCCGATATCGGCGACTACGACGCCGTTCCCGTCATCGAAGTCCACGTCAAGGCCGGCGACACCATCAAGGCCGAAGACGCCGTGGTGACGCTGGAATCCGACAAGGCGACCATGGACGTGCCGTCGCCGCAAGGCGGCGTGGTCAAGGAAGTCAAGGTCAAGGTTGGCGACAATGTGTCCGAGGGCACGCTGCTGCTGATCCTTGAAGGCGCGGCCCCGGCTGCCGCCCCGGCCCCGGCTGCCGCCGCTGCGGCACCGGCCCCGGCCGCCGCCAGCGCTCCGGCGCCCGCACCGGTTGCCGCTCCGGCTCCCGCCGCGGCCCCGGCCGCTGCGCTTTCCGGCGTGACCGGCAAGGCCGCCCACGCCAGCCCGTCCGTGCGCAAGTTCGCGCGCGAACTCGGCGTGGATGTGTCCCGCGTGGCCGGCACCGGCCCCAAGGGCCGTATCACCCAGGAAGACGTCCAGAGCTTCGTCAAGGGCGTGATGAGCGGCCAGACCGCAGCGCCGGCCCAGGCTGCCGCTGGCGGCACGGGTGGCGAGCTCAACCTGCTGCCATGGCCGAAGGTCGATTTCACCCGTTTCGGCGAAATCGAAAGCAAGGCGCTGTCGCGCATCAAGAAGATCTCCGGCGCCAACCTGCACCGCAATTGGGTCATGATCCCGCACGTCACCAACTGTGACGAAGCGGATATCACCGAACTGGAAGCCTTCCGTGTCCAGCTGAACAAGGAATACGAGAAGCAGGGCACCAAGGTGACCATGCTGGCCTTCATGATCAAGGCTGCCGTGGCTGCGCTGAAGAAATTCCCGAGCTTCAACGCCTCGCTGGACGGTGACAACATCGTCTACAAGAAGTACTTCAACATCGGCTTTGCCGCTGACACCCCCAATGGCCTGGTGGTGCCGGTGATCAAGAATGCCGACAAGAAGGGCGTGATCGAGATCGGCCAGGAAATGGGCGAACTCGCCAAGCTGGCCCGTGACGGCAAGCTCAAGCCGGACCAGATGCAGGGCGGCTGCTTCTCGATCTCGTCGCTGGGCGGCATCGGCGGCACGTACTTCACGCCGATCATCAACGCGCCGGAAGTGGCCATCATGGGCGTGTGCAAGTCGTACCAGAAGCCGGTGTGGGACGGCAAGCAGTTCGTGCCGCGCCTGACGCTGCCGCTGTCGCTGTCGTGGGATCACCGCGTGATCGACGGCGCCGAAGCGGCCCGCTTCAACACGTACTTCGCGCAACTTCTGGCTGACTTCCGCCGGATCCTGCTCTAAGCGGCCGCAACGCACACCGGCTTTGCCGGTGTGCGAACAGCGGTGCGCTTGCGCTGAACGATTGGGGCGAGCCATGACTACCTGTGTTGTCGTGAAGAAGGGCGCCGAGGTGGCGATCGCGGCGGACGCGCTGGTCACCTTTGGCGACACGCGGCTGTCCCGGGCCTATGAGCGCAACCAGAAGGTGTTTCCGGTCGGCGACAGCTTTATTGCGCTGGCCGGGACCACGGCGCACTTCCCGGTGATGCGGAATCTGCTGTCGGGCATGGGCGACGAATGCCGCCTGGGATCGCGCGACGACGTGTTCCGGACTTTCCTCAAGGTGCATGAAAGGCTCAAGACCGAGTACTTCATCAACACCAAGGAAGACGAGGACGATCCCTACGAGTCGTCGCAGATTGTCTGCCTGATCGCCAATCCGGCCGGCATCTTCGGTGTCTATTCCTACCGCGAGGTGTTTTCGTTCGACCGGTTCTGGGGCATCGGCTCGGGGCGCAACTATGCGCTGGGCGCGATGCACGCGGTCTATGACCGTCCGGAGCTGGATGCGGGGGAGGTTGCCCGCATCGGCGTCGACGCAGGGATCGAGTTCGACAAGAGTTCAGCAGGTCCGATTGAAGTCCATACGGTGCGGTTGCAGGGGGCGGACGGCTCGACAGCCGTGGCCGGCAACGCGGCAACCAACAACGACGGCGCGGCCTGACGCCAGCTGGGCCAGGCGCGCATTGAGGAGCAAAGCATGAGTGTGATCGAAGTCAAGGTGCCGGATATCGGCGATTTCGACGCGGTGGAAGTGATCGAGGTGCTGGTCAAGGCCGGCGATACGGTCGAGCAGGAACAGTCGCTGATCGTGCTCGAATCGGACAAGGCCAGCATGGATGTGCCGTCGTCGGCCGCCGGCAAGGTGGTCGAAGTCCGGGTCAAGGTGGGCGACAAGGTCGGCCAGGGCGCGGTGATCTGCACTGTCGAGGCGCAGGCCGCGGCAGCGCCGGCGCCCGCGCCCGCTCCGGCACCAGCCGCAGCCTCCGCCCCCGCGGCGGCCCCGGCCCCGGCGCCCGCCGCTGCAAGCCACGCCGGTGGCGCCGACATCCAGTGCGACGTGCTCGTGCTGGGCGCCGGCCCCGGCGGCTACTCGGCGGCATTCCGCTCGGCCGACCTGGGCATGAATACCGTGCTGGTCGAGCGCTATGCCACGCTGGGCGGCGTCTGCCTGAACGTCGGCTGCATTCCGTCGAAGGCGCTGCTGCACAACGCAGCGGTGATCGACGAAGCCAAGGCACTGGCCGCGCACGGCATCCTGTTCGGCGAAGCCAAGATCGACCTGGACGGCCTGCGCCACTACAAGAATTCGGTGGTCGGCAAGCTGACCGGCGGCCTGGCCGGCATGGCCAAGGCGCGCAAGGTGCAGGTGGTGCGCGGCGTGGGCACGTTCCTAGATCCGCATCACCTGGAAGTGGACGCGACCGAAGGCACCGGCAAGGACACCACGGGCAAGAAGACCGTGATCCGCTTCGAGAAGGCCATCATCGCCGCCGGCAGCCAGGCGGTGAAGCTGCCTTTCATTCCGGAAGATCCGCGCATCGTCGATTCGACCGGCGCGCTGGAGCTGCCCGAAGTGCCGAACAAGATGCTGGTCATCGGCGGCGGCATCATCGGCCTGGAAATGGCGACGGTGTACAGCACGCTCGGTGCCGAGATCGACGTCGTGGAAATGCTCGACGGCCTGATGACCGGCGCCGACCGCGACCTGGTCAAGGTCTGGGAAAAGAAGAACAAGGACCGCTTCGGCAAGGTCATGCTCAAGACCAAGACCGTCGGCGTGGAAGCCAAGCCGGACGGCATCTACGTCAAGTTCGAAGGCGAGCAGGCCCCGGCCGAGCCGGTGCGCTACGACCTGGTGCTGGTGTCGGTGGGCCGCGCGCCCAACGGCAAGCGCATCGGCGCCGAGAGGGCCGGCGTGGCCGTGACCGAACGCGGCTTTATCGATGTCGACAAGCAGATGCGCACCAACGTGCCGCACATCTTCGCGATCGGCGATGTCGTCGGCCAGCCGATGCTCGCCCACAAGGCCGTGCACGAGGCGCACGTGGCCGCGGAAGCTGCGCACGGCGAGAAGGCTTACTTCGATGCCAAGCAGATCCCGTCGGTGGCGTTCACCGATCCGGAAGTGGCCTGGGCCGGCCTGACCGAGGACGAGTGCAAGGAGAAGGGCATCAAGTACAGCAAGGGCGTGTTCCCGTGGGCCGCTTCGGGCCGCGCCATCGCCAACGGCCGCGACGAGGGCTTCACCAAGCTGATCTTCGATGAGGAAACCCACCGCGTCATCGGTGGCGGCATCGTCGGCACCCACGCCGGCGACCTGATCAGCGAAGTCTGCCTGGCGATCGAAATGGGCGCGGATGCCGTCGATATCGGCAAGACCATCCATCCTCACCCGACGCTGGGCGAGTCGATCGGCATGGCCGCCGAGATCTACGAAGGCACCTGCACCGACGTGCCGCCGCCGCGCAAGCGCTGATCGCGCTTGTTGCCGGACAAAGGAACCCGCCAATGGCGGGTTTCCTTTTGGGTAGTTATGCAATTAACCGCCTAAAATTCGTCCCGTCCGCCTAGCAGCGGCCGGCAACCAGGTGGGTCCGGTTCGGCTGGCTCCGTGAGCTTTTCCAAGGCAAAACCGGCATCGGGCTCGCCAGCTTGCGCCTGATTGTCTACGCTGGTAATTCAGCGCAGACGCCTGCACGCAAGGAGCGACCGATGACTGCCGGAGCCTTCAGAACGGAACACGACCTGCTTGGCGACCGCGAGGTGCCACAGGACGTCTACTACGGCGTACATACGCTGCGGGCGGTGGAGAACTTCCCGATCACCGGCACGCCCATCTCGATCTACCCGGAACTGATTCGCGCCCTGGCTTCCATCAAGCAGGCCGCCGCGCTCGCCAATCATGAGCTCGGACTGCTGGACAAGCCCCACTGCGACGCCATCGTCGGCGCCTGCGCCGAGTTGCTGGCAGGCAAGCTGCACGACCAGTTCGTGGTCGACGTGATCCAGGGTGGGGCGGGCACCTCGACCAATATGAACGCCAACGAGGTGATCGCCAATCGCGCCCTCGAACTGCTTGGCCACCAGAGGGGCGAGTACCAGTTCCTGCATCCCAACGAGCATGTCAACATCGGCCAGAGTACCAACGATGTCTATCCGTCCGCCCTGAAGATTGCCACGTGGTTCGGCATCGCCGGCCTGGTGGATGCCATGGGGATCTTGCGGCGTGCCTTCGAGGACAAGGCAGAAGCCTTCAAGCATGTGCTCAAGATGGGGCGCACCCAGTTGCAGGACGCCGTTCCCATGACGCTCGGGCAGGAGTTCAGCACCTACGCGGTGATGCTGTCCGAAGACGAGCAGCGCCTGCGCGAGGCCGCGCTGCTGATCTGCGAGATCAACATGGGCGCAACGGCCATCGGCACCGGTATCACCGCGCATCCTGACTACGCGCCGCTGGTGCTCAAGCGCCTGCAGGAGATCACGGGGATTCCGCTGATCACCGCGCCCAACCTGATCGAGGCCACCCAGGACTGCGGCGCGTTCGTGCAGTTGTCCGGCGTGCTCAAGCGCGTGGCGGTCAAGCTGTCCAAGACCTGCAACGACCTGCGCCTGCTGTCCAGCGGGCCACGTGCCGGCCTGGGAGAGATCAACCTGCCGCCCATGCAGGCGGGCTCCAGCATCATGCCGGGCAAGGTGAACCCGGTGATCCCGGAGGTGGTCAACCAGATCGCCTTCGAGGTGATCGGCAATGACGTCACGGTCAGCTTCGCGGCCGAGGCCGGCCAGCTGCAGCTCAATGCCTTCGAGCCGATCATTGCCCACAGCCTGTTCAAGAGCGTCAGCCACCTGCGCAACGGCTGCCTGACGCTGGCCGAGCGCTGCGTCAAGGGCATCACCGCCAACGAGGCGCGCCTGCGGGCATCGGTGGAGAACTCGATCGGCATCGTCACCGCGCTCAATCCCTACATCGGCTACGCCAATGCCACGGCCGTCGCGCAACAGGCGCACGCCACCGGCGCGAGCGTGTACGACGTCGTGCTGGAACGCGGCCTGCTGACCAGGGAGCAGCTTGACGAGATCCTGCGTCCAGAGACCCTTACGCAGCCGACGTCGCTGCATCTGGGGCATTGACCTAATCCGGCTGCTCCGGCGTCGCCTGGATGACGTCCTCGAGTTGCCCGCTCATGGGAATGCCCAGGCGCTCGCCGGTGGGCAGCCGGTTCAGGAACCACTGTTTGTACAGGCGTTCGAGTTCCCCGGACGTGATCAGATCGCGCACGGCCTTGTCCACGACGGCCTGGAACTGCGGATCGCCTTTTCGCAGCATGATCCCGTAGGGGTCGTACGAGAGGAAATCGCGGGTGATGTCGTACTTTTTGCCCGCGCCGTACTTGGCGAGGAAGCCATACAGGAGGACGTCGTCCCCCGCATAGGCATCGGCGCCGCCATGCCGCAGGACTTCGAATGCATCCGCGTGATCGCGTGCCCGGATGATTGTCAGGCCCAGCTTGAACTGAGTGGACAGGCGTTCGATCGCATCCACGTTGGTGGTGCCGGCCGTGGCAACCACAGTCTTGCCCTTCAGGTCACGGAACGACTTGATCGGCGAGCCGTGCGGCACCATCAGCTTGGTCCCGGCAATGAAGACCACGGGTGAGAACGCCACACGTTGCTGGCGCTCTGCATTGCGCGTTGTCGATCCGCACTCGAGGTCGATCCTGCCCGAGGTGATGGCATCGAAGCGGTTCTCGGACGTCACCGGTACCCACTTGATCGCCAGCTCGCGGCCGACCTCGGCCCCCGCGGCCTGCACAATGGCTGTGCAGATATCGATCGAGTATCCGATCGGCCGGCCGATCTGGTTCAGGTACGAGAACGGCAGCGATGATTCCCGGTACCCGATGGTCAGTGCACCGGTTTCCTTGGCCTTCTTCAGCGTGCCGGACAGTTCGATGGGCTCTTGCGCCAAAACGATGCCAACAGATGCCGCAAGGCACAATGCCATCGCCATCCGCAGCACCGGGCGGCCGGGCCGGCCTGGCCGGCGAGCTTGCGTGAAGTACATGAGCGCTCCTCCAAGGTGGGTGCCCGGCTGGTCACGCTTGCGCGGTGTCTGGCTTGTGCAGCGAGGCCGGCTCGCCGCCGGTATCGCCCTGATCCCCCTGGTCGAGCGTGGACTCGCTGGCCAGCTGGCCTTCCCATTTGGCCACGACCGCCGAGGCGATCGAGTTGCCCACGGCGTTGGTCGCCGACCGGCCCATGTCCAGGAACTGGTCCACCCCCATGATCAGCAGCAGGCCGGCCTCAGGCAGGTTGAACTGGTTCAGCGTGGCCGCAATCACAACCAGCGACGCACGCGGCACGCCGGCCATTCCCTTGGATGTCAGCATCAGCAGCAACAACATGGTGATCTGCGTGCCCAACGGCAGGTGGATGTCATAGGCCTGGGCGATGAACAGCACCGCGAACGTGCAGTACATCATCGAGCCGTCGAGGTTGAAGGAGTAGCCCATCGGCAGCACGAAGCTGGAGATCTTGCGGTTGACGCCGAACTTGTCGAGCGCCTCCAGCATCTTGGGATAGGCGGCTTCCGAGCTGGCGGTGGAGAACGACAGCAGGAACGGTTCGCGGATCAGCTTGATCAGGGTGAAGGCGCGCTTGCCAAGGAACACCACGCCCGCCAGGGTCAGCAGCCCCCACAGCACAAACAGGGCCAGGTAGAAGCTGCCCATGAACCTGGCAAACGTCACCAGGATGCCCAGGCCCTGCGTTGTCACGGTCGAGGCGATGGCGGCGAAGACCGCGATCGGCGCCAGCCACATCACGGCGCCCGTGATCTTCAGCATCACATTCGCCAGGTCTTCGATCACGCCGGCCATGCGCTTGCCGGCTTCGCCAAGCGTGGACAGCGCCGTGCCGAAGAAGATCGAGAAGACTACGATCTGCAGGATCTCGTTGTTGGCCATCGACTCGGCCACGGATTTCGGCACAAGGTGGGTGACGAAATCCTTCAGCGTGAAGGCATTGGTCTTGAGATTGGTGGCAGCGCCGACCTCCGGCAGGGGCAGGCCGATGTTCTGCCCTGGCTGCAGCAGCGTTGCCATGATCAGGCCCAGCGTCAGGGAAACCAGCGAAGCGGTGATAAACCAGCCCAGCGCCTTGACGCCGACGCGCCCCACGGTGCTGGCGTCCCCCATATGCGCGATGCCCATCACCAGCGTGGAGAACACCAGCGGCGCGATGATCATCTTGATCAGCCGCAGGAAGACATCCGTGAAGATCGAGATGTAGCCGGCGACGTCTTTCGCGATCCTGGGATCCGGGAAGGCAACATGGCACGCGTAGCCGACCACGCCGCCAAGGATCATTGCGATGACAATGTAGGTCGTGATATGGCTGTGCTTCTTCATGACTTCTCCCTGATGGAAATGTCTTGCGCATGACAAGCCATTGCGCCTCGATGCGCGGGCCATGGCCTGGCCCCGGGTAGCTCAGAATGCCGGGGTCGGCACCTAGCTAACGATAGTCGCCCGGTCTGGAATTGGGCAAGCAGAACCCCTCGGGACTATGGTGTGGCGTTCCGGATGGGCGGGGGAGTGAAGCGGGTGGACGCTGTGGGGTGGTATTGCGGGCAGTCTCAGTTGCGGGAGCGGGCAGAAAAGAGGGCTCTTCGCCGGATTGCGGGTCTGGGTTCTTGGATGCGCTGCTGTTTCGCCGGCGTAGCCGGCGACCTCCTTTTTGACGGCGCCAAAAAGGAGGCAAAAAGCGCCTTTCTGCCCGCCGGGCGGGAGTCTTATCGTAGTCTGCCGGCGTTTTTGTACGGGTATGGGCTTCAGGGCATAGCTACGATGCCTGCCGCGTGGTAACGAGACGGCGCGAGGCATTGACAGGCCGTCCTCCCGACCTGGTGAGAGCGGAGTGGTACGAAGCTTGAGGCTCGTCGGTATGCGCAGCCGAATCGCGCACCACGGTTGTGGTCCAAAAACTCTTGCCGTAGGCACGCCGCTCGCGGGCCGTCGACCTTCGACAGCAGCCAAGCCGCAGCCACCACCCTCAGACACATCAGCACCCAGCCCCACAAATCGGCAAAAAAACCAAAAAAAAGCCCGACCATGGGGTCGGGCTTAACGATACCTTTGGAATACAAGGAGACCGGGGTACCGAGGAGACATCGGCACGTGGATGCAGCACGGCAGAGTCCGGTACTGCAGTCATCGTTGGGGAAACGCACCGGAGGTCCGGTGCGCTTTGCCAACGGACCGGCACGGGGCCGGTCCATCGGAGCTGTCAGTCGCTTGCGCGATCAGGCAGCGGTGGTCTTCTTGGCAGCAGCGGTGCGGGCCGATGCGCTGGCTTGCTGGGCAGCCTTGGTAGCGGCGCTGGCGGCGGCCTGGAAGTTGGTTTCGGCCATTTCAACAGCCTGCTTGGTGGCCTTCTGGACCGACTCGTAGGCGTTGTTGGCAGCCGAGATGGCCGACTTCACGATGGCGACGGTCGATTCCGAACCGGCCGGGGCGTTCTTGGCGAAGTTGTCGACCAGGGCTTGCACGTTCTTCGAACCTTCGGCCAGCTGGGCTTCAGCAACCTTGGTGAACTCGCTTTGGGTTTCCGAAGCGATTTCATACAGGTGGCGGGTGTAGGCCAGGGTCTTTTCGGCAACCGGCTGAACCAGCGAAGCCTGGATGGCCAGCAGTTCTTGGGCATCCTTGGCCGACAGGGCCTTCTTTGCGTTGTCGACGTTCTCGGCGAAGGTCGTCTTGACAACCTGCAGGTTCAGTTCGACAAGCTTCTCAACGCCTTCGAAAGCCTTGGTGGTCAGGCCAAACAGCGTTTCGAGGTTTGCCTTTTGCGCTGCTGCAACTTGTTCCGGGGTGAGGATCATTGCTGGTCTCCAGTGGTGAACTTCAAGGTCAAGCAAAATAGAAAATTAAGCCGCCCAGATGTCAATGCTGTGACGGTCTCGTATCCCGTTTCAGCCGGCCCAGGCGATGTATGGGTTGGGCGCTTTCCGATCGATTTGGTGCGCCGCAACAATTGCAATTCTAGGGAAACAAAAATCCGTGTCAAGGAATATTTGGTGCATTGCACAAGAGGGCGGGAAAACCCTGATTCCGGTGTGCTTCGGGGGATACGTGCCGCGCCCGGAGCGACCCTGACTGGCAGCGGTGCTACCATCGCAGACTTCCTGCGCGCCGGATATTAATGCCACAGCCGACGCCTTCACCCGCCCGACCCCCCATGTTTGCTTTCTACACCGACCACTTTGTGCTGCCGCTGCCACTTGGCCATCGGTTTCCGATGCGCAAGTACAGCATGCTGCGCGATGCCGTAGCCGGGCAGGTGCCCGGGGTGGAACTGGTGGAGGCGCCGCGGGCCGGTGACGACGCCTTGCTCCTGGCGCATACGGCCGAGTATGTGGCAGCCGCGTCCGCGGGTACGCTCGATGCGGCCCGCCAGCGCGAGATCGGGTTCCCGTGGTCCGCCGCGATGGTCGAGCGCTCCCGGCGTTCGGCAGGTGCCACCATCGCCGCCTGCCGCACCGCGATAGAAGACGGCGTCGCCGTCAACCTGGCGGGCGGCACCCATCACGCCTACGCGGACAAGGGCGGTGGTTTTTGCGTCTTCAACGATGCGGCGATCGCGGCGCGCGTCCTGCAGCGGGAGGGGAGCGTCGGGCACGTGGCAGTGGTCGACCTCGACGTGCACCAGGGCAATGGCACGGCCTCGATCCTGCGCGGCGATCCCACCGTGTTCACGCTGTCGCTGCACGGCGAGAAGAACTACCCGTTCCGCAAGGAGGCCAGCGACCTCGATGTGGGCTTGCCGGACGGCTGCGGCGACGAGGCCTATGCAGCTGCGCTCGAGACGGCGCTGGAGACCCTCTTTGAGCGGTTTGCGCCAGACCTGATCATCTACCTGGCCGGCGCGGACCCGCACGAGGGCGACCGCCTGGGGCGCCTGAAGCTCACCATGGCGGGCCTTGCGCAGCGTGATGCGCTGGTCTTCGAGGCGGCACTGGCGCGCGGCCTGCCCGTGGCAGTCGCGATGGCGGGTGGTTATGGCAACCAGATCGAGGACACTGTTGCGGTCCACGCCCAGACCATCCGGCTGGCCGCGCAATATCACGTGCGCTACGCGCAACAGGTAGTGGCTTCATGAGGGCCGCCGCGGAGGAGCGTGGCGTGGTCGGCGGCGGCCGCGCCACGCTGTGGATGGTCAGCATGCCGTGGCTGTTCGTGCTGATCTGGAGCACCGGCTTCATCGTCGCCAAATACGGCATGCCGCACGCCGAGCCGATGACCTTCCTGTTCCTGCGCTTTGTTGGCGTGCTGGTGCTGATGGTGCCGTTCGTGGTGGTCGCGCGCGTGCCGTTGCCGCAACACAAGGAAGGGGCGGCAACACGCACCGATTGGCGAATGGTCTGGCATATTGCGGTAGCCGGGCTCTTTCTGCAGGCTGGCTATCTCGGCGGGATATGGGCAGCGGTCAAGCTCGGCATGCCGGCTGGCGTGTCGGCGCTGATCGCCGGCATGCAGCCGATCCTCACAGCACTGGTGATGGCCCGCCTGGGCGAGCGCGTCACCGGGCGCCAGTGGCTCGGCCTGTTGCTCGGCATTGGTGGTGTAGGCCTGGTCGTCGCCAACAAGCTGAGCGCAAGCGGCCTGTCGCCGGCCAGTCTGTTGCTCGCCAGCGGGGCGCTGCTCAGCATCACGATCGGCACGATCTACCAGAAGCGCTTTTGCCCGGTGTTCGACCTGCGCATGGGGTCGGTGATCCAGTTCGCCGCGGCGGCGCTGGCCTGCGTGCCGTTCATGTTCCTGTTCGAAACCCGCCAGGTGCAATGGACGCCCGAGATGATCGGCGCGCTGGCTTGGTCGGTGGTTGCCCTGTCGATCGGCGCGATCTCGCTGCTGTTCCTGCTGATCCGGCGAGGCGCGGCCACAAGGGTTTCCAGCCTGATGTACCTCACGCCACCCACCACGGCCGTGATGGCGTGGCTGTTGTTCGGCGAACGCTTTCCGCCGTTGGCGGCACTCGGCATGGGACTTGCCGCTGCCGGCGTAGCACTGGTCATCCGGCGCTGACGATGCCGGTCGCCGGGTAGCGCATCCGATCCATTCCTGCTCTTGTCACGTTCATGAAACCGCATGCCGAACACCGCAGTGCCTATTTGCACTTCCAGCCAATCACAACCCGCTGGATGGATAACGATGTCTATGGCCACGTCAACAACGTTGTCTACTACAGTTATTTTGATACCGTCGTAAACAGCTACCTGATCCGGCAGGGCGTGCTCGACATCGAGTCGGGATCCACCATTGGCCTGGTGATCGAGACACAGTGCAACTACTTCTCGTCGCTGAGCTTCCCGGACACGGTAATGGCGGGCCTGCGCGTGGCGCGGCTGGGCACGTCCAGCGTGCGCTACGAGGTCGGCCTGTTCAGTGGCGACAACGAGATCGCGGCGGCGCAGGGGCATTTCGTCCATGTCTATGTCGACCGCGCCACGCGTCGTCCGGTGCCATTGCCCGAGCCGCTGCGTCGGGCGCTGGAGCCGCTGCTGGCCGGCGGCGCGCACGCGCACGGCTGATACGGTATGGAGAAGACGCAGATGTCGCAGGCGACACAACAAGCATGCCCGGACGCAGCAGAGGTCGTGGACCGGGCCATCCTGACGCGCCGTTCGGTGCGCGCGTTCCTGGACACGCCGGTGCCGCGCACGATGGTGGAAGAGATCCTCGCCGTGGCCAGCCGTGCGCCGTCAGGCACCAACACGCAACCGTGGCGCGTCTACGTGTTGTCGGGCGAGGCCAAGGCAAAGCTATGTGCCGACGTGCTGGCGGCGTACGACGATCCGGAGCGCGACAGCAAATACCTGGAAGAGTATCCGTACTATCCGCGCGAATGGGTCAATCCTTACCTGGAGCGTCGCCGCAAGGTTGGGTGGGACTTGTACGGCCTGCTGCAGATCAGCCGCGAGGACAAGGCGCGGATGCGTGAGCAGCACGCGCGCAATTTCCGTTTCTTCGATGCGCCGGTCGGCATGATCTTCACCATCGACCGGATCATGGAGCAGGGCAGCTGGCTGGACTACGGCATGTTCCTGCAGAGCATCATGATCGCGGCGCGAGCGCGCGGCCTGGACACGTGCCCGCAGGCAGCTTTTACTCAATTTCACAAGGTAATTGCCGATCACCTGAGATTGACGGGCGATGAGATGGTGGTATGCGGGATGTCCCTTGGCTATGCGGATCCCGCTGCGATAGAGAATAAGTTGAGTACGGAACGTGAACCGGTAAGCGGGTTTGCGCGTTTCCTCTCATAGAGATGTTTGTATCAATGTGTAACGATATACATACTAGGGAAGTGAGATATTGGGAGTGTTTGGTTTGGCAGGCTTGTTCCTGAAGGGTATGTAGCGGAAAAGCCGGAGCGCTTTCGATTGTGCGCGTGACGTAATGTCAATATTTTCCGCAATGTGGAAATGTTTGCAAATCGAACTTTAAGTAGCTTCTGTAAGTCTTTAATCTTGCTAACAATTTCGTTATTTCCTACACTAGCGCCATCCTTAAGCGCTGAATGAATCATGTTCCGGTCTGATTCCTTTTTTTCCAGATTCTTCGGCTCCATGCCCCTGAGTGCCGTCGCCACCACCGTGCTGGTGTCTGCGTCGATGCTGGCGGTGCCCGTTGCCAATGCGGCGAGCACGTCGACTACTACTCAGAAAACTGCCAAAAAGCAGACAAAATCGGTTAAAGCCGAGAAAAAGACGGCCAAGGCAGAATCCTCCAATGCCGGTTCCACGCGCAAAGTCGTGGTACTGAAGCATGGCAGGCGCCAGGTCGTTGTCATGCAACGGGCAGCACCTGTGCGTGCCGTCTTCACGCCTGCCAAGCCGTCGCTCGGCGAAGCGATGGGCCTGCGTGACACCGCAGACGCACTCGCGCTGCGTTCCAGCGTGGCGCTGGTGATGGACCAAAGCACCAACGAAGTCCTGTTCCAGAAGAATCCCACCGCGGTCCTGCCGATCGCTTCGATCACCAAGCTGATGACCGCGCTGGTGGTGATGGACTCGCAACTGCCGATGGACGAGGTGCTCACCATCAGTGAAGACGACCGCGATACCGAAAAGCACAGCAGTTCGCGCTTGCGCTTTGGCACGCAGCTGACCCGTCAGGAACTGCTGCTGCTGGCGCTGATGTCGTCCGAGAACCGTGCCGCCTCGGCACTGGGCCGCAGCTATCCGGGCGGCCTGCCGGCATTCGTGCAGGCGATGAACCGCAAGGCTCGCGAGCTGGGCATGAACGACAGCCACTTCGTGGATTCGAGCGGCCTGTCGAGCAGCAACGTGTCGAGCGCCATGGATCTGGTACGCATGGTCAATGCGGCCTACCGCAACCCGACTATCCGCGAGTTCTCGACGCAGACCGAGCATGAGGTCAATGTGCTGGGCCGCACGCAGCACTATGTCAGCACCAACCGCCTGGTGCGTGGTGGCAACTGGGACATCGGCCTGCAGAAGACCGGCTTCATCTCGGAAGCCGGCCAGTGCCTGGTGATGCAGGCCAAGGTCAACGGCCGCAATGTGGTGATGGTGTTCCTGGATTCGGTGGGCAAGCTGTCGCGCTTTGCTGATGCCACCCGTGTCAAGGACTGGCTGGAGCATTCGCCGTCCACGCCGCAGCCTCCGCACTCCTTTCCGTCCTCGCCGAACCTCACACAAGCACCGGGCGGCGCGCATGCCATCCTGGCATCGCAGCAAGCGCGTGGGATCTGACCCGAGTCTTCCGGTCTGAAAAAAACGCGCCGTCACCGGTGCGTTTTTTTCGTCTCTTCGAGATACGGCTCAGAGCAGCTTGCCGGGGTTCATGATTCCGGCCGGGTCGAACACGCGCTTGATCTCTCGCATCAGCCGCAGCTCCAGCGGGTCCTTGTACTGCAGGAAGGCATGCCGCTTGAGCTGGCCAATACCGTGCTCGGCGCTGATGCTGCCGCCGTAGCGCATGACCTCATCCAGCACCGCGTCGGTCACGGCATCGCCCTGCGTGGCAGCCCAGTCCTTCGCGGCGCCAGCCGGGCGCGACAGGTTGTAGTGCAGGTTGCCGTCGCCGAAGTGCCCGAAGATAAAGGGCCGGATGGCCGGATCCTGAGCGCGCAGCCGTGCCTGCATCGAAGCCATGAAGGCCGGGATCTGCTCGATCGGCAGCGAGATGTCGTGCTTCAGGTGCGGCCCGTCGGCGCGCTGCGCCTCGGAGATCTCTTCGCGCAGTTTCCACAGTGCCTGCAGCTGGGCCAGCGAAGCGGAAACCGCGGCGTCCAGGCACAGGCCGCGCTCCAGCGCGTCGCCGATGACGCGTTCGAGCAGCGCGTTGAGTGCGTCTTCATCGGTAGTGTCCGCCAGTTCCACCAGCACATACGCCGGGTAGCGCTCAGCGAACGGTTCCTGCACGCCTTCCGCATGTGTCAGTACCAGGTCGAGGCAGTCGCCGGTAAAGAACTCGAAGGCCTGCAGCCGTGCGCCGCATTGCTCGAACAGCAGCTCGTAGAGCTCCAGCGATTGCGCGGGCGAGGCGACAGCCGCCAGCACCACGCTGCGCGTGTCGGTGCGTGGAAAGAGCCGCAATGCCGCGGCCGTGATGACGCCGAGCGTGCCTTCGGCGCCGATCAGCAATTGCTTGAGGTCATAGCCGGTATTGTCCTTGCGCAGCGTGCGCAGGCCGTGGAAGACCTCGCCATTCGGCAGCACGGCTTCCACGCCGAGCACCAGCTCGCGCGTCATGCCGTAGCGCACCACGTTGACGCCGCCGGCATTGGTCGAAAGGTTGCCGCCGATCTGGCACGAGTCTTCGGCGGCCAGGCTCAGCGGCAGCAGGCGATGGGCGTCCGCCGCGGCGCGGCGCAGATTGCCGAGGATGCAGCCGGCTTCGGCCACCAACGTATTGGCGATGGTATCCAGCGAACGGATGGCATTCATGCGATCCAGGCTCAGCACCACGTTGGCCGGCTGGTCGCCGGGGGTGGCACCGCCGCACAGTCCGGTATTGCCGCCGCGCGGCACCACCGGCACCGCGGCCTGCTGGCACAGTGCGAGGCAGCGCGAGACTTCGTCCACCGTGCGCGGACGCACCACGGCCTGCGCGTGGCCGTGGTAGATGCCGCGCCAGTCCGACAGCCAGGGGGCGATGTCGTCGGGTCGTATGAGGACGGTATCGGCGCCCAGGGTTTCGGTGAGTCGCTGAAGCAAGGTGCCAGTTTCCATGGGAAGGCTCGGATCAGGGTTGGGCGTCGGAGGCGCGTGCGCGCAGGGTCAGGCCGAGCCGCGCGGCGGCGCATTGCAGGTGCGTCACGGCAGCCGCGCGCGCCGCTGCGGCATCGCCGGCGCGGATGGCCTCGAAGATGGTTTCGTGTTCGCGATGAACGGTCTCGGGCAGCCGCTCCTGCCGCAGCGTATTGGCACGCGCCGTGGCCACGGCCTGGTGCAGCTGCAGGTTCAGGTATTGCAGCAGCTGGCGGAAATAGGGGTTATGCGTAGCGGCGGCAATGCCGATATGGAAGGCCGCGTCGATATCCGCGGCAGGCTGCGGATCGTAGAGATGTTCACGCAACCGCTCCAGCAGGGTGGACAGGTCCTGCAAATCGGCTTCCGTACGCCGCACGGCCGCCAATGCAGCCGCGGAGCCTTCCAGGTCCAGCCGAAGGTCATACAGGTCCGCTAGCGCGGCACGATCGATGTCCGGCTCGCGCGGCAACTGGAACCCGGCTGCGCCGATGCGCGAGCGCACCGTGCAGCCCACGCCCTGGCGCGTCTCGACAAAGCCCTGCGAGCGCAGGTGCTCGGTGACCTCGCGGATGACCGCCGCACTGACACCGTACTGCTGCGCCAGCTGCTTGCCGGTCGGCAGGCGGCTGCCGACCGGGTAGGCGCCGCTTTCGATGTCGGCGCGAAGCTGGCGGGTGACCTGCTCGGTGAGTGTGACGGCTCGGGTTCGCATGGCCGTCGATTATAGGGTTTGCTGGTTATCTGAAAACTACGAGTAAACCCTTGATTGTCCGATGTATTTGACTCGCGCAGAAAGCAAAACGCGCGGGGCGCCTGTTGCAGCGCACCGCGCGTCGTCGCGCTTCGGTCAGCCGAGGGTCAGGCCGCGGCTTCGGTTGCGTAGCCCATGCCGCGCGAGATCTGCAGCGCGGTGTCCTTCAGGTTCTGCAGCCAGCTGTCCTGCAGGCGGTCGGCCGGCGCCGACAGCGACAGGCCTGCCACCAGCCGGCGCGAGTCGTCGTAGATGCCGGCCGCGATGCAGCGCACGCCCAGTTCCAGTTCTTCGTTGTCGCGCGCATAGCCGTTGGTGCGCACCCAGTTCAGTTCGCGCTCCAGCTTGGCCAGGTCCGTGATCGAGGTGCGCGTGTGTCCGGCCAGCCCGGTGCGGGTGGCGTAGTTGCGCACGCGCGTGGCCTCGTCCGCCGCCAGGAACAGCTTGCCGACCGAAGTCAGGTGCAGCGGCGCGCGGCCGCCGATGGCGCGCACCACCTGCATGCCGGAGCGCTCGCTGTAGGCGCGTTCGATGTAGACGATCTCGTCGCCCTGGCGTACCGACAGGTTGACGGTCTGCCCCGTCACGCGGTGGAGGGCGCGCATCGGCGCCAGCGCGGCATCTCGCACCGACAGGCGCGCCTTGACCAGGTTGCCGAGCTCAAGCAGGCGCATGCCGAGGCGGTAGCTGCCCGGGTCCGAGCGATCGACGAACCGGCAGGCCACCATGTCGTTCAGGATGCGGTGGGCGGTGGAAGGATGCAGGCCCGTGGTCAGCGACAGCTCTTTCAGGCTGACCGGGTCGGCGTGCTGGGCCAGCGCGTCCAGCAGCGTCATCATGCGCTCGATGACCTGGATGGACGTCTTGCCGGGTGATTTGTCTGCTTCTGACATAGGAAATTGTTGCCCTGCGGCATTTTAAGCGTTTGCCTGATTCTATCTCACATCGTGAAAATTTCAATAGGTGAAATGACATTACCGTAAGAAACCTCTAACCCGAATGGGCTGGAGCGGGATACCGGATGAGCCGCTTTCACAGCGCCCCTGAATGGTTTGTGCGCCACCCTGCGTCGCAAACGCGCATAATTGCGGGGTTTCGGGGCCTGGAGAAGGGAAACAATGCGCGTTGGTCTGTTCGCCACCTGCCTGGTGGACCTCATGCGTCCGGAGATCGGTTTCTCCGTGCTCAAGCTGCTGGAGGGTGCCGGCTACGAAGTCATGGTGCCGGAGGCGCAGACGTGCTGCGGCCAGCCGGCCTACAACTCGGGCGAGCGTGCGGTGTCACGCGACCTGGCCGAGAAATTCCTGCGCGAATTCGAGATGTTCGACTACGTGGTGGTGCCATCCGGCAGCTGCGGCGGCATGATCAGCCACCACTATGCGGACCTGCTGCGGGACGATCCCGAGCTCAATGGCCGCTACGAGAAGCTGCGCGAGCGGGTATTCGAGCTGACCGATTTCCTGGTCAATGTGGCGAAGATCGACACGCTCGACTCGAACTTCTCCGGCCACATCACCTATCACGACTCGTGCTCGGGGCTGCGCGAGCTGGGCGTCAAGAGCCAGCCGCGCGCGCTGCTGGGCAAGCTGCCCGGCGTGCAGCTGACCGAGATGAAGGACTGCGAGGCATGCTGTGGCTTTGGCGGCACCTTCTCGGTCAAGTACGGCAATATCTCGACGGCCATCGTCGACGAGAAGTGCGCCAACATCAAGGCCAGCGGGGCCGATGCCGTAGTGCTCGGCGACCTGGGCTGCATGCTCAATATCGAAGGCCGCCTGCGCCGCACCGGTGACACGCAGACCCGCGTGCTTCATATTGCGCAGGTCCTGGCTGGCGACGCCTGACAACGAGAGACGCCCCGATGCAAGTCCAAAGCATGGAATTCAAGGCGCGCGCCGGCCAGAAGCTGGCCGACCAGCGCCTGCAGCAGAACCTCAAGAAGCTCTCGACCAAGTTCGTCACCGCGCGTGCCGATGCCGTGCGCGACATCGATTTCGACGCCACGCGCGAAGCGCTGAAGGAGCGGCGCAATCGCGCGCTGGAGAACCTCGACGTCTGGCTGGCCACCTTCGAAGAAAACGCGACAAAGCGCGGCGCGACCGTGCTGTTTGCCGAGACCACTGCCGATGCCGCGCGGCTGGTGGCCGAGATCGCGCAGAAGCATGGCGTGAAGAAGGTCATCAAGAGCAAGTCGATGGTGACCGAGGAAATGCGCCTGAACCAGGTGCTGGGCGAGATGGGCGTGCAGAGCATCGAGACCGATCTGGGTGAGTACATCCTGCAGATCAACGACTCGGAGCCGCCGTCGCACATCATTGCGCCGGTGGTGCACAAGGACAAGGACGAGATTGCCGACCTCTTTGCCAGGGTGCACCACAAGCCCAGGCTGACCGACATCCCCGAGATGACCCGCGAGGCGCGCGAAGTGCTGCGCCCGGAATTCCTGTCGGCCGATATGGGCGTGACCGGCGGCAACTTCATCATTGCCGAGACCGGCTCGGTGGCGGTCGTCACCAACGAAGGCAACGAGGGCATGTGCACCGTGATGCCGCGCGTGCATGTGGCCGTGACCGGCATCGAGAAGGTGCTGCCGACGCTGGAAGACCTGGCCACGGTGATGCGCCTGCTGCCGCGCTCGGCAACCGGGCAGGCTATCTCGAACTATTTCTCGCTGCTCACCGGCCCGCGTGCGGAGGGCGAGCGCGACGGCCCCGGGCATATGTACTTCGTGCTCGTCGACGGCGGCCGCAGCGGCCTGATCGGCGGCGAGTTCCAGGAGATGCTGCGCTGCATCCGCTGCGGCGCCTGCATGAACCATTGCCCGGTCTACCAGAAGATCGGCGGCCATGCTTATGGCTGGGTCTATCCGGGGCCGATGGGGAGTGTGCTGACGCCCAGCTATGTCGGCCTGGCCAACGCGGTGGACCTGCCGCAGGCGGCGACGTTGTGCGGCGAATGCAATCGCGTCTGCCCGGCATCGATCCCCCTCTCGGACCTGCTGCGCAAGCTGCGCGAAAAGCAGCTGGAGCGCGGACTGCGGCCGTGGCAGGAAAAACTGGCGCTGCAGGTTTGGGGCTACGTGGCAAAGCGCCCGGCGCTGTATGCCTTCGCCAGCCGCATCGGCGCGCGCCTGCTGACGCGCATGGGCGGCACCAGCAAGCTGATTGCCAGCCTGCCGATGGCCGGCAAGGGCTGGACCGAAACCCGCGACATGCCGGCGCCGTCGGGCCGCACGTTCCGCGAACTGTACAAGGAAAGGAGGGCGCGTTCATGAGCGCAGCCAATCAGGAAGCACTGGCGCGTATGCGCACGGCCCTGGATCAGCATGTGGCCGGTTCGCAGCCGGCCGACGGCCTCGTGCGTGCGTGGCGCGAGGCCGCCCCGGGGCTGACGCTGCCGCCGGTGTTCGGCCAGGCGATGGAGGAACTGCTGCGTCGGATGGAGATGTCGGCGGTCTTCGCGCAGGACAGCTGCTCGTTTTCGAGCACGGCGGTGACCGATCAACTGACGCGTTGGCTGGACAAGGCGGCAACGGTCTGAGGCTTCAGGGCATCGCCGCTAGCACTTCATCATCGCCGTCAGCGTATCGACGAATTCCAGCGACAGCCGCGACAGCGGTTCGGTCTGCACATGGAAAATCTGCACCGAGGCATTGACCTTGGTGCGCACCGGCACCGCGACGATATTGGGCCAGCTCTGGCCGAAGACGGTCATGGCATCAACCAGCGCGATGCCGGCGCCGGCCTGCGCCAGCGCACGCGCCACATGCGCCTGCTCCACCTGCACCCGCATATCGGGCTGATTGCCCTCGTTGCCGAACATCTCATGCACTAGTAACCCGAACGGCACATCCGGTCCGTAGCCGATCAGGTCTTCGCCGATCAGCTCGGCCGGGCGTACCCAGCTGCGCGTGGCCAGGCGGTGCCCCACCGGGACCAGTGCGACGATCGCGTTCTTCACCAGCAGGCGTGCCTCCAGGTTGGGGTGCGCAAGCGGCATGTTCGACACCGCCAGGTCCACCTGCCCCGATAGCAGTGCGCGCAGCATATTTCCCGGAATCTGCGTACGGACCACCACGCGCACCGCCGGGTGCGCGGCGCGGAAGCTGGCAATGGCGCGCGGCAGCACGGTCTGGCCCAGGTTAGGGCTGCACGTGATGCGCAGGCTGCCGGTGCGATTGGCCGCGAGGTCCTCGGCGATCTCGTTGACGCGCTCGATGCCTTCATAAACCACATTCACTTCACCCAGCAAGCGCCGCGCTTCCGGCGTGGGGTAGAGCCGGCCCTTGGTGCGCCGGAACAGTTCCAGTCCGAGCCGCTGCTCGGTGTGCGACATCAGCCGGCTGATGGCGGGCTGTGACACATACAGCAACTTGGACGCGCCGCTGATCGAGCCGGTCAGCATCACTGCGCGGAACACCTCGATCTGGCGCAGGTTCATTTTCATGGGATTAACTTGATGTTAAGGCTGGCGGACATATAAGCATATGACAGTCAATGGCGCCATACCTACACTGGATTCCATCGATACACGCTTTGCTCGCAGGGCAGCGACCCGGTAACTGCTGCACCGAGGCGGAGCGCACCGGCGGCGCGAGGCACCTGAAGTGTGAGTGCCGGGCTGCAGTCCGGTGCACGACGCACCTGCGGCGTGCAGGCATTTTTATCTTGGAGGCAGGGGACTGTATGAGCGACATCCATCTCACCTATATCAACGGCAACGACATCGCGCGGCTGGAAATGACCGACGCCGAAATCCTCGACGCGGTCGAGCAGGCGCTGGTAGCGCAGGGCAACGGCCAGACCGTGATCGAGCCGCGCGTGCACCTGATTCCGGATCCCGCCTTCAACGGCCATTTCAATGTGCTGCGCGGCTACGTTGCGCCGCTGGGGCTGGCCGGCGTCAAGATCGTCGGCGACTTCGTCGACAACTACAAGCTCGGCCTGCCGTCGGAGATGGCAATGCTCAACCTGTTCGATCCGCGCACCGGCATGCCGGTGGCGATGGTCGACGCGACCTTCATCACTGATGCACGCACGGGCGCGCTTACCGCGCTCGGCGCCAAGCACCTGGCACGCCGGAACAGCAAGGTGCTGGCCCATATCGGCGCGCGCGGCACCTCCTACTGGAATGTGCGCCTGCTGGACAGCCTGTTCGACTTCGACGAGATTCGCGTGCACTCGCGCCGCCCGGAAAGCCGCAATGCCTTCGCCGCGCGTCTGGAGCGCGATCTTGGCAAGAAGATCGTGGTTACCGAAGACTGGGAATCGTGCGTGCGCGGCGCCGACATCGTGGTCGAGGCCTCGCGCCTGGAGCGCCCGACGCCGATGCTGAAGACGGAGTGGATCAAGCCGGGTGCCTTCGTCGTGCCTTACGGCACCATGAGCGCGGTCGAGCTTTCGCTGACCGACATCATGACGAAGATGGTGGTGGATGACTGGGGCCAGTGCAAGGGCGGGATGTTCGGCTCGCTGCGCGCGCATGTGGAAGCTGGCAAGCTGTCGGAGCAGACGCTCCATGCCGAGCTGGGCGAGATCGTGGCCGGACGCAAGCCGGGCCGCCAGAGCGACGACGAGACCAACCTGTTCTGGCACCGCGGGCTGTCGCTGAGCGATATCGCGCTCGGCCACGCGATCCTGAAGAAGGCCGAGCAGCGCGGCCTGGGCCAAAAGCTGCTCTACGCATGATCGCCAACGCTCGCATGTACTCGGTCACTGCCTTGGCGGAGCAGGCATGGCGCGCGCTGCTCGCGCACGTGTCCGAGCGCGCCGGCGTGGCACTGCCCTATGTCGAGCATGCCGCGCCGGCCCCGGTCAGCGCGCTGTGGGCGCGGCCGGACTGTGGCTGCGTGTTTATGTGCGGCTATCCCTATGCCCGCGCCGCGGTGGCGCCGCAGTTGCTGGCCGCTCCGGTGCCGGCGCTGGCGCGCTACGAAGGGCGTCCGGTCTACTTCAGCGAGTTCATCGTGCGCGCGGATGCTCCGGTGCAGACGCTGGCGCAGACCTTCGGCAGGCGGCTCGCATGCATGCTGCCGGAGTCCAACTCAGGCTACAACGCACCGCGCCACCACCTGATGCGGCAGGCACCGTCGGGCACGCGCGCACTGTACCGGCCCACTGCCCGGCCCACGCCGACCCCGCGCGAGGTGATCGACGCGGTCATCGGCGGGCATGCCGAGGTGGGCGTGGTCGACAGCTATGTGCTGGACCTGCTGCGGCGCTTTGAGCCCGCGCTTGTGGCGCGACTGAAGACGCTGGACGTGACCCCGGCTGCACCGACGCCGCCGCTGGTCGCCTCCGCGCAAGCGGACCCGCACGAGTGCGAGCGCGTGCGTGCGGCGCTGCTGACGCTGCACGAGGGCACAACGGGCACTGCGCTGCTGGCCATGCTGGGGCTGGCACGCTTTGCCGCGGTGCAGCCCGCCGACTATGCCGACTTGCCCGCGCTGGCGCGCGAGGCGGACCAGGCGGGCTTTGCCCTGACTGACGCCGGCGTCCGCAACCGGGGGCTGGAATGACGCAGCACGTGTGACCGGGCACGGCCAGGCACGAAAACAAGAGTGCCGGCGCGGTGGGGGAGCCAGGCCAGATCAATGCCAATTGGGGAAACCGTCATGAAATCCGCTGTAGAAGCTGTTGTGAAATCCGTCTTCCGGCATCTTGCCGCGCGCTTCCTGATTGCCTGCGTGGCGGTCTGCTCGCCATGGCTTGGCGCCGCGCCCGCCCTTGCCGAAGCGCACGCCTATCCCGCCAGGCCGGTGCGTATCGTGGTGCCGTTCGCCGCCGGCGGCCCGGCCGACGTGCTCGCCCGTGTGGTCGGCGAAGGCCTGGCCAAGGCCACCACCCAGAGCGTGCTGGTCGACAACAAGGCCGGCGCTGCCGGCACCATTGGCGTTGACATGGTGGCCAAGGCCGCGCCCGACGGCTATACGCTGGCCCTCGTGCCGGTAGGCAATATCGCGGTGAACCCCACGCTGATGCCGAAGCTGCCGTACAAGCCGGCAGACCTGGTCCCCGTGGCGATGCTGGCTACGGCCGAGAACGTGCTTGTGGTCAACGCGGCTACGCCGGCAAGAACGCTGGCGGACCTGCTGAGGCTGGCCGCGCAGAAGCCCGGCGAGCTGAGCTTCGCCTCGCCCGGCGCCGGCAGCCAGGCCCATCTGGCTGGCGAGTTGCTGCAGCTCGACGCCCATATCAAGCTGAATCACGTGCCATACAAGGGCGTCAGCCCGGCCATGACCGATGTGGTCGGCGGCCAGGTAACGATGATGTTCGCCCAGCTATCGGCCGCGCTGCCCTATATCAAGGCCGGCAAGCTGCGCGCATTGGGCGTGGCGAGCCCCAGGCGCTCGGCGGTGCTGCCCGATGTGCCGACCATCGCCGAGCAGGGCTTCCCGAAGTTCGAGGCGGTGTCGTGGTATGCGCTGATGGCCCCGGCCGGTACGCCCCCGGAGGTGGTGCGCAAGCTCAGCCTGCATCTTGATGCGGTGCTGGCCGATGCCACGCTCAGGGAAAAGCTGGCCACGCTGGGCATGGAAGCCGCGGGCGGCACGCCGCAGCAGCTTGCCGCCACCATCCAGAAGGAAAGCACGCGCTGGGCTGGCGTGATCCGCCAGCGGCATCTCACCGTCGACTGAGCGTCGCGTGCCGTTCTTCGCCGATTTGTGTTGCTGGGGTCTTGGAGGGGCTGCTGCTGGTGCGCCTCAGGTTAGTGGCTGCGGCTGGTCGCTGTCGAGGGTCGACGGCCTCAGGTTTCGCCCCTAAAGGGGCGACCTACTTTTGGGCGCCGTCAAAAAGGAGGTCGCCGGCTACGCCGGCGAAACAGCCACGCATCCAAGAACCACAAGAACCAAACCCGCAATCCGGCGAAGAACCATGAAGAAGGGGAGCCGTATGGCTCCCCTTCTTCATTGCACGCTGCGAATCTTCAGCCCAGCAGCAGCGCGTCGTCGTCCAGCTGCTCGTGCCGCGTCTGCTCGAACATGCGCAGCAGGTCGGGCACATCCAGCCCCTTGCGCTTGTCGCCCGACACATCCAGCACGACCTGGCCCTGGTGCAGCATCACCGTGCGCTGGCCGTAGTCCAGTGCCTGGCGCATGCTATGCGTGACCATCATCGTGGTGAGCTTGCTTTCCTCGACGATGCGCGCGGTCAGTTCCAGCACGAACGCGGCGGTCTTGGGGTCGAGCGCGGCGGTGTGCTCGTCCAGCAGCAGGATGCGCGAAGGCTGCAGCGATGCCATCAGCAGGCTTACCGCCTGGCGCTGGCCGCCGGACAGCAGGCCAATGCGGTCGGTCAGGCGGTTTTCCAGGCCCAGGTTCAGCAGGCGCAGCTTTTCGCGGAACAGCTCGCGCGAGGCGCGGTTCAGCGCCGCGCGGAAGCCGCGCTTCGAGCCGCGCGCCATTGCCAGCGCCATGTTCTCTTCGATCGTCAGCGCCTCGCAGGTGCCGGCCATCGGGTCCTGGAACACGCGCGCCACCAGGTGGGCGCGGTCCCACGCCGGCTGGCGCGTCACATCGGTTTCAGCGATGGTGATGCGTCCGGAGTCGACCATCTGGTCGCCGCTGATCGCATTGAGGAAGGTCGACTTGCCGGCTCCGTTGGAGCCGATCACGGCCACGAACTGGCCGCTCGGGATTTCCAGGCTCAGGCCGCGCAGCGCGCGGGTCTCGATCGGGGTGCCCGGGTTGAAGGTGAGCTTCAGGTCTTGTGCGCGCAGCATCTCAGGCACCTCCGTTCTTGCGGGCAAACAGCTTCTTGCGGGTCGCCGGCAGTACCAGCGCGATCGTCACCAGCGCGGCGGTGACCAGGTTCAGGTCCTGTGCCTTGAGGCCGATGAAGTCGCTGTTCAGCGCCAGCGCGATGAAGAAGCGGTAGAGGATGGCGCCCAGCACCACGGCCAGCGTGGTCCAGATCAGGCGGCGCGCCGGCAGGATGGTCTCGCCGATGATCACGGCGGCCAGGCCGATCACGATGGTGCCGATGCCCATGGAGATATCGGAACCGCCCTGGGTCTGCGCGAACAGCGCGCCGGCCAGTGCCACCAGCGCGTTCGACAGGGCCATGCCGGCCAGCGTGGCGCGGCCGGTGGGGATGCCCTGGGCGCGCGCCATGCGCGGGTTGGCGCCGGTGGCGCGCATCGCCAGGCCGAGCTGCGACGAGAAGAACCAGTCCAGGCCCACCTTGGCGACCACCACCACCACGAACAGCACCAGCGGGCGCAGCACGTAGTCAGGCAGCCATTCCGGCTGCAGGATGGTGAACAGGGTCGGCTCGGTGATCAGCGGCACGTTGGGGCGGCCCATGATGCGCAGGTTGACCGAGTACAGCGCGATCATCATCAGGATACTGGCGAGCAGATCCATGATCTTCAGGCGCACGTTCAGCCAGCCGGTGACGAAGCCGGCGAAGGCGCCGGCGACGATAGCCGCGGCGGTGGCGACGAACGGATCCTGGCCGGCGGAGATCAGCGTGGCGGCCACGGCGCCGCCCAGCGGGAAGCTGCCGTCAACGGTAAGGTCGGGAAAGTTCAGGATGCGGAAGGAGATCAGCACCCCGAGGGCCACCAGGCTGAAGATCAGGCCGATCTCCAGGGCGCCCAGAAGGGAAAAGAGGGACATGGGGGAAAATCCTGTTGCGGGTTCCGGCGGCTGCCTTGGCGCCGGATATGAAGCGGGCGGCAGGGTGCCCGGGTGGGGCGCCTTGCCGCCGCGCGTTCAGGTCTGGCCCGGATAGGGCCTGGGGGCGCACAGCCGTCCGCCGGAGCGGACGGCGAAGCTGGCAGTGCTTACTTGATGACCGTCTTGGCTTCCTTGATCAGCTCCGGCGACAGCGTGGCGCCTTGCTTCGCGGCAGCGCCCGTGTTCACGAACAGCTCGAGGTTGTCGCTGGTCTGCGAGGCGATCGCGCCCGGCTTCTCGCCCTTCAGGATGCGCACCACGACCTTGCCGGTCTGGTGGCCCAGGTCACCGTAGTTCACGCCCAGGGCGGCGACGGCGCCGCGCTTGACGCTGTCGGTGTCGGCGGCGATCAGCGGGATCTTCGATTCGTTGGCCACCTTGACCAGCGCTTCATAGGCCGACACCACGTTGTTGTCGGTGTTGGTGTAGATCACGTCGACCTTGCCGATCAGGCTCTTGGCGGCCGGGCCGATGTCAACCGTACGCGGGGCGGCGGCTTCCTTGAGCGTCAGGCCCTGCTTGGACAGCAGTTCCTTCAGTTCCTTCACGACCACGACCGAATTGGCTTCGCCCGGGTTGTAGACCATGCCCACGGTCTTCGCCTTGGGCACCACGCGCTTGATCAGGGTGACCTGCTTGTCCAGCGGCAGCTTGTCCGACACGCCGGTGACGTTGGTGCCCGATGCGCTCCAGCTCTTGACCAGCTGCGCGGCGACCGGATCGGTCACGCCCGAGTACACCACGGGCACGCTCTTGGTGGCGGCAACGACGGCCTGGGCCGACGGGGTGGCGATGGCAACGATGGCAGTCGGGTTGTCGCCGACGAACTTGCGCGCGATCTGCGCAGCCGTACCGGTGTTGCCCTGGGCGCTCTGGTATTCCCACTTCAGGTTCTTGTCGGCGTCGTAGCCGGCGGCCTTCAGTTCATCGCGAACGCCATCGCGGATGGCATCCAGCGCCGGGTGATCCACGATCGACAGGACCTTCACGGTCTGGGCCTGCACGGCGCCGCCGTACAGCAAAGCCAGCGCCACTGCGCTGCCGAGAATGGTCTTCGATGCCTTGAGACACTTCATTTATCTGTTCTCCCCCGAATTTCGGTTCTGGATGAAACGGCCGCTAAATATCCTGGTCCGCTGTCCTGGCAGTGCCGGTCCGTGGCGCATGCGGCACTTCCTGCGGCGATGGGAAGGCAGCATCATCGCTCCGGATGCAACAGCGATAAGCCTGCGAGGATACCATTTCTCGCGCACGAAATGCGTAGTCATAGTGCGGAAGTGGGGCATCCGATGCCGCCGAAAGCCGTCAGGAAGCCATCCAGGCGCAGATTATTGCGCGGGATTGCAGATTTGGTTGTGGATTACCCCGATTGCGCTGACGACATCTTCATGCAATTGCGTCTGCCGCGCGTCGATGTCTTCCTCGAGTTGCGCCAGCGTGGTGGCGCCGATGATGGTGCTGGCCGCAAACCAGCGCGAATAGCACCACGCCAGCGCGAGCGTGGCGGGCGAGAGGCCGGCGTCGTTTGCCAGCGCCACATAGCGGGCGCAGGCGGCCATGGTCTCGGCGCGCATGTAGCGCGGGCTCCAGTCCGCCGGGAAGCGCGACAGGCGGCCCTTCGCGGCGGCATTGAAGACGGGGCGCGCCGGATCGCCGCCGAGGTACTTGCCGGTGAGCTGGCCGAACGCCAGCGGGCTGTAGATCAGCAGGCTGACGTCGGTATGGAAGCAGGCCTCGTCCAGTCCCTGCTCGAAGCTGCGGTTGACCAGGTTGTACGGATTCTGGACGGTGGCGATGCGCGGCAGGCCGTGCAGCTCCGCCTGCTTGACGAACTCGGCAACGCCCCAAGGCGTCTCGTTCGACACGCCCACATAGCGGATCTTGCCCGCGCGCACCAGCTCGCCCATGACTGCAAGCTGCGCCTGGATCGAGGTGCAGGCGCGCTCATTGGCCGGATCGAAACTCTTCTGGCCAAAGATCGGCGCGTTCCGCGCGGGCCAGTGGATCTGGTAGAGGTCGATGTAGTCCGTCTGCAGGCGCTTGAGCGATTCATCCACCGCGGCACGGATGCCATCTGGCGTGAAGTCGTCGCCATTGCGTATCCACGGCATGCGTCCAGGACCGGCTACCTTGGTCGCCAGCACCACGCGGTCGCGTGGCTGGCGCTTCAGCCAGCTGCCGACGATCCGCTCGGTCCGGCCGTAGGTCTCCGCGCTCGGCTTGACCGGGTACATCTCGGCGGTATCGATAAAGTTGATGCCGCGCGAGAAGGCGTAGTCGAGCTGGCTGTGGCCTTCGGCTTCGGTGTTCTGCTCGCCGAAGGTCATGGTGCCAAGACAGATATGGGAGACCTGCAGGTCGCTGCGGCCAAGACGGATAGTTTCCATGGCGTTTTCCTGATGTCAGTTGCTGTCGGACTTATGCGCGCAGCGCCGCGGCACACTCGCGCACCAGTGCCGGGCCGCGGTAGATCAGGCCGCTGTAGACCTGCACCAGCTTCGCGCCGGCCTCGATCTTGGCGCGCGCGTCGGCGCCGCTGAAGATGCCGCCCACGCCGACGATCGGCACGGCATCGCCCACCACGTTGCGCAGGGCACGCACGACGTGGGTAGAGGCCTCGAACACCGGACGGCCGGACAGGCCGCCGGCTTCCTCCGCGTGCGGCAGCCCCTTCACGGCCTCGCGCGAAATCGTGGTGTTGGTGGCAATCACGCCGTCGATCTTGTGGCGCACCAGCGCGTCACCGATATTGCCGATCTGGTCGGCGTCGAGATCCGGGGCAATCTTCAGCGCCAGCGGCACGTAGCGCTTGTGCTGGTCGGCCAGGCGCTGCTGCGCGGCCTTGAGCGTGGACAGCAGGCTGTCGACTTCGCTCGCGCCCTGCAGCTGGCGCAGGTTCTTCGTGTTCGGCGACGAGATATTGACCGTCACGTAGCTCGCGTGTGGGTAGACCCGTTCCAGGCAGTACAGGTAGTCGTCGGCCGCGCGCTCGATCGGCGTGTCGGCATTCTTGCCGATATTCAGGCCCAGCACGCCGCCTTCGGCCTTCCAGCGCGATGCCCTGACGTTGGCGATAAAGGCATCCACGCCGCCGTTGTTGAAGCCCATGCGGTTGATCAGCGCGTCGGCCTGCGGCAGGCGGAACATGCGCGGGCGCGGGTTGCCCGGCTGCGCGCGCGGCGTGACCGTGCCGACCTCGATGAAGCCGAAGCCGAATGCCGCCAGCCCGTCGATATAGGCGCCGTCTTTGTCCAGCCCGGCAGCCAGGCCGACCGGGTTCGGGAAGCGCACGCCCATCACCGTACGCGGATCGTCGGCAATCCTGTTACCGATGCAGCCGGCCAGGCCCAGGCGCTGGGCGCGGATCAGGTTGTTCAGGGTGAAATGGTGGGCGTCCTCCGCATCCATCGAGAACAGGGCGGGGCGAAACAGGGGATAGAGCGCGTTGAGCACGGGGGCAGGCGGCCGGGAAGCGGGCGCAGAGTGAAAACCAAGCCGGCATTGTAGCGGCTGGGGCGTTCTGCAGGCACGGCCGGCGGGGGGCGGGGCTATTCCTGCGCCGGTGGCGGGTTCGGCGTGTCGGCAACCTGCGGGCCGTGCGGCTGGTCGTCCTCGAAGGCGTGCCACTGGTTGCCGCTCAGCACCTGCAGCGGACGGAAGCGCGCCTTGTAGGCCATCTTGCGGCTTTCGGCGATCCAGTAGCCGAGGTACAGGTGCGGCAGGCCCAGCTCGCGGGTCTGGCTGATCTGCCAGAGGATGTTGTAAGTGCCGTAGCTGGCGCCCAGCTCCAGCGGGTCGTAGAAGGTATAGACGGAGGACAGGCCGTCATCCAGCACGTCGATCATGCTGACCATGCGCAGCCGGCCGGCCTCGGGCGACCCCGGCGGGTCGCGGAATTCCACCAGGCGCGAATTGACGCGGCTCTGCAGCAGGAACTGCTCGTACTGGTCGCGGCTGTCCTGGTCCATGCCGCCGCCGGCGTGGCGCATCGACTGGTACAGCAGATATAGCGAATAGTGTTCTTCGACGTAGGTCAGCGGTGCCACCAGCGCCTGCAGGTGTTCGTGCTGGCGCCACGCGCGGCGCTGCGAACGGTCAGCCTTGAACTGGTCCACCAGCACGCGGCACGGCGTGCAGGCGTGGCACTCGTCGCAATAGGGGCGATAGGTAAAGATGCCGCTGCGCCGGAAACCCGCGCGCACCAGCCGCGAATAGACGTCGGCGTTGATCAGGTGAGCCGGGGTGGCAACCTGCGAGCGCGCCATGCGGCCTTCGAGGTAGCTGCAAGCATAGGGCGCCGTTGCATAGAACTGCAGCGCGGAAAGAGGAAGTTCCTTCAGCTTGCTCATGGATCAGTGGCAGAATCAGATGCGGCCAGGGTTGCGCCGGAGCGGCCGGCGCAGGGGCGCAACGGGCCGATTCAGGCGGCGGGACCGGCTGGCGATGCGGTCCAGCGTTCCAGCACCGATTTGTCGAATCGCCACGGCGTGATTTCCGGTTGCATCGTGGCGGCCCGCACATGTGCCACGAACTCCGCACGCGCGATCGGGCGCGCGCCGAGCGAGGCCAGGTGATCGGTTTCTTGCTGGCAGTCTATCATCGCCACGCCGTGGTTGCCGAGGAATGCGCACAGCGCCGCCAGCGCGATCTTGGAGGCATCGGTGCGATGGGCGAACATCGACTCGCCATAGAACATCCGGCCCAGCGCCACGCCATACAGGCCGCCGACGCGCTCGCCGCGATACCAGCTTTCGACCGAATGGGCCATGCCGTTGCGGTGCAGCGCGCCGTATGCGGCGATGATCTCGTCGGTGATCCAGGTGCCTTCCTGCCCGTCGCGCGGCGTCATGGCGCAGGCGTGCATCACGGCGAGGAAATCATCGTCGACGCGGATTTCCCAGTCCGGATCGCGCAGCGTGCGGCGCAGAGTCTTGCGCAGCGTGCTGGAGATGCGCAGTGCATCGGGTGCGAGCACCATGCGCGGGTCGGTGCTCCACCAGAGCACTGGCTGGCCGGCGGAATACCAAGGGAAGATGCCTTGCCGGTAGGCCAGCAGCAGGCGCTGAGGGGAGAGTTCGCGACTGGCCGCCAGCAAGCCCGGGGCGTCCGAGGCCGGGCCGAGCGCCCGGTCCACCGGCGGAAACGGATCTTGCGGGTCCAGCCAGGAAATCATGCGGGTGCTGCCGAAGAGAGGTGGCGGCTCAGGGCGTTACCGTGGCCCGGCTGGTAAGCGGGCGCATCGGCTTGTCGATGTCGAGGCTGTGCAGCCGGAAGCTGCTGTCGCTCAGGCGCCCGGCCGCGCGGTCGGCGAAGAAGCAGCGCAGCGTATGGATCACGGTCGGGAAGGCCAGTTCATCCCAGGGCACATCGGCTTCCTCGACCAGTTTCACTTCCAGGCTTTCCTCGCCCGGCGCGATGTCGAGGTCATCGAGCGTCGCCAGGTAGAAAAGATGCACCTGATGCACATGCGGCACGTTCAGGATCGAAAAGAGCTCACCAACTTGCACGCGGGCCCCGGCTTCTTCCAGCGTCTCGCGCGCGGCGGCCTGCGCGGTGGTTTCGCCAATTTCCATGAATCCGGCCGGCAAGGTCCAGAACCCGTAGCGCGGCTCGATCGCGCGCTTGCACAGCAGGATCTTGTCTTCCCACACCGGAATTGTGCCGACAACGTTGCGAGGGTTGACGTAGTGGATGGTGCCGCAGTTGTCGCAGACACTGCGCGGGCGATTGTCGCCTTCGGGTACGCGCAGTACGACCGCATGACCACAGTTCGAGCAGAATTTCATGAGGGGCGTCCGGGAGGAATGGCGAAAGTGTATCACCCCCGCCGGGGGCTGCCGGAGTGCTAGCGCACGAAGAGGGGCAAGCCGAAGAGATGTGCTGGAAAGCGGCAAAAACTGCTTCCGGCCGAGTCGTCGTTCCGACACGCCGGGCAAGCCAGATGCGTTAGACCGGCGCACAAAACAAAAAACGCCCGGAGTGGGCGTTTTGCTTTCGAGGGTTTTGGTTGCGGGGGCAGGACTTGAACCTGCGACCTTCGGGTTATGAGCCCGACGAGCTGCCAACTGCTCCACCCCGCGTCCGTCGAAGATGTGATTATATGGCAACTGCTTGCGCATTGCAACACCAGTCTTCGAATTATTTGGAGACCTGCTGCAGGGGCGCCTGCCATAACCATTAGATGCCCGTCCGGACCGCATGGTTCAGGCTGGTTTCCGGCTTTCGCTTGTGCGCTGCCACAAGGCGGCTTCGAACTCGAAGCTGTCGCGTTGCTGCAGGTCGTCGCGCTGCCAGATGACGCGGTCGCGGCGCACGGTCAGCATCCAGGTGGTGGTGGCGAGCGGCTGCGGATGGGAGAAGGCGCGCGGCGTCAGTACCGCCGCACATAAGCCCTGGTGCGGATCGCGCACCGAGATGTAGCGGATCAGGCCGAGGCCCGCTTCGCGCACGATCCGGCCGAATTCCTGGCAGGCCTCATGGCTGTCGGGGTTGGTCCAGTGTGCGCTGTCCTTGTCGAAAGGCGGTGCATCGAGCGCGATGCCGTCGGTGCGCACGCTGACCTCGAACAGCGTCTGCGCCCGCGCGTCGATGCGCGGCAGCGCCGGGCTGTCATTCAGGAAGCGCCAGCGCCAGTAGCCAAGTTCCGCGCACGCAGTGCGAATCTCGGCAGCGCCGTAGAACACGCCCGGATCCTGGCTGGCGCGAAAGCGCGAGCCCCACGGCGACGGCGGGTAACGAAAGGGTGTGAAGAGGAGATAGTGAAGGTGGCGTGCGTCGGCGGGCACGGCGGGTTTGCCGGCGTCGAGTACGCGTTCGAGCACGGCCTGTTCGTCGAGGCTGTCGACCAGCGGCATGGTCGAGACCACGTGCTGGGCCTCCACGGCTCGCCACAACGTGAGCGCGAACGGCTGGCGCTCAGATGCGACCGCGGGTGGCGTCCAGGTAGTGAACGACACGAACCAGACCTTCAGTAGTGCGGATCATCTCGAGCGGTTTGCCGCCGAGCGCCAGGTTTTCGTTGGTCAGCCACAGGCGCGCCTGGTCGCCGTGGCCGAGGATGGCGTCCAGCGAGCGGAACAGGCGCACGAACAGGACGCCGAATTCCCACTCCTTGCGGTGTGCATCGAGCACATATAGCCCGGACGCCATACGCGAAACCGAGGCCGTGCTGATGCCCAGCACGCTGGCCACGATGGCCTGGCTGATGCCGAGGAAGCCTGCCGCGCGCATGACAGCCTTGGTCAGCGTGGTGCCGGGATCGGGGCTGCCGCCGGGATCCGTCTCCGGAATCTGCCTGGATTGCATCGCCTTGCTCCTGTTTCTTGAGAAACATTATAGGCGACTGATTTCAGAAGGGAAGGGATGAGTGCAAAACCGATGCGGCCGCGGTCGATGTCCCAGCACCAAACCTGGTTCGGCCCGTCGGCACGGTGCGTGGTCGGCGCTCGGGGCTTGGCATTGTGGCTGCGGCCGCGCCGCAGGCCTTGGCCTTCAGCCCTGAGCACCCGGTAGAACGTCGATTCCGAGGCCAGGTAGCAGCCCTCGTCGGCCAGCTTCGGCACAATCTGGTGCGGCGTCAGGCTCTCGTAGGCGCCAGCGCTGCAAGGTACGCTCATTCAAGCCCAGTTCCTCGCAGGCGCTGGATTGGCGCGCGCCGTTCTGAACCGCTTCATCGATCAACACAATGGCTTCGCGGCGATCCGAGACGTTGATCAGTCCTCCTCGTCCCTTCCCCAGATCGCCTCGGCTTTTTTTCTCAGCACCAGCAGCGCCGCCGTCTCCGCCAGGGCTGCATTCTTGCGCTTGAGTTCGCGCTCCAAGTCCCGGATCCGCTTCTGTGCAGTCTCTTCCTCGCGGCGCTGCGCCAGGCCAGCCTTGCCCTGCGTCTTCGCGTTGGCCTGCTCACAGGCGGCACGCCACTGCCGGATCTGTTCCGGCTGAATGCCTTTCCTGCGGCAGTACTCGGACAGCTCCGCCTCGCTCAGGGGAGCTGTCTCCAGCACCTCCCGGAATTTGTCCGCGCTGGACCACTTGTCACTCTGCTTGCCGTTGCCTGGCACAACCCTTCCTTGCTCTCGAGCTTTGTTGCGCCAGGCGTCAGGGGAAAACAACTATCGCTATAGCGGCTCACGGCGGCCGGTCAGGAACCAGGTATGCACGGCACCGATCCCCTTTGTCGCAATGGTGCCGCGTTCTTCGAACAGAAAGGATTCTCCCAATCGATTGCGAGTTGCGTCGGTAACTTGAATCCGTCCAGCCAAACTATGGGACTCCATCCGACTTGCAGTGTTGACGGCATCGCCCCATAAGTCGTAAATGAACTTGCGCTTACCGATAACGCCGGCCACTACCGATCCACTATTGATGCCAATTCGCATCCGGAGGTTATAGCCGGTACGTCGATTGAACAGTCTGAGCGCGTCTATCATATCCAGTGCCATGTCGGCAGCTCGGACAGCATGGTCAGAAACCGGTTCCGGTAGCCCAGCTGCTGCCATGTAAGCGTCCCCGATTGTCTTGATCTTCTCAAGTCCGCGGCAATCCGCGATTGTGTCGAATTCGGTGAAGATCTCATTGAGCACTGCGACCAGGCGCTCGGCGCTCATGCCCACCGAGAAATGGGTGAATGCCACGATGTCCGCAAACAAGACCGTCACTTCCGGGAAGCTGTCGGCTATGACTTCAGGAATGCTGTTGGCTACGATTTCCGGACGTGCTTTTAATCGTTCAGCTATCGGAGAGGGCAGCAGATTCAAAAGCAGCCGCTGCGAAAGCGTCTGCTCGACCATGAGTCGATCGTAAAGACTCTGAAGTTCATCGCGCTGACGGCAGATTAGATCCCGGCTGGCTTGGAGCTCCTCGTTTTTCCGCGCAAGCTCTGCTTCGGTGCGCTTCTTTTCCGTGATGTTGCGCCCTTCAGGCAGCAGGAACACCACCTTGCCATCCGAATCTCTAATAGGTAATAGCGAGAAGTCGACAATGATCGTCTCCTCGCCCATCTTTTGGCCGTATACCTCGAAGTCACCGCGGACGAACTCGCCTTGGCTTGCGCGCCGGATCAGCTGTTGCAAGACGCGCTGGGTCTGCGGAGAGATAACCCACCATCTGGCCTCCCAGAATGGCATTCCGCGAATGTCATCCATTTGAATGCCGATTCCCTCGAGCGCTGCGCGATTGATCTCGAGCATCTTGCCGTCGACGTCTAGCAGGCCGACGAACTGGTACATTGCGTCCAGCATGATGCTTGCAAGCTTGGCTCGCTGGGTTTGGAAGTCGTCGTGTGCGGAAAGCGTTACATCTCGCACCCGAATTTGCGGGCTGGCCGAGAACAGCTGGCGGCTAATAAGGGCCATGCTTCACCTCTTCCGCTCCGCCGCAAACTCATATAGGAGTCAGCCTAACGGGCTGGCTTTCGACGGCAGGGCTTTTGCTATTGGAGCATATCTGCAACGGCGCGGCACGCCCTGACCGGCAGGCCACGTTGCCGTTCGCACCGAGGCGAAAAATCAGCGCCACCTTCTCGCATGGCTACAGAAGCACAGCACAGGGCCTCGCGGGCCCATTCCGTCAGAAAGCGGTGACCACCTTGACCCAGAATTTGTCGCCGCCAAACCGATTCCTGGCATACGCTTCATGCTGCCATTGGGTGATGAAACTAGTTCCCTTGGCGTTGGTGTATGAGACGCTAGGGCCGATAGCCAGCACCTCGCCGCGACGGCCACGGCTCCACACGCCAGGCACTTCTGGCACCACGGTGCCATTGAACTTGTCGTCCGTGACCTGTTTCAGGTAGTACCCGCTCAAGCCGACAGTCCACGGGCCGATGTGCTTGCCCAGGGCGTAATCGACGTGCAATTCCTGTCCGGACTGGTAGCTTCCTGTCATGCCGCCGAAGTTGGAGTCCTTGTTCTTCCCTTTAATGTTGTACATGAACTTGGCAGAGATTTCCCAGCCACTCTGGTTCAGCCAGGTGAATGCCGCAACTGGCTCGAAGGCCCAGTAGTTCGCGCCGATGCTGGCCCTGGGATCATTCTGGTCGTAGCGGCCCGTGGGCGCGTAAATGTCCAGACCCGTCGTGACATGCCAGTTCGCACCATGCCAGCCGAGCACTATCGGGTCGATCGTGATGTCACCCAAGCCAGTGGCGTTGCGACGGCCGCCCATCTGGGGCAAATTCATGGACTGGTAGACGAGCGGAACGATGGCCTGCATGCCCCAGCTCGCGCCAAGAAGCGTGATGTTGGTGACCTTCACCACCCGCAACGCGTCGAACCAGGCGTCAACCTTTGCAGGATTGCCGGCGATGTTTGCGTTGTCGCCGTTGCCGTCTTTGAGCTCACCGCCGTAATAGCCGGTGTAGTTGAGGAGATAGGTGCCGGGCGGGGGCAAAGCTCCCGACATCCAGCTTTCAGCTCCATTGGGATACTGGTCTGCGCCCTCCTTTGCGAGCGCCTGATTGCCGACTAGCGCAAGCGAACCGGCCAGCATGGCCGAGATTGCTCGTTTCTTCACTTCGTTCTCCTCCTTTTTGTGGTGATGGGCGGGCTAGCGGAATATCAGCCGGGAATAAGAGCCAGGACGCGAAGCGGGCTGCCGGAACCGTCCTTGATCTTCAGCGGGGCGGCGACAATCAATGCACCCTGCGGCGGGAGTTGGTCGAGATTGGTCAGGCATTGCAGACCGTAGCGGTTGTTGCCATGCATGAGGTAATGGCACGGGAACGGTAACTCCCAGCCATAGGACTGGCCCGCGTCGGTGCCAATTGCTTCGACGCCAAATCCATGGACATCGCGCTCTTCAATCATCCACTGGACGACGCCCAGGTCAGGGCCAGGTGTGTGCATGCCGTCGTCACGCGCATTCAGGTACGCCTCGGGACTATTGCGCTTGGACCAGTCGGTGCGCATCAGGACCCAGGAGCGCGGAGGGATGCGGCCATGCCGTGCTTCCCAGGCTTTGACGGCGTCGACAGTGAGCAAGTAGTCCGGGTCTTCCGCGGCCTCCCTTGAGCAGTCGATGACGCAGGCGGTGGCGAAGAATTTTTCGGCAGGGATGGTGTCGGTCGTATTGTCCGGCAAGTCCTTACCAGAGATCCAATGGACTGGTGCGTCGAAGTGAGTCCCTGTATGTTCGCCGCAGGAGAAGTTATTCCAGTACCAGTTCGGTCCGCGATCGTCGTAGCGCGAGATAGTTTCTTGCCGGAAGGGCCAGGTCTGGCCCATCTCCGGAGGCAGCGAGATGGTCGGAAATTCAGAACTCAAGGTCTGCGTCAGATCCACCACGCGGATGCGGCCGGACAGCAGGTCTGCTGCAAAGTGGGCGAGGCTGTTGCTCATGGTTGTTGTCTCCTGTGGTTGCTTCACTTATGAGTTAGATTTCGCCCGTTTCTTTGCGAGCGCATTTGCGACGTGGTAACCGGAGGTACCGCCAAGACCGGGTCCTGGATGGGTCGAGGCGCCGATGTGGTGCAGATGTTTAACCGGGGTAGCGTGATCCTTGACGCCAGGGACCGGACGCCAGAACATGAACTGGTCGATGCTGCATTCACCGGAATAGGGATCACCGCCGACGAGGTTGACGTTCATCGACTCAAGATCCGCCGGGGAGATGACCGTACGCCCGACGACGCTCGCTTTGAGATCTGGAACCTGGCGGGCAATGCGATCGATAATCCGGTCGGCGTAGCGCTCACGGAGTTCGGCGGTCCAGCGACCATCCGCGGGAACAGCGATCTCTCCAAGCGCATCGCCCTTGACTTGACGCGGACACTCCGGAACCTGAATCCAGAGCACCCAGCCTCCGGCCGGGCTTCTGGAAGGGTCAACAGCGCAAGGCTGGGCAACGCAAATCGTGCCTTCGGCTGGAAGCAGGCCTCGCTCTGCTTCGCTGACTGCCCTGGAGACACCGTCCAGCCCCGAGGTAAGGTGCAGGTAGATGACATCGCGCAGATGTTCTTGGGGCCAGTCCGGAGGGGCGGACAGCGCCAAATGGATCTGCATGTTCCCCTTGCCGTAGCGGTACTCGGCTGCCTGCTGACGTAGGCCAGGGGGAACGTGCTTGGCGGCCAGCAGCTTTCCGTAAAGCTGGCCGGGCGTGACGTTGCAGATGATCTCCTTGCCCATGAAAACGCGGTTGTCCCGCGTCCTTACGCCGCGCGCCGAGCCGCCCTCGACCAGGATGTCCTCGACGTCGGCATTAACGTGGAAAGCACCACCCCGGCTCTCGATGACTCTGCGAAAGGCGTCGACAGTACGGGCATTGCCGCCTTGGACGATAGGCAGGCCAACCGCCTCCAGCGTGAAGGCGACGACTTTTCCCATCAAGGCAGACATGGCGCTTTCCGGGCCAAGGCCTGTATGCAGTACCCAAGGCGCGAGCAGCGCCTGGACCAGGTCGGATTTGACCCGGGTCTCCAGCCAGCTGCGGCAACTCATCAGGGCAGGGGAAAAGAAGGCGACGGTGTCATGCACGCCTTGTTTCCACAGGCGGCCGGCCACGGTCTTTGCAACACCGGCACTCCACAGTTCGTTGCCAAGCAGCGAGAACACCAGGCCGGCGTTTTGCTCGACCTCTTGCATGGCGGACTGGAAGGCATCACCGTCGCCGCTTGCCAGCGTATTGAAGGTGCTGACATTGCGCTCACGGGACGTGCTCAGAATCAGCGAACGGTTATCGGGCAACAGTACGCCAGTGGGCGTACTGTTATTGCGGTAGCTGAGTCCTGCCTGATGAAGTTCATCCTTCAGCTCCGCGTAGCCTGGCGACGTGACAAACAGCGGATGTGCCGTGGACAACGTGTCGTGGAGATAGCCCGGTGCATTCAGGGCCTCCGTGCGAATGCATCCGCCCAGCGTGCTATTGCGTTCCAGCACGCAGACACGCTTGCCGCGTCTGGCTAGAACCGCAGCGCAGACGAGCGAATTGATACCACTGCCGACAATGACGGCGTCATACGTACTCATTGGAGTATCCCGGGGGCAAGGATAAGAGAGGCGGGCAAATACGTTCGGGCGCGGCGTTGGCCAGCTTCCTTTGGACGGATTGCCGTGTGCGGTACCGGTATTAGGTCGCGGCGACGTATTCGGTGCGGATCAGCTCTGACAGCTCCGTAAGAGCGTTGGCGGTACGCGCGTAGTTTCCCTTGTAGAAGAGCAGGGATTCCCGATTCGATGTGTCAAAGTGCCGGACCTCGCCCAGGAAGATGATGTGATCGCCGCCGTCATACTGATGCGTGTTGCGGCATTGGAATACCGCTGCGCAACCTGACAGGACCGGCGAGCCATCGAGGCCATCCGTGCAGGGGACGCCCGAAAACTTGCCTTCCGCGCCTCGTGCGAAGCGGTTGGAGACATGTTCCTGGTCGGCTGCCAGGACGTGGATCACGAAACTCCCGGTCTTCTGGAATGCCTCGAGGCTGTAGGACTTCTTGGCGAGGCTCCACAGAACCAGGCGAGGCTCCAGCGATACCGAGCTGAAACTATTCACGGTCACGCCCCAGGGTTCTCCGTCGGGGGTGCGCGTTGTGACGATGGTTACGCCCGTGGCAAAGCGGCCGAGGGCATTCCGAAATTCGCGAGCGTCGGTCATTGTTGTCTCCTGTCGCCTGCTCAACCGTTGCGCGGTGAGCAGATTGCTTGCTTTCGTGTGGGTGACTTTTCTTGCCTCAGGCGGCCTTGGACTGCGACTCTTCAGCGATCCAGGCCTCGGTGGCTTCCTCGTTGAACCAGTAGCTGCCATAGTCGCGCGGATCGTTGAATCCGTTGGCGATGCGCTGGGCGATGCGCGGCGCGTGTTGCGCTGTGGCCAGCAGTTTGACGATGTGGTCTGGCGGCGGGAACAGCAGGGAATTTGTCCAACGGATGACCGGTTCGGCATAGCCTTCGTAAAGGCCGTCGAAGGTCTGCTGCATCCATGCCTTATCGAAGGGCTTGTCCCCATGGCGCAGGATGGCCTCGAAATAGTGCAGGGCGCCCTTGGTGGCGTTGTTCGAGCCCTGGCCGGTGATCGGGTCGTTGACCATGACCGCGTCGCCGAGCCCCATTACAAGCCGGCCGGAAGGCAGGGAAAGGGTAGGGTTGCGCACGGTCGGGGTGACGCGCCCGCTCAGGATCCCGTTGGCATCGGTGAGTCGTACATTGGCACAGCGCTCGCTTTCCCACGGCAGGTAGTCGCGCAGGATGCCCAGGCAGACATCCAGATGCTGATCGGCGGACTTGACGTCTGCCCAGCGGTCCATCGGGCCGCCAGGAATGGCTTCGAAGACCATGATGTCGCAGGCTTGAGTTTCGCAACTGCCCTGGGTGGTGAGGGCCGGGAAGACAAAGTACTCGCCGATGCCGGGAATCAGATTAAAGTTGACGCACTCAAACGGGCCACTGCGCTGCATGCCCGTCACGTAAGCCAGTGCCAACTGGCGTTGGGGGTGACGAACAGGCGAGCGTGCATCATTGCGTGTCAGCAGATTGACGATCTCTCCCTTGCCACCGGCCAGGAGAACAAGATCATGACTTTCGGCCAGGGCTTCAAGCTGGGGAATCTCGACATTTTCGATACGCAGAATGCCGCCACGGCTTTCGAACTCCGCCATCCAGCCTGGCATCTTTACACGTTGATCGACAGACTGGGCGTAGGCATTCAGGCGGGCGCGCCAGTGGATGGCAATTTCGCCCTCGCCGTCGTCGGTAGGGATGGTCAGGCCGATGCCGTCCACCGTGGGGCACTGCCTTTCCCATTGATTCATCCGGAAATTGCGCTCGATCTGGAGTGCCTGGTCGAAGATGCACTGGGACGACATCACTTTGCCGCTCCATACCTCGTCAGCGGTGCGGTTTGTCACTAGCGCGACCTCGTAGCCTTGATCCAGCAGGCCGCACCCGAGCAATAGTCCTGCCTGACCCGCGCCAACAATCGCAATTTTGCGCGGCGTGATCTTGTCGATGGAATGGGGGATCATGTGTCTCTCCTGTGGGATTGTCTTGCGTGCAATTAACTTCGTGCCGGGCGAACCGAGGTCGCCCAGAATCACCGGCCGGTTTATGCCGTCAGCCGGTTGATGGCTGCTTGCCGACCCTCGGGACCGAGGGCGCCGTATCCGCCGTCACATGCATAGTCGGCGCCGGTAACAAAGGCGGAAGCATCTGACAGGAGGAAGCGAACCACTTGCGCGACTTCTTCTGGCTTGCCGAGCCGGCCGAGTGGGTGGAAATCTGCGGCGATACCGTCGGCTTTCGCCCTGTCGCCGCCGCTCAGCGCGCTGATGACGGAGGACCACGTCCAGCCCGGCGAGACGGAGTTGACTCGAATGTTGTCCGGGGCTAGATCCAATGCGGCGCTACGTGTAAATTGCTGCATCGCTGCCTTGGTAATCGGGTACAGCCAGCGCCCCGACTGCGCCACGCCCGCGGAGATCGAGGCAAAGTTGACGACCGCTCCGCCGCCGCGCTTTTTCATCTCCGGCACGCACGCCTTCAGCATCATCGCCGCGCCGACGACATTGACGTTGTAGGACTCCAGCCACTGCTCGCGTGTGGAATCGGCACCGTTATCCACGTAGGTGCAGGCGCAGTTGACGAGCAGGTCGATGCCACGGAAGGTCTCCATGGTGTCGGCGATACAGGCAGCGATGTCGGCATCGCTGGTCACGTCAACGGCCACATAGCGGCAGCGCTCCGGATGCCGCTCGGCAACATTGCGGCCGCCTTGCTGGTCGATGTCGACGACAACGACGTTGGCGCCAGCCGAGACCAGGGCCGATACCACGGCCTCGCCAATCATAGTCGCGCCACCGGTGACAATCGCCGTCTTGCCTTCGATTCCTTGCATGTCCGTCTCCACTTGTTGTATTGGCTCGCATGTAGCCATGTGCAACGTAGTTTGGTGTAACGGTGATGACGCTGCTATCCGCAATCCGCCGGCCAATATCCAGATAACGAGCCGTCGCCGGCGGACCGGGAAAAGGGGGCGGTGGAGTCAGGAAAGGGTGGGGCGGCAGCCTTGCCGGATGGCCGGGCGTGCAGGTATCCGTACACCCGCGAGCGCGGGGTGGCGTTGTTTTATCAACGACTGCAAGTCAGTGAAACGGGTCGATGCCGCAGAGGTATTGCGAGGTCTGGAGAGCCCGCTGATTTTCAATGCCCGGCATCGTTGCCATGGCGCTCCGCTGCACCCCTGCGCAGGGTCGCCGACGGAGAAACGCCGAAGCGCTTCTTGTAGTACGCCGCAAACCGGCCGAGATGCGTGAAGCCAAAGCGATATGCAATATCCGTGATGGAGGCCTGCTCCGCTCCGGCGGCAGCAATCAACGCTTGCCGGACGCAGTCCAGTCTGGCGTCCCGCAGATAGACTAACGGCGTCGTATTGAGATGGCGGCGAAAGCCTTCTTCCAGCGCCCGGATGCTCACGCAGGCGACTTGCGCCAGGTCGGCGACAGTCAGCGGTGTGTCGGCATTCGCGCGGACATAATCTATCACCCGCTGCATATGACGTGGCCTGGCGGGCTCGGCGCTGCGCGCAAGGAGATAGGTGTGGGTGTGCGGTTGAAGCAGCAGCAGCGTCCGCAGCAGGTAGTCCTCCATCGACGCCACCGCGGCCGGAAACTGGAGCCAGTTGGTGCCGTGCTGGTCGATATTCTTGGTAAGGTCGAGTACGGCCTGGCTCCATGGACTCGAGAGCCCAGCGTGCTGGGGCAGCGCCGGATCGAATGAAAGGGGGCCGCTGGGATCGCGCCCGGTCAGCAATGCGAAACGTTGCTCGATGGCTTCCTTCTGGATCCAGAGCAAGACTTGCGCACAATCCTCGTGCCAGTGCATTCGGGTTGGGGTGTCTGGACTCAGCAGGCTGGCTGTGCGGACGTCGGAAAGTATCTCCTGCGAGCCACACTTGATTTCGGCATGGCCCGCAACCGGGATCTGGGCGAGATAGAAGTGCTCTAGGCAGCCAGGGTCGATCTCTACATGGGCGCCATAGGCAAGGAAGTTGATGGCGGTCTCATGCAGCCGCACCAGATTGTGCTGAACGTGCAATTGCTGTAATGCACCAACCACGCGCAGCTCATGCGGGCAAAAGACCGCAGCGATCTTGCCCTGGGCCTCCTTCACATCCTCGGAGCGAAAGGAGGGGTAGTTCGCCAGCATGCCTCGTGGCGCGCAGTTGTCGTCACTCGCCGGAGAAGACGTTATGTCGGCGGGTGACTGGGGGGCGGTCTGCATCGTCTCACTCCTGCAGGATTGCAGCGTGTCTGGCTCGCCTGCGAAGCCAGGGAGCCGCGCAATCAGTTACTTTATACCTAAACTTATTGCGCACGCCAAGACGGCTGCCAGGCCTGCCTTGCCGTGGACGAACTCTCCCGCCGTGGTATGTTCTGCCCGTCGCGCGGCCGACGAGGCCGCTTCCCGAACACCGGACCGCATGAACCAGCCCATCGACACCGCCGACGACGAATTCGTCGACAACTACACCCCGGCCCTTCTGGCCCAGGCCAGCCAGCTGATTTCGGGGGAATTCCACGTGATCGTGCAAGCCAATGGTTTCACCATCTCAGACTGGCGCGTCCTGTCTACGCTGTCCGGCGGCAAGCCAATCAGCATCGGAGAGCTGGCGCAGATATCGGTGACCAAGCAGCCCACCGTGACGCGCCTGCTCGACCGCATGGAGGCGCAGGGCTACGTCAAGCGCATTCCGCACGAGACCGACCGGCGCATCACGCTAGTGCGCATCACGCCGCGCGGGCAGAAGCTGACCTCCAGCCTGATCGCACAGGCCCGGGCCCACGAGGACCACGTGCTGGCGCCGCTCGGCAAGAAGAAGGCCGACGAATTGCGCGCCACGCTGAAGCGGCTGATCCACCTGCACCGCCCAGCCAACTGAGGCCAGAACTGAACCCAGCTTCGCGCCTCAGGCCGGCCGGCGCATCTGGAACAGCGTCGATTTGCTGACCTCGTAGTAGTCGGCCGGGCCGCCACCGCGCAGGATGGGGCGTGCGGCGGCGGTGTCATAGACACCGTCCTGTACGTAGGCGCGGTCGATATGCACTCCGACGACCTCGCCCAGCACCATCCACGTCTCGAGCATGGCGCCGTCGGCCTGGTTCAGTTGCATGACTTTGGTCGCGCGGCATTCGAACGATACGGGGCTTTCCTGCACGCGGGGCACGGACACCAGCCGCGACGGTGCCGGCGTCAGGCCCGCCAGGCCGAATTCGTCGACTTCGGGCGCCACGCCGGCGCTGGTCATGTTCATGCGCTCGGCCAGCGGGCGCGTCACCAGGTTCCAGACAAAGTCGCCGTTGTCCTCGACGTTGCGCACGGTGTCCTTGTAGCCGACGCTGGAGAACGCCACCACCGGCGGCGTGTAGTTGAAAACGTTGAAGAATGCGTAGGGCGCCAGGTTGGCGCGCCCGGCCTTGTCCACCGTCGAAATCCAGCCGATCGGGCGCGGGCCCACAATGGCGGCCAGCGGATCATGCCGCAGCCCGTGGCCGCGCGTGGGCTCGTAGAAGTGAATGTCGTCCATATGCGTGTGCAAAGCGTCGTCCCCGCACGGGCAGGGACGACGAAAGCGTGGGCTGGCGCTCAGTACTTGCCGCTCAGCAGCTCGCCGCAACCGGCGACCTCGGTGCGCAGGTCCAGCTTGCGCAGCATCTGCCAGGTGGTGGCCACGGCGGCCGATACCGTCGGGATGCCCGACTCGTCCTGGACCTTCTGGATCGACGGCAGCGACTGCATCTGCACGCAGGCCGACAGCACGATGGCATCAACGCCGGTGGTGTCGATGCGTTTGTAGATCTCCAGCAGATTCGCCGGATCCTGCGCGGCGACCTGCAGGTTGTCGGGGATTTCCAGCGCGCAATAGTCCTTCACCTCCACGCCTTCGCTCTCGATGTACTCGACTACCATTTTGGTCAGCGGCTTCATGTACGGGCACACCACCGACACGCGTTTGGCGCCCATCGCGCGCAGGCCGTCCACCAGCGCGCCGGCGCTGGTCACAACCGGCGCGGGGTTGCCGTTCTCCACGGTGCGCTGGGTCAGGCGCGCTTCCGAGACGCGGTGATAGCCCTTGCCCATGCTCATGATGGCCACCAGGCAGGCGTAGCCCAGCACGTCGACGCGCGCGTCGGAGAGTTCGATGGCGCAGCGGTCGCTGTCGCGGTCCATGGCTTCCAGCTCTTCCTTCACCACCTTCTTCATGCGCATGCGGCTGGAGTGGAAGGTGAAGCGCTCGGCGAAGTCGAGTTCGCGCGCGCGGAGCATGGCGGGGATCTCCGTCTCCATCGTGGTATTGGACGACGGCACGATCTGGCCGATGCGAATGGGCTTCTGCGGGGTAAAGATCGGGGACTGCATTACTTGGTCTCGGTCAGGTCGAATGCGTTGAGTTCAGCGTCCTCGGCGTCGAGGTCGGGTTGCTGGGCGATGCCGTCGAGGAACTGCGCCGGCTGCAGCGGGCGGCGGTTCACGCGCAGGTCGAACACGTCGAAGCGGTTGTAGTGGCCGGTGATGTCGTGCATCTGGCGCGGCTGGATGCCGCGCGACAGGTCGATGTCGGCGTAGACGATGCCTTCGGTATCGATCAGCGGCTCGCCGATCACGCGGCCATCCGGGCCGAGGAAGCCGGAGAAGGCGCTGTTGCGGCGCGACAGCAGTTCGCGTGCCTTGGGATTCAGCGGGCTCATCGCTTCGATGATCTCTTCCGAAACCGTCGAGCACGACACCGCGGTGAACACCTTGCCCTCGAAGCAGTGGGCGGCGGCGCGCACCTTGATGGCCTCGGCCATGTCGTAGTCGGCCGGCGCCACCGGTAGCGCGATATAGCTGGCCACGTGCATCAGCTCGCCCTGCGACAGCAGCGAGAAGCGCGCCAGCGTGTTGGTGTTCTCGCCGCAGGCCAGCGAGCCGAGCGGGCCGACGCTGGTCTGGTGCACGCGCAGCGCCGAGGCGTCGCCGTTGGCCCAGGTCAGCTTCTCGGCCCAGGTCGGCACCAGCTTGCGGTGGCGGCCCAGGATGCGGCCTTCGTCGCTGATGGTCACCAGCGTATTGAAGAGGGTGCCGATGCCGGTGCGGCTGCGCTCGTTGACGCCAACGATCACGTTGATGTGATTGACCTGCGCGGCCTGCGCGATCTTGCGGATTTCCGGGCCGGGGATCTCGATCGAAGCCTTGACCAGCTTCTCGAACCAGGGGCTGGCGTCGACCGGGTTGGTCAGCCAGCTCCAGTACGGGTAGCCGGCCACGAACACTTCCGGAAAGGCGACCAGCTTCGCGCCGTTGCCGGCGGCTTCCCTGATCAGGCGGCAGACCTTGTCGACGGTCGCGTCGGCATCCAGGAAGACGGGGGCCGCCTGGACGGCAGCGGCCTTGAACTTGGGCAGGTTGAGCATGTGTGTGCCTCGCTTGAAGCGGTCCTCCCCGCTTGCGCGGGGAGGACGGGATTTAGACAGCCACCACCGGGTGGCGCAGTTCGCCGATGCCTTCCACCGTGGCCACCACGGTGTCGCCCGGCCACAGCCATTCCTGCGGGGTGCGGCCAGCGCCCACGCCGTCCGGCGTGCCAGTGGCGATGATGTCGCCGGGTTCCAGCGCCATGCCCTTGCTGATGTCCGCGATCAGCGCCGGCACCTTGAACAACATGTGGCGGGTGTTGGAGCTCTGCTTGGTCACGCCGTTGACGGTCAGCGACAGGTCCAGCGTGTGCGGGTCGGGAATCTCGTCGGCGGTGACGATGACCGGGCCGAACGGGGCATAGGTGTCCTGGCCCTTGGAATAGATCCACTGGCCGGCGCGGCGGCAGTCGCGCGCCGAGATGTCGATCATCACGCTGTAGCCGAACACATAGTTCAGCGCGTCGGCTTCCTTCACGCCCTTGCCGCGCGTGCCGATGATGACGGCCAGCTCGACTTCCCAGTCCATCTGCTGGGTGATCTCTTTGTTGTGCTCGATGGCGTCGCCCGGGCCGATCACGGTGGTGGGCGGCTTGGAGAAGATCACCGGCTCCTTGGGCAGCTCCTTCGAGGTGTCCAGGCTGCGGCTGGATTCGGCGACGTGCTCGACGTAGTTCAGGCCGATGCCCCAGATGTTCTTGCGCGGGCGCGGGATCGGCGCCAGCAGCTTGACGTTGGAAGCCGGCACGGCCACGCCGAACGGGAGCTTGCCGCGATATTCGTTCAGCAGCGCGCCGGTCGCGCGGACCGCCTCGGGGCCCAGGTCGATGAACTCGAGCATGGTGGAGGGAATCGCCACGCCGACGGCGGCGCCGAAGCGGGCGAGGTCCACGACATTGCCGTCGACGATGGCGCCCAGGCGGGCGGCGGCAGCGACTTCAGCGCGATAGGTTACGAGACGCATGGTTTGATAACTCCGGAAAAGGCCGCAATGGGTGCGGCTGCATAACTTGGAAAACAGGTACTGCTGAGGTTTAAAGGACCACCTGATGCCCGCCGTTCTCTGCCAGGGCTTGCTCGCGGTACAGGCCCAGCGAATGCATCACCGGCAAGTCGTTGAAACAGAACAGGACGGCGTCATCGCTGGCCGACGCGTTCGCGTGCTCATGGAAGGCCCACGACGGCACGCAGAAGATGTCGCGCTCGGTCCAGTCGAAGCGCTGGCCATTGATGACCGAATAGCCACTGCCCTTGGCTACCTGGTAGATAAAGCTGCCGGTGTGGCGGTGGGCCTTGGTGGCTTCGCCCGGACGCAACAGCTGCATGCTGGCGCCGATGGTCGGCATCACTGGGCCGCCGGTGACCGGGTTGACGTAGTGCATCAGCACGCCGTCGAACGGGCTGCCATCGGTGACCTTGCTGTGGCGCGCCAGCGCCTCGTAGGTCGGCGCCCATTCGTACTTGTACAGCGGCGAATACGGCTTGCTCCAGTTGCCCTCGTGCGGGCGCAGGCCCTTGCCGCCCCAGATCGCCGGCATGTCGTCCACCGGATGCGTGACAGCCTGCTGCAGGTCCGGGTGCACGGCGTAGAAGCCGGCTTCCATCGCGTTGACCAGCGGAATGTCCAGGCCGTCCTGCCAGATGCAGGTGGTGCCTTCAGCCGCCACGCCATGCTCGTGCCAGGTGCCGTTGGGCGTGAGCACGAAGTCGTTGGCGTTCAGCGTCATCTTGTGGCCGTCGACGATGGTGTAGGCGCCGCTGCCTTCCATGATGAAGCGCAGCGCCGAGGACGAGTGTGCGTGCGCGGACGCGGCTTCGCCTGGATGCATCACCTGCAGGCCCGAATAGAGCCAGCCCACCGCTGCCGAAACGTCCTGGCGGCCCGGGTTGTTCAGGTAGATCACGCGGCGGCCGGCTTTCTCAGGCGTCACCAGCTCGACCGAACGCAGCACGTGGTCACGCAGGTCGCGGTAGCGCCATAGCACCGGCACCGATTCGGACTTCGGCTGCCACGGCTCGATCTTGTTGGCGACGGTCCAGAGCGCGCCGGTCTTGAGCGCGTCGAGCTCCTTGTAGTAGGCGACCAGCTCGGGCGTGTCTTCCACGTCGGCGCGGCCGGCTACGTTCTCGCGGTAGGTGTCATATGAGGTATTGGACATAGTCTTCCTCTCAGGAGTGCTTTCCCCCCTCCTACTTGCAAGAGAGGGGAGAAACCATCAGGCCGCGGCGCGCTTGATATTGCGCTCCAGCTGGTCCTTGGCGAACAGGTACTGCTTTGGCCATTCCACGCGGCGGAAACCCAGTTGCGCCGTTTCGCGCAGCAGCCAGGCCGGGTCGGCCAGGTGCGGGCGCGACAGCGCGCACAAGTCGGCGCGGCCGGAGGCGATGATCCCGTTGACGTGGTCGGCTTCGGTGATCGCGCCCACGGCGATGGTCGGCACGCCGGCCTCGTTGCGCACGCGGTCGGCGAACGGCGTCTGGAACATCCGGCCGTACACCGGCTTCTGCTCGGGCGAGACTTCGCCGGAGGAGCAGTCGATCATGTCGGCGCCGGCTTCCTTGAACAGGCGCGCCATCGCCACTGCATCGTCGGCGCTGTTGCCGCCTTCGACCCAGTCAGTGGCGGAAATACGCACCGACACCGGCTTGTCCTGCGGCCATGCCGCGCGCACCGCGCGCAGCACTTCCAGCGGGAAGGCCATGCGGTTTTCCAGCGAGCCGCCGTATTCGTCGCCGCGCTGGTTGGTCACAGGCGAGAGGAAGTTCGACAGCAGGTAGCCGTGGCCGGCCTGCAGCTCCAGCCAGTCAAAGCCGGCGGCGGCCGCACGCCGGGTGGCGGCGACGAAGTCCTCGCGCACGCGGTCCATGTCCTCGCGGGTCATGGCGCGCGGCGTCTGCGAGACGCCCGGCAGGTATGGCAGCTCGGAGGCCGAGATCAGCGGCCAGTTGCCTTCCGCCAGCGGGTGGTCCATCTGCTCCCAGCCCAGCTGGGTCGAGCCGCGGCGGCCGGCGTGGCCGATCTGCACGCCGATGCGCGCGCTGGTGTGCTCATGCACGAAGCCGACGATGCCGGCGAATGCCGCTGCCTGCTGGTCATTCCACAGGCCCGGGCAACCCTGCGTGATGCGGCCCTCCGGCGACACCGCCGTCATTTCCACCATCACCAGGCCGGCACCACCCAGTGCGCGGCTGCCAAGGTGCACCATGTGGAAATTGCCCGGCACGCCCATCTGGCACGAGTACATGGCGGTGGGCGATACCACCACACGGTTCTTCAGTTCCACGCCGCGCACGGTGTACGGCGTCAGCATCGGCGGTACGGCGGCGGCATCCGTGCCGGCGCGTTCGGCCAGCCACGATTCGTAGCCTTCCAGCCAGGCCTTGTCGCGCACACGCAGGTTCTCGTGCGAAATGCGCTGCGAGCGGGTCAGCAGCGAGTAGGCGAACTGCTCGGGCTCGAGGTCTTCATAGCGCCTGACGTTTTCGAACCATTCGGTCGAGTTGCGCGCGGCGTTCTGGATCTTGAGCACTTCCACCGAGCGCACGGCTTCATAGTGCTTCAGTGCATCTTCCAGCGAGCCGTCGATGTTCCGGAGGGTGCGCGCCAGCTCAATGGCATCTTCCAGCGCCAGCTTGGTGCCGGAGCCGATCGAGAAGTGCGCGGTGTGCGCGGCATCGCCCATCAACACCACGGGCACCTTCTTCTCCAGGCCGCTGTCGCCGCTCAGGTTGTTCCAGTGCACCCACTTCTCGCAGATCACGCGCGGGAACTGGATCCAGATCGCCGAGCCGCGCAGGTGGCCGGCGTTGCTGATCAGCGGGTTGCCGTCCAGGTACGGGGCGAACAGCTTCTCGCAGTACGCGATGCCTTCTTCCTGGCTCATCTGGTCGATGCCGGCGGCCTTCCAGGTTTCTTCCGGGGTCTCGACGATGAAGGTCGAGGTGCCGTCCTCGAAACGGTAGGCATGTGCCTGGAACCAGCCATGCTCGGTCGGCACGAAGATGAAGTTGAAGGCGTCGAACACCTTTTTCGTGCCCAGCCAGACAAAGCGGCAGTTGCGCGTGTCGATGTCGGGGCGGAAGGTGTCGGCATAGCGCTTGCGCACCACGCTGTTGAGGCCGTCGGAAGCCAGCACCAGGTCGGCGTTGTACTTGCGCGCGATGGCCTGGTCGTCCTCGACGTAGTTCTCGAACACCAGTTCCACCCCGACTTCCTCGCAGCGCGCCTGCAGGATGTTCAGCAGCTTCTTGCGGCCGATGCCGATGAAGCCGTGCCCGCCGCTGCGCACCGCGCGGCCCTTGAAGTGGACTTCGACATCGTCCCAGCGGTTGAACGCATCGCCGATGGTCTCGGCCGAGACCGGGTCAGCCTCGCGCAGGTTGTCCATGGTGGCGTCGGAGAACACCACGCCCCAACCGAAGGTGTCATAGGGACGGTTGCGCTCGACCACCACGACCTTGTTGGCGGGATCCTGGAGTTTCATCAACAGGCCGAAATACAAGCCGGCGGGGCCACCGCCGATACATACAATGTTCATGGCTGCTTCCAATCAGGTTACTACCGGAGCCCTCGGAACCCGCGCAGCGGGTCCGTCGGCATTCAGACGGTGATTTCGGGAAAAGGCCGGTCTGCGGGGACAGGGCCGTGTTCGATGGCGGCCCGCAGGTCATCGGGTACCGGAATCGCCTGGTGCGTGTCCAGCGAAGTCATCACGATGGTCTGCGTGGCCGCCATGCGCAGCTCGCCGTCTGCGCCGGTGCAGCGCCAGGCCAGCGTGATCGACTTGCCCCCCAGGCGCACCACTTCCAGCTCCAGCCAGACCTGGTCGCCAAAGCGGCTGATCGCCTTGAAGTCCACCTCCAGGTGCACGGTCGGCATGCCCAGCCGGCGCGCGCCGATCACGCCGTGGTAGCCGTCCGGCAACAGGGTGTCGACCCAGCGTTCGATGAGGTCGTTGAACAGCACGAAGTACTGCGGGTAGAAGACGATGCCGGCCGGGTCGCATTCCGAGAAATGGATCTTGTGCTGGCGCCGGAAGGTATGCGTAGGGCTCATGGTCTGCGGTTCCTGGGTTTGCGAGTGATCACGCCAGCGCGTGGCGGGCGAGGGCTTCCTTCAGCTTCTTGCCGTGCTCGTCGGCCAGCGCGGCCTCGCGCAACTCGCGCAGCGTGGCCGGGGCCAGGCGGGCACCGGCGCGCATTACGGCGTTCATCAGGGTCTGGTAGTTGGTCAGGCCGCGCACATGGGTGTCGCTGTAGCCCTTCACCAGCCGCTGGCACTGCACCACTTCCAGCGCCAGCGCCGGATTGAGGCGCGCGGCGGCCAGCACCTGGGCCAGCCAGCCTTCGATGCGCTCGGTTTCGAGTGCATAGCGCAGCGTGCTGCGGCGGATGCCGCGCAGGCGCGAGACCGCCCACAGCATCAGGTAGCCGCGCAGCGAGCTGGTGGTGACCACGCGGCCAGAGGTGGTGAAACGGCGCACCAGGCGATGCACGAAATGCGGCTGCATCAGCCAGCGGCCGAGTCCGGCCGGCAGCGTCTCGCAGATTTCTTCCAGGCGCGGGTGCATGAACTCGTTGATCGCCAGCAGCTGCTTGTCGCTGGCGCGCACCTCGCCCCGTACCCGGGCGAAGCGCGAGTCGCGGGTCTTGAGGTCGGCCACGCGAATGGTGTCCTCGTACGACATCCACAGCGCCAGGTGACGCGCGGTTTCGCGCAGCAGCGCGACGTCGTCGTTGCCGACGGCCCGGCGTACGGCCGCCAGCCGATCCAGGTACAGGCCGGCGTAGGCCACGTCCTGGTAGTCGATCATGCGGCGCACGCCTTCTACCACCACGGGCCAGTTCCCGGCCGGCTGTTCGGTGCGCGCGCGCTGCAGCAACCGCGCAACCCCGGGATCCTGAGGCTTGAGTTCGCCCAGCGGCTTTGCAGCTTCCGCGGCGGGCGTCTCGGCGGCCTCGGCGGTGGCGAACGCCGCGCCAAAAGCGCGCAGGCTGGGCTTCACGCCCACGCCGCCGCGCTCGATCGTGGCTTCGAACTGCGCGCGGCTGAACGGCAGCACGCCGGTGCCAGCCAGCGCGCCGAACAGCACGGCGCTGATGACGCTGCCGCTGGCTTCGGCGGCCTGTGCCATGTCGAAGCGTACAAAGCGTTTGGCGGCCTTGCCGGCATGGGCGATCAGCTCATTGCTGTCGACGCGGCCATCGCCCATCGCGGATTTCTCTGCGATGGAGTACACGCGGTGCGTGGAAGACACCAGCGTGGTGCGATCCGGCGTCACCAGTCCGCGCTGCACTGCGCGGCCGGCTTCCATCAGTTCCGAGGCGAGTACCACATCGACATCGCCAGGAGTGGGCATCAGCGCCAGCACCGGCTGGCGTCCGGCCTGCTCGGCCAGATCGCGCGGGAACAGCTCGACGTAGTAGATGGTGGCGCCGGTGCGCTGCGCCACGCCGGGCACCGACGTGGTTTGCGCGATATAGCCGTTGTGCTCGCCCAGATCCACGATCCAGTCGGCCAGCACGCCGCCGCCTTCGCCGCCCATGGCTAGGATGGCGACTTTGATCGGCTTGGCGCTGAGGTTGTTGGGTGCGTTCACGATTGAACCTCTCGAGGCTTGGTGTTCAGAATGCAAGGCGGGTGCGGCGCGCGGCATCGCGGCGCTGCAGGAAGCCGATCACGCTGTCGCGCAGGCGCTGGCGCAGCTTGTCGATACGGGTCGGGTTGGTGACGATCTGTGCGCGGTAGAAAGACGGGCACAGCACCGCTGCATGCGAGACCTCGCCACACAGACCGCAGCCCACGCAGCTGTCGAGCACGGCGGCGACCGGGTCGGTGCGCAACGGGTCCGGGTTGGGCTTGATCGTCAGCGAAGGGCAGCCGGACAGCCGGATGCACGAGTGATCGCCGGTGCAGGTATCCGAATCCACGCCAAAGCGCTCGCGCACCACGCGCTGGCCGTCGGCGATCGCCTTGCGCGTCTTCGGTTTCTCGCGTCGCTGCTTGTTCAGCATGCATTCGCTCTGCGCGATCAGCACCTTGGGGCCCTTGGCGCCGGTGGTCAGCGCTTCCTTGAGGGTGGCCTTCATCGCCTTCAGGTCATAAGTGCGGCGGATGGTGCGCACCCACTTGACGCCTACGCCCTTGACCGCGTCCTCGATGGCGTGGCCGGTGCTGCGGGTGTCGTTCAGCGCGGTCGAGGACAGGATGTCCTGCCCGCCGGTGGCCGACGTGTAGCTGTTGTCGACCACGATGGTCAGGTTGTCGCTCTTGTTGAACACCGCGTTGGCGATGCCGCTGGTCAGGCCGTTATGCCAGAAGCCGCCGTCGCCCATCACGGAAATGGCCCGCTTGCCGCCGGGCGCGTTCAGGGCCGCGGCGCTGGCGCTGCCCAGGCCATAGCCCATGGTGGTGTTGCCCAGGTTGAACGGCGGCAGGATCGAGAACAGGTGGCAGCCGATGTCGGCACTCACGTGGTGCTCGCCGATCTCGCGCTCGACCAGCTTCATCGCGGTAAAGATCGGGCGCTCCGGGCAGCCGGTGCAGAAGCCGGGCGGGCGCGCATGCACGCTCTCGTCAAGCAGCTTCTGCGGTTCCAGCACCTCGGCGGCCACGGCGTCGACGGTGGCGGCGGGCGCCTGCACCAGGGGGATCACTTTGCGTGCAGGCTTAGGTTCCGGCAGCGGCTCGATCTTGCCGTACTGCTCGAGGAACGCGCGCAGGCCCTTGAGCACGGTCGCGGTGTTGTACTCGCCAGCCAGCGGCAGCAGGTCCTTGCCATGCAGCGTCGCGGTGGTGCCTGCCATGCGCAGGATGTTGGCGGCGTTCTGCTCGATAAAGTTGGGCTGGCCTTCTTCCAGCACCAGCACGGCGCGCTTGCCCGCGCAGAAGCGTTCCCACTCCGAATCGATCAGCGGATAGGCCACGTTCATCACGTACAGGGGGATCTTCGACTCGCCGAACACGTCGGCCAGGCCGAGCCGCTCCAGTGCGCGGATCAGCGTGTTGTAGCTGCCGCCCTGCACGGCGATGCCGATGTCATCCATCTCGCCCTGGAAGAACTCATTGAGCTGGCGTTCCTCGATGAACTTCACGGCGGCGGGCCAGCGCTGTTTGATCTTCTCGTGCTCGTGCACGAAGCTCGCCGGGGGCAGCACGATGCGGCTGAGGTCGCGCGTGGGATGGTCCAGCGCGTCCTGGATCGAGAAGCGGCTGCGGCGGTTGTCGGAAGCGACGAACTGGCCATGTACGTGGCACGAGCGCACGCGCAGCTGGAGCATCACCGGCGTATTGGAGGCTTCGGACAAGTCGAAGCCGTCCTTCACCGCCTGCACGATGCACGGCAGGTTGGGGCGCGGATCGAGCAGCCACATCTGCGACTTCATCGCGAACGCGTGGCTGCGCTCCTGCATGATCGAGGAACCTTCGCCATAGTCTTCGCCGACGATGATCAGCGCGCCGCCGGTGACCCCGCCCGAAGCCAGGTTGGCGAGCGCGTCAGAGGCCACGTTGGTGCCGACGGTAGCCTTGAACGTGACCGCGCCGCGCAGCGGGTAGTTGACCGAGGCCGCCAGCGACGCGGCCGCGGTGGCTTCACTCGCGCTGTTCTCGAAGCGGATGCCATGCTCGGCAAGGATGTCCTGCGCATCGGCCAGCACGTCCATCAGGTGCGAGATCGGCGAGCCCTGGTAGCCGGCCACGTAGGCGACGCCGGATTCCAGCAGCGCCTTGGTGACCGCGAGGATGCCTTCGCCGCTGAATACCTCGCCGGAACCCAGGCGCAACTTCTTGACTTCTTCGACAAACGAACGCTCAGCCATGGCTTTTCTTCCTGACGCTCACGTTGGGGTGAGACGAATATAGTTTAAGCAGAAACATTTCCATAATCATATATATGCACGGAGCTCGAGATCACGGGGACGGCTTTCGTGGAAGCCGAAGTCCCTCCTCAGGCGATTTATGCGTTGCTTTGCTGGCCTGCGCGGGCCACGACGACTGGTTGCCGTGCCGATGGCAGCAGCGCCACCGCCAGCGCAGCGGCAAGGCCGGCAATGGAGAACGTGATGAAGTTCCAGCCGAAACTCAGGCCTGAGCCGGCCACGTAGCCGCCGACGAGCGGGCCGCTCATGGCGCCGAATCGCGCGAAGCTCAGGGCCCATCCAGTTGCCGCGGCCCGTGCGTGTGCCGGGTAGTAACCGGCCAGGTAGCCGGTAAGAATCAGGGATGCCGAGACGCTGCCCACGCCTGCCAGCGCGACCAGGAGGTAGTTGACGGCAACGGAACTGCGGAACATCAGCGCGCCGATGGCGAGAGCGCCGATCAGGTAGAAGAGCGCGACGGTGCCACGTGCGCCCATTCTGTCCGCCGCGCTGCCAAGGAAGAGACCGCCCACCGCGGAAGCAAGGCTGAAGATAACCAGGAAGGAAAGGCTTGAGCCGAGGTCGTAGCCATTCTTGCGCATGATGGTCGGCAGCCACGTATTGAGGCCGTAGACGAGCAGCAAGCCGAAGAACAGTGCGATCCAGAAGCACGCTGTCGCGCGTAGTTGGTTGCGGGAGAACATGCTAGACATCACGTCGCGCCAGGTGGCGCGGGCGGCGCTGTTGGCGGGCCGGGATTGTGACGGCAGCCGGCCATGACCAGTGCGATCGGCCAATGCCTGCGCTTCATCGATCCGACCTTGCCCCACCAGGTACTCCAGCGACTCGGGGAGCAGCCACGCCATTAGCGGTATTAACACCATGGGCACGGCACCCAGGCCAATCACGCCACGCCAGCCAAGATTCGGCAACAGCCACATCGCGATCAGGGCTGCGCAAAGAATGCCGACCGAATACCCCGAGTACATCAACCCATAGTTGAAGCTGCGGCGATGCGGCGGCGAGTACTCGATGGTCAATGCGGCGGCGACCGGAATGACGCCGCCGAGGCCGAGCCCGCCCATAAAGCGCAAGACGCCGAAGATGGCGGGCGTCGGCGCGTAGGACGCACCCAGCATGGTCAGCGAGAACAAGGAAACGCAGAGCAGCAGCATGCGGCGGCGGCCGATCATCTCGCTCAGCGTGCCGATCAGGAAGGCGCCAAAGAACATGCCGACGAGGGCATAGCTGCTGAGGGCACCGAGTTCCAGCGGCGTCAGGCTCCAGTTGCGGTCGTCGGCGAGCGCGGGCAGTACCGCTCCCATGACGCCGACGTCATAGCCTTCAAAGAGAATCGCAAGAAAGCATACGAAAAGTACCGTATAGGTCGCACGAGAAGTGGAATGCCAGGGCTGAGCGCTGCCAGCTGGGGTCATTGTCTGTCTCCTGATGGGTGGCGGATATGGAACCGGAGAAGCCGCCTGGGAACCTGTTTCGCGCGATCGTCGCCACGCGCTCGTTGTTGTTCCACATAGTTTAGGCATAAACATATGATTGTGGAAGTATTTTTTTGGAGAGGCGAAGGTGGTCCGGTCGGCGCCTCGACGGGGAGGCGCCGAGGTCGCAACTAGAACTTGTGGCGCAGGCCCAGGCCGAAGGTGTTGCCCGGGTTCTCCCACTCCCACGCGGGCAAGAACCGCCTTGCCGCCGCAGTAATCGCAGAGGGGCTAAGGATGTGCAGTTCGCTTGGAGGGCAGACGCGAAACCCCTATGACCTAACTCAGACGCCAGGAGGATCGAGCGGTGGTACGGGCGCGGGTCTGGCCGCCAACTACGCGATGCTCGGCGTTGGAACCGACACGGTCAACTCAATTCGTTCCCCTGCGTCGGCGAACAGCATCGTCGGCATTCGGCCAACGGTGGGCTTGGTCAGCCGCGCAGGGATCATTCCGTACTCGAGCGTTCAGGACGCGGCTGGCCCCATGGCAAGAACCGTGACTGACGCGGCCAAGATGCTCAATGTGCTTGCTGGCTACGACACTGACGATGCAGCCACTGCATGGAGCGCTGGCCATTACTATTGAGCTTTCCATAATTCGCGAGCGTGACAACAACCATTGTCGTTCCCGCGAAGGCGGGAACGACAAGCAGAAGCGTCGTCGAACGTACCTGAACTGGCGAACGAGGGCAGCATGCCCATGGGTGGAACGCCCAGGCAGTTCGGGGAGTACATCCGCACCGAGCATCAGATGTGGGGCGCGCTGATCCGGGAGCGAATATCAAGCTCGAGTGAGTGTCCGGATTCGGAATGCTTCGCCCGCTAACGCTACTGGCGCGCGCACCTGACCGCGCGCAAAAGCGAAAGATTCCCTGCACCAATCTCGCCGGCCTTTACGGAATCGGTCCGTTCGAGTCTTTGCGCTTCAACACTGGAATGTCATGCTGCGTGCCAAGGGCCTGCCGGTCTGAAGTGGGCCGCTCGAAGGAGAGTCAGTACGTTTCGATATGGAGGCGGCCCTCCGCTTTCATGGCGGCTTCCAGCGCTGGCCATGACCGCCCGCTGCCAGTGCATACCTCGTCAAACGCCGCCAGCACACCTTCCTCCATCCCTTTCAGCCCGCAGATATAGACGTGGCCGTTGGGGTCGTCGAGCAGGGTGGAAACGGCCGCGGCGGCCTCGCGGATGGCGTCCTGCACATAGCGCCGCGGCGTGGCCGGGTCGCGGGAGAAGGCGAAATGGATGTCGAGGAAGTCCCTGGGCAGCTTCAGCAGCGGGCCGAAGTAGGGCAGCTCCTGCGCGTTGCGGGCGCCGAAGAACAGCATGCGACGCCCGCCGAAGTGCTCTATATTGCGGCGCATGCGTTCGGTCATGGCGCGCATCGGCGCCGAACCGGTGCCGGTGCAGATCATCATGATGCTGGCTTCGCGGTGGTTGGGCATCAGGAAGGTGCTGCCGAACGGACCCACCACCTGCACTTCGTCGCCCTTGGCGAGGTCGCACAGGAAATTCGATGCCACGCCGAGCACCGGGCGCCCGTCGTGATCCTCTTCGACGCGCTTCACCGTCAGCGCGAGGTTGTTGTAGCCCGGCCGCTCGCCGTCGCGCGGGCTGGCGATCGAATACAGGCGGATGTAGTGCGGCTTGCCGGCGGCATCTGTGCTAGGCGGCACGATGCCGATGGCCTGGCCTTCGAGCACCGGGAAGAACTGCGTGCCGAAGTCCAGCACGATATGGTGGATATCGCTCGAGGCATCTTCGGCGGTCAGCCGGTAGTTGCCGGCCACGGTCGCCCTGACCGGCGCGCGCACGCCATGCAGGTTCACATACGGATGCGCGGCGGACCACGGCGCCCTGGACGACGTGTGCCGGCTGGTTTCCACCGCCTGTACCGCAGCGACGCCTTCGCCCGCTGCCGCGGCGGCAGCATCATCCTTTGCTGCATCGGCGGCGTCGAGCGCGGCCTCCGGCAGCGGCACTTCCGCCGGGAGTTCGTCCCACAACAGTTGTTCCCCGATCGGATACGCCTGCCCCTTGAGCATGGTGCGCCAGTTGTCGATGGCGCCGGTCGGGCAGGGCGACAGGCAGGCGTTGCAGCCGTTGCAGACATCGGCCTTCACGACGTAGTTGCGGTCGTCGTGAGTGATGGCGTCGATCGGGCAGGTGTCTTCGCAGGTGTTGCAGCGAATGCAGATTTCCGGGTCGATCAGGTGCTGCTTGATGATTTCGGGGGCGCCCATGTCGTGTCTCCGCGCGTCTCCATTTAGCGGAGACGCTATCAAAGCGAAGCGAAGCGGTTCTGGCTAAGGTGTAGCAGGGGTTTCGGATCGCAAAGCGATCAGCCTGCGGAACGGCATGCGCCTGCCAGCGCAATGCGCGCCCTGCAAGGGCGCGGCCGCAGACAGTACTAATTGGTACGGCAAGGCCGCGCAACGACGCCAGAATCGTTTTGATAGTGTCTCTTAATTAAAACGTACGTACTCGAAGTCCATGGGCTGACGGTTGATGCCCACCGCCGGCGGCGCAATCCAGTTGGCGTACTTCCCGGGCTCCACCACGCGGCCCATCAGCGATGCCACGAAGGCGCGGTCTTCGGCGGTGGCCAGCCAGTTGCGCTCGTTGGCCTGCCATTCCGCCTCTGACACCAGCTCGCCAGTCGGCGATACACGTACATTGGACAGAGTACCGATCCTGCGGTTGAACGCCTTGTGCGGCACCGTGAGCCGGAACGGAATGCCGGCCTTCTCGATGACCTTGTTCCAGCGCGACACGCCGCCCACCGAATCGCGGATGTAGTCGTCGCGCAGCACTTCGTTCAGCGCGTTGAGCATCGGCGCCTCGCGCTCGCCGAGCTTGCCGTCCTGCACTTCCAGCACGCGATAGACGTCGCCCTTGAGCATATGGTCGTCGCTGCGCTTGCCTTCCTCGAAGCGGCCCTTGAGCCCGGCGCTGTAGAACGTGGCGGCATTGGATGACTGGTCGGCGCCGAACAGGTCGATGGTGACGCTGTAGTGGAAGTTCAGGTAGCGCTGGATGGTCTCCAGGTCGATCACGCCGGCGGCGCGCAAATCGGCCGGATCCTGGATGCCGCGCTCGCGCATGACTTCGCAGGTGCGCTGGATCACGCGCGACACGCCTGATTCGCCCACGAACATATGATGGGCTTCCTCGGTCAGCATAAAGCGCGTGGTGCGTGCGAGCGGATCGAATCCGGATTCGGCCAGCGCGCACAGCTGGAACTTGCCGTCGCGGTCGGTGAAGTACGTGAACATGAAGAACGACAGCCAGTCCGGCGTGCGCTCGTTGAAGGCGCCCAGGATGCGCGGATTGTCCTCGTCGCCGGAACGGCGCTCCAGCAGGGCTTCGGCTTCCTCGCGGCCGTCGCGGCCAAAATGGCGGTGCAGCAGGTACACCATGGCCCACAGGTGGCGGCCTTCCTCCACGTTGACCTGGAACAGGTTGCGCAGGTCGTAGAGCGACGGGCAGGTCAGGCCAAGGTGGCGCTGCTGCTCGACCGACGCCGGCTCGGTATCGCCCTGCGTGACGATGATGCGGCGCAGGTTGGCGCGATGCTCGCCCGGCACTTCCTGCCAGGCGGCCTCGCCCTTGTGTTCGCCGAAATGGATCTTGCGCTCGGCATCGGCGGGCTGCAGGAAAATGCCCCAGCGGTAGTCGGGCATCTTGACGTAATCGAAATGCGCCCAGCCAGACGGATCGACCGAGGTCGCGGTGCGCAGGTAGACGTCGAAATTGTTCGAACCCTCTGGCCCCATGTCGCGCCACCAGTCCAGGAAGGCCGGCTGCCAGTGTTCGAGCGCGCGTTGCAGGGCGCGGTCGTCGGAGAGGTTGACGTTGTTGGGGATCTTCTGGCTGTAGTCGATGCTCACGCGTATCTCCTCGAATTTTGTGCGACGTGTGCGGCGGCCGGGGTCAGACCCGGTCCCAGTCGAAGCGGGCCTTGTTGCCGGTGCCGAATACCTTGAGCGCACCGTTTTCGCCCACCGCGTTGGGCCGCTGGAAGATCCAGTTCTGCCAGGCGGTGAGCCGGCCGAAGATGCGGGTTTCCATGGTTTCGGCGCCGCCGAAGCGCAGGTTGGCCTCCAGGCCGGTAAGCGCGTCCGGCGACAGGCTCGCGCGCTCTTCCATGGCGATGCGGATTTCGTCTTCCCAGTCCATGTCGTCGGGCGCGGCCGTGATCAGCCCGAGCGAGTCGGCGCTGAGGGCGTCCAGCGGCGCGCCGACATGTTCACGCGCGGCTTCGATCGCCTTCTCGTCGCCATAGAAGCGCGCCGCCAGCCGGGTCAGGCCGTTCGGCATCGGGTAGCGGCCGAAGTTGGTCGGGGAGAGGAAGACTCGCGGAGCATCGTCGGGCGCATCGGGCAGGTGGAGCATGTAGCTGCGGTCCGCCGCCAGCGCCAGTTCGAGCAGTGTTCCGGCGAAGCAGGAATCCGGCTCGATCAGCGCGAACAGGCTGCGCGACGACACGTCCAGCCGTGCCAGCGTTCGCCGCAGCATGCCGATGGTTTCGCGCACGAACCAGTGGCTCGCGTGCGCTTCCAGCAGGGCATCGGCGGCCAGCACGGCGGTGGGGTCGCCGTCGGTCTTGATGACCCACATGCCGATGTCCAGATGGTTGGTGCGCAGCGTGAGGATGGCATCGTCGAGTTCGCGCGCCATCTTCAGTGGCCACCACTGCGCGCCGGCCGTGACCGCGCCGGCCAGGTCGGCGGGCTGGTGGCGGTCCGGCCCGAACACTGTCAGCGTGGCCTTGCGGGCGGCGCGGTCAAGGTGCACGCGCACGGTCTCGTAGCGATAGCCGTCGGGTTCAACGGTGCGCGACAGTGGCGTGAGTTCGATGCCGTGATGGCCGTGCGGACGGTCGCTGCCTGCGGCCAACGCCGCGGCGCGCCCGGCGACGTATTCGGCAAAGCGCGCCGGCTTGACCACTTCGTCGACCAGCTTCCAGTCCCTGGCGCGCTGGCCGCGCACGCCTTCGGTGGTGGTGCAGAAGATATCGGCATGGTCGCGGCGCACATGCCGCTTGTCGGTCACGCGGGTCAGGCCGCCGGTCCCGGGCAGCACGCCCAGCAGCGGCACCTCCGGCAGGCTCACGGCGGAGGAGCGGTCGTCCACCAGCACGATCTCGTCGCAGGCCAGCGCCAGCTCATAGCCGCCGCCGGCGGTGGTGCCGTTGCAGGCGGCAATGAACTTCAGGCCGGAGTGACGGCTGGCGTCCTCGATGCCGTTGCGGGTCTCGTTGGTGAACTTGCAGAAGTTCACCTTCCAGGCATGCGAGGACTGGCCGAGCATAAAGATGTTGGCGCCCGAGCAGAAGATGCGGTCACGCGCACTGGTAATGACCACCGTGCGCACTTCCGGATGCTCGAAGCGGATGCGCTGCAGGGCGTCGTGCAGTTCGATATCGACGCCCAGGTCATAGGAATTCAGTTTCAGCGCGTAGCCCGGGCGCAGTCCGCCTTCTTCGTCGACATCCATGCTCAGCGTGGCAACCGGGCCGTTGAAGCTCAGTTTCCAGTGGCGATAGTTGTCGGGGTGGCGCTCGAAAGTGACGGGTTCCTGCGTGGGGGCCGGCGCGGACATAACTGTCTCCTTGATGCACTATAGTGCCTTGCGGCTTTTAGTGAAATATAGTGCACAGGACGGGGCGGCGCAATCCCTCCTGATCCCTCCGTGTCACGCGGAGGCCGCGAGCCGCCTGTTCAGGCGCCGATCAGAAGAAGCTGGGCGCGCAGCGCCTGCAGGGAAGTATTGGCATCCTGGCCGCTGGTGTCGATCGATACGTCGGCACGGGCATAAAGCGGTGCGCGTGCCTGCAGGATACGGCGCAGGTCGGTCATGGCCTCGCGGTTGCCTTCCATCGGACGCATGTCGCCCTGGGCAACCACGCGTGCCATGTGCTCTTCGGGCGAGGTCTTGACCCACACCGTGTAGCAGCGCGACAGCAGCAGGTTGAAGGTGGCGGGCTCGGATACCAGGCTGCCGGGGGTGGCCAGCACCATGTCGTCGTGCTCGCGCAGGACGCGCTCCAGTGCGCGCATTTCGTAGCGGCGGTAGGCGGCCTGGCCGTAGAGCGAGTGGATTTCCGACAGGCTGGCGCCGGCTTCCTGCTCGATCACGTTATTCAGTTCGACGAAAGGCAGATCCTGCGCCGCCGCGAGCGCACGGCCCAGCGTGGATTTGCCCGCGCCGCGCAGGCCGATCAGCGCGATGCGGCGATGGCGGGCATCGCGCGACTCGGCCGGCGCCAGCGCGTGGCGGCAGGCTTCGCGCACGCGCCCAAGCTCCGTGGCCGGCAGTTGCGCCAGCCACTGCACCATCTGCGCGAATTCGGTTGCCTGCTGCCCGTTCAGGCCGTCGACTTCCGCCAGCACCACCGGCAGCGGCACGTCCAGCGCATGCGCAACCTGGCGCAGCAGCAGCACCGAGGCATTGCCGGTCCCTGTCTCGAGGTTGGCCAGGTAGCGTTCCGAGACGCCGGCGCCACGGGCGAGGTCCTTGCGCGACATGCCGCGCGAGGCGCGCAGCGAGCGGATGCGCTCGCCCAGTTGCGTCAGGTAGGGGTCGCGCTCGCCAGGGGTGCCGTTCGCGCCATTGGCTGGGGCATCGGATGTGAGCTGCGGATCAGGGTCGCGGCGCATGTCGGGCGTGTGGGCTAGTTCGGCCAGTATTCGGCAACAGGGAGGCGGCATTATACGGGAGGCGCAGCGTGCGGCACTGCGCGTGCCATATAGTGCATCTACCTGCTTGCATAATAGGCGATATGAAATAAAATGCATCGACAAGCTGATGCCTTTTCCTCGAGGGACATCGGCAGACAAGAGCGACCGGCCTGACGCCGCACCGCTGCCGGCCCTCCGAGGCTGTGGCGGGCGACACCAAGGAGTGGAGACATGACGCCCCCGAATACCGCCGCCGGCACGCCGGCGGGCGCAGCGCTTTCACCCTCGGCGCCTGGCAACATCACGCCACTGCCAGCCCAGTACAACGCTGCCGCTGACCTCCTGTCGCGCAACATTGCCGCAGGGCGGGGCGACAAGATCGCCTATATCGACGATGCCGGCACGCTGACCTTCGCTGAACTGGACGAGCGCAGCCGCCGCTTTGCCGGTGCGCTGCGCGATGCGGGATTCAGGCAGGAAGAGCGTCTGCTGCTGTGCGCGCTGGATACGATCGATTTCCCCACGGTATTCCTCGGTTGCCTGCTGGCCGGCGTGGTGCCGGTGGCTGTGAACACGCTGCTGACTGTTGACGATTACGCCTACATGCTCGGGCATAGCGGCGCACGCGCGGTGGTCGTATCGGAAGCGCTGGCGCCGACGATGAAGGCGGCTATCGGGAAGAGCGGCCTGGCACCGATGGTGATCGTGGCGGGGCCGTATACGGAATCCGCGCCCAGCTGCTGTGTCGGCGCGATGATCGCGCGGACCCGTTCGCCCGCGCAGCCGGTGCGCACCGGCCCGGACGACATGGCGTTCTGGCTCTATTCGTCGGGCTCGACCGGCCGGCCGAAGGGTACGGTGCATACGCACGGCAATCTCTTCCATACCGCCGACCTGTATGCGCAACGCGTGCTCGGCATTCGCGAGGACGACATCGTCTTCTCGGCGGCCAAGCTTTTCTTTGCCTATGGACTTGGCAATGCGCTGACGTTCCCGCTGACGGTCGGCGCAACCACCCTGCTGATGGCCGAACGTCCCACGCCTGCCGCGGTATTCCGGCGCCTGACCGGGCACCGCCCTACCATCTTCTGCGGCGTGCCGACGCTGTTTGCGGGCATGCTGGCCGCGCCCGACCTGCCTGCTCGCGAGTCCGTGGCGCTCCGTGTATGCACCTCCGCCGGGGAGGCGCTGCCCAGGGATATCGGCGACCGCTTCCTCGCCCACTTCGGTTGCGACATCCTGGATGGCATCGGCTCCACGGAGATGCTCCATATCTTCCTGTCGAACCGGCCCGGCGAAGTCCGCTACGGCACCACCGGCAAGCCGGTGCCCGGCTACGACCTGAAGCTGCTCGACGAGAGCGGCGAGCCCTGCGCGGATGGCGAGATCGGCGACCTCTATATCAAGGGGCCGTCGGCGGCGCTGATGTACTGGTGCAACCGCGACAAGAGCCGCGATACCTTTGTGGGCGAGTGGACTCGCAGCGGCGACAAGTACGTGCGCGACGCCGATGGCTATTTCACCTACGCGGGGCGCAGCGACGACATGCTCAAGGTGGGCGGCATCTACGTCTCGCCGTTCGAGGTCGAGGCGGCGCTCGCCCAGCATCCGGCGGTGCTGGAAGCCGCCGTCATTGGCGTGGCCGATGCCGACGAATTGATCAAGCCGAAGGCCTTCGTGGTGATGCGGCCCGGGCAGCAGTGGCATGAAGGCATGGAGGCCGAGTTGCAGGCCTTCGTCAAATCGCGGCTGGCGCCATACAAGTATCCGCGCCAGATCGAATGCGTGGCCGAGCTGCCCAAGACGGCAACCGGCAAGATCCAGCGCTTTCGCCTGCGTCAGCGCGAGGAAGCGGCGCGGCAGACAGTTTCAGCAAAGGCATAGGGAACGGGAAGAGCATGCAGAGCGAGTTGGTGGAGATTACGTTTGACGTTCGGCGTATCGAGGTTGAAATTCAGTGGCTGCGCCCCGAGCGCGCGCAGCGGCCGCTGGTGGTGTTCCTTCATGAAGGGCTGGGTTCGATCAGCCTGTGGCGCGACTTTCCGCGCAATTTCTGCGAGGCCGGCGACTATCGCGGGCTGGTGATCTCGCGCTACGGATACGGGCGTTCCACGCCGCGGCCGCATGACGAGAAATGGGGCGTCGATTTCATGCACCGCCAGGCGCGCGAGGCGCTGCCGGCGCTGTTCGATGCGCTGGAGATCGGGCCCGGCCGCGCGCGCGGCATCCCCTGGCTGCTCGGGCACAGCGACGGCGGCTCGATCGCACTGATCTACGCCGCGAGCTTTCCGCAGGCGGTGGACGGCATCACCGTGCTGGCGCCGCACATCATTGTCGAAGACCTGTCGGTGACCAGTATTGCTGCCACCCGCCAGACCTATCTGGAAACCGACCTGCGCAGCAAGCTGGGGCGCCACCATGACGACGTGGATTCCGCCTTCTGGGGCTGGAACGACATCTGGCTCGATCCGGCCTTCCGCCACTGGGACCTGCGTCCCTTGCTGCCGCAATTGCGTTGCCCAGTACTGGCGGCGCAGGGCGAGGACGACGAGTACGGCACCATGGAGCAGATCGAGGGTATCCATCGATATGCCCCGCAAACCGCCTTGCTTAAACTCGCGCGGTGCGGCCATTCGCCACATCGGGATCAACCCGAGGCGTTGACGCAAGCCGCGGTTCGGCATATAAACGCGCATACTTCATACCTAAAATAATTCGCGTCCCGCCCGTGCCACACTGGCCTGCGGGTGGGCACCGGAACCGGTTCACGAGCCACCGGCTTTGACCACCAGGAGACATCATGCATCGCTTCACATCGCGCAGGCTGGCGCCTGCCTGCCTTGCCGTCGCTGCAGTGCTCGCCGTCGCGGGAGGCGCCCAGGCGCAGACCGGCCAGGGCGGAAAGATCAAGGTCGGATTCATGCTGCCGTACACGGGCACCTACGCGGCGCTCGGCACCGCCATCGAGAACGGCTTCCGCATGTACGTGCAGCAGCAGGGCGGCAAGCTGGGCGGGCGCGACATCGAATACTTCAAGGTCGACGACGAGTCCGATCCCGCCAAGGCGCCTGAGAACGCGACCAAGCTGATCAAGCGCGACCAGGTCGACGTGGTGGTGGGCACGGTCCACTCGGGCGTGCAGATGGGCATCGTCAAGGTGGCCAAGGAAAACAACACGCTGCTGATCATTCCCAATGCGGGCGTGGACGAGGCAACCGGCCCGCTGTGCGGCGCGAACATCTTCCGCTCGTCGTTCTCGAACTGGCAGCCGGGTTATGCGATGGGCCACGTGCTGGCCGATCGCGGCATGAAGAAGGTGGTGACGCTGACCTGGAAGTACGCGGCCGGCGAGCAGTCGGTGAAGGGGTTCAAGGAAGCCTTCGAGGCCAAGGGCGGCAAGGTCGTCAAGGAGCTGAGCCTGCCGTTCCCGAACGTGGAGTTCCAGGCGCTGATCACGGAAGTGGCTTCGCTCAAGCCGGATGCGGTCTTCGTCTTCTTCGCCGGCGGCGGCGCGGTCAAGTTCGTCAAGGATTGGGCGGCGGCCGGGCTCAAGGACAAGATCCCGCTGTACGGCTCGGGCTTCCTGACCGACGGCACGCTGGAAGCGCAGGGCACGGCGGCGCAGGGGCTGGAAACGACGCTGCACTATGCGGACGGCCTTTCCAATGCGCGCGACAAGACCTTCCGCCTGGACTACGCCAAGACCTACAAGCTGCAGCCGGACGTGTATGCCGTGCAGGGCTATGACGCCGCGCAGCTGTTGGCCGCGGGCGCCACTGCCGTGAAGGGCGACATGTCCCGCAAGGCCGACGTCTACAAGGCCATGGAGGCTGCCAAGGTCGACAGCCCGCGCGGCGCCTTCACGCTGTCGAAGGCGCACAACCCGGTGCAGGACTTCTATCTGCGCAAGGTGGACGGGCGCGAGAACAAGGTGAGTACCGTGGCGGTGAAGGCGCTGGCCGATCCGGCGCGTGGCTGCCGCCTCTGACTTTTTCCCGACCCCGGTACTGCGCCTTGTCATCGCGGCCCTTCGCGGACGCAAGGCGCAGTCATCTTGCAGCAGCATGGATATCGTCTCCTTCCTGATCCAGTGCCTGAACAGCGTGCAGTACGGCTTGCTGCTGTTCCTGGTGGCAAGCGGCCTGACGCTGATCTTCGGCATCATGGGCGTGATCAATCTTGCCCACGGCAGCTTCTACATGCTGGGCGCGTACCTGGCGTTCACGCTGGCCAGCCTGACCGGCAACCTGTTTATCGCGATCCCGCTGGGCATCGTGCTGGCGGTGGCCTTCGGCTATGTGCTGGAGTGGGTGTTCTTCAGCTACCTGTATGAGCGCGACCACCTGCAGCAGGTGCTGATGACCTACGGCCTGATCCTCGTCTTCGAGGAGCTGCGCAGCCTCCTGGTCGGCGACGATGTGCACGGCGTGCCGATCCCGGCCTTGCTCGACAGCGCGCTGCCGATCGGCAACGACATGACCTATCCGGTGTACCGGCTGTTCATTTCCGCCGTCTGCCTGCTGGTGGCGGCGGCCATGTATTTCGTGATCCGGCGCACGCGCCTGGGCATGATGATCCGCGCCGGCGCCACCAACCGCGAGATGGTGCAGTCGCTGGGCATCAACGTGACGGTGCTGTACCGCTTCGTGTTTGCGCTGGGCGTGGCGCTGGCGGTGCTGGCTGGCATGATCGCGGCGCCGGTGTCGTCGGTCTATCCGGGCATGGGCGGCCAGGTGCTGATCGTCTGCTTCGTGGTGGTGGTGATCGGCGGGATCGGCTCGGTCAAGGGCGCGTTGGTGGCGTCGTTGCTGCTGGGCTTCGTGGATACCTTTGGCAAGGTGTTCTGGCAGGACGCCGCAGGCGTGCTGATCTACCTGCTGATGGCGGTGATCCTGCTCTGGAAGCCCCAGGGACTGTTCAAGGCAGGATGACATGAACCCGACGCCGATGCCTTCGCATTCCCGCCATGCCATGCTGCTGCTCGCCGGCTGGCTGGTCACCTTTGCCGTGCTGGCCGGGCTGCCGCTGCTGCTGACCGCGGACAGCCACAAGTTCTATATCGAGCTGCTGAGCAAGGTCATGATCATGGCCATCTTCGCGCTCTCGCTGCAGCTGCTGATCGGTTACACCGGGCTGGTGAGCCTTGGCCATGCGGCCTATTTTGCCGCCGCGGCCTACGCCACCGCGATGCTGGCGCCGGAGTCGGGTCCCGGCAACGGCTGGCTGCTGCTGCTGGGCGCGCTGGCCGCGGCCGCGGCGCTGGCGCTGGTGGTCGGCATGCTGGTGCTGCGCACGCGCGGCGTCTATTTCATCATGGTGACGCTGGCATTCGCTCAGATGGTGTACTTCGTCTTCCACGACACCAGGCTGGCTGGCGGCAGCGATGGCACCTATATCTATTTCCGGCCCGAGTTTGCCGTGGCCGGCGACCATCCGCTGACGGTCAACGATCCCACCCATTTCTACTGGATGGTGTTGCTGGGCCTGGTCCTGACGGTAGCGCTGCTGACGCTGGTGCTGCGCTCGCGCTTCGGCCACGCGCTGGTGGGCATCCGGCATAACGAGCAGCGCATGCGTGCGGCAGGCTATGCCACGTATCGCTACCAGCTCGGTGCTTTTGTGGTCGGCGGCGTACTGGCGGGGCTGGCCGGCTTCCTGTATGCGATCCAGTTCGGCTTCGTCAATCCGGAGATCGCATCGTGGCACCAGTCGGGCAATGCGATGCTGATGGTGATCCTGGGCGGCATCGGCAGCTTGGCCGGGGCGGTGCTGGGCGCATTTTCCTTTGTGCTGCTGGCTGAGTGGTTCAGCACATTGACCAGGCACTGGCAGTTGCTGATGGGCGGCTTCATCATCGTCGCAGTGGCATTGCTGCCGCGCGGGCTGGTCAGCCTGCCGGCAGTTCTGCGGCGTAGCCGTGGGCGGCGGCAGGGTATCCATAATGGCGGCCCTGCGGGCGAGAGCGATGCCAAGGGCGGTCGCAATACGGAGGCGGCATGAGCGTACCGGTACTGCAGGCGCGTAAGCTGACGCGCCGCTTCGGCGGCCTGACCGCCGTGTCGGGCGTGGACCTGTCGCTGGCGCTGCATGAAATCCATGCCGTGATCGGCACCAACGGTGCCGGCAAGTCGACCCTGATCAATATGCTGTCGGGCGAGCTGCCGCCCTCGGACGGGCGCCTGCATCTGCAGGGCCAGGACGTCACCGGCTGGTCGCAGCCGCGGCTGGCGCGCCACGGGGTGGGGCGCAGCTACCAGCGCAACAATATCTTCCTGCCGCTGACCGTGCGCGAGAACTGCCGGCTGGCCGCACAGTCGCGCGCGCAACGGGCCTGGCGCCTGTGGGAGGGCGCGCAGCGTTGCCGCACCAGCACCGCGCTGGCCGACGAGGCGCTCGAGCGCGCCGGGCTGGCGGCCCATGCCGGGCGGGTGGCGAGCGAGCTCGCGCATGGCCAGAAGCGCCAGCTGGAAGTGGCGATGTGCCTGGCCACCCAGCCGGTGGCACTGCTGCTCGACGAGCCGCTGGCGGGCATGGGCGCGGAGGAGTCGGCCCGCATGCTGGACCTGCTGCGCGGCCTGCGCGAGGGCCACGCCATCCTGCTGGTGGAACACGATATGGACGCGGTGTTCTCCGTTGCCGACCGCATTACCGTGATGGTGAACGGCACCGTCATCGCCTCGGGCAGCCCGGCCGAGATCCGCGCCAATCGCGAAGTCCAGCTCGCTTACCTGGGCGAGGAAGAGGACATGGAGGAGCCGGCATGATCGCACCCATGATCGAGGCCACCGGCATCAACGCATGGTACGGTTCCAGCCACGTGCTGCGCGATGTCGATTTCGAAGTGGGTGCCGGCGAGACCGTCGGCCTGCTCGGCCGCAACGGCATGGGCAAGAGCACGCTGCTGCGCACGCTGCTCGGCCACGTGCGCCAGCGCCAGGGCGCGATCCGCGTCGCTGGGCGCGACGTTTCCCGCGCCCAGCCTTACGAGGTAGCGCGGCTGGGTGTGGCCTACGTACCGGAAGGCCGGGGCGTCTTCCCCAACCTGTCGGTGCGGGAAAACCTGATCATGGCCGCCCGCAAGGGCTGCAATGGCCGCCATGACTGGGACGAAGCCCGCGTGCTGGATCTTTTCCCGCGGCTCAAGGAACGCCTCACGCATGGCGGCCAGCAGCTTTCCGGCGGCGAGCAGCAGATGCTGTCGATCGGCCGCGCGCTGATGACCAATCCCGATTGCCTGGTGCTGGATGAAGCCACCGAAGGCCTTGCGCCCAGGATTGTGCGGGAAATCTGGCAGGTGATCGCTACTGTTCGCCGCACCGGCATCGCCTCGGTGGTGGTCGACCGGAACTTCCGCTCGGTGCTGGCGCATGCCGACCGCGTCGTGGTGCTGGAAAAAGGCCGGGTCGTCCTGACCGGGCCGGCCGCAGACCTCGCGGCCAAGCCGGAAGCGTTGGATCGATACCTGGGTGTCTGAATGTGGCTTAATATGCGCTCGTGTGGCGATCCCGCAACGCCGGCTTGCCGGCAAGGCATTCTTGTGGATTTCCTGCCAGGGCTTGACCATCCGTCACTTCCCTCCCATGCTTGAACGGTCACGGAGACTGCGGGTGGCACCGTCCCAGTGGTCGTCTGGCAGTAGTTCATCTAGAATTGCGCGCGTTTGTGCAATGCAATAGAACAAAGGGAGCGGACGCATAGCCGCTGCGTCAGGACCGAGCCGCCGGAGAGCCATCCACCGCCCGCGAGCCGGTCAATCAGACCAAGATCCATGAGCCAAGCCCAATCCGCAACAACCAGCCATTACTTTGTCGAGAGTCCGAGCACGCGCGCTCTGGTTATCGGCGCGATCGGAGTCGTCTTCGGCGATATCGGAACCAGCCCGCTTTATGCACTGAAGGAGTGCTTTAGCCAGGAGCACGGCATTCCGTTCAGCCCGGATGCCGTGCTCGGCATTATTTCCATGCTGTTCTGGGCGATGATCATCGTGGTCTCGCTCAAGTACGTGCTGTTCGTGATGCGCGCCGATAACGATGGCGAAGGCGGGGTGCTCGCGCTGATGGCGCTGGCGTTGCGCACGGCTGCGCCGCGCTCGCGCATGGCCAAGCTGCTGATGATGCTGGGCATCTTCGGCGCCTGCATGTTCTATGGCGACGCCGTGATTACGCCGGCCATTTCGGTGCTGTCCGCGGTCGAAGGGCTTGAGATCGCGGCGCCGGGCCTGTCGCATTTCGTCATACCGATCACGCTGGTTATCCTGTGCGCGCTTTTCGTCATCCAGCGCAGCGGCACGCACACCGTGGGCAAGCTGTTCGGGCCCATCATGGTGGCGTGGTTTATCGCACTTGGCGCACTTGGCCTGTTGCACCTGGTGCAGGCGCCGATGATTCTGATGGCGGTCAGTCCGCACTATGCGGTCAGCTTCCTGATGGAACACTCGTTGCAGGCCTTTGTCGTGCTGGGCTCGGTGTTCCTGGTGCTGACCGGCGCGGAAGCGCTGTATGCGGACATGGGCCACTTCGGCGCACGTCCGATCCGCTACGGGTGGTTTGTGCTGGTGATGCCTTGCCTGATGCTCAACTACTTCGGCCAGGGCGCGATGCTGCTGAACAATCCGGCCAATGTCGCGAACCCCTTTTACCTGATGGTGCCCGAGGCGCTCCAGCTGCCGATGGTGCTCCTGGCCACATGTGCGACGGTGATTGCATCCCAGGCAGTCATTTCGGGAGCCTTCTCGCTGACCAGCCAGGCCATCCAGCTCGGGTTCGTGCCGCGCATGCGCATCCGCTATACGTCTGCCGCGGAAATCGGCCAGATCTACCTGCCGGTGATCAACTGGATCCTGCTGGTGCTGGTGGTGATCGTGGTGGTGGCGTTCAAGAAGTCCGACAACCTGGCCGCCGCATACGGCATTGCCGTGACCACCACGATGGTGATCACCACCTTCCTGGCGGCAGTCGTGATGCGCAATGTCTGGAAGTGGAACCCGGTGCTGGTGACGCTGATCGGGCTGTCTTTCCTGCTGGTCGATCTGGCGTTCTTCTCCGCCAACCTGCTGAAGATTGCCGAAGGCGGCTGGTTCCCGCTGTTGATGGGCGGGACGGCCTTCTTCCTGCTGATGACCTGGCACAGTGGCCGCAAGCTGCTGCGCGCGCGCAGTCTCGAGGATGGCATTCCGCTGGAGCCGTTCATTGCCGGCCTGCTGGCGCACCCGCCGCACCGCGTCGAAGGCACGGCCGTGTTCCTGACCGGCAATACGGAATCCGTGCCGGTGTCCTTGCTGCATAACCTCAAGCACAACCGCGTGCTGCACGAGCGCGTGGTCTTCCTCAGCTTCGTCACGCGCGACATCCCCTACGTGGACGATGACCAGCGGGTGGCCTGCAAGGACCTGGGCGGTGGCGTCTATATCCTCAAGTCCGAGTATGGCTTCAAGGAAACACCCGACGTGCAGAAGGTGCTGGAACTGGCGCAGCGCAAGCTCGGCATGCACTTCGAACTGATGGAGACCTCGTTCTTCATCGCGCGCGAATCGGTCATTCCGTCCAAGCTGCCCGGCATGTCGATGTGGCGCGAGAGCCTGTTTGCCTGGATGCATCAGAACGGCGCCAAGCCCTCGGACTTCTTCCAGATTCCGGCCAACCGGGTCGTGGAACTGGGGACGAAGGTCGAGATCTGAGCGGCAGGGCCTGTATCAGCCTGTTCCTCCAGACCCCCGGGCATCCCCCGGGGGTCTTGCTTTTGCGGGCGCAGCCTCCCCACTGCGCCCGGCACGGCCCCCCGAAGCCTTATGCGGCCATCGCCCGCAAGGGTTGCCCGCTGGCGGGCATGGCATACATCAACGGTGCCATTGCGGACTGGATGCGCGCCATTTGCGCTTCGCTCACCATATCGCCCAGCAGCTTGCAGAAGCGCGGCTCCAGCACGCCGGTCACGATGTAGGTCCAGCGGTACGCCTTGAGCACGGTCGCCTCGATCTCCATCGCCTGGACCGAGTTCTCCTGTTTCCCGGTCACCTTCAGGAAGTAGCCCGCATCGGCCTTCGCCTGTGCCTGCAGGATCTCGTCCATGCCGGCCACCAGCGCGACCAGGTCGTCGATCGCGGCGTCGCGTTCGGAGTTCTCGATGCGCGCGTCTTCGCGCAGCCACTCCAGCTCGTCCATGATCGCGTGCTGCGATTCCTCGCGCCAGTGGTACAGGAACACGTCCTTGTAGAGGTCCGACAGGCCGGTCGCGGTGCTGATGCTGGCGCGGTAATGGGCCTGCGAGAACAGCTCGAGCTGGCAGATCATGGCCAGCACGGCCCAGTTGCGCTTGCTGAGCACAAAGGCGGCGACATCATTCGGCATTGCGTCGAAGTGGTAGCCGGCGGGCATTTGCACGGCCACCAGCTTCTCGATGCGCCGGAACAGCTCCTGGTGCTTCAGCTCCTCGTCGGTGAAGCGAACCAGGGCCTCCAGCGCAGTCTGGTCGCCGAGACAGTGGTCGCGGCTCAGGTCCGTCACCTTGGCACTGACGAAGCGCTCGACCAGGCCGAACATGTTGGCGTAGGTGCGGCCTTGCACCTGGCTCAGGAAACGCTGCTCGGCAGGCGTCAGGAAGGTCAGCTCATCGACCAGCGACAGGCCGTCGGGCAGGAACTTGTGGCTCAGGTCAAAGCTGCGGCCGCGAATCACGTCGCGGTCGATGTCCCAGCGAATGCGGCGGGATGCGGCGATGCAGCGGGCATAGCGCTGGGTATCGATGGGGTAGGGGGCGGCGGTTTGCATTGAGACTCCTGTGGGGTAGCCCGTCCTGTGGATGACGGTGAGCGAATCATTCCAGCGCTGCCGCGCGAGCGCATGAGGCCCGTGTCCCGGATCGGGCCGCCCAGGGCAAGGTATGTGGCTGCGTGCCGGGACGTCGCCCCAACCCCGTCCCCGCGGAGCCTGCCAGACTGCAGGGATGGCCGTGCTCAGTGCGATCACGCCATGGCTGGTCACCGCACCCGCGGTCGCGCCAGCTCCCCTGTTCCGTTCCGCGCCCGCGCCAGGCGGGCATTGCGCCACCTCTGTGCCAGCATCCGGGGCGCTTGTCCCGGGAGGTCACCCGCGGCCGGACCTGATCCGGGACACCGGCCTCATGCGCCAGGCCCCCTGCGCGCCAGACAATGCATCCTTCAGCTTGTCCCCGGACCGCCTCCCGGTGGTCCTCTTCCAGAAGGAGCCCGTGCCATGCGCCCGTTGCAGCAGTGGTCCCGCCAGGCCAGCCGGTTTGCCGACGATGCCCGTCGCGCCCGCCTGCTGCGACGCGCGTTGCCACAGGTACTGCGACGGATGCTGCGTCATCGCGTGGCGCGCACCGGCGTGGCGTTGTTGCCGCCGGCGCTCCTGCTGCTCTACGTCCTTTGCCATTCACATGCGAACTGGGAATCGTGCCTCGCCTCACTCCGTGAGCTGAATCACGATCACGGCGCGCCGGCGCGCGAGCTGGGACGCGCGCTGTCGCTGGCGCGCTCCCTGCGCGGTCGCCAGACACTGGATTCCGGTGCCTGGCACGCCGCGGTGCGGCTGGCCGCCGACGACCTGTCGGCGCGCCTGGCAGCACTGTGGCGCAGTCCGGCACGGCTGGTCCCGTTGCTCGCGCTGTTCGGATGGCTGCACTGACGCGGATCGCTCCGCGCCGCACGTCACTACTCACCTGACACAGGAGTCGGGCGCAACGCCACTGCCACGATGGGATGGCAGTCGGTCTGCGTCAGGCAAAGGCATTGCACGGTACAGAGGCGATCCCGTGCGGCCGAAGCTTTACCGCACCGGATCGCCTGTACGAGGTCATGCCGCAACGGCCACGCCACCGGCATCCCCTGTTGGAGATAGAACAATGCGTAAGAATCTTGCCAAGACCTTGCTTGCCGCCGCCGCACTTGCCGCCGGGCTCAGCAACATGGCCCACGCCGGTGTGCGTGGCGAAGCCCCATGGACAACTGCCGCACCGGGCCATAACGGCCCGCGCGACCCCCTCACCGATGGCGCACGCAGCGCAAATTCCGAGACCGGCATGCTGCCCGTCGTCGCGCGCCAGGGCATGTCCGTGTGCGCGGTCCGTGGCTTTGATCCCTACCAGGACAGGATGCGCAAGCCCGATCCGCATGCCGATGGCGGTCGCATCAGTTCGCGCGATGGCTACATTGACGGATCGCGCAGCCAGGGCGATGAGCGTGGCGCGGGCGAGTGCCTGTCGGCGCCCGGCCGCGCCGGCGTGATGCCGGCAGCGGCGTAGTTGAAGCGAAGTGGAATCGACCGGTAATGCCTGCGCTGCGCCGGTCGGTTCCGCCGGCATGCGCGGCGAATCCGTGCCCGCGCCGCGAGGCAAGTGCGCCATGACGTTCGTATGCCCCGGCGTGGCGCACGGATGATGCCGGGCGCGCCGGCCGCGATGATTGCCGCGGCCGGTCCTACCCCGAGAACCCGCCTCCGTGCGGGAATTCCTTTGCTAAGCTAGGTTAGTCACGCGGCGCGCCAGACGTGGCAAGCCAGGCCCGAGGGCCATGGCCGCGCCCGCCGGCCGTCCCAGCACCGCGCGACCCGAAATGCCGATGCTCAAGCAGCAAATCCGCCTTTGCACTGCCCGGGAGGGCGTGCGCCTTGCATACGCCATCACCGGAAGCGGCCCGCCGCTCGTCAAGGCAGCCAACTGGATGAGCCATCTGGAGTTCGATATTGGCAGCCCGGTGTGGAGTCACATGCTGGCCGCGCTGTCGAGTGCGCATACGCTGATCCGCTATGACGAGCGCGGCTGCGGCCTGTCCGACCGGGACATCGAAGACCTGTCCTTCGACGCCTGGTTGCGCGACCTCGAAACCATCGTAGACGCGACCGGGGTCGACCATTTTCCCTTGCTCGGTATCTCGCAAGGCGCATCGATCGCCGTGGCGTATGCCGTGGCGCACCCCGAGCGCGTCAGCCACCTTATCCTGCACGGCGGCTATGCGCGTGGCAGGCTCAAGCGTGATCACCTCAGTGCCAGCCTGCTTGAAGAGGCCGAGCTGATGAACAAGCTGGCCGAACTGGGCTGGGGCCAGGAGAACCCTGCCTTCCGCCAGTTCTTCACCAGCCAGTTCATTCCGGGCGGAACGGCCGAGCAGCACCGCTGGTTCAATGAGCTGGAGCGGGTTTCGACGTCGCCGATGAATGCCGCGCGCTTTATGCGCGTGTTCAACGATATCGACGTGGTGCCGCTGCTGCCGCAGGTGTCATGCCCGACGCTCGTGATGCATGCGGTGCGCGATGCACGCGTGCCCTTCGATGAAGGGCGGCTGATGGCCAGCGAAATTCCCGGCGCGCGCTTTGTGCCGCTGGAAAGCGGCAACCACCTGCTGCTGGAGAACGAGCCGGCCTGGCAGCGCTGGCTGGAGGAGATCCGGGCCTTCCTGCCCGCTGCCGGGCCGGTGGCCGATCCGGCCTTCACCGCGCTGACACGGCGCGAGCGCGATATCGTCGAGCTGATCGCGCAGGGCCGCGACAATGCGCAGATCGCCGCGCACCTGGCACTTTGCGAGAAGACCGTGCGCAACCACATCACCAGCATCTTCTCGAAGCTTGAAGTCGAGAACCGCTCACAGGCCATCGTGATGGCACGCAAGGCAGGCTTCGATCGCGCAGGCGCGTAGTGAATCAGGCCTGGTTGACCAGCGTACGCGCGTCTGCGACGTGCGTACGATACGCCTCGAAGATCCGGCGCAGCGCATCCTCCATGCTGACCTCGGGCTTCCAGCCCAGCTCCTGCATGGTGTTGTCGATCTTCGGCACGCGGTTCTGCACGTCCTGGTAGCCCTTGCCGTAGAAGTCGCCCGAGGAGGTCTCGATGATCTTCGTCTTCTTCGCTTCGTCGGCG